>CAMUYR010000006.1 GCA_947164965.1 uncultured Prevotella sp. | reverse complement strand
CAATGTGGGAGAGTAGGAGGCCGCCACTTTTCAAGAAGAGAAGCCCTTTCGTCAGCAATGATGAGAGGGTTCCTTCATTTTTAGGAAAAAAAATGCTATTATTTAAAAGAAAGTTGTTATCTTTGCACAGCGATTGCTAAAAATGCTCTTGCATTAATTGTTTTACTAATCATTATGAATGTATACTATAGTATTATGAAGAAACTTTTCCTTTTTTTTGCATGTTCCCTGCTTGTTTCTTGTGGACTAGCGCCTAATGCAGAAGATGACATGAACCTTACTTCCAAATTCAATAGTACTTGGAATATTCACGAAAGTATAGATAAAAATATTGATGGTAGTATAACTTACAATTCTCTTGCTTGGGGAGGATTAGTTGGGTCAGTTAAAAAGCAAAACTTACCTGTTGACTGGTCAAAATATGAATCTATCACTTTTGAATTTGCTGAGCCGACAAAAGTAGCGACCCAGATTATGATTTCTGATAAGCTGAAGACTCTTGGAAGAAAAGGCATTACATCGTTAAAATGCAATTTCGATGGTCAGAATGTGAAAGCAGTTAGTGAGGTAGCTCTTCAGACAGAGGAACCAACAACTTTGAAAATCAAGAGTATCTATCTTACTCCTGATAATGCTGTTTGGGAATCATCTCCTATATGGACAGGGAAATGTGTGTTTGGTAATTGGGAAAATGGCTTTGTAGTTGAAGCAAGTAAATTTGCAAATGCTTTAGAGGGTGACAAAATTGAGTTTGTTTTTACCACAGATACTAGTAATCCAGAGATTTCTTTCTGGCAATTTAAGACCATTTATAATGGTACAGATACTACACTGGAAGGTAATGATAACGAGCTTAACGATTGGGGATGTGCTACAATTGCTAAGGAAGCAACCATATATAGAATTATTCTTTCTGCCACTGATGTGGCTAATCTTAAGGAAAAGGGATTGTTTGTCAATGGTTTCTTTAATATAGTTACTCAATGTAATCTCTTGCGTAAGGGCTATACTATGCAATAAGGCAGAATTTTTTTATATTTCATATATTATAAGTTTCGGATAAATATTCATAGAAGGCTTATGAGAAGCGACTATGAATAGATTTATCCGTTTTCTTTTGGTTTTTCAGACACTTATTTGTACCTTTGCATGCTGAAAAGTATAACTAAGGAAAAGAAGTAGACTTATGAAAGTAGCAATTGTGGGCGCCTCAGGTGCTGTAGGTCAGGAGTTTTTGCGAATTCTGGACCAGAGAAATTTCCCAATGGACGAACTGGTATTGTTTGGCTCAGAGCGGTCAGCAGGTACTAAATATACCTTCCGCGGCAAAGAGTTGACAGTGAAGCTTTTGCAGCATAATGACGATTTCAAGGATATAGACATAGCCTTCACCTCAGCAGGTGCAGGAACCAGTAAGGAGTTTGCTGATACTATTACGAAGTATGGTTGTGTTATGATAGACAATTCCAGTGCTTTCCGTATGGACGATGATGTACCCTTGGTTGTTCCTGAGTGTAATGCCGAGGATGCGCTGAAGCGTCCCCGCGGTATTATTGCCAATCCTAACTGTACTACAATCATGATGGTTGTTGTGCTCCAGCCTCTGGAGAAATTATCTCATATCAAGCGCATCCATGTTTCTTCCTATCAGAGTGCTTCTGGTGCAGGTGCTGCTGCTATGACAGAGCTGCAACAGCAGTACAAGGAGATGGTAGAAGATGGTGAGGTGAAGACTATCAAGAAATTCCCTCATCAGTTGGCCTATAATGTCATACCTCAGATTGACGTGTTCCAGCCCAATGGTTATACGAAAGAAGAAATGAAGATGTACAATGAGACGCAGAAAATTATGCATACTGATGCCAAATGCTCGGCTATGTGTGTTCGTGTCAGCTCGTTGCGCAGCCATTCGGAGTCTGTATGGATTGAGACAAAGCGCCCCATCAGTGTAGAAGAGGCACAAAAAGCCATTGCTGCAGCTCCAGGTTGTACGTTGGTCGACGATCCTGCTAATCTTGTTTACCCCATGCCTTTGGAGACAGCTGGTAAGGATGATGTATATGTAGGTCGTGTTCGTAAGGATCTTTCAGACGAGAATGGTCTGACCTTCTGGCTTTCTGGCGATCAGATTCGTAAGGGTGCTGCATTGAATGCTGTTCAGATTGGTGAGTATCTCATCAAGGTTGGTAACGTTAAATAGTTCCTTTCCCCCAATGAAAAAAATCGTGTTATTCCTATTTGCCTTGGTATTTCTAATGTCTTGTTCAGATGACAAGAAGGCATTTAATTATCGCGGATTAGCGTTTTCGCTACCAACTAGCCAGATGGTAGACTCAATGTTAGCTCGTGGCTTTGTCGTTGACTCAGCAGCCTCTGATAGCGGACATACTATCGTGTTTGCTAATACAGCAGAGCGTTATCGTGTGTTGGTAGCTTTTAAGGATGAAAAGTTGCAGGCAGTACAGGAAAGATACTTAGTTTCCACTAACGACAGTACACGAAAGTTGTGGCAACAGTTACGTGACGGGTTGGAAAAAGAACTTGATGCCTGGCCTGACTGTCCTATCTTGAAGGACGATCACAAGGTAGCCAATTTCGATGCTTCCGATGGAATTATTTCCGTCATTCTTGAGAACACGTACAAACCCACGCTGATGGTACGATACGTACCCAAGGCAGAAAAGAAATAAAGAAGAAAGAATTCCAAATCACAAAAGAGTGGTTTGGAATTCTTTTTTGTGTCGACACTTGGATTCGAACCAAGGACCCCCACCATGTCAAGGTGATACTCTAACCAGCTGAGCTATGCCGACCTAGCATTATTTTGTGCGCCTGACAGGACTCGAACCTGCACGTCGTGAGACACTAGATCCTAAGTCTAGCGCGTCTACCAATTCCGCCACAAGCGCTCTGTCTTAGCTTTGCGGATGCAAAGGTACGAAATAAAAGTCAATTATCAGCATTAATTGGCAATTATTTTTCTTGCTGTTTCAATTATTGTGTCGATATTACGATTAATGTCGTCGGTGTTGAGTGCCACATTCACATCTGGATTGATGCCAAATTCAGTGTGCTGCTTGTTTTTGTCGTACATAGGACAGGCTGAGAATCGTACGCCCCATCCATTGGGCAAGCTGCTGCTCATGGGTAATCCGCTTCCGCCTCCCGTATGGTCGCCCACTAGTTTTACATTGGGTAACGCATGCATCATAACGGCAAAGTCGTTAGCAGCACTATAGACAGAGCGGTTGGTCAGCACACAGACAGGTTTATGCCATCGTATCTTGCTGGAAGGTTCCAGATACCGAGGTTCCAGTGACGAGAAGTCGTTATGCCCTGTTCCAGTCTTATGTTGCATATAGCTCACCAGCGTCTTTTCTTGTACGAATCGTCCTGCCAACCTTTCTGCCATCGTCATGTCACCACCGCCGTTGTTGCGAATGTCAATGATAAGTCCTCTGCACAGACTCAGGTATGAAAGGCAGTCGTTCAGGTTCCCTTCTCCAACAGGATATTGAAACGAGGCGTACCGAATGTATCCGATGTTGTCGTCGAGCACGCGATATTCCATACCTCCAGATATCTTATAGTCAGTCCCCAAGTAGTGTCGCTCCAGTGTGTCGCTATAGTTTTTAGGATAGGCTTCGTGCCAAGTCCAATAACGTCCAGCATCATACGACGAATAAAGGTTAACATGTCCGTCGCGCAATTCAGCAAGCATGTCGCATAGCACTTCAAATAGCTGTGTATCCGACATCTTGTCGCTCACGCGTACCTTATATTTATTATAGACATTGTTCCAGTCGAGTCCGTAGTCGTGTTGCTTATAGTCAAAGAAACAATAGTGCTCGTCTATGATTTTCCATAGAGCCTCGAAATTGCCGGTGGGGGTATCGGGCTGTTCTTCAGTATCAACACATGAAGCAAGCAGGAAGATGGAAGCAATAAACACGAAGAATTTTTTCATAGTGAGTGAGGAATGATACTGAAACGTTTGGTGATGCCAATGAGCAACCGATGGGTATAGACATGCTGGCGCAGGTCGTTGACTTTAGCCTGTTGCATGTTGCCCAAATAGCCTATGCGTAGTGTTATGTTTTTGGAGATATTAGCGTCCACTGTCAGCATCTGACGCCATTCAGGAGCCGATACAAATGTAGTGGGCACCACATTGTGGTCATAATCGCCACGTGAGAATATTTCGTAATACGACTGCCCGTAGTTGGGTGAGAATCGAATGCCAGCCAATGGCAGGTTCAGTTCGTAGCGGGCCACCATCTTCCTGTTGAACAGTGTGAAATGATAGCTTGCCACGCCTGTCGGCATCAGGTTCAAATGCAGACGAGCCTGTGCTGGGTTGTTGGAGTTCGATGTGTTATAAATAAATCCTGCTGAAGCATTGACCACTCCGCCAGCTTGCAATTTTAGCCGTTGTCCAAACAGATACCAGCTATACAGCTTGCCCCAATAGAAATTATAGGCACCCTCCAGTTCTTTCTTGGAGTTGGCACGGTCATCCACTGTCGACAGGTTGGCTTCGTGCTCAATGATTGTCGACCATCTGTGCCCATCCCTTTGGCGCTCTACTGTCGACAAAAACGACATGCCATTTCCTTTGAAGTGCTCAGCCGAAAGGTAGGTGTCCAGAATGTTGGTACGGCCCAAACCTACCATCGTACTCCTGGTGATGACCTTTTGCGAGTTATCAGGTTGCGCAAGTAGCGTAACGAATGGGACGAGCAACACTATGAGCAGGCACTTAGTCTTCTTCATTGGGGAATAGGTTTAGTTGTCCAGTCAGTTCGTCTAACACCTGTTGCTGACTCTTGCCAGCGTCCGGATCCAGGTTTTCTTCTTCCTCCTCTGGGTCTTCACCCGTCTCCACAGGGTCTGGGAATCGTGTAGGCTCCAGTTCTTCGATGCTTTCCACCTGCCAAGTGGTCAGTCGCTTACCCTTCGCCTTGAATCCTTTGACGGAAATAAACTGCTCCACGTCTATCTCCTCCTTTCCTCTGAACTCATCGTTGCCGCCATAGGTCACCTGCAGACGTGGGTAGACAGTGTCTGTCAGCAATATCTGTTGCGAACTAGGATTCTCACCCAGATAGTTCTGCTTTCGTTTCGATGCTTCCATGAGGAATCGCTTCACGTATGGATAGCCTTGGTTATCGGCATCAAACAGTACGCAACTCCACACCTTATCCGGCTCGTATTTCTCCAGATGAGCGATGTTGTCCTCAAAGTGCACGTTGGGATCGAATCCAGACAGATAGTAGTCGCCATTCTTCAGGATTACCAGTATCTGGTCTCCATCGTTAAACTCGCCCAGCAATTGTCCGTGCTCGTCGTAGTTCAGTCGGTTCACATCCGGGTCGTACCACACCTTGCGTCCGCCTAATGTAGAGTGTCCGTGGCTCTTCAGTCCTATGCGATGCACCTGGTATTTTGTCAGCAGATTACCCTTTGCCGCACGTCCTTTAATCAGCACTTCCGAGAAGTCCTTGTCGAAGAAGATGCGTTTCAGCTTGGGTGCTGGGTCGAGTGTTACCTTGATAATCTCAGCCTCACCGTTTGGATTGGCTGTAAAGTAGAGCACACGCGAGCCCTCAGTACCAATTGTCAGGTCGTATTCTCTGTCGCGCGTTATGCTGGGCACGTTGAATCGCTTGATGTAATAGTATCCCTTGCGTCCATCGCGATAAACGGCATTGTAGATGGTGCGCTGGTCGTTCTTCTTGAACACACCCAGCCACATCACGTTCTTGCCTACAAACAATTTGTCGGCCACTCTGACCACCTTGAACTTACCATCCTTATAGAATATGATGATGTCGTCGATGTCCGAGCAGTTGCATACAAATTCGTCCTTCTTCAGTCCTGTGCCTATAAATCCGTCCTGACGGTTGATGTAGAGCTTCTGGTTGGCCTCTACCACCTTGGTAGCCTCGATGGTGTCGAAGTTGCGAATCTCCGTCATGCGTGGATGGTCCTTGCCGTACTTATCTTTCAGGAACTGGAACCACTGGGCTGTCACCTCAGTCAGATTAGCCAGGTCGCGGTCAATTTCCTCTATCTCGGCCTTTATTCTGGCCATCATTTCGTCAGCCTTATCCTTATTGAATTTCAGGATGCGCTGCATCTTGATTTCCAACAGTTTCAGGATGTCGTCCTTTGTTACCTCGCGTACCATCTGCGGATAGTAGGGCGTCAGTCGTTCATCGATATGCTCGCAGACAGCATCAATCGTGGGTGCCTGTTCGAATTTCTTGTCTTTATAGATACGCTCCTCAATGAATATCTTCTCCAGCGATGCAAAGTGCAACTGTTCCAGCAATTCACCCTTGCGGATTTCCAGTTCCTGTCGAATCAAGTCCTTGGTTCGTTCTGTTGAGTGTCGCAATACATCACTAACCGTCAGGAACTGGGGCTTGTTGTCCTCAATCACGCAGCAGTTGGGCGATATGTTGATTTCGCAATCCGAGAAAGCATAGAGGGCGTCCAGCGTCTTATCGCTCGATACGCCAGGAGCCAGTTGTACTTGTATCTCCACCTTTGCGGCCGTCAGGTCTTCTACGTGGCGTGCCTTGATTTTGCCCTTATCTATGGCCTTCAGGATGGTATCTATTAGTGTCTCTGTGGTCTTCGAGAATGGTATCTCGCGAATCACCAGTGTCTTGGGATCCAGCTTTTCAATTTTCGCACGTACCTTCAGCACGCCTCCGCGTTGTCCGTCGTTATATTTCGACACGTCTATCGAGCCACCTGTTGGGAAGTCAGGATACAGGTGGAACTCCTCGCCGTGCAGATAGCTGATGGCAGCATCGCATATCTCTACAAAGTTGTGAGGCAGTATCTTCGATGACAATCCTACGGCAATACCCTCAGCACCCTGAGCCAGCAACAATGGGAATTTCACGGGTAGCGTGATAGGTTCCTTGTTGCGTCCGTCGTACGACATCTGCCATTCTGTGGTTTTTGGATTGAAGACAGTGTCCAGAGCGAACTTGGACAGGCGGGCCTCGATGTAACGGGGTGCTGCCGCTTTGTTGCCAGTCAGAATGTTTCCCCAGTTTCCCTGTGTATCCACCAGCAGGTCCTTCTGTCCCATTTGTACCAGCGCGTCGCCTATCGAGGCATCGCCGTGAGGGTGAAACTGCATAGTGTGTCCCACAATGTTCGCCACCTTATTATATCGTCCGTCGTCCATGCGCTTCATCGAGTGCAGAATGCGTCGCTGAACGGGCTTCAGACCGTCTTCAATGTGTGGAACGGCACGTTCCAGAATGACGTAGCTGGCATAGTCCAAGAACCAGTTCTGATACATGCCGCTCAAGTGATGTACGGCAGCAGCGTCAAAACGGTTTACGGGTTTATAGTCAGAGTGCGCTTCAGAGTTTTCTGGAGTATCAGCGTTTTCCGTGTTCTCCACATTCTCCGAAGCCTCTGGGCTCTCTGTGTTTTCTAAAATGTCGTCTCTAGTTTCGTCGTCCATAAGTGATTTTAGTTACTGTTGCAAAGTTACGCTTTTTTCTTGACATTGCCAAATTTTCGTTCAAAAAACTATTGTCGTAAACGCAAAACAAGGAAGGACGACGTGTATTTCATTTTTTCTTAAGTGCTACTTTCTGAGCGTAGGCCTTACCTATTTGTTTAATGAATTCGGAAAGGTCGGCAAAGAGCGATTTGTCGTAAGATCCCTTTTTCAGTAGCAAGCGATATTCCGCCTTTATTGTATTCTCTTGTTGGGAGAGATGGAAGAAAAACGTACCAAATGGTTTCTCTATGGTGATGTCTTTTGGCTTTGCCTCAACGCTATAGTCTTCAGGAATCGTTAATGTGATGATACTTTCATCCTGCCAACCATTCGCAATATAAAGATCCTCTGTCCTTTCCTTGTTTGTGTTAGGTGAGTTGAATCCTAAGCGCATGGGAAATAATGGGACGAATAGTCTTTGGCCTGTCACAGTGGCATAGCCCCTGCTTGTTATGTCTGTGCTTAACGATAGAGACACATTTCCTTTGTTTTCCTTTATGCCGGATTTACTGATAACGGCTTGTGGAACTCTCATCATTTGAAGCAAGGTGCGCTGAAAATCCTGCTTGCCCATTGTGAGCAGAGGTAGCCGCTTCTCGTATTCTCTATAGTAGGCGGTTTGGGATAGGCTGATGTCAGCACTACCTTCTCCAGACAGGTTGATACTAATGTCCTGATGTAACAAGTTGACGCTGTCAGCATAGACGGGCAACTGTACAAACTCCCCACCTTTCTCGCTGATTACAATAGCATTGTGTCCAGCGATGTCTTCATGAATATAGCCTAAGGGTAATTGCGGATTTGTACATTCCAACCATAATGTGTCACCTTTGAGTGGCACTTTCAGGATGACATGATTCAACTGTCCTGCGCTAGCGAAATCGTGGAGAAGACGACGATTGGTCGTGCTAATGGTCGTGTAATTTGATAAGATGCCTACCTCTTTCAGCATGGCGCGCATATAGTTCGAAAGTCCTTTGCAGTCGCCAAAGCCACTCTTGCAAACACTTGCTGCAGGGGCAGGCTGCTGACCACCGATTCCCAGCAGGACAGCCACATAGCGTGTGGTCTTTTCCAAATGCTTATAGAGGGCTGCCACCTTTTCGCGGTCGGTCTTTAGACCGTCAGTCAACTGGTGGATTTCCCTCCGGACGTCCTCTGGCAAGGCCTCACGTCCGTTGATGAGACTGTATTCCCACTTGCCATAGTCGGCCCAGCTGCTTAAACTGCCTTTTGTACCGTAGTAGATGAAGTCCGTAGGTGCAAAGTAAGCCATCGGCAACCGTTCTCGTAGGGGTCTGGCATAAGGTTCTTGTTTGATGGGCGGTAGGTCGTCGAGCTCGAGGGTAAGTGTTTTTCCATCATCTGACATTGTCACTGCTTTGTCGATATTCAACAGTGCATGTCGGATGGAAAGATCCTTGGGGACCGTCAATTGATAGATAGCCTTCTTGACGCTGATATCATAGTCTGTCTGTGGACAGAAACGGGGGAACTCTATCACATCGTCGTGGCTTTCCGTCGTCCACTCATAGGTGATGGTGACGGGAAAGACTGGTGGTGTGTAGTCAAGATACATCTTATAGTCGTCGACGGCAAGATACTGCGAGTATTCTGTCCGCTTCAACTCACTCTCCTTGAACTTTCGAATCACGTGCCCATCGGCATCCATCACTTGTCCCTTAAAACGCGTCAACTTATCGTTTTTGTTGCAAGAACAGACGAAAGTTGCAAGGTTTGCTCCATGTTCGTTGAGAATGGTTGTCACTTCCTTGAAACGAATGATGGCATGTGTAGGGCTGATGCATTCCACTTCAGTCAAGGACTCTTCTACGACAGCATTCTGTGCTGTGGCGTGCAGGATAGTTGTCAGCAGTAGTGCTATAAAAAATAACTTTCTCATGCTTTCTTGCTTAAATTTTCTTGAGTACCAACATGTCCTTGCTCCGATTGGAGAACAGGTCGAATAGCTGACGTAATGTTTCATACTGGCTCTTGTAGTATGTCACACTGCTCAAGCGGAATTGAATTTGGATAGACAGCTGGTGTTCGTCAGTTTCTTCATAGAGGAAATGACCGCTAATACTCTTGTCAGCAGTCGTGATTCTTGTATTTTTCGGCTTTTCTTCCAAAGTCCATCCTTTCGGTAGTGCAAGACGGATGGTCATACTGAACGTCTGCTTGTAGGGAAATTCCACTGGTAACAATCGCTCTGCCTCCATGAAGGGGTTGTTGCGAATGGGGAATTCCGTAAAGGGATTGATATAGATATGGTCGGAGGCGACTTCCCCCTGCTTGGTAAACTTAATCACCTCTTTTACATTTTCTGCGTATTCACGATGTCCTGTCATCTGACAACTATTTATCTCTATACCGTAATCCGTCGCCTTCTTGGTTATAAATGCCGCACTGTCGCTGACCGCATGGAAAGCTCTCCGCTCATTGGCGGCAGCATTGCCAGAGTAGGAAGCAGTCTGTTCACCGCTCATTTTTCCTTCTGGTGAAATTGAGCCGACAACTGTAATCAGGCTTCTGGCATCACCTATATTCTGTAGATTCACCCATTGGCTTGGCTTCCCTTTCTGAATAAGACGGGCACGTTCAACATAGAGATTGGAAGATAATACATTAATGTAACCTTCAGCTGATGACGCATCGAGATACAGCCAAGAAGTTCCATTGGGCACGGCAACGATGAAGGTGTTGAGTTTGTTCAGACTGGGATAAGTCTGTGGCAGACGACCGTGACGGCGAGTGCTCATGACAACGGGGTATGCCTGTATGCCAACATCTCCAAGCATGTTGATTAGCATCATATTCAGGTCACCACTTGTGCCGCTTCCTTTTTTGATGACTTCCGAGGCAGGATGTGCCAGCAATTCATATTCACCGTTCCATGCCAGCTTTTGGCGCAGTATCCTGAATGTTGCTGCCACCTTTTCCTTTAAATCTGTCATCCCGGCAATTCCTGCGGTGGCAAGTTCGTCGCGGAACTTGCTGTGATCGTTTAGTCGTGAGCCGAATTCTGGATGTTGCATAAGGATGTTATCAGCCTGTTCCCATGTCTTCTTCACTTCACGATAGCTTCCTCCCGATGATGCATAGCTTTTCAGTTCTGCGGTGACTTTGGTTATATAGTCGCGTTCGTTCCACACATAGTCATCCTTTTTCAGAGCGGGCAGATTACGTCCTGTGCAAAGGTAGATGTTCGTCTTGCAGGAAGACGGTCTCGACATATTGTCGCTGGAAGTATTATAGGTGAGAGTGCCTGTCGATTGAAAACTCTTGAGGAGCTGAATACCGCTCGTTTCTACGTTGAATATGAAGAGGGCAGGAATCTCCAGCCTGTATTGGGCAAACATGACAGGAATCTCTTCCTGGGCATCCCAGTCGTAGATGTGGAAGAATACGTTGCTGTGGAGCGTATATTCATACTCTATCACTGTGCCAGCCATCGCTTGGGGTATGGCAACCTTTGCCAGCATATAGTCTTCATCAATGCGCTCCGTGTGTATCTGATTCTTACCGATTTTCGTTTTCACCACCTTGCCATTCACGACGTTATAGGCTGTCGCCTTGAATGACTCGATGGATTCAATGCCGTATTCCTCTTTCGTGTTGTTGATGTATGGAATGCTGATATTGGCATAGCTTTTTCCTTCATCTTTCAGAATTTTGATACGTTTCTTAACCTGATAGTCCACCAGATAGTTATATAGGTCTATCGTATAGTTGACGGATGTCAGATGACAGAGCACGACGGCCCTGGCTTCCTTGTCGTCGGCATATTCCGTCATGTTAAGCTCTTCGTCTGTAGGTTTTCCCCATTTCAGGTTGGGCTCTGACGTCTGTGCCATAGCATTTAATGCACAGAAAGCAAAGAATAATAAAAACTTTCTCATACTATTTAAAATCATGGCTTCTTCTTCAATGTGATGATTTTCTTGTTGCTCTCAATCAGTTTGTCGATGAAACTCTTCAGATCCTGATATTGTTGCTGTGAGAAGAAAGTGCGCTTAGTGTTCAGGCTGTATTGTGTCAGTAATACATTATCCATTTGTCGTATGCCGATACGTGCTGTAATACCATCGAATTTCAGAATGATGGGCTGAGGCACTTCTTCCACTTCCCAACCTTCAGGAATTGTAAGCGTCACGTTAAGATTTTCGCGCTGGCTATATGGAAACTCTACAGGCAGATTGCGCGTATCAGTGGTGAAAGGATTCTTCTGCCAAGGGACGAAGACTAACGGATTCAGATAGATCAGGTCGCCAGCCGTGGTACACGATTTAGTGAAATTGATAGTTTCGCGCACCGTTGGGGAAAAGTCGTGACGTCCCTCTATTTGGTACTGGGTAATCTCCATCTCGTCTCTTTCTTGCATCTGGTGTATGACGTCAATGCTATCTTTTGCCGTTCTCCACTTCTTTCTGAGGCTGGCTGCTGCTTCGCCAACGCAATTGGTCTGTTTGCTTCCGCTGATGATACCTTCGTCATTGATAGTTGCCTGAATAATGGTGGTCTCAGCTGACTGCGCATTCTTCAGCAAGTTCACCCATTCTCCCTGTTTGCCCTTGCGCACCGTACGAGCCATCTCCGTCAGCAGACGTGGTGGTAATACGTTGAGGTAGCCATCTTCCACTGAGGCATCCATGTAAGTAGCCGTTGTGTCGTTGAGTTGTATGCCGACTACAAATGAAGAGAGATATTTCAGACTGGCATGCGACAAAGGTAACCGACCATGATTGCGTAGTCGCATCACAACAGGGTAAGCTTCGATGCCGGCATCGCGCAACATGTTGATATACAGAAAATTGATGTCGGCATTAGTGCCTGTTCCTTCTTTCAGTACTTTGCTTCCCGATTTGGCCCAGAAAGCATAGTCGCCATTCCATTTTACTTTCTTTTTCAGCATTTGCCAGCATGCTGCTGCTCGCTCTTGTGGGTCGCTGATGGCTGGTATTCCTGCTGAGAGTATCTCATCTTTCAGTGGACTGCTCTTCTTAATTCTTCCTCCGAACTCATCGTCTTCAAGCAGTGTCTTGTCAATGTCTTCCCACTTCGATGTATAGTCCTTGTATACCGCACCAGGCACGTAGATGCCTTTAAGTTCATGAGTGATCTTCGTGCCATAGTCCTCTGCACACCACACATAGTCGTCGTCTTTAAGCGCAGGCAGGTTTCTGGCAATAAAAATATCTTCTTTGACGTTTAGGTGTGTATCGCCAATGGCCATCGAAGTGCTATTGTTTTTATACTCCAGTTGGTTCATACCAGTCTGGTCTATATTGAAAGAAAACCATTCAGGTACAGCGAGCTCGTATTTAGAATAGACCACGGGGATGTTTTTCTGGGCATACCAGTCACGCAGGTTATAGAAGTAATCACTTTCAATGCGGTACTCATATTCTATAACGCTACCCACGCGTACTTGAGGAAGGCTGAACTTTATCAGTTTTGTGGTCTTGTCAAGTTGCTCTTCATGAACCATCGAACTCTCCATTTTGGTTTTCACCATCTTGCCGTTTTCCATATTATAGGTTGCGGCCTTCAAGCCTGCCACTATTTCGTATCTGTGATTACCTTCGCCAGTATGGATGGAGATAGACTGGTCGCCTACGTGTTTGCCCTCTGGCTTGAGAACCTTAAGGCGACACTTGACTCTATAATAGACACGGAAGCTGTTATTCACCCAGTTGTAGTTGACATCAACCAATCGGCAAAGTTCCACAGCATCAGCATCTTTGTCGTTTGGATATTCTGTCATGTTAAGCTCTTCGTCTGTAGGTTTTCCCCATTTCAGGTTTGGCTCCGACGTCTGTGCCACAGCATTTAGTGCACAGAAAGCGAGAAGTAATAAATGTTTTTTCATGCAATTTTTATTTATTTTGTCTATTGACTTGCAAAGATACAACTTATAGAAGGTTTTCCAACTGGTTGCCTTGTAGTTTTAAGTTTTTTTTATGGTTCAGAATGAAAATTTGGGGCTTAAATATGTTAATCTTCCCAAATCTGATACTAATTATATAGAATTTTTCGTATATTTGCAACAGACTAAACATTTTAAACCAATAGCGTATGAAGAAATTACTACTTGCAATGACGTTGACAATGGCCCTTTCGACTGTGGCTGTTGCACAAAACAGAGTGAAGAATATCTATGCCAGCAGCAACAAACTGGACATGGAACTGATGCAGAGTAGCGAGCAGACCGTACAGCTGAACCGCTACTTCTTTGCTGGTTACAACACCCTCTGCCTGCCTTTCTCGCTGACAGCCGAACAAGTGGCTGAAGTGGCTAAGGACCTCAGGGTTGAGCGACTGGCTGCCATCCAGCAGCACGGCGAGACGCTGAACCTTCTCTTCGTCGACTGCACCTCTGAGGGCATCACCGCAGGCATGCCTTACCTTATTTATTCGCCCACATCGCAATATCTGCGGGTGAAAAATACCGAGGCGCTCAGCTTCGACTCAGAGCTCAAGGCTGTCCGCATGAGCGACAACAAAGGCAATATGGTGACCTTCGGCAGTAGCTGGGAGAACATGGTTAAGGAGGGTCGTTACGGTATTCCTGCCAAGCAGAATGTCACACCGCTGGAGAGCGTCCTTGTTCGTACCAATGCCGACAAGAACTTCCTGCCTACCCGTTGTGGTTTTACTTGGGATATGCAGACATCTACTGCCACTAAGTTGGAAATTAAACACGTCGCCAAGTCAGACGTGACAGCCATCAGCAATACTGTTCGTGAAAAGGCTGCCAGTGCTGACAACTACGACCTGCAGGGCCGTAAGGTGACCAACACCTCTAAGGGCATCCGCATTCAGAATGGAAAGAAGATTGTGGTTAAGTGAGCGAAGTGAAAGTAAAAGATAATCGGGTTCACCGTTTGGTGAGCCCGATTCTTTTATTTCAAGCGCAATGTGTAGTATTTCTGGCTGTTCTGGCCTAACGATATAATACCTGAGTTGGGGTCGGAAGCAATCTTGCGTAGTTCCATCGATGCGGTTGTTCGCGAGAGTCCTGTCAGCATTGCATAGTCCATCACTCTCATCATGGGCGTCCGTTCCAGATATTTTCTGGCCATCGCCGTGCGTTCTTCCAGTGTGGTTTGAGGCTTCTTGATACGGCTTTCGCCGTCCTTCACCAGATGGCATTTTCTGGCGGTGTCGGCTATCAGCTCGTTGTCTGGTCTGTACGATACGCCTGTCACCTTAATGGCTTTTACGTTATGTTTGGTTTCGCCTGGTTCGAAGGCATCGGGCAGCACGCCGTCCCTCATACCCAGCTTGGCCGAGAAAGTGCCAAGACCGTCAATCTTCACGGAGTATCCTTCAGCCATGCTGAGTGCCAGCTTCTCATGAATCAGTGTCAGTACACCCAGAATGGCGTCTCTAGGCATTGCTCCCTCCCGACAGCAAAGGTCAATAAAGTCGTCGTGACCCATGGCCTGCGTCTTCATCTTGTAATAAGCCTGCGTCTGTCCCGTTCCGTTCAGGTCGGCTATTTCCTTTTTAATATACTTGGCATACATGTTAACTAATTGATTTTAGGGTTGTTAAATGATGTTTGCGGACTATTTGTGTCCTTGTTTCTAGTGCAAAGGTAAGCAAAAAGTTTGAAAAACTCAAATCTTCGACGATGAATTCTCGTTCGTCGACGATGAATTCTCGTTCATCGACGGTGAATTGTCGTTCATCGACGACGAACGAACTTTAAGTACGGCCTTCCAACCTCTTTAGTACGTTCTCTCAACCTTTTTAGTGCCACTTCTCAAGATTACTGCTACCGGATGGAGCAAAAGAAAAGCGGACCCTGCGGCCCGCTTTCTTTTCGTTTTGTGGTTGCTTTACCACCTTGCTAAGAGATTTCTGTTACGAAGCGTCACTCCTAAGATGCGCATGTAGTCGTGGAATTGCTTGTCGTTAAGCACCTGTCTCATCTGTCTTGCATCCTTCACGACTGCCTGATGAATCTTGAATCTTAACTGTGGACCCTTCAGTGTAGCCAGCGACTTCATCTCGTTGCTGAAGATTTCCAGATTTTCTTCTACTGCGTCCATCTGACGATCGTCCAAGTCGAGTACGACGGCTAGGCGGTAGATGTCACAATTCATGTCAAAACGCTTGTCAGCTTGATCACTCTTTGCAAAGCTAAACGTAAATGCCATCGCGGCAACTAATGTTAATACAATCTTTTTCATTGTCATTACTTTTTAATTTGTTATCCTGTTTATTTAAATTGTTATCCTGAATGTTATCCTGATTTCTGATTCTTTGACGATGGCAAATGTAAAAGGTTTAAAGCACCCTCCATTTTTTTTCATCGGTCTCTCTCTACAAATAACCTATCCCTTTGAAATACCTCCCACCATGTCGTCGTTGGTAATGCTCGTTGCCGCCTTCTTGACGCTGGCTTTCAGCGAACCGAAGCGATAAGAGACGGAGAGGCCGATGCTGCGAGTGCGTTGCCATAGGTTTGACGATTGCAAGAAGTCGCCATGAATTGTTTCAGTGCGTGTATGGATGAATTTCTTATAAGGATTGCGGATGCTGATACTCACGGTGAGTCTGTTGTCCTTGAGGAACGAGCGCTGCAGGCTGGCGTAGCATAAGTTCCAAGGATAGTCTACAGCATAAACGCCTGAAGGTTCTCTGCCAATGTCGGTACTTCCGCTCAGCGACAGACGCAATTTCCAAGGCAGCTGTTGCGACAGGCTGGCATACAGATAGTCACACCATCCATGATTGCTGAGCGCCTGTTCAGGATTGCCGTAGTGCATATAATATAAGGTGTTGTTCACAATGATGGTTGTACCCTTAAAGGGCTGCCATTGCATATACTGACTGAACGAGAAAATTCTGCGTTGCAGGATGTTGTCGTAGGTTCTGTATACCACGTTGCCTTGTGCTGTCTGTACCGTTGCGATACCTTCCGAACAGAAACTATAGCTGGGCGATAGCTGGAGAGTGATCTTATTTCCGATATATGAATAGTTCAGGCTGATGCGCTGTGAGTGGGCACTTGACAGATGGCTGTTACCTGTCTGTACGGAGGCTGGCAACGTGTATGCCATCGGGTTCAGATAGGAGATGCCAGGACGGGAGATGCTGGTAGTGTAGCTTAGCTTCAGCGATTGTGCATCCGTCATCTGATATCTGATGCTGGCTTGAGGCACCCAATCGCTCAGGTGCTTGTGGAATGGCTCACCCTTCCCGTCAGGGTAGCTGCCCTTCATGTAGCTGTATTCATAGCGCAGCCCTGCTCGTGCCGACCATCGGTCTTTTTTATATTGATAGTCCGCATAGCCTGCCAATACGCTGGTGGTATGTTCAAACTCATCTGTCAGCTGGTTGTCGGTGCCATAAAACGTCTGAACGGCATCGCTCTGGTTGTTGCGATTGATATACTTGGCACCTATCTCCACTTGATGACCTTTACCCAATGGGCGAAGCCAGTCTATCTGGAAGGTATGTTCCAAGAACCGTTCACTGTCAGTCATCATCTTGCCGGTATAGTTGAACGGAGCATGATACTTTTCTGAATACCGGTGTTCCAGTCCTCCGTGATTGCGAGTCAGGGCGAGCATATACGAGAGAGTCAGTCGCTCGCCCTTTCGTCGCGTCTTATGTTCAAAGTCCAATCGTCCGTTCCACGATTGGTAAGAGGTTTTGTCTGGTGTTTGGAATGTGCCCAGATAGCTTTGCAGAATCTCTCCAGAGGGCGCTGTCAGCGTTGTGCGGATATACCCTTCCTGCCTTAAGTCGCAGTAATAGCCGCCAAATGAGGCCGACAGCAGGTTCAGCGAATCGATGTCATAACTGGCATTGATATTAGCATAGTGCACATTGCCTGGTTGTGTCTGGTCTGATGATTTGTTCATCGTGTTGCCAGTATCTTTATAGGTGCTGGTGTTCTCTTGCGTCCAATGCATCTGACGTCTTGCCTGTCTGAAGTATCCGTAATCGGCAGAAACCATCAGCTTGTCTATCTGGGCTGTGATAGATGCATCGATATCTGTACGGTTGAGTGTGTTGTACGCCGTAGACACACTTCCTGTCACACCTTGCATCTTGCAGGTTTCTTTCATCACAATGTTCAGTACAGCGTCTACACCTTCGGCATCTTCGCGAGCTCCAGGGTCGGTAATCACCTCAATGCACTTGACCATCGATGCTGGCATAGCCTTCAGTATCTCTTTGGCATTCTTCGACAGGTTGGGATCGTAGTGCCCGTTTTTGTATATCTTGAAGTCGCTGTTGCCCTTCACGCTGATGTTGCCTTCTCCGTCAACGGTTACCATAGGTACTTTCCTTAACATGTCAATGACTGTAAGCGTTTTCGATTCCTCGTCGGCCTGAACATCGTAGCCTATGCGGTCTATCTCCTGCTTAATCAGCTGGCGCTGCGCCTTCACCTCTATACCGTCCAGTTCCTTGTTCCAGGTGATGGAGTCGTTGCTGGCAATGCTATCGTTCTGGGACATAGCGATCCCTGCTTTCGCCACCATGAGGAGCGAAAGTACGCTGGTTTTCAGTATGTTCATAACGGGATTATTTCTTGAGCTTCTCGATGCTCATGTCGAACATCTTCTGTATCAGCTCGTCGTTTGTTTTCTTTCTCAGTTTCTGTATCTCGCCAATAATCAGCTTTTTCTCTTCAGCATTCAGGGGCGACACATCTTTGCACAGCTCATAAATATTAATAGCCTGCTTATTACTCCACTCTGTGTCATCTTCAAGAAACCATTTCTTATACATATGGAATTTCCCCAGCCAGAGATGAGCGCCACGATTTATCTGATCCAAGCTAATGTCGATCTTTTTATCAGTGGTGACGGATGACCTTTTTGAGAGCTTGTTTACCAAGTCTTCAGCATTATTCAAGAACTGCTTGGATCTGAATTGTGCCGTCGTGGCGTATGTGATGACCAGTTTGCCCTCAATCTCGCTTTCTCCCTCTTTCCATTCCATCGCATAGAGAT
Organism: uncultured Prevotella sp.; assembly: GCA_947164965.1. GTDB lineage: Bacteria > Bacteroidota > Bacteroidia > Bacteroidales > Bacteroidaceae > Prevotella. The sequence goes on along the minus strand of CAMUYR010000006.1, from coordinate 125,188 downwards.
AGCGGTGGTTCTTCTCTTTATCCTGTGGGTCGATAAAGGCGGCAAAAATATAGCGCGAGCCCTTGATGTTGCCTAACATGTAGGACGAACCGCCGCCAACGGCAATCGACTCATAGGCATAACCGCTTTTGTTCGGACTTCCGCTGTTGATGCTATAGGCCTTGTCTTGGTCTTTCTCGAAAGCACTTTCAATGTTAGTTACCAATAATTTCTTGAACAGAGGGATGGTAAACTCATACACATCCAACTGCCCCTCTTTCTTGCCCGTCTTCGGATCTTTGTTCAGTTTGTGGGTCGTAGAGACGTTGGCCTTGTCGTCGTTAATCAAGACGTCGAAGGCCTTCTTGATGTTTTCCTGAGCCTGTATGGCCAGCGGAAGCATCAGCATGATGCCAGCCGCTATGATTTGTCTATTCTTCATAAGCTATATCTTTTTCGTTTTCGTTAATATAATAGATGGTACCGTCTTCATGTCTCACTGCTACATAGCCCAAAGCCTCCATCTGGAGCTTGATGGCCAGCATTTCTTCCTGTTGCAGCTGCATCTCCATTTCCATTAATTGCTGTTCCGCCTCTCGTTGCTTGCGCTCCGCCTCAGCCATAAGAATGGATGCCTTGAGGTCGTCGTTAATAGTCGGTTGCGGTTTCCTTCTGCTGCGCTTTAAGGGCTTTGCCGGCTGTACTTGCCAAGGTTGCTCTTGAACTGTATCAGGCTTGGCTTTCTCAATGACAGTCTCTTGCTTCATGCTTGTTGAGTCGGTTTTGGCAATCAGAGGAGCTGCGGGCTGTTGTGCCGTTTGCTGCAACAGAATTGATACATAGGCAACCAGTGCGATGGCAATAGCAGCCGCTATGCTCCAACCTATCCTGCGCTTGCTGTGCTGCTTGGGTCGCATGTCGTCTATCTCCTGGAACATCTGCTGATAGGACAGCCACTCTTCAGGCACGTCATTGCCTTTCAGATAGTCGGCAATGATGTCTTCTTCTTCCAGCGTAGAGGTTCCTTCCATGTAGCGCTCCAGCAGTTGTCCGATGTATTCCTTTGTGTAGTGTATCATTATTTGTTTCTTTGATTGATTTCTTCTAATAGTGTTCGTCGTGCCCGTGCCAGCAGCGTGCTAACTGATGTTTTCTCAATGCCCAGCAAACAGGCTATCTCTTCGTGACTTCGCCGTTCCACCTGCCGCATATATATTAAGGTACGTTGGGTAGTGGGTAGCTGTTGCAGCTTTTCCGTCAGCCATTCTTCGTCTTCTTTCATCTCCAAAGTCTCTTGTGGACTATTGCTGATGCTTGTCACGATGGCTTCGTCAAGCGTTTCTGTCGTTCGTCGCCGTTGGTGGTCTCTTAGCAGATGACGGGCTGCTAACGTCACGATGGCCTCTACTGACCGGTATTTGTCCAGTTCTTCGTGCATCTGCCACAAGCGAAGCATCACCTCTTGGGCTATGTCTTCTGCTTCTTCATTGTCGGCTCCACAACTCCTGCACACCTTAACGGCTTTCATTCGCCATGAGCTGACCTGATGTTCAAATGCACTTTTGTTCATTCTTTTTTGTTCTCTTTACAACTATAAGACGCTTTTGAACGTGGAAACCAAACTGGATTTTAATTCTTTTAACAAAAAGAAAGCGGGCCCTGCGGTCCGCTTTTCTTGTGTTGTCTTATTGGGTTATCTGAGTTTCAGCTTTCGCCAACTGTTCTGCAATTCGTTCGAGTAGGAAACGGTGGGCGTCTGGATCTTGTGATTGATAAGCACAGACTTCTGCTTGACATTCTCTGTGATGAAGTCGCCCAGATCGCCTAACGTGGTATTACCCTTCGACTCCTGCAGTTTCTTCAGTAGGAAATAGGTGAAGAGGCCGTGTCCGCGATCGGTATAAGGATAGGCAGTCTCATCGTCGGAGGCTGCAGAGAATACTACCAGATTGCCTGTTGGCTTCTCCTGACGGGCTTTGAGGGCTACGCCACGTGCTGACGCCATGAGTGACTTGCCTTCGCCTGTAGTACCACTGAAGCAGGCATCGAGGAACACCACTACGCTGGTTGCTTTCATAGCTGAGAGTTCGTTGTAGAGCTTCTTCAGCGGATAGCAGACCTCTGTGCTTCCACCATCAGCGTCGATAGGTAGCAGGAAGGCATCGCGCGTTGACTCGTTGGGAATGCCGTGACCGGCATAGAAGAAGATGATGCGGATGCCATCATAGGCATCGGCGATGTTCTTGATATCCTGTACGGCACGAATCATTTTACCATAGGTGGCATCAGGATACTGCAGGATATTCTCCTTGGGCAGTCCCAGTGACTTCTGGCAGTATTGTGCGAAGACGTTACCATCGTTGCCAGCCATAGGAACATGAGGTACAAGGGTGTAGTTCTCGTTGGAGATGATGACTGCAAACGTTTTGTCGTTCACCTTCTTATACTCAGGAATGTTGATGTCGACATCGGAAACGCCAACAGCTACTTCCTTCACGCCAATCTTAGCCTTCGACTCGCTGCCTTCAGAGTTGACCAGCTTGCCATAGTCGACAAGGTCTTCTGTGAAGTTAGCGTCTACCTGCGTCTCGTTATAAGCGAGGGCCTGTTGGTTGTTGTAGTTGTAAATCTTGCCAGCGGGGGTAGAGAAGGTGAGACCAGCCAGAGCCAGTTTCTTGTTGGCAATGACGAAATTCTGGTTATACACCTTGATGTCGGCCCAGCTCTCAGCAAAGTCGCGAGCCTCGTTGTTGGTACGTGGTACCACGAGCACGATGTCGCCATAGGGCGAGCCGATGAGGAACGACTGGTTGTCGGCATCGTAAGGCTTCAGCTGCATGTCGGTAATCGTCATCTTGTGGGCAAAGCGCTGCACGTACTCTTCCATCAGGATGTCCTGCAACTCCTTCTGCTTCTTCTTGGCAGTCTCTTCGTTGACGCGCTCCTTATATTCAGCTACCGTCTCGTAGGGATCCTTCTGCTTCCACTTGTCCATACCCTGTTGGATTGACTCACGGGCAAAGATATCGAAATCGGGCACGCCCTTGTTGACGTCCTGGAAGCGGGCCTTGCTCTTCTGCATCTGGGTGAAGAGATGCTCAGCTTCCTTCAGATAAGCCAGCACACGGGGGTGCATAGAGGGATCGGTGACATCCATATATTCCTTCAGATACTTGATGGCTGCTTCGTATTGCCCTGCGTTATAAGTGCGGGATGCCACATAGTAGACGAAGTTTGGATAGTCGGGAGTGTTGCGTAATCCCTGACTGCCCATCTCTTTCATCATGGCTATGTCGACAGCCATCTGGGCGTAGATGACAGCGATAGAGTCCTGATGGGACTGCGAATAGTAGCCGGCACCAGAACGGATGAAGGGGTAGAGGGATTTCAGCATCGACTGCGCCTTGGTAAAGCCTTCGACACCACTTGGTGTGGAGAGCAGATGCTGCTGGTATATCTTGGTGATATACATCGCCTTGCTGTACATCTGATCCTTAGTGAAGGATGTATCTTGGCGCATCGTGATAAGATCCTTGTATGCACGGTCAGCTTCCTCTACCGACTGTCCCCAAGCAGGGCAATAAGCGAGCATGAGAACCAGCAGCAGACTCCAGAAGAGTCTGTGCTGGGTAGTGAAGTCTATTTTTTCTTTTACCATTATTATGAATTATTGTTTAGAATGCGTCGATGAAGGTGTAGATGACGCTGATGCGACGGAACTGGCTGCCTTCCTCCTTAGCTACCTCGATGTGGTGCTGATAGTCGGTCTGCATGTTGGCAAAGCCCTGTATCTTGTTGTTGATATAGTTCTTGACACCCAGTGCACGTGCAAATGCCAGCTGCTCGTTGTCGGCCATACCTTCCTTCTTGTTCAATGTGATGTTGTTCAGCTCACCGTTCTTGTAGACAGGCTCGCCTTCATATTCGCCGTATTTGCCGTCGTAGGCCAGAGCGCGGTTGATGGGAGCAGCATCAGCAGTACCCTTCACCTTGATGAGCACACGCTTGCCTTCAGCCATATACTTCTTGAAGTCGTTCTCGAAGGCCTTGGTCATAATCTCCAGCATCAGCATAGCTGCCTTCGACTCCTCAACATGGTAGCGACCAGGCTTGAAGTCGTCACGAGCAGAGTATTCCTCTTCAACCTCGTAGGTGAATTCAACGTTGTAGTTGACAATCTTCTCACCATCGGCATTGTATGCAGGCACGGCTTCCGTCTTTACAGAGATGTGCGTCTTGTCAGTAATGGTCTGCTCCTGCTTAGCCAGTTCTAGCACGTCCTCCTTGATGCCTAGAAGAGCAGTTTCCTCCATGTTCGACTTCTGGATGATTTCGAGGGGAACGAAGTTGTCGTCCTCAGCCATAGAAGCCAGCGACTGGCGATCGAGGTTGTTGAAGATATAGGTCTTGCCGTTCTCAGGGTTGTAAACCTCAGCGTAGATCAGCTCAAACTTATCGTCAGGATTCAGGCCGTACTTGGCGTTGCGGAATTCCAGTTTGCCAGCATCGTTGAAGGCATTCAGGTCGCTCATTGGCACATCGAGGAAGATGTCTGGCATTGAGTTGAAATGCAGAGCCAGACTCTTGGCAGCGGTGTTATAGTTACCAATGGCTACATCAGAAGTCTCCAACAGTCCTGTTGCCATTTTGGTGGCAATCTCCTGCTCAATGGCCTTGGCCTGTACGGCACGGGTGGTTTCGTTGACACGAGCCTGGTATGCCTGGAGCGACTCGTCAGGCATCTGCTTCATCCACTGGTTCAAGCGCTCGTTCAACATGGAGGTCATCATCTTATTATAATAAGGTGTAAGACCATCGATGCGCTGAAAGTTGATGTTGGAAGCATTGTTGTATACCATATAGTTCTGTTCATCGACAGCATTGTAAACCATGCGGATATCAGAAATGCTACCAAAAGAGTCGTCAAGGATATGACGCTCTGTGGGATCCAACAGGTTGATAATGCTGATACGGCTGTCGTTGTTCAGGACAGACATATATTTACCATCAGTATTGGGATAGCATGCAAAGGCTTTGCCCAAGTCATCGATAGTCTGCTGCAGCTTAAAGGTCTTGGTGTCGTAGATGTTCATCTTGCCATTCTTCATGGGAACAGCAAACAGACTGCTGTTATTGCTGAACAGATAGTCGTTGGCTGGGCTGTCGAGCTTGATAGTAGTACGAACGGTGCCACGCTCCAGGTTCCATACTTCCAGATTGGTACCATCGGAGGCAACGAGGAAATAGTTGTTGTCGCTATACTCCAACTTATTGGGGATGATAGACGACGTGTAGGCCTTGATGATCTTGAAGGTCTTGGGGTCGTAGATGGTAATCTGCTTGTCAGCGGAGGCGACAGCAAACTGCTTGGCATCATAAGAGTAGGCGATAGCTGTCGTGTTAATCTTCTTCAGCTGAATCTTCTTGATCAGTTCGTCTTGCTTGCTGGCATCCCAGACAGATACGTGGGTCACGCCTTTCTTGTTGCGCTCCAGCGTAGCAAAAGAAGTGTAGGAAGGATTGATCTTCAGATCGTCGATAGAGTCGCCGCTGCAAATCTTGTAGCCTCTGACATTATAGACGTCTTTGCCGCTGTAATAGAATACGCCAAACGAGTGGTTGTCCATTCCCTTAGGCTGAACTTTCTGAGCGATTCTGCGAACATTGTCTTGCTGCAACTGCTGTGCATTGACAGTAGTGCTACTTGCACAAACTGCAAGGATGAGTAGTAATAAAATTTTCTTCATAGGTAAATGTAATTATTGTTTTATGTTTTATTTCTTCTTGACAATAAGTCGGATAATCTTTCTGTTCATCTGCTTGTCACGAGCTCCTAGCTTTCCTATCCATTTGGTGAAGTCCTTAAAGCTGAGCTGACGAGGCATCAGTCGGTCGTCAGTCTGTTTGTTGACATCGACAGCCTTTGTGAACGGATTGGGTGAGAAGATGACGTAGAGCGTGTTGTGCTCCATGCGTTCGTCGTCGCAAGTCATGTAGACATTGTCTATCACGTTGCGAGGAAGATCGTAGGTGTGATTGGAAGAAAAGAAGACATATTCCTTGCCGTGCTTAACGGGTTGCTGACCGTTCTCGTCGTTAGCATAGGGAAGCAGGCAATAGGCGTTCTTGTCTTCTCCAACCAGATAAACTGCTACATAGCCATCAGTAGGAGCATTAAAATAGAGGAAGAGGTCGTCGCCCTCATAGAAGTTGTTGTCAGCGAAACGCTTCTCCGTACCATTGCGAAGTGCAAATGTCTGGAAATCTACCGCTTCGTTGCTGATGGCGCGAGCCTTGCCTGATACAGAGGCCTCGATAACCAGCGTACCGTCATTCATGGTTGCTGTAATCTTAGCTTCAGGCTCTTTGAGGTCTTCTATCCATTCGCCTTTCACTTCCTCCGTGCTAAGCTGACTGAAATACTCGTTATCTTTTCCGTTCTTCTGTTCTGTTTGAGATAGAGTGCTTTGCACGAGCAAGGTGCCGAACTCCTTTGCTAGAGCTTGCGCCTTGGCATTCTCAATAGCAGCAGCCATCGCTTGCTTGACAGACATGCTGGGGTCTGCATAGTAAGTATACACACCACTCACCTTACGTGTCTGAGCACATAAGGTAAGTGGTAGTAGGACTAACAGAATAGCAAGAACTTTCTTCATACGTCTGTTAGATTTGGATAATCAAGAACTTAGAGACGCTCCAGAATCTGCTGGGATCGATGATGCGAAGAATAGTCTTATCGCCATTCTTCTCGAGTGTATAGGAATCGGAGGGCACCTGAGTCAGGATTTTAGGATTCTTTGAGTTGATTTCAAACTCAGTGACGACACGTGTGTCGATAGAACGGAACGCACGCTTGTCAACCTGTGAATAGTCAACCTTGCTCTTCTTCAGGAAACCGCCAGTGAGCAGGCCAGACTGCTTGAGCTCAGCCTTCGAGGCAATCTTGACAAAGCCTTCGTTGATAATGTCGTCCTGAGTCTGCAGCATCTTGTTCTGAGAAGTGATGACTTCCTCCTGAACAGCAGCCTGACGCGTCATAGTGCCAATGCGCTCTGACATCTGGCCGATAGTGATGTTCTTGCTGTTCAGCTCGTCGCGCAACTGGGCAATCTGACTCTCCTTCTCAGTGAGCTGAGCCTTCAGCGAAACGACAATGGCTTGCAATTTCTTATTCTCGCCCTTTCCGCTCTTCAGCTTCTGCTCCAACTGTGCAATGCGCTCGCGCTGGTTCTTCAGCGTCTGCTGGAAGTTCTCAAGATCCTGCTTGATCTGATCACGATTGGGAATAGGACTCTCTTTGCTGGGATTGAAAATTTCGCTCTCTTGCATAGCAATGCTGTCGAGACCTGTAGAAATGATGGTTAGATACTCATCGAGTTCCTGGTAGTCAGCATTACGCTGTTCAAGAGCTGTCTGTAAAGAATCAATACGTTCTTGATTAGCAGTATTGTTACCGCAAGCAAAGAATGACATTACTATCAATGTCGAAATTAAAAGACTATAAACTGTTTTCATAACTAATAGTTTTAATTTTGCAAAATTATCAAATAATCTTTAATAACAGCGATTGCTTAACATTTTTTATCACTTAACGCCCACAATCTCCGTTTTTGGCATTTCACGGTTGCGTTTATTGACAACTGTGACCACTGCCTGAGCCAGATTGATAAAAGCCAGTCCTGTGGCTGTGTCGCTATTTGTAGCTGCTGGTTCACCAGTGTCACCACTCACGCAAATGCTCTGAACGAGGGGTATTTGTGCCAGCAGAGGGACGTTCATCTCTTCAGCCAATTTCTTGCAGCCTTCTTTGCCAAAGATATAGTACTTGTTCTCAGGCAGTTCGGCAGGCGTAAACCAAGCCATGTTTTCGATGAGTCCCAAAATAGGAACATTCACCTTCTCATTGCGATACATATCGATACCTTTACGTGCATCAGCCAATGCTACCTGTTGAGGCGTAGAAACAATGACGGCACCAGTTATAGCCAGTGTCTGTAACAGGGTGAGGTGGATGTCGCTGGTTCCAGGAGGGGTGTCGAGAATGAAATAGTCCAGTTCACCCCAGTCAGCATCAGCAATCAGTTGCTTGAGTGCATTGGTAGCCATACCTCCACGCCAAAGAGTAGCAGTGTCTGGCGATACAAAGAAACCAATGCTCAGCATCTTGATGCCATAGGCCTCGATAGGACAGATAAGGTCGCGTCCGTCGACGTTGACAGCATAGGGACGTTCGTCCTCAACATGAAACATCTTGGGCATAGACGGACCAAAAATGTCGCAATCCAGCAGTCCTACCTTGTAACCCAGACGGGCCAGAGCGATAGCCAGATTGGCAGAAACCGTCGATTTGCCAACGCCACCCTTGCCACTGCTGACTGCAATGATGTTCTTGACCTGTGGCAGCAGTTTGCCAACCTCAGGGCGAGGCTTTGACTTGAATTCTGTTTGAATGATTACTTCAACATCCTGTCCACAGTGATATTTAATAGCTGCTTCGGCAGCCTTGACTGTCGACTTCAAGAAAGGATCGGTATTACGAGGAAACTCCAATACGACGGTAACTTGATTGCCATTGATGGCAGGCTGATCGGCTACCATCTGGCTTTCTACCAGATTCTTCTTGGTGCCAGCATACGTCACCGTAGCCAGCGCGTCCATAATCAGTTTTGGATATAATGTCATCTTCTATTGCGTAAGATTATTTTGCTTTGTCTAACGAACTGCGCTTCGTACGATGGTAAGAGCGATAGTCGTCGAGTTCTATTTCTACATCAGGCTCTTCCAGCTGCCCTTCACGAGGTAGTCTGAACTTGATGTATTTGATGTTCAGGCCACGAGCTATCCACATCGCCTCGTAATAAGTCTGGATGGACAAGAGTTGGGAGGTAAGGGGAGAGAGGTTGTCGTCATGATAGAGATCGACCGTTTTCTCCTCTACGGCCAGATGGTTATGCTCTACCATATACGACGTATAGGTGAAGAGGAAATTAGAGTCGGTCTTCAGGTGGATAACACCACCATCGACGAGAAACTTGCGATAGCGCTCCATGAAATATGTCGACGTGAGGCGCTTTCTTGGGTTCTTCATCTGAGGATCGCTAAAGGTGAGCCATATCTCCTGTACCTCGTCCTCTGCAAAGAAACGCTCGATAATCTCGATGTTTGTACGCAGGAAAGCCACATTCTTCAGTCCCTCGTTCAGAGCCTGCGTGGCACCAGTCCACATACGGGCACCTTTGATGTCGACACCAATGAAGTTTACGTCAGGATATAGCTTCGCCAGTTCAACAGTGTATTCACCCTTGCCGCATCCTAGTTCGAGCACGATGGGATTGTCGTTATGGAAGTATTGCTCGCGCCATTTGCCTTTCATCTCAAAAGGAACATGTTCCACTACCGAATAGGGGTATTGGAACACGTTCGCATAGGATTCCATATCGGCGAATTTCGCCAGTTTGCCTTTTCCCATTATTCAATCACTACTGTTGTCCAGCCGTGCTTGTCTTCGATCTCGCCGTACTGAATACCACGAAGGGTATCGAAGAGTCGCTTAGACTGTGGGCCTGGCTTGTCGCCGAAGCTGTATCGCTTGCCAGTGTCGAGGTCGTCGATATAAGAGATAGGGCTGATAACAGCGGCTGTTCCGCAAGCTCCTGCCTCCTCGAAGGTCTCGAGCTCCTCTTCAGGAATAGGACGGCGCTCTACTTTCATGCCCAGATCCTCGGCTACCTGCATCAGGCTCTTGTTGGTGATAGAGGGCAGGATAGAGGTTGACTCTGGAGTGATATAGGTGTTGTTCTTGATACCGAAGAAGTTGGCAGCACCGCACTCGTCGATGTACTTCTTCTCCTTAGCATCGAGATAGAACTCGCAAGCATAACCCTTCTCGTGAGCCAGATTGTTGGCAAACAGAGAGGCAGCGTAGTTTCCACCTACCTTATATTTACCTGTACCGAGAGGTGCAGAACGGTCGTAATCGCGAACGATGACGTAAGGATTGCTTGAGAAGCCACCCTTGAAGTATGGACCTACTGGTGTTACGAAAATGAGGAAACAATACTCTTTAGCGGGATGAACACCAACCTGAGCGCTGGTACCAATAAGCAACGGACGGATATACAGTGTAGCGCCGCTTTCGTAGGTAGGGATCCACTCCTGGTTGAGGCGAACCACCTTCTTAACCATCTCAGTGAACAGCTCGGTGCTTACCTCGGGCATCATAATACCACGACAGGTTGACTGCAGGCGCTTGGCATTCTCGTCAACGCGGAAAATACGTACCTTTCCGTCTTTGCAACGATAGGCCTTCAAGCCTTCGAATGCCTCCTGACCATAGTGCAGACAGGTCGCAGCCATGTGCAGGTTCAGATACTCGTCAGAGCAAACTTCGATTTCTCCCCACTTGCCGTCACGATAGTAACAGCGTACATTGTAGTCGGTTTTCATATAACCGAACGACAGGTTTCCCCAGTCTAAATTCTTCATAACGTCTATGTTTTTATTGTCCTATAAATCTTTCTTACAGCCGACAAAAGTAATCAAAATCCTTCGGATGTGCAAAAAAAATGTGGAAAAAAGCAAGTATTCCCCGCTTTTTTATACTTTTACTCACCTGCAGCATTTATTTTTAGGATTTCTTCTTCCGTCTTGGACAGTTTGTCCTTACAGAACTTGATCAGTCGCTGTGCCCTTTTCAGCTGTTCAGCGATTTCGTCTATATCCAGTTCGTTGCCCTCCATTTTGCGTACGATGTTTTCCAGTTGCGCAAGGGCTTCTTCGTATTTCAGTTCTTCGTTCTTCATATTTCTAACTCTTAATTCTTAACTCTTAACTACGGAACGTATAGTTCCTTTTTCCAGTCTTGTTTCTATCTCGTCGCCAGGCTTTAGCTGCTGGGGATTGCGTACCGCTTTCCCATTTAACAAGGTGATACTATAGCCTCGACTCAACAACAGCTGCGGGTCGAATCCTTGCAACTGCAGTGTCAGACTTTCCAAACGGTGCTTCTGACTTGTCAGATATCGCTCGATGGCCATAGGCAGACGGCTTTCTTGTATGTCTATACGGTGGCGATGCTCAGACAAAAGACGCTGTGCCAATGTGGGAATGAGCGTTGCCAATTGGCTGATATGTTGTTTCTGGAAGGAAATACGTTGTGTTACATATTGATGGATAAAGCTCTCAGCCTGTTCGATACGCTCCAAGACGCGTTTCAGATGGTCTATTAACAAGGCTGCTGCCGCTGTGGGTGTCTTCACCTTGGTGTTTGCCACCATATCGAGAATCGACTCGTCGCGCTCGTGTCCGATGCCAGTAATGATGGGCAGCGGGAACTGGGCTACGTTTTCTGCCAGAGCCAATGTATCGAAACCACTCAGGTCGGCTGTCGCTCCTCCACCTCTTAATATGCAGACTACATCAAAGTCGCTGATGCGTTCGTAGATGCTGTTCAGGGCACTGATGATGGATGCTTCTACCTGATTGCCCTGCATGATGGCAGGAAACAGCGCCACTTCAAAGCGGAAACCATATTCATTGTCTTCCAGTTGGCGGCAGAAATCACCATAACCAGCTGCGTTGGGAGCAGAAATAACAGCGATGCGTTTTGCAAAGAGGGGAATCGTCAGGTCTCTTTGTAAATCGAATACTCCTTCTTCTTTTAATTGTCTGATTATTTCCTGGCGCTTACGGGCCATATCACCTAAAGTATAGGTGGGGTCGATATCGCTGACAATCCAAGAGAAGCCATAAGCCTCGTGGAATTGGGCATACACTTTGAGAAGTACCTTCATGCCAGCACTTAGCTGTTGGCCAGTTACTCGTTCGAAATAAGGCTTAACCATTACCCACGTCTGTCGCCAGCATTTGGCAGAAGCACGAGCTGTTGGCGTGTTGGAATGTTCGTCTTTTTCAATCAGCTCCATGTAGCAGTGGCCACCATGCTCTCTGCATTCCGACAGTTCAGCCTCCACCCAGTATTCGTCAGGCAACGACATCTCAATGGCATCTGTTACCATCAGATTCAATTGTCGTAGCGTATAGTGTTGTGATGCCATAAGTGGTTCGGAATTAGAGTCATTCGTTTGTGGTCGCCATCCCTATCATATAAGCCCGCCAGAAGTTGGGAAGTCCGTAGCCATAGACATTATCCGGATGCTGATAGTTATTGCTGGTCTGACGGATGATTGCCATGATTTCTTTAGCTGTCTTCTTGGGCATTCCCTGCCACAGACAAGCCACGAGACCACAAACAACAGGCGTAGAGAACGATGTGCCCATATCGCTGGTGACTACACCTCGTCCATTGACCAGTCTGGCTGGTGCGCCAATGGCTACAACGTCAGGTTTTACGCGTCCGTCTTGTGTGGGACCCACGCTGCTGAAAGGAGCGATACGTGATGGTGTCATATCAGAGACAGCACCTACGGTTAGGATGTTATCGGCATCAGCTGGTACACCAATCTTCTTCCAAGGACCCATCCCTGAATTGCCTGCGGAGTTGACCAGTATGATGCCTTTGTCAGCCAACATAGAGGCTGAGCGGCTTGCGAAGGCTGTGCAACCATCCAAATGCCACAGCTGATGACTCATGGACTTATGATCGTATTCATTGTAACCTACTGACGAGTTGATGACATCACAGCCCACAGAGTCGGCAAACTCAGCAGCCATCGTCCAATAGTCCTCTTCTACCTCCTGCTCTGTCTGTTGGTCTTCGCTTCTCAGTAGCCAATAGGAGGCCTTGGGCGCTGTGCCGATATAGTAATAGGGATGATAAATGGCCATTGCCGATAGAACACGCGTACCGTGATCAGTATCAGCAAACAGGCGAGGAGCATCTTGATTAACGAAATCATACCAGCCGCGAATGTCAATCTTCTGGAATTCTGGGATACGGTCCACATTCTTGAATCCGCCATCGATAACGGCTATCATCATGCCTTCACCTCGTAAACCGATATCATGCAATCGTTGGCCCATGACATTCTTAATTTGCTCTGCAGCAGTACCATAGACCTCTCCCGTCACACTGTCGTGCTCTTCAAAGCGGTCGTGGTATTTCGTACGGACCTCAGTCATCACAGAGTCGGGCGACTGCCAAACCAGCTTGTATGCTTTGACACAAGGAATCGTGCCAAGATTGTTGATAAGTGCTGTGTCCTTGACTTTGACCAAAAGAGTGTTCTGCCAACGGCTTCTGCCAACAATCTGGATATTCTTCTTCTCAATGAGCCTGACGTATTTGGGATTGATGGGTAAGTCGGTGGAATCGATGCTCAATCCCTGGCGCTTCCTTCTTTCCACGCTTCTGCGAGAGAGAAATCGGGTGGGGTGGTCTATATCGTAGGGCGTCCCTTGCTTGTCAGTCAGGGTGACACGATAGATATAGGCTGGTCCGCCTTTGAATTTTGTCCGTTGCTTGATGCTTTGCATGTTGTCAGCATGTATGGCGAGCTCGCACAACAGGAATATCATTATAGTTAGTAGACGCTGCATTTCTTTTTTTTGAGGTTGTTTTCTGCCTGCAAAGGTAGGAAAATATATTGAAACGACCAAACATACAAGCAAAAGAACGCAAATTAAATCTAAAAGATTTGGCTGTTTGCATATTATGCAGTACCTTTGCACATTATTAATAAATATGGACAATAAACAAGCAGCATTAGAGTTGGGGTCGAAACCTGTAGGGCAACTGTTGGTACAGTATGCTCTGCCAGCCATTGTGGCTATGACGGCCTCCAGTCTCTATAATATTATCGACCGCGCCATGATTGGTCAGATGGTGGGCCCTGAGGCTATTGCAGGTCTCGGCATCACTTTTCCTTTCATGAACCTAAGCGCCGCCTTCGGAGCAGCTGTAGGTGTGGGCTCTTCGGCATGTATCAGTGTGAAATTAGGACAGCAGGACTATGAGACCGCAGAAAACCTGTTGGGTAATACGGTGACGCTCAATCTGATAGTGGGATTCCTCTTTATGGTCGTCAGCCTGATATTCCTCGATCCTATTCTGCGTTTCTTTGGTGCTTCCGATGTGACATTGCCTTATGCACGTGAGTTTATGACGGTCATTCTGCTAGGCAACATGATGACGCACATGTATTTTGGTATGAATGCTGTGCTTCGTGCGGCAGGAAAGCCTCGTCATGCAATGTATGCCACGCTGTTTACAGTTGCCTGCAACATTGTGCTCGTCGTAGCCTTTGTGTGGTGGTTCCGTTGGGGCATCCGAGGTGCGGCATTAGCTACCATTACATCACAGTCGTTGGCGCTCTGCTGGCAGTTGTGGATATTCTCTAACAAGAAGGAACTGCTGCATTTCAAGCAGGGCATCTATAAACTGAGGAAGAATCTGGTGCAGAATATTATCAGCATCGGCATCTCTCCTTTCCTGATGAATGCTACGTCGTGCATCATCGTCATCTTCATGAACAATCAGTTCGTGCACTATGGTGGCGATATGGCTGTGGGTGCCTATTCGATTGCCAACTCAGTGGTCATGGTGTTCTTCATGTTTGTGATGGGTGTCAATCAGGGCATGCAGCCGATTGTTGGCTATAACTACGGTGCTGAGAAGTACGACCGTATGTTCCGTTGCCTGTGGTTGACGATAGCTTGTGCTACGGGTTTCCTGCTTGTTGGTTGGGGACTCTCGATGGTCTTCCCACGACAGATAGCCCGTATCTTCACTACTGACTCTACCTTGCTCGACCTTTCAGCAACGGGTATCAAGCTCGATATGCTGGTGTTCTTCGTGGTGGGTTCGCAGGCTGCGATCACCCATTTCTTCCAGAGCATTGGCAAGGTGAAGATTTCTATCTTCCTGTCGCTCTCGCGCCAGCTGTTCCTCTTATTGCCGATGGCATATATTTTCCCACTGTTCTGGGAGCTTGACGGTGTGTGGTATTCGATGCCCGCCAGTGATTTCGGCTCGTTTGCAATGACTATTCCCATACTGATATGGTATATGAAACGATTAAAGACTTATGGACAAAATAATTATTAATGTTGGCAGACAACTGGGTAGTGGCGGTCATGACATAGGCCGTATGCTGGCACTCGATTTTGGTGCCAAATACTACGACCGTGAACTCCTGAATCTGGCTGCAAAGGAAAGTGGATTCTCTGAGAAGATCTTCGAGCAGAACGATGAGCGCAAGGGTTTCCTCAGGGGATTGTTCAATGTGCAGACGGCTCATCTAGGTGGAGGCAACCTCTATAAGTCGAACTTCTCGCAGGAGAGCCTGTTCCAGTTTCAGAGCGACGCCATCAAGAAGGCGGCTCAGGAGGGCTCGTGTGTGTTCGTTGGTCGTTGTGCCGACTATGTCCTGAGGGATTTTGAAAACGTGGTCAACGTCTTTATTTCTGCCTCTATGCAGTTCCGTGTCGAGCAGGTGGCTACCAGACAAGGTGTCAGTCATGAAGAGGCCCGCCATATCATAGAGCAAGGTGAGAGCCGTCGTGCTCAGTATTACAACTACTATACAGGCAAGAAGTGGGGTGCTGCCGAGTCGTACGACTTGTGTATCGATTCCTCTATTCTGGGCCTTCAGGCTACAGAGAGGCTGATAGCCGACTTTATCTGTAAGCGTTTTGGGCTATGAAGAAGGTAGGTATTATCAGCGATACGCACAGCTATTGGGACGAGAAGTACCTGCATTACTTCGAACCCTGCGACGAGATATGGCATGCAGGCGATATAGGCAGTGTCGAGGTGGCCGACCGTTTGGCTGCCTTCCGTCCGTTCAGGGCTGTCTGTGGCAATTGCGATGGAGGTGACTTGCGATTGATGTATCGCGAGCTGAACCGTTTTAAGATTGAAGATGTCGACGTGCTCATCAAGCATATTGGTGGCTATCCTGGCAACTACGACTACTCCGTGCGCTCTACGCTCTATGCCAATCCGCCCCAGCTCTTCGTGGCTGGCCATTCGCACATTCTGAAGGTGAAGTTCGACAAGACGCTCAACATGCTGCACATCAATCCTGGTGCCGCTGGCATTCAGGGTTGGCACAAGGAGCGCACGCTTGTCCGACTGACCATCGATGGCAAGGAATTCAAAGATTTAGAAGTTATAACATTAGGAGATTAAAATATGAAAAGAACAATCGTCATTACTGGTGGCGCAGGCTTTATTGGAAGTCACGTGGTGCGCCTTTTCGTGAACAAGTATCCCGATTATCACATCATCAACCTCGATAAGTTGACGTATGCAGGCAATCTGGCTAACCTGAAGGACATCGAGAACAAGCCCAACTACGAGTTTGTGAAGATGGACATCTGCGACTTCGATGCTTTCTACAAGCTGATGCAGGACAAGAAGGTGGACGGCATTATCCACTTGGCTGCTGAATCGCATGTGGATAGAAGTATTAAAGACCCCTTCACCTTTGCCAAGACCAACGTGATGGGTACACTGTCGCTGCTTCAGGCTGCCAAGCTGTATTGGGAGTCGTTGCCTGAGCGTTACGAGGGCAAGCGTTTCTACCACATCTCTACCGATGAGGTGTATGGTGCCTTGGAGTTGACACACCCTGAGGGTATCGAGCCTCCATTCACCACGACAGCATCGAGCGCTGAGCATCATCTGGCTTATGGTGACAAGTTCTTCCTGGAGACCACGAAGTACAATCCTCACTCTCCCTACTCAGCTGCAAAAGCAAGTAGCGACCATTTCGTTCGCGCTTATCACGACACTTACGGCATGCCTGTCATCGTGACCAACTGCTCGAACAACTACGGTCCTTATCAGTTCCCTGAGAAGTTGATTCCGTTGTTCATCAATAACATCCGCCATCGCAAGCCTCTGCCCGTTTATGGCAAGGGCGAGAACGTGCGCGACTGGTTGTTCGTAGAGGATCACGCCCGTGCTATCGACCTCATCTTCCATCAGGGTATGATTGCTGAGACCTACAACATCGGTGGTTTCAACGAGTGGAAGAATATCGATATCATCAAGGTGGTCATCAACACCGTCGATCGACTGCTGGGTCGTAAGGAAGGCGAGGATATGGACCTCATCACCTTCGTTACCGACCGTGCTGGTCACGACCTCCGTTATGCCATCGATAGCTCGAAGCTCCAGAAGGAACTCGGTTGGGAACCCTCGCTGCAGTTCGAGGAGGGCATCGAGAAGACCGTCCGCTGGTATCTTGACAATCAGGAGTGGCTCGACAATGTGACGAGTGGCGACTATCAGAAGTATTACGAAAAAATGTATAACAACAGATGAAAAAGATATTGCTGTTAGGCTCAGGCGAACTGGGCAAGGAGTTTGTGATTGCCGCCATGCGTGCAGGTCAGTATGTGATAGCCTGCGACCGTTACGATAATGCGCCAGCCATGCAGGTGGCCGACGAGCGCGAGGTGTTCTCCATGCTCGATGGCGATGCCCTTGAGGCTGTGGTGAAGAAGCACCAGCCCGATATCATCGTACCAGAGATTGAGGCTATCCGTACTGAAAGGCTGTTCAAGTTTGAGGAGCAGGGTATTCAGGTTGTTCCCAGTGCCCGTGCCGTCAACTTCACGATGAACCGTCGTGCCATTCGCGACCTCGCTGCTAAGGAGTTGGGACTGCGCACAGCCAAGTACTTTTATGCCAAGACCTATGATGAGTTCAAGGCGGCTGCCGAGGAGATTGGTTTCCCATGTGTGGTGAAGCCGTTGATGTCGTCTTCTGGTCACGGTCAGAGCTATGTGCACAACGAGGGCGAGCTTGAAACAGCTTTCAAGGAGGCTATGGAGGGCTCGCGTGGTGACGTGAAAGAGGTGATTATCGAGGAGTTTATCGACTTCGATTCTGAGTTCACACTGCTCACCGTTACCCAGCAGCACGGCTGGCCAACACTTTTCTGTCCGCCTATCGGACACGTTCAGAAGGCTGGCGACTATCGTGAGTCGTGGCAGCCATACAAAATCAGCGATGAGGCCCTGAAGCAGGCTCAGATGATGGCCGACAAGGTGACGAAGGCCTTGACGGGTGCTGGCATCTGGGGTGTCGAGTTCTTCCTGACCAAGCAGGGTGAGGTGATTTTCAGCGAACTGAGCCCTCGTCCACACGATACAGGTATGGTGACGCTGGGTCATACCATCAATCTCAGCGAGTTTGAGCTCCATCTGCGTGCCGTTCTTGGACTGCCTATTGCTGGCATCCATCTCGAGCATGCTGGTGCTTCGGCTGTCATTCTGTCGCCCAAGGAGGCTTCTACACCCGTCGACCGTTCGCTGCTCGACTACAACTTCGTCGACGCCCTGAAGGAAGACCGCACGCGCATCCGCATCTTCGGCAAGCCAGAGGCTCACAAAGGTCGCCGCATGGGTGTCGTCCTCTGCTACGGTGAGGTGGGCGATGATGTCAATGCCCTCCGTGAAAAGGCCAAGCGATTGGCTAAGACCGTGCTGGGTACTGACCCCTACACGAAATTCGAGCACTAATCGGCGTATCGATGGAAAAATACAGATTGATAGACCTGCCGAAGCATATTGACCCACGAGGCAATCTGACGGTGGCTGAGCAGATGAAGAATGTGCCGTTCGATATTGCGCGCGTCTACTGGACCTACGATGTACCCTCGGGTGAGCGTCGT
Source organism: uncultured Prevotella sp. (assembly GCA_947164965.1). Taxonomy (GTDB): domain Bacteria; phylum Bacteroidota; class Bacteroidia; order Bacteroidales; family Bacteroidaceae; genus Prevotella. Next base: position 106,625 of record CAMUYR010000006.1, on the reverse strand, counting down.
GGCGGTCATGCCCATCGCACGTGCGAGGAGATTGTGGTGGCGGTCAGCGGCTCGTTCGATGTGACTGTCGACGACGGCAAGGGTGGCAAGGAGATCTATCATCTGAACCATCCCTATCAGGGCTTGTACATCGGCACAGGCGTGTGGCGCACGTTGGAGGATTTTTCGAGTGGTTCCGTCTGTCTGGTATTGGCATCGGAATTGTTCGATGAGGACGAGTATATCTATGAGTATGATGAATTCCAGGAATGGGTGAAGCGAAATGATTGAAGTCGTCAGATATACGCCAGAGAGAAAGGCCGAGTGGGATGCCTTTGTGCAGACGTCGAAGAATGCGACGTTCCTGTTCTTTCGTGGCTATATGGACTATCACAGCGACCGCTTCCTTGACCATTCGCTGATGTTCTACGACAAGGGCCGCTTGTGTGCCCTCTTGCCTGCCAACGACGACGGGCAGGGTACGCTGTGGTCGCATCGCGGACTGACCTACGGCGGACTCTTGATGGACCATCGCACGAAGGCTGCGCAGGCGTGTCAGATGCTGTCGGCGATGAACGATTATCTCCGTCAGCAGGGCTTTTCGCGTGTTGTCTACAAGCATATCCCCTGGATTTACGCCAAGCAACCCTCTGAGGAGGCGCTCTTTGCGATTGCCAATGTCTGTCGTGCCCAGCTGCGCAGTCGCGATATAGCATCGGTGGTCGAGCTCGATCGCCGCCTGCCGTTTGCTACGTTGCGTAAGCGGGGTGTGAAGAAGGGTAGTCAGGCGTGTCTGTACGTTCGCGAACAGACCGATTTCACGCAGTATTGGCACATGCTGGTGCAGCATCTGTGGGATAAATTCCGTGCGAAGGCTGTCCATAGGTTGGACGAAATCATGCTCTTGAAGGAGCGGTTTCCTGACAACATCCGACTGATGACCGTTTGCAAGGACGATGCCATCGTGGGCGGCACACTGCTCTACGACTGCGGTCAGACGGTGAAGACGCAGTATATCGTGGCATCCGAGGAAGGACGCCAGCATGGTGCGCTCGATTTCCTGTTCAGCCGTTTGCTGGAACGCTATGAGGCCGAAGGGCGCCAGTTCTTCGACTTCGGCACGTCGAACAAGGTGGAGAACGACGACCTCAACGAACCGCTGATCTTCCAGAAGGAAGGCTTTGGTGCTCGCGCCGTTTGTTACGACACATACGAATGGACACTATGATTAAGTATCTTGATTTACAAGCAATCAATAAACCCTACGAGCATGCTGCCGACGAGGTGCTCAGGAGCGGGTGGTACTTGAAGGGTGACTATACGCGCCGTTTCGAGGAGGCCTATGCGCAGTATATCGGCACCCGCCACTGCATTGGCTGTGGCAACGGACTCGATGCGCTGACGCTGATTCTCAGGGCCTACAAGGAGATGGGGGTGATGCAGGAGGGCGACGAGGTCATCGTGCCGGCCAACACCTACATCGCTTCGATACTGGCCATTACGGAAAACCGCTTGAAGCCCGTGTTGGTTGAGCCCTCGATAGATACCCTCCAGATTGACGACAGCCTCATTGAGCAGGCCATCACGCCTCGCACCCGAGCCATCATGATTGTGCATCTCTATGGCCGCTGTGCCTACACCGATAGGATAGGGGATATCTGCCGCCAGCACCACCTGAAGCTCATCGAGGACAATGCGCAGGCTCATGGTTGCCACTTCGTTCCGTCTGTTCAGTCTGTTGCGATGCCATCGCAACAAACAAGGACGGGAGCCCTTGGTGATGCCGCTGGTCACAGCTTCTACCCCACCAAGAACCTTGGGGCCCTTGGCGATGCAGGAGCCATTACGACTGACGACGAGGAGCTGGCTGCTGTGGTGCGGGCACTGGGCAATTACGGCTCTTCGGAAAAATACGTCTTCGACTATCAGGGCCGCAATTCGCGCATCGACGAGATACAAGCCGCCATTCTGCTGGCTAAGCTGCCCCATCTGGATGCCGACAACCAGCGCCGCAAGGAGATTGCTGCTCGCTATGAACGAGAAGTAATCAACGACCATGTGAGAATACTGCTCTCTCCTCGCGATTCGGTATATCATATTTTTCCTGTGCTATGTCCCCATCGCGACGAGCTGCGAGAGTATCTGGCCGACAATGGTGTGCAGACGGAGATACACTATCCCATTCCGCCCCATCAGCAACGCTGCTATGCCAACGGTGCACAGAATTTGCTGTCAGAATTGTCAGAATTGTCAGAATTGCCCATCACCGAGCGCATCCATCGCGAAGAGCTCAGCATCCCCTGCCATCCTGCACTGACGGACGATGAAGCAGCACGCGTAGTGGCACTCATCAACAGTTTTAGACCCGGTAAACAGTACATTTAATGACGGTAAACAGTACATTTAATGATATGAAACAGATTCTGATTTTGCTGCTCTTGCAGCTTTGTATGGTAGCGCAGGCGCAGATTCCTGCCGAAGTAACGGAAATTATGAAGAAGTGTGGCGAGAAATTCAAGAACGATAACGGCCTCGAGCTCGACATGAAGTTGCACGTGGGTGCCGTCATCATATCGATGGACGGTACGATGAAGATGTGCAAGAAGGGCGACAAGTCGTTTTCGACCATGAAGATGAAAGTGAAGGGCCACGAGATGTATCGCGAGACGGGCTACGACGGCACACAGACGTGGACCTATGGGAAGGCCGTTGATAAGGACGAGCGCGACACGCTGACCATCACGAAGGGTGCGAAAAAGAAGAAGGAGAAATTCTCTGTCGACATGGGCTTGGACAAGGAGTACAAGAAGGCGAAGCTGAAGACCACGGACAAGTTCTACGAGATTACCTTCACCGGTCCGCTGACGAAGGACATGCCCAAGAAGAGCATCATCCGCATCGTGAAGGACACGTACATGCTGCACGAGTATGAGACGAAGGTGAGCATAGCCAAGATGAAGATGACGGTGACGAAGATCAAACTGGGCGTGAGCGACAACCTCTTCGTGCTCGACCCCAAGAAATATCCCAATGCCGTCGTTGTCAGGAAATAAACATGTCTCGATGACAGCGATGACGATGACAGCGATGACAGTGGGCCTGTTTATTTTGCCGTAGTGGGAGCAATTTGCAGTAGCTTTATATTATATAATATATATATTATATATATAAAGAACTGATTTCCCTGCTAACGATGACAAAAATAGGTCGGTGTCATCGGTGTCATCGGTGTCATCGTCAGCGAAAAATTTGGTGGATTGAAAATAAAACACTACCTTTGCAGTCATGAATTCGAAACTGATAAAACTCGATGCGCCTTACAACGTGATATACGCTGGGGGCAAGGTTGGCAGGCACATTGCCACGCTGATGGTATGGAACGACGACGATGAGGCAGCAGGAGGCATTATGGACAGTGCTTCCTATCCCGTCATCGACGAAGGTGAGGAATTTCCTGCGGGCACGCTCATCGACTATGCCGAGCTGCACGATTGCCGCGTGCTTTGTCCTGCGGGCGGTACCAACCTCTACTGGGTAGCCAAGATGATTGAGTACGATTTCCAACAGCTGGAGCCCGCTGGTGCCGAATATATATTGGAACGCATGAAGCTGCTGGGCTGCAAGATAACGATGCCCGTGGAGAAGGACCCTGAAACGGACGAGGAAAAGCAGGTGATGCACTATCAGGCCACGCTGGACGTTTGGTGTATGAAAGGATTCTCAGGCGATCCCGATGCCATCTATCGCGTCCGCAGCAATCGCTTTCAGGGCTTCTATTTCCAGTCGGAAGGTACTGCCGATGAGGTTTATCATGACCTGAGCTATCAGTTGAGCGTATACACAGGTCATTTCTATGATGACATCATCGACATCCGCTTCCAGACAAACGACGGCCAATTGACGGAGGTAACCAACCGTTTGAACGCTGACCAACACATTGAGGGATTCAAGCATGAAGACTAGTCTGACTGGGATTGACCCCATACCCGTAGAATACGTTCTGGGCATTGCGCAGACGAAGGCTACTGAAGCGCAGCGCCGACCCTACATCGAACTGATACAGCGGTGGGGCGAGGAGATGAATTGTGCCGAAGAAGCCCGCCAATTGTTGAAGCGACTGCGTGAAGGCCAGGAGATTGACCCTAAGAAGATGCCGCGTGAGTTCATGCCCCGCTATCGTCAGCCCGAAACGGCTCTGAAGCTGATAGAAATCGTTCGCCACATAAACGACGTCATTGCCTCGAAACAAGAGAACTGGACGTGGGCACACGTCATGCGCGTGATGACTGACGAACTCATCCTCGTTCAACTGACGCCAAACCGCTTCGATACCATCATCTGCTCAATGATTCCCGACAAGGGTCGCGACACCGTGCGCAAGCATGGTGACTACGAATACCTGATGAAACATGAACAACCGTGGTCGCAATGGCCCAAACCGGAAACGTCATACATCAACCCTACGCTAGCCGCCGAGCGCATCATCTGCAACCAGATAGCCCTCGAGTTTGCACCCATCTTGATGCGCACCATCAGCGCCGACTTCTGAAGTAGCAATTGCTACCTTTAATGGTAGCAATTGTTACCTTTAATGGTAGCAATTGTTACCCAAAAATATGCCGAAGGAATTCCTGAGATTTCCATAGTTTTTCCGAACTTTTCCGAACTTTTTCCAACTTTCTTCCGACGGTAGGAAAGTGGTTTAATTGTTTGCATATACCTTATTTTTATTATTAACTTTGCATCACGGAAACCCGGCCGGTGCCCGCAAAGTGAGAAGTAAAAATATGTTTAATCAAAAAAAGAAAAGAAAAATTATGGATATGATGACATTGAAAAAATCAATCGCAATGAACCGCAAGGTTCGTGGCCAGAAAGGCCAAGTGTTCGAGGCTAGCCTCGAGGAGTTTGTTAACGTCACCAAGTCTGACGAGGTGGCAAGTTTGATAACCCGTATTCGCGCTACGGAGAATGTGGACGAGCGCCGCAATTTGAAGAGCCAGTTGCCTTTCCGCTGTCCGCACTACTTCCGTTTCGCTGACGACCATCGTGCGCAGGATTGTATCTTGCCCGAGGAGTTCACGTTCCAGACCTGCGTTGACATCGACGATGCCAGCCAGGTGGACATCGCGCGCACACGTGCGTTCATTCTTAATAATAAGAAAGACAGCGAGTGGCAGGGCATGTTGCTCCACATGGAGTATTCGGCATCGAAGAAGCTGCACATCGACATCCGCATCCCTGTGGGCAAGACCATCAGGGAAGCCCAGTTGGCCTATACCGATGCGCTGGGTGTTGACTTCGATGAAGACTGCTGCTCGCCTGAGCGCATGATCTACATCGTAGACAGCTGCTCGCAGCTCTACACCAGCCCTGAATGGCAGACGCGCCTCTCGGACGAGGAGATCGCCCTGCGCCGCAAGGCCTATGCCGAGCGTGGATTGGACATTGATGGACGTGAGGGAAAATTTTCCCTGACATCGGAAGACGAAAGCAAAATTGCGCCGACGTCCAACGAAAGCAAAATTGCATCGGTTGCCAACGAGGGAAAAATTTCCCCTGTTGCCACTGAGGGAAAAATTTCCCTGAGCGACTATCCCACGGAGTACAACGGCATTCCTTACACGATGATTGTCGAGGAGTTGGCCGATCAGCTGGGTGGAGCACCAGAGCACGGCAACAGGAACGACTTCATCTTCTCAATGAGTTGCCATCTTCGCCACGTCTGCAACGATGACCCTCAGTGGATTCGTCAGGTAATGCCCGATTTTGGTGAGGATCACACGCGTGTGACGGAAACCATTCAGAATGCATGCAAGCGTAAGCAGGCAGGTGCGATGAGTCCGAAGATAAAGCTGACTATCGATCTCTGCCGTCGCCGACTGAATATGGAGCAGGGTAAGAGTCGCGAGTCGCTGATGAAGGAGCCTGAGATGCCCCACCGTTTGCCTACCCCCATTCGTGTTGCCATCTCGAAGGTACCCGACCACTGTCGTGCGGCTATGGCTCACGCTATCTTTCCAGCCTTTGCTACACGCATGGGTGGTGTGAAACTGGAGTATGCTGACAATTCGGAGATGGAGGCTACGATGATGAATGTGCTGGTGGCACCGATGTCGACAGGTAAGTCGTGTATCAAGAAACCCATCGACGTCTGTCTGAAGGACATCATGGCCCGTGACGCCCTCTGCCGTGAGCAGGAGCAACAGTGGAAGGACGAGCAGAATAGCAAATCGGCCAACAAGAAAGGTATGGTTCGTCCCACGGACATCTGTATCCAGGTGAACGATTCCGATATGACCAATGCCGCTTTTACACAACGTCTGGCTGATGCCGAGCGAGCAGGCCATAAGTGTCTCTATACGCGTATGGACGAAGTGGAGATGCTGTCGAAGATGGCGGGCGGTAGCTCAAGGGAGATGGTGAGTCGCATTATTTGCCGTAACTTCGATACGGATATGTATGGACAAGAGCGCGTTGGTGCTCAGTCGGTGACAGCCCGTGCTCCTATGCGCTGGTGTTGGAATGCATCGACCACGCCTGCTTCCGCCATCCGATTCTTCCGCAAGAACGTGAACGATGGTACCGTGTCGCGCCTGAATTTCTGTACTATTCCAGAGATTGAGGACAATGGTGAAATACCCGTCTACAAGCGTTACGACGAGAAGTACGAGCAGCAGATGATGGCCTATCTGCAACTGCTTGACGAAGCGAAGGACAGGGGACTCATTGTCTGTCAGCAGGCTAAGAAGATGGCTGGTGACCTGTGTAAGCTGGGGGTTGAACGTGCCGCCTTGTTCGACGATGACGGTTATCGGATATTGGCCCGTCGTGGTGCCGTCATCGCCTTCCGTAAGGCTTGTATTCTCTACGTCATGAACGGCTACAAATGGTCGCGTGATATTGAAGAATTCTGCCGTTGGGCCTTTGACTACGACATGTGGGTTAAGATGAGCTTATTCAGCGAAGCCCTCAATGAAGACATGGAGGTGGAGAAGAAGGCTGCTCATGGCGGTATGGCCAACATGCTCGACCTGCTATCCGATGAGTTTACCCGTGAGGAATGCCGCTCCATGCGTATTCAGCAGGGTAAGAAGAATCCAAACCCCAAGGATCAGTTGGCACAATGGACCAAGCGTGGATTCATCAGCTATGACGAAGTCACGAAGATGTATCGGAAAACACAGAAATATCTCTCAGGCCATGCGGCTTGAGAGATATTCTTTATGTAACAGAGGGACGGTTCTTTTGTTACATCGATGACAGCGATGACGATGACAGCGATGACAGTGGGGCTATTTATTTAGAATCTTCTGAACCGGTTGACGCCTCCATACCCGTACTCACAATTGGTAATGGTATACTCATCGCCTCCGAACCGGTCGAAGATGTCGTTGTCGCGATACAGCTCAGGATAGTAGCAACCAATCAGCTGACGTATGTAGAAATTGATGGTCAGCAGGGAGTAGGTAGAGAAATCCTCATCCTTCGAGTATGAAATCACGAACGATCGGTAATAGGGCGACTTGTCTTCTGTGAACGACCTGACTTCGTATTGGCCCAGAAAACCTTCACAGATTCCGGCCTCTTTTGCATCCCAATTGAATTCCTCTGGATAGTCGATGATTTTGAGTTCTGAGTATTTCTCCTTTTTGATTAATTCTGCATGATAGTCCGACAGGTTTTTCTTCGTGTGCGGCGGAATGGCCATGATGCGCTGAACGTTTCGTTTGGCATCTCGTTCGGCGTCAAAGTAACAGTATTTTGTGCCATTGTGGTATACTCTGTAGCAATGACTCTTGTCGATATACAGAGTCTTGTCCGACTTGTTCTTGATTTCAATGAAGTACAAGCGGTTTTCCATATCATTGATGGCAGCATCCTGAACCCATCGCTTGACAACGTTCACTTCGATGTCGTCGGTCGACATGATCGAATTTTTCTTCACGCCAAACACGGCGGTATAACCTATTCCCATGCCTCCCATACCTGGGGCAAATGCTTTGTGATAATAGCGGTTGTATCGTTTGATGACCTTCTGGTTGTTCTTGTCAGGTCCTAAAAAATCCATCTTCTGCGCATACGAAGGCACAGACAGGGCCATTGCCACGAGAAACAGGAGACTTTTTAAGCATGATTCTTTCATAACTGTTACCATTGTGGATGATTATTGCCACAAAAGTAGTGTTTTTTCCCGAAACGCAATGAGGGGAATTTCCTATAATGTCGTAGGGAATTTCCTATTCATCCAACAGCAGCACCGTTGCCGAGCGGGCGGCTTGGGCACCCATGACCAGCACCTGGGCAATGTCGGCAGTTTTCGACGGACCGCTGATGAACGTGCCGTAGCCGTACTGGTCGAACAGCTCCGTGTCGCCAGCGGTTTTGCCGCTGGTGTTTGACAACCGTGCGTAGGCTTCGTGCATGTTGTTGACTATCTGCTTCTTGTCGAGCAGGATGATGAGGTTCTCGCTGATAAAGCAGACGGCTTTCTCCTTCATCTGCTGGGGAATCCACACGCAGGCATTCTCGGCTACGCCAAAGCTGCCACGAATGACGCCAACGTCGGTGCCGTTCAAGTCGCGCGCACGACCTACCTCGTCAGGATTGCGCGTAGCAATGGTAATCTCGGGCAGGTTGGAGGCTATCTCCTTGGCATCAGGATACAGCTCGCGGATGAGCTCGTTGATGTCGCGTCCCTTCTCCACCTCGATGGCATTGCCGCCCACGCTCTTCGTCATGTTCATAAACTGCAACAGCGGGTCGGGGTAGGTGATGCCCCGGATGTCGCTTAGGTCGGGCATGTCGAACTTCTCGCGCACGTTCGCGCGATACTTCTTTAATATATCTTCTTTACTTGCCATAATTTCTCATTTTCTCATTATCTCAATTACTCAATTTCCTTAATCAACTCGTGGAACGGTTTCTTGGGGAACTTCATCATGTCGTGACCTTCAGCCCAAGGGTTGAGGCCGCAGTTCATGAGAGGCGATGGGATGATGTTGGCCCAATGGGCGAGCGCTGTGCCGAAGTTGTAGAGGCCTGGCGAACCATAGAGCATCGACATACCCTTGCACATCATCTTCTTCTGCGGATTGGCGGTACCGAACTCGTCGAGCTGCTGGCGCCACAGGTAGATCTGGTCGCCGAGGTTCACCTTGACGGGACAGACGGTCTGACACGACAGGCAGAGTGTGCAGGCCGAAACGTTGCCCGAATGGGCCTGACGGTCGCGCAGCATACCGAGGTTGATGCCGATGGGACCAGGGATGAAGTAGCTGTACGAGTATCCACCACTTCTGCGGTATACTGGGCATGTGTTCATGCACGAGCCACAGCGGATGCACTTCAGACTCTCCCAATGCTCTGGGTTGGCAATCCATTCCGAACGGCCGTTATCCACCAAGATGATATGCATGTGGTGAGCCGTTGGACGTGCCTTGCGGAAATGCGAGGTGTAGGTTGTCGTGGGCTGTCCTGTGCCTGCTCGGCAGAGCATGCGCTGGAACACGGCCAGACACTCGTAGTTGGGGATGATTTTCTCCAGTCCGATGGCTGCGATGTGCAGCTTGGGGCAAGATGTCGACATATCGGCATTACCCTCGTTGGTGCATACCACGATGTCGCCCGTCTCGGCAATACCGAAGTTGGCGCCCGTCATACCTGCGTCGGCAGTCAGAAACTCGTTGCGCAAGCTTAATCGTGCTCTGTATGTGAGGTACGTGGGGTCGTGGTTGCCCTTCTCCTTGGAGATGCCCTTCTCTTCGAACAGTTCACCCACATCGTCGTGGTTCAGATGGATGGCAGGCATCACGATGTGCGAGGGCTTCTGACCTTTCAGCTGGATGATGCGCTCGCCCAAATCGGTCTCTACGACTTCTATGCCGCGAGCCTCCAGGTATGGGTTCATCTCGCACTCCTCCGTGAGCATCGACTTCGACTTCACCATCTTCTTCACGTTGTGGTTCTTCAGAATGCCGTAGACGATTTCATTGAACTCCTCGGCATCCTTCGCCCAGTGTACCTCGACGCCGTTCTTCTCGGCATTCGTGGCAAACTGGTCGAGATATTCATCCAGATGGGTAATGGTGTGGCGCTTGATGGCCGAAGCTTTTTCACGGAGCTGTTCCCACTCTTCCAATCCGTGAGCCATATTGTCGCGCTTGGTGCGCACTGCCCAGAAAGTGGCATCGTGCCAGTGGGCGTATTGCTGGTTCTTCAAGAACTGCTTGGCGGCTTTACTATGTCCTGTACTCATAATCCTGCGGCTAAAATCTCTACAACATGTTTGAACTTAATATCGAGGCCTTGCTTCTTGGCAACGCCTGCCATATGCATGAGGCAAGAGCAGTCGGGGCCTGTAATGTATTCAGCGCCCGTCTGCATGTGACGCTCCACCTTGTCCTTACCCATCTGGGCGCAGACAGCAGTCTCTTCGATAGAGAACATACCTCCGAAACCGCAGCACTCATCGTGGCGCTTGGGTTCTACGACATCGATGCCATCGACCAACTGCAACAGGTCCTTAATCTTATTAAACGGAGCCACATGTTCCTCGCTGGGGCTCGACAGTCCCAACTCGCGGACACCGTGACATGAATTATGCAGCGATACCTTGTGGGGGAACGTGCCCAGACGGCGGTCCACCTTCACCACATCGTGCAGAAATTCGACGACGTCCATGCACTTTTTCGCCGTCTCGCAGACGTGCGCCTCGTTGTTTTGGGCGGTTTTGCCGCCCAACAATCGTGGATAGTTTATCTTCACGAAGGCTGTACACGATACGCTGGGAGCCACCACATAGTCGAAGTCCTTGAATTTCTCCTCAAATTTCTCAGCCAGAGGAATGGCTTGCTTCTCAAACCCCGCATTGGCCATAGGCTGTCCGCAGCAGGTCTGTTTCTCAGGATACGTTACATCGATGCCCAGATGCTTCAGCAACTTGTAGGTCGCCATACCCACCTCAGGATAAACGGCATCCACGTAACAGGGGATAAATAGTCCGATTTTCATAGTTTTATAATACGTGTATTGTTTTAGTAGAAAAATGGACTTTGGCAGTTCTGCGTTGAACCACCGAAGTCCATCACATCAGTAATTTGTCAAAAAACAAACGAAGGGCTTAGTACTCCATCACTGCAGGCAGCTCCTTAGCCTGGTCAATCATCTTCTGAACCTCCACAACGGCAGGTACACGATTGGTCAGGTTCTTCACAGCGTTCACCTCTTCCAGCTTCTTCTGCAGGTTCTCGGCTACTCTGTGCTTCAGCTCCTTAACGGTGTCTACACCACTGGCCTCCAGCAGTTCGGCAAACTGAGGGCCTACGCCGTTGATGCGATACAGATCGCAGTGGTTGGCCCACTTCAGAATCAGCTTTCCGCTGATGCCTGTCTCAGCCTCCAGAGCCTTGCGGCCTGCTGGCTTAGCGCATTTCTCCAACAACTCTGCATCTGTCTTGATGCCTGCTGCAATCAGTTTCTCGGCGTAAACTTCGCCAACACCTTCGATGTCAATTACTTTGTAAGTCATAATTTAATAAGTTTAGGTCGTTTTTTAGTAACATGCACTTTGCATTTACATCCGCAAATGTATGAAAAATGTTTTGAATTATCAAATTTTTTATTCTTTTTTAATAGATGTCATTGATAATTGAAAATAAAAATGTATATTTGCAACATCATAGTAACTAAAATCTAATATGCTTATGTGTAAGGTAGGTATTCCCAAGGAGATTAAGAACAATGAGAACCGCGTGGGTATGACCCCTGCGGGAGTTTCAGAACTGACGCGTCGCGGACATGAAGTCTTCGTGCAGCATACGGCTGGCGAGGGTAGCGGATTCAGCGATGACGACTATGTGAAGGCGGGAGCCAAGATACTGCCGACGATTGAGGACGTGTATCGCGAGGGTGATATGATTGTAAAAGTTAAGGAACCCATTGAGCCCGAGTATGCGCTGGTAAGGAAAGGGCAACTGCTGTTTACTTATTTTCATTTCGCATGCGAGAAAGAACTGACAGATGCTATGCTGAAGAGTGGTGCCGTCTGTCTGGCCTACGAGACAGTACAGCTGCCTAACGGTTCGCTGCCTCTGTTGCAGCCTATGAGTGAGGTGGCAGGACGTATGGCTACGCTCAACGGCGCTTATTATCTGCAAAAGACCAAAGGTGGCAAGGGTAAACTGATTAGTGGTGTACCTGGTGTGTCGCCAACACGCGTATTAGTATTAGGAGGTGGTGTCGTAGGAGAGGCTGCGGCACGAATGGCAGCAGGTATGGGTGCTGAGGTGACGATTGCTGATGTGTCATTGCCTCGTCTGCGCCAGCTCGATATCGAGACGCCAGCTAACGTGCATACCCTCTATTCGTCGGAGCATAATATCCGCCAGCAATTGTCCACTGTCGATATTGTGGTAGGCTCTGTGCTCGTACCTGGTGACAAAGCGCCTCATCTGATTACCCGCGAGATGCTGAAACTAATGGAGCCAGGCACTGTGCTCGTCGATGTGGCTATCGACCAGGGAGGATGCTTCGAGACATCGCGTCCAACTACCCACAGCGAACCTGTCTATACGGAAGAGGGCATCGTGCACTATTGTGTGGCCAATATTCCAGGTGCTGTTCCCAATACTTCAACACTCGCACTGACCAACGCCACTCTGCGCTACGCTATTGCGCTGGCAGACAAGGGTTGGCAGCAGGCCTGCAAGGATGATGCGGCACTGGCCAAGGGTCTGAATATCGTGGAAGGCAAGGTGGTATTCAAGGCCGTAGCTGATGTCTTCGGTTTGCCTTATGAGCCGCTGACATTCTAATGTTTAAGGGTGAAAAAAAGAAAAGCGGGAATACTTCGTTGGAAGTACTCCCGTTTTGTGTTGGTTGCGGAGGCAGGACTCGAACATGCGACCTCCAGGTTATGAGCCTGGCGAGCTACCAACTGCTCCACTCCGCGATGTTAATTTTTCGCTGCAATTCAGGACGTTTCCTGTTTTGCGGGTGCAAAGGTACGACTTTTTTGGGAAATAACCAAATATTTTTGCAGAAAATCGTCAAAAATAGGTAATTTAAAAGAATTTATGCAGAAAAGTTTGGTCGTTTCAAGGGTTTTTTCTACTTTTGCACACAGTATCGTTAATGTGCAATCTGAAATTCTGGGAGGATTGAAATATGTCAGTATCGAAAACTAGGCAGAAACTGGTAGATGTGGCTCGTCAGCTGTTTGCCAAAAACGGATTGGAGAGCACTACAATGAACGACATTGCCCTTGCTTCTGGTAAGGGTAGGCGTACGCTCTATACCTATTTTAAATCGAAGGATGAGATATACTATGCTGTCATCGAGGGTGAGCTGGAGCGACTGAGCGACAAACTCGACGAGGTGGCTGCCCGTAAGATTCGTCCGCAGGATAAGATTATCGAGCTGATCTATACGCATCTGAGCATGATACGTGAGACGGTTGTTCGCAATGGTAACCTGAGAGCTGAGTTCTTCCGTAATATCTGGATGGTGGAGAAGGTTCGCAAGCATTTTGACGATGCTGAAATCGAACTGTTCCGCAAGGTGTATACGGAGGGTAAGGAGGACGGCGAGTTTGATATCGATAACGTCGACCTCGTAGCAGATATCACCCACTACTGTATCAAGGGTCTGGAAGTTCCTTATATCTACGGACGTATTGCACATGGTATGCGGGAAGAGGACACCAAGCCACAAGTAGCAAAGGTGGTATATGGTGCATTGGGAAAATTAAGATAAGAATTGAATTGTAAATCATCAATAAGAAAAGAATTATGGGATTATTAAGTGGTAAGACAGCGCTTATTACAGGTGCTGCACGCGGTATCGGAAAGGCTATCGCACTGAAGTACGCCTCTGAGGGCTGTAACATCGCATTCACCGACCTTGAGATTAACGAGGAGACTGAGAAGGAGATTGCTGCACTTGGCGTAAAGGCTAAGAGCTATGCATCAAACGCAGCCGACTTTGCTCAGACTGAGGAAGTTGTAAAGGCAGTTAAGGAAGAGTTTGGTTCAATTGATATTCTGGTTAACAACGCTGGTATCACTAAGGACGGACTGATGCTGCGTATGACTGAGCAGCAGTGGGATGCTGTTATCGCAGTAAACCTGAAGAGTGCATTCAACTTCATTCACGCATGTGTGCCTGTAATGATGCGTCAGCGTGGCGGTTCTATTATCAACATGGCATCTGTAGTAGGTGTACACGGTAACGCTGGTCAGGCTAACTACGCTGCTTCAAAGGCAGGACTTATCGCTCTGGCTAAGAGTATCGCTCAGGAGATGGGACCAAAGGGTATCCGTGCCAACGCTATCGCTCCTGGATTCATCGAGACAGCTATGACTGCTGCTCTGCCTGAGGACATCCGCAAAGAGTGGTGCAACAAGATTCCTCTGCGTCGTGGTGGACAGGTTGAGGACATCGCCAATGTTGCTACGTTCCTGGCTTCTGACATGTCGAGCTACGTAAGCGGACAGGTTATTCAGGTTGATGGTGGTATGAACATGTAATCAGAGCGTATGGAAGTCATCTACGAAGACAACCATATTATCATAGTAAACAAACAGAGTGGGGAGATCGTACAGGGCGATAAGACTGGCGATCGCCCCCTTTCTGAGTTGGTTAAAGACTATATCAAAGAGAAGTATCAGAAGCCAGGAGCCGTTTTTCTGGGGGTAGTACATCGCTTGGATCGTCCTGTATCAGGATTGGTAGTCTTTGCCCGCACATCGAAAGCACTAGCCCGACTGAACAAGATGTTTGCCGAGGGTGAGGTGCATAAGACCTACTGGGCCATCGTTCAGAACAAACCAGAGGCGGAGGAAGGACTATTACAAAACTGGCTGGTAAGGAACGAAAAACAGAACAAAAGCTATGCTTACGACAGAGAGGTGCCAAACAGCAAACTGGCTAAGTTGAAATACAGGCTGATTGGCGAGTCGGAACGTTACTATCTGTTGGAGGTACAACTGATGACAGGGCGCCATCATCAGATACGCTGCCAACTCTCCACGATGGGGTGTCCCATCAAGGGTGACTTGAAGTATGGAGCCAAGCGTTCGAATCAGGATGGCAGCATCTCGCTGTTGGCACGCAGAATAGAGTTTGTTCATCCTGTTTCAAAGGAGAAAATAGCCGTAGAAGCACCCTTACCAGCAGATATTCTATGGGAAACACTAAAAAAATCGGTCAAATAGTTTCGTATTTCCGATTTTTACCTTATTTTTGCAGGGAGTTTATGAAATCAGGTGTATGAAGAAAGCATTCTGGTGGATTTTGGGCATTCTGCTTAGTCCCTTACTGTTGTTCCTATTGCTGACAGTATTGCTTTATCTGCCGCCCGTACAGAATTGGGCTGTCGATAAGGTTGCTGCTATTGTCTCTGAAAAGACAGGCATGGACATCAGTGTGGATTATGTGCGACTCAAGTTTCCGCTCGATTTGGAAATCAACGACCTGAAAGCCATTCAACATCCCGACACCATTGCCAACGTAGAAAGGATGGTGGTCGACGTGCAGCTGTTGCCACTGATAGATCATCGTGTTGTGCTGAACCAATTAGAGGTGACCAACACCCAACTGAACACCAACGGCTTTGTGGAAGCAGCACGCGTAAAAGGACGCTTCGATCGTCTCTTTGTAGCTAGCAGAGGCATCGATTTGGATAAGCAGACAGTGGAGGTGAATGGGGCCCGACTGGAAAACGCACAATTGGATATCCAGTTGAATGACTCAGTACCTGAGGATACAACAAAATCTGAAAATTTCTGGAAGATTAATATCGATAGCATCGTTATCGAGCGTACCGATTTGGCCCTGCATATGCCTGGCGACACGATGAGTGTGAAGTCGCATTTTGGTACGTTGACAGCCAGGCAGGCACTTGTTGATCTTGAGACCCAAACATATACCGTTGGTAGTGTGGACTGGAATAACGGCGCACTGGCCTACGACCAGAACTTCCAACCACGCATAGAGGGATTGGACTACAACCATCTGGATCTGAAAAACATTAATATCGGCATCGACTCCATCTATTATCACGACCCCACCTTACGGCTCTACATGCGACATGTAGCTGTGAAGGAGAAGAGTGGTCTGCAGATAACAGACCTCAGCGGACCTGTGGCTATGGAAAACGGAAGCATCAAACTGCCTCGTTTCAGATTGAAGACGCCAGAGAGTGACATTTATGTCGAGATGGATATGCCTCTGTCGTTGATGGATAGCATTAATCCAGGTAAGATGCGTCTGAGATTGGATGCGCAGGTTGGTCGCAAGGACCTGATGCAATTTATGGGTGACCTGCCACCAGCTATGCGTGACCGTTGGCCATACTATCCGTTGAATATCAAGGGTTCTGCACGTGGCAATATGGACTATATGGAGTTTAACGATCTGGACATTGCCCTTCCTACTGCTTTCTATGCAAAGGCCGATGGCTTTGTGGCGAATGTGACTGATCCGAAACGACTGAGAGCCGATGTGCAGTTTAATGCCAAGACGCAGAATCTGGACTTTGTAAAAGCCATGATGCCTCGTGATGTGCAGCGCAACTACCGAATTCCACCCATGAGTGCTGAGGGTAGGGTGAAAGCTGATGGTGCACAATATATGGCAGACATCACTGCCAGAGAGGCTGGTGGTGTAGTGAAAGTGAAGGGTAATCTGAATGCCGACGTGATGCGCTATGACGCTAAGGTGAATATTCGGAACCTGAACCTTCATCACTTCATGCCTCGTGACTCTATCTATACCATTACTGCCGATTTGAATGCTCGTGGACAGGGTACGGACTTCTTGTCACCACGTACCACAATGCAGGCGGATGCCAAAATCAGCCAGCTGCGTTATGGACATCTGAATCTGACGAATATGACAGCGCAGGCAGAGGTTCGTAACGGGCATGCTTTGGCAACTGTCGATTCAAGAAATCATCTGCTGAACGGCATCGTGAGCTTCGACGCTCTGATGAATACGAAGAAGTTTAATGGAACCATTACTACTGAAGTGAAGAGTGCCGACCTTCATGCTATGGGTTTGGTGGAGAATCCGCTGACCTTGGGACTTTGCGGACACGTGGATGTTACTTCCGACCTGAAGCTGTCGCACTACGTCAGTGGCCTGATTAGCGATATTGTCATCCGTGACTCCAGCAAGTCCTATCGTTCTGAGTTTATCGGACTGCATATAAATACCAAGCCTGATACCACCATCTTACGAGCACAGAGTGGTGATCTGATTGTGAAGATGGACGGCAGTGGCAATTACGAAGACCTGTTGAAGAAAGCCTCGACTTTAGGCGATTCGGTGATGGCACAACTGGAGGCAAAGATCATTGATCAGGCAGCTATCCGCAGATTGTTGCCTTCTATGAAGCTGCATATTGAGAGCAAGCAGAATAATCCCGTAGCTAACCTGCTGAAGAGTGGTGAAGGCATTGATTTCAAAGACTTGGTATACGATATGAGCGCATCGCCGGAAACAGGACTAAACGGCAGTGGACACATTCATTCATTGGTGGTAAGCGATGTGCGACTGGATACGATCAATTTCCGTATCACGCAACGTCCGAAGCGCATCTCATTTGGTGGACAGATACGTAACAACAAGAAGAACCCGCAGTTCGTGTTTAATGCCCTCTTCGATGGTATATTACAGGAAAAAGGAGCCACCTTTGGTGTGCGCTACTACGACTCGGATAATAAACTGGGTGCCCGATTGGGTGCGCAGGCAGAGATGGTAGATAGTGGTATTCGTATGCACTTGATGCCAAAAGAGCCTACGTTGGGTTATAAGATATTCAAGTTGAACGACGATAATTTCGTTTTTATCAGTAATAAGAATAAGGTGGAAGCAAAGCTCGACCTGATAGCCAGTGACGGAACGGGTGTGAAGGTCTATACGGAAGATAGCGATCCTAGTCTGCAACAGGATATCACCGTGAGTTTGAATAAGTTTAACTTGGACGAGGTAACCTCTGTGATTCCTTATGCACCACGTATGTCTGGCCTGATGAATGGTGACTACCACGTGGTGCAGGATGCCAACGGGCGCTTCTCGGTTGCTGGCGATATGTCCGTTCGCAACATGACCTATGAACATAGTCCTATTGGTGATGTCAGCACTGAAATGGTGTATATGCAGAAGGGTGATTCGGCTCATGCTGTAGAAGCCCGACTGATGAAGGACGAGGAAGAAATAGGATTGCTGACAGGTACTTATTACGATAAGGGTGATGGAGGCATAGATGCCAAGTTCCTCATGACCCGTCTGCCCTTGTCGCTGGTGAATGGTTTTGTACCTGATCAGATAGTAGGCTTGCAGGGTTATGGTGATGGCGAATTGAACATCAAAGGAACGATGTCGCATCCTAAGGTGGATGGTGAGGTCTATCTGGATTCGTCGTATATGGAGAGCATCCCTTATGGTATGAGGCTCCGCTTTGATAACGACCCCGTCCGCATTGTGAACTCAAAACTGCTCTTCGAGAACTTTACTGTCTATTCACAGTATAACGATAGTCCTCTGACTGTTCAAGGTGATGTGGATTTCAGCGATATGGACCACATGATGGTGAACCTGAGGATGAGGGCAAGAAACTATCAGATTATAGGTGCCAAGGAGAATGCCAAGAGTATCGCCTACGGTAAGGCCTTTGTCAATGCCTTTGCACGCATCAGAGGACCATTGGATAACCTGACGATGCGAGGACGTTTGGAATTGTTGGGAACAACGGATATGAGCTACGTGCTACGTGATTCACCTCTGACAACGGATAACCATTTGGATGAGTTGGTGAAGTTTACGGATTTCTCAGACACCACGCAGATTGTGGTGGAACGTCCGACACTGACAGGTTTCAATATGGATATGACTATCGACGTGTCGAATGGTGCCCATGTTATGGCTTATCTGAATACTGACCACTCCAACTATATCGACTTGACGGGTGGTGGTACTCTGCATATGATCTATAATCCTACTGACAACTTGAGATTGACGGGACGCTATACACTGTCGAATGGCGAGATGAAGTATTCGTTGCCTGTTATCCCGTTGAAGACTTTCACCATTCAGGACGGTTCCTATATTGAGTTTACAGGTGAGATTATGAATCCTACGCTGAACATCACTGCCACAGAGCGTACAAAGGCGACAGTATCGAATTCCAGTGGGGTAGGACGCAGCGTGGAATTTGACTGTGGTGTGAAGATTACGCGTACCCTTAACGATATGGGACTGGAGTTTACCCTCGACGCACCAGAGGATATGCAGCTGCATAGTGAGTTGCAGGCAATGAGTGTGGAACAGCGGGGAAAACTAGCTGTTTCGATGTTGACTACAGGCATGTATCTGGCCGATGGTAATACTGGTGCTTTCTCTATGAACTCGGCCTTGAGCTCATTCCTTAATTCAGAAATTAATCAGATAACAGGTAATGCCCTGCGTACTCTCGACCTCTCTATTGGTATGGACAATTCGACGGATGCTACAGGTGCCACACATACTGATTATTCCTTCAAGTTTGCCAAGCGATTCTTGAACAACCGTTTGAAGATAGCGGTGGGTGGTAAAGTGTCGACAGGTGCTGAACTTCAACAGCGTAACAATTCATTCTTCGACAATGTCTCGCTGGAATACCGACTGGACGATACTGCCAACAAGTATATTACCCTGTTCTATCAGAATAATGCCTACGACTGGCTGGACGGTTATTCGCAAAAGTACGGTGGAGGCTTTATCTGGCGTCGTACTTTGCAGAAATTCACGGATATATTCCGCTTCAAGAATACAACTCCTACCATGCCTGTGCGCAGTTTGACAACTACACCGCGCGATAGCGTGAGAAGAGACACCCTAAAGACGCAACGCCCATGACACGAAATAGTATCACATCATACATCATCCTTCTGACTGCTTCCTTCTTCATTGTAGCATGCTCTATGACGAAGAACATCCCTGATGGTGACCAGTTGTTTACGGGACTCACAAAGATTACCTATGATAATACGGACACCCTCAAAACGCAGACAGTGATAGATAACAAGAATCTTACACAGCAGGAGGTGGAGGCAGCACTGGCGACAGCCCCTAATGGCGCCATCTTTGGAAGTAGTTACTATCGTGTTCCTTTCTCATTAGGAGTGAGTATTTGGAATAAGTATGCTCATATAGACAAGCCCTTCGCCCGTTGGATGACGAAGACATTCGGAAAGCAGCCTGTGCTCATGTCGTGGGTAAATCCTGAACTGCGAGCAAAGGTGGCACAAGGGGTGTTGCGCAATCATGGCTATTTTAGCGGACAGGTCAACTATGAGGCTGTACCTCAGAAGAATCCCAAGACCTCAAAGATTGCTTATAATGTACATTACGGTCGCTTGACCACGCTCGACTCCGTGGGTTATTTCGGCTTCCCTGCAGAAGCAGACAGTTTGATACATTCTACTATTGATCAGAGTTATGTACGCAAAGGTGATGCCTTCAGTGTCTCCAATCTGGATGCTGAACGCCAGCGTATCAGTTTGTTGTTACGAAATAATGGCTATTATTATTATCAGCCAAGTTATGCCTCTTATCTGGCAGATACTTTTGCTGTTGATGGAAAAGCGCAGTTGCGTTTCCAGTTGGCGGACGGGGTGCCTGAAGCGGTGAAGCACAAGTGGTATATAGGACGTGTCAATATCAATATGAGGAAAACCAATCGCGAGGTACTTACCGATTCTACCGTACGTCGTTATTTAACCGTTCGCTATTCTGGTAAAAAACCACCCGTCAGTCCTCGTGTCTTGATGGCTGATATGAAGCTGCGTCCTCGTCAGGTCTATAGCTATGATAATTATCTGCAAACTGCGAGCAAGATCAATGCCAACGGCCTATTCTCGATGGCGGATTTCGTCTTTACACCTCGCGACACGACTGCAGCATGCGATACGCTCGACCTCAACCTCAACCTTACTTTTGACAAGCCGTGGGATTTCTATGTTGAAACCAATTTCAATGCGCGCACAATCGGACGTATGGGTCCTGAGGTCAGGATGGGTATTACACGTCGAAACGCCTTTAGAGGTGCAGAGAAAATTGACTTCAACGTGCATGGCTCTTATGAGTGGTCTACTCAGAGTAATAATGCGATGAATAATTACGAGTATGGTGCCGATCTCAGTGTCGAGTTCCCACGTATTATTGCTCCTTTCTTTGGAGGTAATCGCGTCCGTCGTGACAAGGATGGACGTGTTATTCGTCGGCGTCGTTTCTATAGCACACCCAGTACTATTGCAAAAATCTCTACCGACATTATCTACCGCCCTAGCTACTATAAGATGCACGTGGCTTCCGGTGAGTGGACCTATCGCTGGCAGACCTCGCCACAGAGTCGTCATGAATTCTCGCCTCTTACGGTAAAGTATCAGTTTATGAATAGTCATACTGATGAATACGAAAATCTGTTGAAAGAAAATCCTTATCTTGAAGCCACCATGGAGGATCGTTTCATCACGGAGATGCGTTATACCTATACTTACACGAGTCCTTCAAGCTATCGGAATCCTATCCGATGGGAGACTACGTTGGCAGAGGCAGGAAATGGCGTTGCACTTTATGATGTCATCACGGGTAGGAGCTGGAATGAGAAGAACAAGAAACTCTTCAAGAATCCATATTCACAGTTTCTCAAACTGGAAACAGACTTTACAAAGACGTGGACACTTGATGAACAGTCGAAGTTACTGGCACATGTCAATGGAGGTATTATCTATTGCTACGGCAATTGTGATGCAACACCCCATAGTGAAATGTTCTATGCTGGTGGTGCCAACAGCATCAGAGCTTTCTCTGTACGCGGACTGGGTCCTGGCGGATTCCGTGGAGTAGGTAATAAGGCATACAACTATTTGTTGCAGAATGGCGAAATCAAGCTAATTATGAATTTGGAATATCGCCGGCAACTCTTTGGAAACCTTCATGGCGCTGTTTTTCTGGATGCAGGTAATGTCTGGTTCCGTAACGAGGATGTAGGTGAATTGGATGGCGAATATCCTGGTATGTTCAAAAACCTCAACTTACGTTTCAATAATTTATTCGATTCGATGGGTGTTGGTACGGGTGTCGGTATCCGTTATGACCTCAACTTCCTAATCCTGCGCCTCGATTGGGGTGTCGCTCTTCATTATCCTTGGGAGACGGGTAAGTCTGGCTTCTACAATATTGATAGTTTTAAGAGCAGTCATACTCTTCACTTTGCCATCGGATATCCCTTCTGATGTTACTTTGCAACCAAGTTGCGAAACCTTTGCTGTACCTTTGCACCCAGAAATAATTAAAAAGCAAAGATATGGCACATCAACACGAACATCATGAACACCATCATGAACACCAGCATGGCCAATTATGGCTAATCATAATTTCTGCAGTATTGCTGGCAGTAGCAGTATTAATTGAACACCAGTTTTCATTGACTACATGGCAGTTACTGCTAGTCTATCTTGTACCCTACCTTCTGGTGGGACATGATACGCTCAAAGAAGCATTAGAAGGATTATTGCATGGCGATGCTTTTAACGAAAACTTCTTAATGTCAGTAGCAACAATCGGAGCACTCTGTATAGGTTTTCTGCCAGGTGCAGAAACTCAGTTCCCCGAGGCTGTCTTTGTCATGCTTTTCTTCCAGGTTGGCGAACTCTTTGAAGGGTATGCTGAGGGGAAGAGCAGGGAGAGTATAGCTCACTTGATGGATATTCGTCCAGACGTTGCCCATGTGGAAACGGATGGTTGTGTTAGTGACTATGCTCCGGAGGAGGTAAGTGTAGGAAGTATTATCGTGATACGTCCAGGCGAAAAGATTCCATTGGACGGCGTTGTAGTAGAGGGAACTTCTGCTCTGAATACCATAGCTTTGACAGGTGAATCGATGCCTCGTGAAGTGAATATGGAAGATGAAGTGGTGAGTGGCTGCGTTAATCTTTCAGGTGTCATCAAGGTACGTACCACCAAAGCCTTTGGCGAAAGCACAGTGGCGAAAATCATCCAGTTGGTAGAACATGCTACAGCTAATAAATCACAGAGCGAGACTTTTATCACTCAATTCGCACGCATCTATACACCTATAGTGGTGTTTGCTGCTATTGCACTGGCTGTTCTGCCGCCGATATTAAGTGCTCATGCAGTCCTCTCAACATGGATTTATCGTGCATTGATGTTCTTGGTAGTATCGTGTCCTTGTGCACTGGTGCTTAGCGTTCCCCTTACTTTCTTTGGAGGTATAGGTGGCGCTTCTCGACGCGGTATCCTGATCAAAGGTGCCAACTTTATGGATGTATTGGCAAAGGTAGACACTGTGGTGTTTGACAAAACAGGAACACTGACACATGGGCAGTTTGCTGTGACTGCTGTACATCCTGAGCAGTATGATGAACACCATTTGCTGCATCTTGCAGCCCATGTAGAGCATTTTACCACTCATCCTATAGGTGCCGCCTTGAGAGATGCGTTTCCTGATGAGGCAACAGACGGTTGTCGGGTTAGTGATGTGGAAGAAATAGCTGGTAAAGGTATTCAGGCCCGTGTCGGAGACGATCTGGTGAGTGTAGGAAATACGAAATTGATGGACTATGTAGGAGCCCAATGGCACGACTGTCATCATCAGGGTACCATCATTCATGTAGCTATTAATGGCGAGTATGCAGGACATATTGTGATCAATGACCAAGTGAAGGAAGACAGTGCAGAAGCCGTTCGACAACTGAAGCAGTTGGGAGTGAAAAAGACGGTGATGCTGACGGGTGACAGAAAGGAAGTAGCTGAACACGTGGCAAACCAGTTGCAACTGGATGATTACCAAGCAGAGCTGTTGCCTGCTGATAAGGTGGCCTTCGTAGAACGCCTGCTCCAGAAAAAGGACGCCTGTGTAGCTTTTGTCGGAGATGGAATTAACGATGCTCCAGTATTGGCACGAGCAGACGTCGGTATTGCTATGGGAGGATTAGGTAGTGATGCCGCTATAGAAGCCGCTGATGTGGTATTGATGGATGATCAGCCTTCAAAACTGCCTGCAGCCATTAGAATCAGTCGACGCACCCGTTCCATTGCCCGTCAGAACGTATGGTTTGCCATTGGCGTTAAGGTTGCTGTGCTCCTATTGGCTGCCGTTGGTATTGCCACGATGTGGTTGGCGGTATTTGCAGATGTGGGCGTCACAGTACTGGCTGTACTTAACGCTATGCGTGCTCTAAAGACAAATTAATGATTAATAAATAATAATTAATAAGGTGAGTGTCGGAAATATTTTGTACCTTTGCACCCAATAAACAAACATTTAATTAAGAGAGACAATGAAACCAACATTATTTTTATTAGCAGCTGGCATGGGAAGCCGTTATGGCGGTCTGAAGCAGCTCGACGGTCTGGGCCCCAATGGTGAGACCATTATGGACTATAGTATTTACGATGCCATTCAGGCTGGTTTTGGTAAGATAGTATGGGTGATTCGCAAGGACTTCGAAGAGCAGTTCCGCACTCAGATTCTTTCCAAATATGAAGGACATATTCCTTGTGAGCTCTGTTTCCAGGGTATTGATGCACTTCCAGAGGGCTTTAGTGTTCCAGAAGGACGTGTAAAGCCTTGGGGCACGAACCACGCTGTGCTGATGGGTAAGGACGTGATTAAGGAACCTTTCTGTGTTATCAACTGTGACGACTTCTACAATCGTGATGCATTTATGGTTATTGGTAAGTATTTGAGCAGTCTGCCCGAAGGTGCCAAGAACAAATATGCAATGGTGGGTTTCCGTGTTGGTAATACCTTGAGTGAGAACGGAACAGTGGCTCGTGGTATCTGTTCGAAAAACGCCCAGGGACATTTGACGGATGTTGTAGAACGTACCGAGATTGTTCGTTGCGCAGAAGATGGCTCAAAGGCAGGTGCCGCAGATCAGCCGATTCGTTATAAGGACGAGGAAGGCAAATGGGTAGTGGTTGATGACAATACACCTGTTTCCATGAATATGTGGGGTTTTACTCCCGACTATTTCGAATATAGCGAGCAGTACTTCAAGGAGTTCTTGAGTGATCCTAAGAATATGGAGAACTTGAAAGCAGAGTTCTTTATCCCTCTCATGGTTAACAAGTTGATTACCGAGGGTACTGCCACCTGTGAAGTACTTGACACTACCTCAAAATGGTTTGGTGTGACCTACGCTGCTGATCGCGATGACACGGTAGCACGTATACAGAAACTGGTAGACGAAGGTGTCTATCCTAATAAACTATTCTAAAGAATGCTGAAGGAAATAATGACTGAGGGGGAGTGCAGTGAACTGCGCTCCCTCATAGCCAATGCGGAGAGCATCGTGCTCTGCAGCCATCAGAACCCAGATGGAGACGCTATGGGTTCTATGTTGGGACTCTTTGATGCCCTGCGATATATGGGTAAAGAGCCCTTAATGGTTGTGCCTGATCAATATCCTGACTATCTGCATTGGTTGCCTAACACGGAAAAGGTAGCACGCTACGACAAGCGCAAGGATTTTGTTGATATGATGCTGAAGGTGGCAGATCTTGTGTTCTGCCTCGATTTCAATACAGCATCACGTACCGATCAGATGGCTGATGCATTAGTTGCCTCACCTGCCAAGAAGGTTCTGATAGACCATCATCCTGGTCCTGATGTCGATGCAGTGTTGGTCATTTCTCATCCTGAGTTGTCGTCAGCCAGTGAACTTGTGTTCCGCATTGTTTGGCAATTGGGACTCTTTGAGGAATTGGGCAAGCAATATGCTATCCCCGTCTATTGTGGTATGATGACTGATACTGGCGGTTTTACCTTTAATTCCAACGATCCAGACATATTTTATATTATTAGCCAGCTGCTGACTAAGCATATCAATAAGGATAAGATTTATCGGAATGTGTACCACAATTACAGTGAACACCGCATGAGACTGGTCGGACATGTGCTGCTCAACACAATGGTTGTGGATCAGGAACGTCATGCTGCCTACTATACATTGTCAAAGAAAGACCTTCGAGACTTCCATTTTGTTAAAGGAGACGCAGAAGGACTAGTGAATATGCCTTTGCAGATGAAGGGCCTGAAGTTGAGTATTTCGTTACGTGAGGATACTGAGCGCGACAACTTGATATGGGTGAGCCTGCGTTCTGTAGATGATTTTCCCTGCAATGAGGTTGCTGCTCGTTTCTTCAATGGTGGAGGACATTTGAATGCCTCTGGAGGAAGGCTGAATTGCTCTTTGCCAGAAGCCGTCCGAATCGTGGAAGAGGCATTTATTACCTTCGAAGACAAGTTAAAGTAGTCTAATATTGCCGATAATTGATGATTTATTTGTAATTTTGTGCCCGAATTAGAAATAGAAGATATCAAAATGAAAAGAATTATCTGTCCCGTTATGCTGCTCATGTGTCTAATGACGCTCTTGAGTTGCAATAATTATGAGACCTATGCCGATAAGAAAGAACAAGAGCAAGATGCTATCTCCGACTTTATAGCTAAGGAGGGTATTCGCGTGATTAGCGAAGAAGAATTTGCCGCCCAAGGTGAGAATACCGATACGACCCTTAACGAGTATGTTCGTTTATCACGTTCTGGTGTCTATATGCAGATTCGCCGCAAGGGCTGCGGTTCTAAATTGGAGAATAAGAAGCGTGTCAATATACTTTGCCGTTTCATGGAGAAGAACATTAAGACAGATGCGATCTTGATTCGTAACGATATGGAAGGTTCTGTTTATAACAGTTCGGTAGGACAGAATATTGATCCTTCGCAATATGTCGACAAGATGAGCGTCTATCGTAATGGCACTACTATTACAGCTTCGTTTGTTTCAGGCATGATGTACACTTTCCACAGTTCCTCCAGTGTTCCTTCTGGTTGGTTAGTACCTCTCAACTATATCAATATAGGTCGTCCTGAAAAGGAAACAGACGAGATTGCCAAGGTGCGTCTTATTGTACCCCATTCTCAAGGCACAGCTGAGGCAACGTCAAGCGTTTATCCCTGTTTTTATGAGATTACCTACGTGAGGGAGAAATAATGAAATAATAAAGTAATAATCGATTTTTATAATGACACTGATTAAGTCTATTTCCGGAATCCGCGGAACTATTGGCGGGTCTACGGGCGATACCCTCAATCCACTGGATATCGTTAAGTTTACAACGGCATATGCAACCTTTATCCCCCGCAAAACGGGTAAGATAGTGGTTGGACGAGATGGCCGTATCTCAGGTCCTATGGTGCGTGATGTTGTTTGTGGCACTTTAGTGGGTATGGGTTTTGATGTGCTCGACATTGGTTACGCTTCAACACCTACCACAGAATTGGCAGTCCGCATGAGTGGTGCTGATGGTGGTATCATCATTACTGCTTCGCATAATCCTCGTCAGTGGAATGCTCTGAAGCTGCTGAACAACGAGGGTGAATTCCTGACAGCTGCTGATGGAGCCCGTGTGCTTGAGATTGCAGAAAAGGAAGATTTTCATTATGCAGAAGTTGACAAGTTGGGTAAGGTAACCATCGACGATTCCTTTGACCAGCGTCACATTCAGTCAGTACTCGACCTTCGTCTGGTTGATGTAGAGGCTGTCCGTAAGGCAGGTTTTAAGGTTTGTGTAGACAGTATTAATAGCGTAGGTGGTATCATTCTGCCACGTCTATTGGACGAGCTGGGCGTCAGCTATAAGTTCCTGAATGGTGAGGTGACAGGCGACTTTGCTCATAATCCAGAACCCTTGGAAAAGAATCTACAAGGTATTATGGATGAGATGAAGACTGGTCAGTATGATCTGGGTATTGTAGTGGATCCTGATGTAGACCGTTTGGCTTTCATTAGCGAAGATGGTACGATGTTCGGCGAAGAATATACGTTAGTAAGTGTAGCCGATTACGTGCTTTCTCAAACGGCTGGTAACACTGTTAGCAATCTCAGTTCTACACGTGCTCTTCGCGATGTTACTGAGCGTCATGGCGGAAAGTATACTGCTGCTGCTGTAGGTGAGGTAAATGTCACTACGAAGATGAAGGAAGTAAACGCCGTGATTGGTGGTGAAGGTAATGGTGGAGTCATCTATCCTGAGAGCCACTATGGTCGTGATGCTCTTGTAGGTATTGCCCTCTTCCTGACTTCTTTGGCTAAGAAGGGTTGTAAGGTTAGCGAGTTACGTAAGACTTTCCCTGACTACCAGATTGCCAAGAATCGCATTGACTTGACACCAGAAACGGATGTGGATGCTATTTTGGTGAAGGTCAAGGAGATGTTTGCAAAAGACAGCACTGCACAGGTGAACGATATCGATGGTGTGAAGATAGATTTTCCAGATCGTTGGGTACATCTTCGCAAGTCGAATACCGAGCCTATCATCCGTGTCTACAGTGAAGCTGCAACTATGGAGCAGGCTGACGAGCTGGGCAAACAGCTGATGCAAGTGGTTTACGACATGCAGTAAACCCTGCTGAAGAAAAGTAAACGGTGGTGGTAACAGTCTTATTTGACTGTTATCACCACTTTCTTTATGTCTTTATCAGCGCTGGAACTGCCAACCATCAGCTCATAGCGTCCTGGAACAACTCGCATAGTGTTGGTATTTGCGTCCCATCCTTCAAAGCTGCTGCGTGGGAAGTCTATCTCTATGTTTTTGGTTTCGCCACGTTTTAGAGTGACACGTTGATAGCCACGAAGAGTCTTTAGCGGTCCTTCTTTATCTGCCAGGTTGCGAATATAAACCTGTACCACTTCCGTGCCATCCATCTTTCCCGTGTTCTTCACCTTCACGCGTACCTTATTATTATCATATTGCGGTTTGCTGATATTGAACTTGGTGTAGCTCAGTCCATAGCCAAAGGGAAATAGCGCTTTGCCCTTGAAGTAACGATAGGTCCTGTTTTTCATGGTGTAATCCATAAAATCAGGCAGATCGTTGACGCTCTTATAGAATGTCATAGGCAGTTTTCCGCTAGGATTCACCTGGCCTGCTATAATCTCAGCAATGGCTTGTCCACCTAGCTCTCCTCCATACCAGCCTTGTAGGATGGCATCACAACTCTCTAGCTCAGGAACAAGGGCCATTGCGCCACCTGAACAATTGACAAACACCACTTTCTTTCCAGCCTCGTGTAGCATCTTCAGTAATTGACGTTGTACGGCAGGCAGCTCGATGTCGGTACGGTCGCCTCCTTTGAAACCAGGCTCTTCTACCTTCATCTCTTCACCTTCTACACGTGGAGAGATGCCTCCAACAAATACTACTGTTTCGGCATTGCCAATGGTTGCTAACAGTTGTTCGCGAGTGGGAGATATCTTCTTACAGATATCAAACTGAAGGGCTGCCATATCTTTTTCCTGAACATAATCTATCTGAATTTGGTAGCTGTTTCCCTTCTTCACTTTTATTTCTTTGATTCTTTCCTGAATGCGATGGCGTACATTCCAAATGTTTACCAGCGTGTCGCCATTGACAATAACTCTTATTTTATCATCAGCCCCCACACGAAGTGTCAACGTTTCATCTTCCATGGGAATGAATGTACCCACGTAGCGGGCGGAGAAATCTTCCAAGTTGACACCTGTGGCAAAAACAGTGTTGCCACCATTGCTCAGATTAATGGCATTCTTGATGGTTACGGTGGTAACAGGCTCGCCTTCCATCTCTTTGTTGTTCCAATAGGTGGCTTGAATACCTTGTTCACCAGTTGGCGTGAACATTTTGTCGAATCGACTCTCATACACCTCGTTGCGAGTCAGTCCGCATCCTTGAATATAGGGAACATCACCATATATCTGGCGTAAACCTTCCAGTACAGTAACGGTCTTTGTGGCATAGCCATAGTAGTTGCCCCACTGCATGACGCTGTCATTGGCATTGGGACCCATGACAACTATTTTGGGATTATGCAAGTTAAGCGGAAGAATGCCATTATTCTTGAGCAGCACCACACCTTCGCGGGCCATCTGCAAAGCCAATTGCTTATGTTCCTTGGATGCAACAACACTAGCAGGTATCTTTGTCCATTCCACCATTTCATCACTATCGAAATCACCTAGTTCAAAGCGAGCTATCAGCAGGCGTTTGAGGCTGATGTCAAGTTGTTGCTCCGTAATATCACCACGTCTGACGGCAGCAGGCAGGTTCTTGTATTCAGAGCCACACTCCACATCCGTTCCACTGCTAACAGCCTTAGCTGAAGCCTCTGCACCGTCCTTCGATACATGATGCCATCGAGGCAGGAAATCACGGATTGCTCCGCAGTCGCTGGTGATTAGTCCTTGGAATCTCCAGAGGTCGCGCAGGATATGTTGTTCATAGCGGGCATTACCACAACAGGGATCGCCATCAATTCGCTGATAGGCACACATGATTTCTGCTACACGTCCTTTCTGCACCAGTGCCTTGAAAGCAGGCAGATAGGTTTCCCACAGGTCACGTTCTGGCAATTGCTGCACGTCGAAAACGTGGCGGTTCCATTCCGGGCCACTATGTACGGCGAAGTGTTTGGCGCAGGCCAACAGTTTTTTATATTTTGTAGCTCTGCTGGAAATGATCGATTCTTCATCGAAGTTCTGTCCTTGAAGACCATTGACAACAGCCAGTCCCATACGTTCTGTCAGATAGGGATCCTCACCGTAAGTCTCCTGGCCTCGGCCCCAACGCGGATCTCGGAAAATATTTATGTTGGGTGTCCAGAATGATAAACCCTGATAGCGCTGTAAATTGCCACTCCGTTTGGCCTCCTGATTTTTTACGCGTGCTTCATCACTGACAGCAGTAAACACTTGATAGAGTAGGGTATCATCCCACGAAGCTGCCATTTGGGTAGTGATAGGGAATACCGTTGCAAATCCATTGCGTCCTACACCGTGCAGTGCTTCGCTCCACCATTGGAATCTTGGAATGCCTAGACGGGGAATGGCTGGTGATGTGTCCATCATCAGCGACGCTTTTTCTTCCAATGTCAGTCTGCTTAGCAGGTCCTCTGCTCGCTCGCTTGGTGAAAGGTTTGGATTTTGATACGGCAACATCTGTGCCATTAGCACAGATGAGCCTATCATAAGTAGCAACATTATGAGTAGTTTCTTCATAATTTACTTGATTATAAAAATAGTAGTTTGTTTTGGTTGCAAAGATAAATAAAATAATTTAATTGACCAAATAAATGTAAATATTTTCACATTTAACGTTTAAATCATTTTTAACTGTGCGATAGTTTATTGTTTCAAGAATTTATTGTAAGTTTGCAACATAATTGTAAATCAACAGCTAATTGGACAAGTAATTCACAGATGAAGAGACATTATTTCCTATTCATTCTACTTTGTGTAATAGCACATAATTTTGCATGGGCATCAATTAACCGCCATGCTGTTGTATCGCGTAACAATCCAGTAATAACTAAAGTCGACACCCTATCCTCTCTCTCTGTGGGTAATGGACATTTTGTGACTACAGTTGATGTGACGGGATTACAGTCGTATCTGGACGAATATAAGAATGGTGTACCTCTCTGTGCCATGAGTGATTGGGGATGGCACTCTTTTCCAAATGAGAAGAATTTGAATCCTTCTGAGTCTGAGAAGGCTTTTGACTTTGGACATGGTCACCAAGAGATATATGCAGTAGAATACAAGAAAGTTCAAGACGGACGAAGTAAGGATGCAACCGAATATTTCCGAGTCAATCCTCATCGTCTCAATCTAGGTGCTGTTGGTCTTCGTCTGTTAGATTCACAAGGAAGTGTTATATCTCTTGATCAACTTACTGACATTCGTCAAGAGCAGAAACTATTTGACGGTGAGATACATTCATCTTTTAAAGTTGACGGAAAGGCTGTGAAGGTGATTACTGGCGTGCAACCCACAAAAGATATCCTATACGCTAGGATCCAGAGTCGGTTACTGAAAAGTAATCAAGCTACAGTCAGGTTACATTTCCCTTATCCCACAGGGAGACATGCAGACGATGCCAGTGATTGGACGAAACCTGAAAGTCACCAGTCTGAGGTTCTTTTTCAAAAAGACAATTCTGTTGTCATCAAACGAAAAGTTGATGCCACGACATACTATGTGCTGTTGCTATGGGAAGGCAGGGCTACTTTCAAGAGGTGTTCCCACCATGAGTTTGAATTATTGGCAAAAGATGACGTTCTTTCTTTTTCTGTAGCATATACACAGGAAGCGCCAAGAATTACTGATTATAATTTCAAAGATTGTCACCACACGACCGTGAGCCATTGGAACAATTGGTGGAATACTGGGGCTATCGTAGATTTTTCTGCTTGTGTCGATTCTCGTGCCAAAGAATTGGAACGTCGTGTGGTGTTGTCACAATATCTTACTCAGATCAATTGTGCCAATAATATGCCGCCACAGGAAAGTGGGCTGACCTATAACACATGGTTTGGACGTCCGCATTTGGAGATGACATGGTGGCACGTTGTTGGTTTTGCCCTTTGGAACCGTCCTGAAGTAGTGGCTCAGATATTGAAGTGGTATAATCAGACAGCTTATCTGGCAGCCCGTCAGATAGCTGAACGTCAAGGTTTCAAAGGTGTACGCTGGATGAAGATGACCGACCCTTGGGCAGGTGAGGCTCCTTCAAATACTGGTTCGTTTCTTATTTGGCAACAACCTCACTATATTTATTTGGCGGAAGAAATGTATCGTGCTTACCCAACACCTGAAACATTGCGTGAGTATGGGGAGCAGGTAGAGGCAACGGCTGAGTTTATGGCTGATTTTGTTACATACGACATCAACCAGAAACGATATGTCCTTAAAGGAGCAACAGCTATGCAGGAATGCATGACAAAAGATATCTCGTATAATCAGCCCTTTGAGTTGGCTTATTGGCATTATGGCCTGCAAGTAGCCCAAAAATGGCGTGAACGACAGGGTAAGCCGCGAGTGGTCAAGTGGGATGATATTATCGCCAATCAGTCTTCTCTACCAGAGGTTGATGACATATATATTGCAGGAATACCAATTGGTTCAGATAGAGCCTATGAAACCTTTGACCCTTTTGATACTCCATCAAAGAAAAATGAGTCCTTTGCTGAAAAATGCCGCAGTGATCATCCTGCTGTTTTGGGCGCATGTGGACTACTGCCTTTTACCTCTTTATTTCATATGGAGAAGATGAAAAGGACCTTGGACTGGGTGATGCAAAACTGGAACTGGCAGACTACATGGGGATGGGATTACGGAATGATTGCTATGGCTGCCGTCCGCTTAGGTGATCCTGATACAGCACTGAAGGCTTTGCTTGTCGACACTCAGAAAAATACCTGTCTGCCCAATGGACATAATTTCCAGACTCCAGATCGTCTGCGTATTTATCTGCCTGGCAATGGCGCTTTACTCATTACTGTCGCCATGATGTGTGCAGGGTGGGATGGCTGTGAGGAATCAACGAATCCAGGATTCCCTAAAGATGGTAAATGGAATGTTCGCTGGGAGGGACTTCGCCCTATGCAGTAAGACGCTTTTTAGTCATTAACAACTATTGTAGGGTTAATGACATTAATCCGATGACAACGTCGTTAGAAAGAGTTTTTAGCATAAGTGATTTCAGACGTTTCTTGGAATTCAGTGGCATGACAAGCATTTGTCCTGCACCACCAGGAATCTCTCGTCCATACTCTCCTTGCAATGTCACAGCATTGTCAAGGTTACGAGTTACGTCTCCTGTACTGAAACATACGCGGTAGGGTCTGGGCATAACTGCACGGAATGCTTTGTTGTCAATATAGTAGTCTTGCTCTATAGGACACCAGTTATCAGGGTTCTTTAGTGCAAGAGTGTCTGTTGTGCCATCAGTGTATGTCACGACTACTAGACCATTGTCTATTCTACTCTGCATGTGATTGGTAGAACCAGCCATCAACAGATAGGCACGTTCTGCTTTGCCTTTTAGTGGAATTTCGATAGAATCGGGATAGTTATCCCACAGACTAGTATAGATGATGTTACGTCCTTGGCTAGGCGTTCTCATGGGTACACCTGCCATCATAAAGATTCCATTGGAAATCATACTCCGGAATACAGAATCGTTGATATCTACAGTTTTCAAAGGATGACACCACTCTCCGATTCCTTGGATGGGAATCTGGAGCGTTGTGGTTTTTGGACGAGGACTCAAATACTTGTTTTTGAAGATATCGCTTACTTCTGAATTGTAATATCTGCTGAGATCAACAGTGTGGAAACGCTTAGTTTGCTCTGGCTCTCCCAGACCTAATTTCTCTGCATCTACGTAGTCTGTGCAATTTGTTTCTATCTGAGAAAGTAAAACCGGTTCCATTTCGTATTCTATCACCTGATAATGTTCGTCAGTTCCTTGTATTTCATGATATTCTCCCAATTTTGTATTTTGACGCACTAAAATCTGTAGTGGTTGATTAAAACTTTGAGTAATCTCTAATCTTATCTTGTTGCCTTTGTGCGAATAATGATATTTCAAATATGGCATTTCCACACTGGCATGCTCCCATTCTGAAGGAAACCCTGGGCGGATGATACACTTTCCATAGAGAGCCTGTGGAATAATGCCGAAAAGACCTTGTATCAGGGTACGGCTACTGATGCCTATACAATCACCGAAATCCCTGTAGCATTCACCCCTGTTTGCATCGTATTGGCTGATTTGTCCAAAGTTGGCCGGACTTTGTCCGTAATACATTTGGTCTAGGATGTTGGCTTTCATCAATTGATAGCCTTCTTTGGCACGTCCTGCCTCATAATAGGCAAGAGCAGTGTGCATCACTTCGGCAGCCGCTACATTATTGATACTCCACGAATAGGGCATCCAGTCACTTGTTGCTATTGTCTGATACCCCGTTTCTTCAACATCGATATGTGGTATGTGCTTATCAATATACTGTGTAGCCTTATATGCCTGTTCCGGACTACATGCACCACAATCTATCGATGTGTAAACACTCCAAACAGCGGGATGGTCATGTTTGCGCTTTAATCCCAGTGCATCTTGGTATTCAGCCCATACCCCTTTATCTTTCAACCACAGATGCTCGTTCATAGCTTTGAGTATAGCCTCGGCTTCATGGTGATAGGGTTGTGGGTCTTCACCTATCATTTCTGCAATCCGTGCTGCCAGTTTGTTGCCACGATAGTTATAGGCGGAGCTGTGGGTGACCGCTCCACCACTATAGTAGAGTGCATCGCTAGCCCAGATGCAGCAGTAGGCATCATAGAGATGATCGCCATCGGGATCGAAGTTACGTTTTTCCCAAGCTAAATGTCTGGTCAGCACTGGCCACATCTTTCGCATATAGGCAGTATCTGCATCATATTGGAAATGCCATAGCAATTCATCGATATAGTTAAGGTTCATGTCGTAATGATGCATTTGATCATTGCGCTCAGGATTGCGACATATATATCCGTTGGAGTACATTTGGGTACCCCATTTCTTTTCGGCTCTTGCCATATTCAAATCAGCATCTTGAGAAGGATGGCTAATAGTAGGAGGGACCTGTGTTACCTGACTTTTGGCGTAAGCGTTGAAATGACTGATAGCTCTATCGTTCCAACCCAGCACATCGCCAACATAGCCTGCTCGCCAACCAGCCAGAGGCATACGCCAACCGATACAGCCATGCAACCAGGTCTTTCCGTCCCAATCACCATCGGCAGCTATAACCAATGCGCTCCCAAGCGTGTTGATATATGGATCAGGGGTGTTAAATTTTATTCGTTGTGATAGTGTACTGAAATGTTTTTCTGCAGTCTCTAACAGTTGTCGCCCTTCGTCGTTGTTTAAAGAATACAGCACATTCAGGTCTACCTTCATATAGGCAGTTGTGTCGTCAAGTGCTAGTTCGACCATCTGCAGTACCTCATCTTTTGGTTCCAGTGAGCCCGGTTTGTCAGCTCCTATATCGCCATTGCGATTTAACTTGGGGTGCGCTATCTCCGAAACCAATGCTTTTATGCGGGCACGACCTTTCAGTTCCTTAGAGTAAAACTTCCATACTGCAGCCTCACTATCTGGCATAGCGATGACCTTAATATTCAGTTTATCGCCATCCTTTATATCCAGCAAATAGGTGCGTTGACCGTTCTGATAGCTTGCTTTGCATGGTTTTATGTCTTCCATTGGATAATTCTTGCCGTCAATCTCAATGACAAACCGGATATTACGATGATATCCCTTTTTTACCACTGCAAAGATTGGACAATCGGAGGTCTCCAATCGCCAGTCTGTATGACTGCCATATAAAGCACGGGTATAGCGGTTATTGCCATCAACACAGATAAAATCTCCAGCATCGCCAGGTTTGTATTGTCTCTTTCGGAGTGGGGCGTTGTCGCTTATACAAACTAGTTTAACTTCAGAGTTAAGCCCACTCTTTACGGGTTTCCATCCTTCATAGGTCGTTTTCTTGTAGTTAATGTCAACTACGTTTATCTCATTAAACTTACGCCATTTAATACCCTTGCGATCCATATCGGCAATACGGTTGGCAGGCAGGTTGGTGACTTCTATACGGAGCTCGTTATTGCCTTTATGGAGTGCATGGCGGCAGTCAAGCGTAAAAGGTACAGCCCATGCACAGCCTATAAACTCCCCGTTCAGATAGACACGAGCAGACTCGCGAACATCGCCAAGTTCTATCATCCAATGTTGCTTAGCCTGTTCCTTAGTTAAATGGAAGGTAGTAGAATAGACTCCAGTCCCCATAGTAACCGCAGCAGAGTCACAAAACGATTCCCATGTCTGGGGTTGCGGCATAGTGAAGGTTCCTGAAACATGCGGGCTCTCTTCCATGAATGTCAGCTTCCATGGCCCCTGCAATACCAGTTGTTGTGATTGTTGTGCTTTTGGTATATTATCTTGAGCAGGTAGAGTCGAAGTCTGGAGTATACGGCTCTCACCAGAGCGAAGGGCTATATGTAATTTGCCGTTTTGAACGTAGGCAGGTGTGATATCTCCGTTCATGGGATTATACCATGTAGCACTTTTGAAAGGAACAGCAAGTGCAATGTCGCTACTGATATCGTGTGGCGTTAGATTGGCAATGAAATAGTGCCAATCGCCATTGCTCTTACGACGTATTGCTCGTAGTCCTAACTTCGTTTTCATGGGTTCTGGTTTCGCAAAGCGGGACATTTCTTCTGGTGCTTCACCGATGATGGTATATGATTTAAACGGTTTAATCAGGGCTTGTAGCCTGTTGTCGATAGTGGTGCCTTGAGGAATAATCAGAGCTCTGTAGCGGGTCCCGCCTTCCGTTACCAGCATGCCATTCTCTACTTTTACTTTTGAGAGTTGGCGGTCACTGATATAGTCGCAGTCATATCCCAGACTGTCAATAGCCAGAATACTCTTGATAAATTGCGGCGCTTTCTCATCCATAGTATGAATGTCAAACTGCATCAGCAGGTCTTCGCCACCGCGTCGGTTCTTGCTTTCCCATTTAGCATCATCGTTGCGAGGACCTCTCTGGCGCCACATATCTCGAATGGGTAAATAAACCAGGAAATCGTTGTCTGGTTGTCCCTTCTGAAGGAAACTCTGACAACGCTCTATATACTTCATCATGTATGGAGCATCACGCCAGATGGAGTTCGTCGGACTCATATCAACAGAAGCATAGAACTTCCATCCTGGCCAGGGGTCATCTTTAGGTGTATAGCACGAACCATGGAAATAGACGTGGTTTACGCCACAAGTAAACATCAGGTCGAGATCAGGTTTCATCTGCGAGAGTGACGTGCGGAAATGTTCTGTCAGCCAGGTGAATGTTTCGCTTGAAGTAAATGGCTTGCCCATGACATGTGCGGCTGATGAGGCATATTTAAGCATCGACACATCACTGAAGTTCTTTCTTGTCATGCCAGAATCTGTCCGTAATCCCTTGATACCAAATTCTGATAGTCCGAAACCCTCTATTTCTGGAATGTCAACAGCTGCATAAAGGTCGAGCAGGTTTGCAGGTGAACCATGTGCCTGGTTACGTACCTTGACACCATGTCTGTGTGCCCAATCTACCCATTGAAGCGTGAAGTTCTCATATAACAGGTCACTTAGTGTTTCCCGATAATCGCAAAGCACTTGGTTCCCATCGTCTATCACACCCAGCAGTTCTGGAAGTTTATGGCGAAGATCATAGCCGCGTCGCTTCTTGAATTCATCAAACAGTTTCGGGGTCCAATTGGCCTTATACACTTCGTAGCTGTCATTAAAGAAAGTGTGAGGGTAGGGCACCCTGGACTCTGCAAACGCTTTCTCGAAACGGTCCAGATAATGACGGACAGCTTCGCGGTCGAAGTGGTCTACCACCCATCCTTCTCCTCCAGGGGCCGCACGCTTCACTTTTTGCTTGGTTCGTCCGATTTCTACCTGATAGACGTTCTTTCCGTTGACGATGGAGTCCTTGAAAACAGCTTTGCAGGCTGCTTGTTCCAGAGAAATGTGCGGACCGCCAAAAGGCCAGCCAGTACCACAGTTCATGTCTACCTCGATACCTAAAGGCTTGGCAATATCCTGTACCGTCTTCAAAGCTTCCATCCATTGAGGTGACAGGAAGGGAATATTGTTCTTGTCATTGCCTTGAACACCATAAAGAGGCGTGATCTCTACTGCCCCTATGCCGGCACGGGCATATTCGGAGAGATTCCATTCCAGGTTATCCTTGTCGACAGCTGAGCCTAACCACCACCAACGAGTACCGGCTTTAGCCTCTGGTCGTTGGGTGGGCCATGAGGACATTAACAGTTTGTAGTATTCTGTAAGTCCTAACAGATAACATCCTGTACCGTAGTCTTCAAAGTCAGGAACACTGGTAAAGGTAACGGGCTGTCCAGCAGACGGGTCTTTACCTGTTCCTTGGTTCCATCCCAGAAAACCATTTTCGTGAATGCACGATTTCAATGCTCGCCATGCTTTATCGCAAGCGGATCGGTATTCTTTTTCTTTCAATAATCCGTGCTGAATGCCCCATGCCATACCATAAAGGAAAAGTGCTGTTCCTGTCATTTCGGGGTGAGGGTAGTCAACGTCCGATAAGAGACTGGCATGCCAGAATCCATCCTGATGCTGACAGTCCAACAGAGCCTTGCTCATCAATAGGAAATCCTTACGTAATACTTGATATTCCCGACTTTTTTCAGGTAGCAGACTCATCGAGCGAACCAGTGCTGCATATACCCATCCGTTGCCCCGACTCCAATAGCAATTCTTGCCATCCTTTTCTTGATAGGGTGCCACATAGTCAGCATCGCGCCACCAGAGTCCTTCCTTCTTGTTCAGACAGCCACCACCGCATTTGTTACGAGTCCAGCGATAGCTCTTCATGGCATAGTCAAGATATTGCTTGTCGCCTGTGATGGCATACATTTTCACATATACCGGCATGGCCATCTGTATGGCATCTATCCATGTCCAATAGTCTGTGCGCTGACTAGCCATTTGTTTCTGCAGGTTCTCTCTGACATACTCAAGCGTGCCTTTGCCTGTCAATTGGTTTAGCTCAATATAGGTCTGCGAACAACATTGATCGTCTGCATTCGTTGTAGCTACACCGTTACGTGGTGTCCACTGATGGAAATCAGCCCAGCGTAAGGCGTAGTCAATGTAGCGTTGCTGTTGGTCTATATTGTAGAGTGCCATCAGTCCTTCATAGTAGACGGCTCGTGTCCATAAAGAGCTGGGACGTACACGCTTAACGTTAGTAGGCTGTGTGGGGTCGCTGTATTTCGCCATCAAGTAGTCGTTGGCAAGGCGGGCTGTATAAAGCACCTCATTGCTTTGCGCCAGGGCTTTTAAGAACCCACAGCAGACTATACAGATAATTAAGAGCCGTTTCATTCTGTTTCTAGCTTTGTGATGACAGGTTTGAAATGAGAAGATTGCGTGGTAAGGGTAATCTTTGAGGGTTGTTGGCCAGCACGCAGAATGACCATAGCGGTCCCTTGCCATAGTTTGCGGTGGTTAGTAACATTCAGCTCTTGGCTGTTGATGTCGCCATTTGTGACGGCAATGATGCGTGCGTCACCATCCATCTGGAAAGATAACTCATCGTCACAGGTTGTTATTTGACGCCCCTTTGCATCAACAGCTGTCAGACGAATATGCTGCAGATCCATGCCGTCAGCTTTCCATTGCCGATTATCAGGCTCTGCGATGATTTTCACTGCTTTGCCTGTGGTCTCCAATGTATGTCGGGCTACAACTCTGTTGTTCCGATATGCTCTGGCTTCGAGTCTTCCTTGTTGGTATTCAACATTAGTCCAAATGATTTTGTTCCTGTTTTTAGAATCTGTCGGGTTCTGCTTACGTCCAATGCTTTTGCCGTTCAACAAGAGTTCTGCTTCATCGCCATTCGTATAGACGATGATATTGACTTTCGAATGGGCAGGACGATTCCAGCATTCTGATTGCAGGTCATTGCCTGTAATGATACCGTTCCATTCTGTTCCTGTGTTCTTATTTTCCAATACAGAAACTCTTACCAAGGGCTCCTCCGAAAACAGACTCTTCATAAGATAGGCTTTGGGCTTGGGGGCCAGTGAGATGTCAAAGACCCCCTGCGCCCATCCTTTTGCAGGCCATCCTTGAGACTCTCCCAGATAGTCGATAGCTCCCCAATAAGCCAGTCCTATCACTTTATTGAGATCCATCTCAAAGTAATTAGGACCCATGGCTGCTGTTGAAGCCTCGCTCTGATAGAACGTCATCCAAGGATAGCGCTTGCAGTCTCCTGGGAAATACATATACCTGTAATTATAGGCTTGTATATCTGTTTGGAGTGCCAAATCGCAGGGTAACGAGTCTGTTTCCCAGTTGCGATAACGTGGGTGCATGGCAACGGTGACAAGACGGGTAGAGTCGTATCGATGCAGTACGGTCTTCATCATATGGTAACATGTCACCCCAAAATCATTGAAAGGCTGATGAGCATCTTGTTGCAGTTCGTTGCCAAGACTCCAAAGTATTACGCTGGGCGAGTTGCGGTCACGTTTCACCCATTCCGTCACGTCTTGTGCCCAGTGGTTCATAAATGGCACCCTTCCTCCCGTATGCTGCTGTGTCCACTTGTCGTATAGTTCGTCTACCACTAGAATGCCAAGCTTGTCGCATAGCTTGATGAAATCACGGCTGTAGGGATTATGGCTGGTGCGAACGTGGTTGATACCAAACTGCTTCATTAATAGCAACCGCTTTTCGATGGCTCGAGGGTAGGCTGCTGCTCCTAAAGCTCCTAATGTGTGATGGTTGGCAAATCCCTTCAGCAATACTTTCTTGCCGTTCAGCTTCATGCCAAACTCAGGACCATATTCGATGCTACGAAGTCCGAAGTCCTCTGAATAGGAATCGGTGACGGTCCCATCTGTCTGCATCAGTGTTATCTCTGCCCGGTACAGATTGGGGTGTTCAATATCCCAAAGTTGCGGATTGCAAACCTCTATTTCCTTCATCCGGTATTCATGGGTTCTTGAGGTCGTCTGTTGTTTGGCTGTTTCTGTTGTCTCGTATATCAGCAAACCGTTTGGGTCGTAAATCTTCAGTCCTACTTTGGCCTCCCTTTGTTTGGTACGGTTGGTAAATTCTACACCTACAGTTACAAAACGGTTATGGCGGGTAGTGATATATAGCGGATGACGCTCAAGATACAGATTAGCAGATGTCATCATAAGATTCACGTTGCGAAACAGGCCGCCACCTGTATACCATCGTGAATTCTTCTCTGACATAGTGGAGGCTTTTACAATCAGCTCATTGTTGCCAGGATGCAGATAGTTGGTAATATCGATGTCAAATCCAACATAGCCGTAATCTGTTCCTCCTACACGTTCCCCATTAAGAAAGACATCGCCCACCAGCATGATGCCCTCGAAATCGAGTAACACCCTGCGCCCTTTTAACTGCTCTTCGTTTATATTGATGATCCTTCTGTACCAGCCTGTGCCCATCTCCTTAAAACCTCGTG
Source organism: uncultured Prevotella sp. (assembly GCA_947164965.1). GTDB lineage: Bacteria > Bacteroidota > Bacteroidia > Bacteroidales > Bacteroidaceae > Prevotella. Next base: position 64,672 of record CAMUYR010000006.1, on the reverse strand, counting down.
CCGACAAGCGGCTCTTTTGATTGGCAGCAACATCTGTATTGTCCGCCTTCTCATCGGCAGCAGGTGCTATCCATGCTTGCTCTATCTGGAAATCATGGGGTATGTCAACCTTTCGTGCATCGCTGAACTGTTCGTCATACGAAAAATCCCATCCATAGTTCAGATTGATGATTTTTCGGCTCTGGGCAGAAAGGCATAATGACATTGTCAGAGCAAAGAGGAGTACAGGAATATATATAGTAGTTTGTTTATTCTTCATATCGAATACAAAGATAAACAATAATTATTGAAGCGGCAAATTATTTCTTGTTTTTTTGCCAGAAACAAAATGTTTCCTACCTCGAAACAAAGTGTTTTACGCTTTAAAACAAAGTGTTTTAAACCTCAAAACAAAGTGTTTTGAACTTCGGAACAAATCAAAAACACTTTTTCCATAGTGCATAAAATAACTCAGGGAGAGATGGTTCTCCCCCTGAGTACTTGCAAATTAGTATTTATCGAAGTAGTTGTATATGTCTCTTTACTTCTGGATCATCTTCTTACCATTCTTGATAACAAGACCCTTGTAGTTCTTGCTAACCTGCTGACCAGCTACGTTGTAGATAGTAGCGCTGTTATTCTCTGCAGCAGCCTTAACGGTGCTGATGCCTGTGGTTTCTTGGCCACTCATCTTGATGCCTCCTTTATTCTGATTCTCCGTAATGTCTGAGACTAGCGAGTTCAGATAAATTTCTAGATGAGTGTAACCTCCTTCGCCAAGGGTATTACCATCGCTAGCCTCGTTAGGATTGAGCCCGTTGGATGTTTCCCATTCGTCAGGCATACCGTCACCGTCGGTGTCAGCCTTGGCTTCCGTCTGGTTGAGGGTAGGCCACCCTCCGGCATCGTCCTGTGAATTGATGATACCATTCTTACAGCCGCTGCCTGTATATGTTGCAGTGCCGTCGCGGGTGTCGTTAATTATCACAACATCCAATGCATCACGATGTAGCGAAGCTCCTGCAAAGGCCAGTACCTGTTCGTAGGCTTTTTCTGCTGTATGTGTGGTGACCGCTTCATAAGGAATGGGTGTCGTGATGCGCAGAGTGTCCTTAGTGGTTTCAGTATAAGTGTTGTCCACCTTACTGTTGTCTATTTGGTTATAGATGCCGTATGTCCAGTTGTCGTTGGTTACCTGAGCATATTTTGAATTTACATTACCATCTACATAGTATTTGCCCCATACATGCCACATAATATCCCACTGATTGGGACTTCCGCTGTTATGCTTGGTATATTCGCTAGTGCGGATGCCAGGGGCTGCAATACGCATGCCTTTTGCTCCTGTTTTGGTGTCTTTACCAGGCTTATAGTAGTTGTTGACGATATTGACATTCATGCCTTCACCGCCATATACTCCGTTGTCAATCCAGTTGTAGATGACATTGTTGCGCATATCCATGCGTTCATCGGTCTGTGTACCAGGACGTGGACCAAGACGTGGAGTGCGTGAGATGTGATGAGCCATCAGGTTATGATGATATGATGCTCCGCTACCGCCCCAGTTACCGCCATATCCATGGGCTCCTTTCGAATGACCTGCGTTGTTGAGACTTTGGGAAACGATACACCATTGTACGGTCGTGTTTTTTGAACCATAGACACTGAGGCATTCGTCAATTGACCAACTTACGGAACAGTGGTCAATGATGATGTTTTCTGAGTCCATACCCCCCAATCCATCGCCTTCATGGGCTGTGGGGTTTGTCTTGAGAGCCTCATTGCCTAAGCGGAAGCGCATATAGCGGATGATGATGTTCTTACAGGCTATGACAAACGGATAGTTGGCAATACAGATGCCGTCACCAGGAGCACTCTGCCCAGCAATGGTCACATTACCATTTTTGATCTTCAGTTCCGATTTCAGCATGATGGTACCTGATACGTCGAATACAATGGTACGCTTGCCACTTTGATTGCAAGCCCATCGGAATGTTCCTGTCTGTGTGCCATCCTCTAAGGTGGTTACATGATACACCTTACCGCCTCGTCCGCCAGTCGTGTAGCGTCCGAAACCCTCGGCACCAGGGAATGCCACTTGTTCCTCATCTTGCGCATAAGTGACAGTACAACATGTAAAGAGTACTATTATCAGAGTACAGATTTTAAAGTAGATATTCATATTATCGATTAAGAGTTTGTCTCGATTGCAAAGATACGACATTATTCCCAATTAACAAAATGGTGCAGCCTGCTGTGACTACACCATTTTGAATTTTATCGTTAGTAATCCGTATTACTTCTGAATCATCTTCTTACCATTCTTGATAACAAGACCCTTGTAGTCCTTGCTAACCTGCTGACCAGCTACATTGTAGATAGCTGCGTTGTTCTCAACGGCAGCCTTAACAGTGCTTATAGCTGTAGGATTGCCATTTAAATCATCAAAGAAGGTGTACTTATAGTCTTCACCTTCGCTTGTGATGACTACGTCATCCTGTGTGCTGAAAATGAAGCCTGCGTAGGTAATCTTAGAACCTGTGGCATGAACATCATATTTGCAGTTTGCATAAACGGGGAACTTGATAACTGCTGTACCGCCGGTGTACTTGCCACCTTTCTGAACATCAATCTTTGCATTGTAGTCTTTGGGCTGTTGGATAGCCTTACCAGCAATAACGGTGGTAATGCCTTCCTCGGTAACAAGCAGAGTGTCCTGAGTTGCAAGGTCGAAGCTGGCAATATACTTAGCATCGTCGCTCTCGCAAATCATTGACATAGCATAGGGAATACGCAGTTCCTGCTCCCATACAACATAGTTTTTGTTGTTGCTGCCTTTGTGGATAACATAGAGATAACCGTCCTTTTTGACGTCGAAGGTCATAATCCAACCCTGAGTGGGATACTCTCCAGCACTTGCTGCCGGACCAGGACCATTGGTGTTTCCCTGAACGCCAGTTTCAGAACCAAAGTCTACACCATTGATTTTGAGGTCGTTCTTTGACAAGCCAGTAGGTTTAGCATTGTCATCATACAAGTTCTTGACAACTACATTCTCAGTAGAACCAAATTGCGTACCAGCAGCGGTTGGCCAAAGTGTAAATTTTTCATCAGCTTCCTTGGCCTTAACAGTAGGATCACCAGTAAAGATAGCATCGGTGATAGTCTTTGTAACAGGAGCTAACTCCTGAGCATTTACGCTCATTGTGGCTACGAGAGCCACTGCACTAAGTAAAATTTTCTTCATAATAACAATGTTTTAGTTTATAATAAAAATGTATTTAAATAAAATAATCCTTTGCAAAGGTAAATAATTAATTATGAAATCCACGCAAAACCGTGTTTTTTTTAAAATTATTAGTATATATCGTGAGGCTTTGCCATTGAAAGCCTCACGAATTATACTATAGATTATTTCTTTCCTGTGAAAGAAAAGTTATATTTTACCAAAGTACGTCCTGAACGTTGACTGATAGTGAATGATGTGACTAATACTCCATTCTCGTCAATCTCTCCAGCAAAAGGTGCTCCAAGTCCGTTATCAGGATTGTTGTCCGAAATCTGATTCAGGAAATGGAAGCCATGTTTAGCGTTCCAAACATTTGCTAATGATGTTGCCTCCAACTTGGCTTCAGGGCAAGAGAATGCGATTGACGTTACTCCAGTTGTACTTCCGGCAGTAAGTGTGACAGTTCCGCTGAAATCTACTGCTTTACCGTCATCTCCTATACGTGTCCATGTTCCATTGTATGTTCCTGCTGAAGCCTGTTCAGCAGTAGTACTATAGTTGATGTTCTCGTCATTGTTGTCGCTGCCACATGCTATTAACGTGAAACTAAATGTGAGAACAACCAATGCGGAATAAATAAATTTCTTCATTTCTGTATTGATTTTAGTTTGTTAAATCTTAAATGAAATTAATAGCCAGGATTCTGATCCTCCATGTTGATGCCAGTATTGGCACTAATCTCGTTAGCAGGAATAGGACGATACCACTTGATCTCACCCTTGGCGTTGGACATCTGTGCAACAGACTTGACATATTCTTTACTGAACTCAAGATTGTAACGAACTAACTGCTTGCTGCGGCGGAGGTCCATCCAACGGTGTCCCTCGGCATAGAGCTCACGGGCGCGCTCGTCAAGAATAACATCCAAAGGCGTCACGCTGAAAGATGCAGAAGTTGAATACTGGGGAGCGTAATTGTTGAAAGCATTCAGAGCAGCAAGTCCGGCACGGCCACGTACGGCATTGACCTTAGCCAGAGCCTGTGCTGTCTGACCAGCCATCAGGTAAGCCTCAGCAGCAATCAGATACATATCGCTGACATGGAACAGTACGATGTCGCGATAGTCATTGTTCGTGTCTGTGTAGTCTGAGCTTGCATCGTCAAACTTCTTCACGCAGACACCATTGCTAGTCTGGTTGTTGTAGTCCAGAAGAGCTGTGGTTGACTTTGTGATCTTTGCGTCGCCATCGGGGTTGTCCTTATCAATAGCGAACACCCATGTCGTAACTCTCGGCAGAGTAAGGAGAGAGACGCGCACGTCTTGGTTTGCATACTTGGAATCGACAACCAGACGGGCTTTGTTTTCTTGAATCCAAGATTCTACCTGAGCTTCTGTGTAGTAGTAGGGGAAGTATTTCTTACAAATATCCAACTTGCTCTTGTCTGCAACGTTGTAATATGCATAATATCCTTGAGTGCCCCAAGCGGCCTGACCGCTTGCATCCTTTTCTGCGTTATACATCATCGTCATGTAGGTTGCCTCATAGCGATTGTCGCCTTGCTCGAAAAGGTACATAGATTTTTCAGACTGCTGGTCATTAGAGCCTACATTCTTGATGCCGCCAGCGTTATAGGGACCATAGTAGCCACCGAAGTTGTTTTGCATCGAGTGACCACCCTCACTGATGTCACCACCATAACCATTGCGCTCATACTGGATAGAGAAAATCTCCTCAGCATTGCCCTCGTTAAATGGTGACCACTTGTCCTCGAACGACATGGTCAGGTTGATGCCGTTAATAGCCTTCTCGGCCCATGCTGCAGCTTGGGTGAACTTCTCAGTGCTGTTGACGGTATAAGTACCTTGAGCAGCATCGCCTAAAGAGGTGTCGATATCCCATCCTGCAGCCAGATAAACCTTGGCGAGCAGAGCTGCAACAGACTGCTTGCTGGCACGTCCTGTATGGTCTTGAGCTGCGAGATTAGAGTTGTTGTAAAGATCAGTCAGGTCCTCAATCACGCTCTGGTAGATGTCTGCCAACGGAGTGCGAGGGTAGCTGGTCTCTGCATCATTGATATACTTGGTCACATAGGGTACACCACCAAAATGCTGAGTCAGCAGATAGTAGCCGTAGGCGCGAAGAAAACGAGCTTCCTGGCCTAACTGAGAGTCAGCTCCGGCATATGATATTACACCATTGGCATAATTGATGGTTTTGTAGACATTAGAGTAGAAACTTTTAACCGTGTTGTCTTCAGCAGTCATGGTGAATGTATCGAATACTGTAGTTGCCTGACCACGAGTATGAATATACAAGTCGGTACCTCTACAGAAAAGATCCGGGCTAAATACAATAGACTTCATACTACTATATGCTGAAACTAGTAACGATGAAGCATCTTTACTGAAGAACTCTTCAGCAGTCTGTCCACCAGCCGTCTTGTTTTTGGCATCAAGAAAATCGCTGCAAGCTGTCAATGCAAAACCAGCGAAAAGGGTGGCAATCAGTGATAATAATTTATATTTTTTCATATCTTCTTACTTGTTAACTGTATTAGAACTTAATGCTTGCACCAACCTGATAGTTTACTGTGCTCGGTCCATCCTGCTTAACACCAGCATTGGCCCACTCAGGATCGAAGCCCTTATACTTCGTGATAACGAATGGGTTGGTCACTGTAACATAGAGACGAAGATGCGAGCAACCAATCTTCTTTATAAGACTCTTGTCGAAAGTATAGCCCAAAGTGATATTCTTCACTTTCAAGAATGAAGCATTGGTGATACCCTTGGCAATATTCCAGAAGTCAGCCTGTGCACCAAGACCACCATTGGCAAATCCATTGTTGGGGAAAGGATAGTCGCCATAATGTGTTGATGTCTGATACTTAGGATTGATATAGGTACCATCGGCGTTTACGCCATCACAGTCAATCAGTGTACCTGCTGGGATGTACCAGTCCATAGCCAACTTTTGACGACCACGGTCACTCAGTGAAAGAATATCGCTGGTCAGGAAGTTTGAGTAAACCTTGTAACCAACCTTGGCATAGAGTGAGAATGAGAAATCGAAGTTCTTCCAACTCAGGTTAGAGGTGAAGCTGCCAATCCAGTCAGGATCCATACTCTTGATGGTACGGTCATCCTGATTGATATTGCCGTCTCCATTTTGGTCAACAACCCAAGGCTGTCCTTCTGCAAGACCATATACCTTATAGTAATAGTCATATTCCTTCATGGTAGTACCTGGGGTCAAACCTGCGTTCTTGGCAGCATCGTTGTCAGGAACTGTCATGTCGCGATCGGTAACAATACCACCCCATTCATAAGCATAAGTGTTATTGACTGAAGAACCGATGAACAAACTGCCGGTTGTGATGTTGCTACTCAGCACTCTGTCACCGGTACCGTTGATTTCGCGAACTTTGTTCTTGTTAGCTGCAAATGTAAAGGTCGTTTCCCAACGCCAATCTTTATTTTGAATGTTAACGGTGTTTAAGGAAATTTCAATACCTCGGTTGCGAACAGAGCCGATGTTGGTAGTCATTTTACCGCCGCCAGATTCAAGAGGCAGGTCAACAGTATAGAGCAAGTCCTTAGAAGTCTTCTGATAGAGATCAATACTACCATTGATGCGACCACCTAAGAAGCCAAAGTCGATACCGGCATTATACTCGGTAGAGGTCTCCCACTTCAGGTCTTTGTTGACTATGCTGGAAGCGGTGTATCCTGTTTTATAGACCGTTCCGAAAGGATAGCTGATAGGATCGGAAAGTGTCTGCTGAGTAGCATAAGCTCCAATGCCGTCATTGTTACCCGTGACACCATAAGAGAGACGGAGCTTCAAGTTGCTGAGCCAGTTGGCTGTCTTGGCCATGAAGGGTTCCTCAGTGATACGCCAAGCTAAAGCGGCTGATGGGAATGTACCCCAGCGGTTGCCCTTTGCGAATTTTGAGCTACCATCACGACGGATAGTTGCAGTCAAAAGATAGCGTCCCTTGTATCCGTAGTTCAAACGAGCTGCATATGAGGTCATGCTGCCTTCACTATAGCTTGTATAGGATGCATCAGTGAGACCAGTAGTGCCATCTGCTCTCTGGGCAGTGCCAATGTTCCACCAATCAGTCTTGTCTAAGACAGTATTACCTTCCATATAGGATTTTTCAGTATTGCTGGCTTGCTGGGAGAACAACAACATCACACCAATGGTATGGTCATTTGCAATTGTTGTGTTATAGTTAAGAATATTATCCCATGTCCAAGAGAAACCACGATTGGTTGTGAAGTTAGCTGAGTTGTGCTCAAGACTGGTGTCATAGAAAACGCCATCCTCATCTTTGTAACCTTCGAAATAACCCTGACGATAGTATGAGTAGTTGGGCGAGAAGGTGGTCTTGAAGTCCAGTCCCTTGATGATGTCGAACTTTAAGTAGAAGTTACCCAATACGCGCCAAGTCTCACGCTGCTTGCTGGTGCTCTGCATAACGAGCAGAGGGTTCGTCTGGTCTGAGAACTGGTTGGCAGCAGTTTTCAAAGCATCCTTGTTACCCGGTTTGGGATTAAGTTTGCCGTTCTCATCGTAAGGAATCATGTATGGGTTCATACGATATGCGTGCTGAATGGCGGCATCATTAGCGTATTCGTTCTTGATTCTTGCGCCGTTGAACGAGAAACCTGCGCTGACAATTTTATTCAATTTGACGTCAAGACTTCCCTTGAAGTTGATGCGATCAGACTTATCGCCCTTATAGATGCCTTTTTCTCCATTGTAACCAACACCAATATGGTAATTGATTGACTCGCTACCACCGCTAACGGCAAGATAGTGGTTCTGTTGGCTACCGTTCTGTGTCACCATACTGGGCCAGTCATAGGTGTTGCCACTTGCCAGCATCTCTTTCATGCGATATTGGCCAGAACCTGCACTTTCGCGAAGCAAACATTGCTCCAAAGTTGAACCGCTGAGCTGGTAGACAGGGTGTGATGACATAGCAGATTCCTGAAGAGCTGTATTACCTCCAGTACTGAGGAATTTCATAAAGCGATATTTGTAGAACGACTCTCCATCCATAAAGTCTGGCATACGGACAATTTTGCTCCAGCCATAGTATCCGTCATAGCTAATAGTCGGCTTTGTTGCTTGCTTGTTAACAGTGGTACCACTCTTTGTTGTTACCATGACAACGCCAGCAGTAGCACGTGAACCGTAGATAGCGGTAGAAGAGGCGTCCTTCAGAATGTCAATACGCTCAATGTCCTGCGGGTTGAGCCAGTCGATATCACTACACATAACCCCATCAACCACATAAAGAGGAGTTGTAGAAGAGTTAATAGACGACTTACCACGAATCTCGATGTCGTAGCTGCCGCCACGACCAGAAGTCTGGGTGATGTTCACACCAGGATTGGCACCCTGCAGGTTACCTAATACTGAGGGGGCACCCTTAGCATTCAGTTGCTCTGTGTTCACTGAAGATACAGAACCTGTAAGGTCGGTCTTCTTCATCGTACCGTAACCTACGACAACCACATCCTGAAGAACGTTGGCATCTTCTTTCAAAACAACCTTGATGTTGTCCTTTCCTGCAACGTTAACATCCTGCGATTGCATACCGATGAACGAAATGGTAAGAACTTTACCGCTGCCCATCTTAATCGTGAAGTTACCCTCGAAGTCCGTCACTGTGGCATTCTGGGTACCTTTCTCCAAAACTGTAGCACCGATGACAGCCTCACCTGTTTCATCTACTACATTTCCGCTAACAGTCTGTGCTGATACGGTTCCTGCAATGAAGAGGAACAGCACCAAGATGACCATCTGAGAAATACTTTTTAATTTAACAGACATAAAATTAGTAGTTTTTTAATTTAACAAATTATATATTTGGTTGCAAAGATACGAAGAATCTTTCAGAATCCCAAGGATTATATTAGTTTTTTTTCGTAAACGATTGCGCATTTTAACATAAGAAAAGGACGGATTTTGCGTCCGTCCCTCTCTTATATATAAATAAGGTGTAGCTTATTGACCTGGTGCATAGGCAGGCTGGTCACTCTCCATTTCGCCAGGATTGTATACTGCTACGGTGTCCACTGGTCTTGATGCGTTGTCTTCTACACCGCAAGCTGTCAGTGCTGTTGCGGCTGTGATAGCTACCGAGGCCAGAATGGTGCCTATTAAAAACTTAGCTTTATTCATAACGTTTGCTTATTTAATGATAACTTTCTTGTTGTTATGGATGTACAGACCCTTCTTAGGAGCGGCAATGCGCTGTCCCTGCAGGTTGTAGTACTGGCCATCAGCCTTCTGAGCGTTTTCAACAACGGTGATACCAGTCGTGCCCTCGCCGAGTTCATAACCACGGGTAGGAGCGTTGCTGACGGTCTGTGGGATAGCCAGCCAAGCACGATGAGCGTCAATCATGAAGGCTCCACCATTAGCAGCACCCCAGAACCAACCGAATGTGTCGGCCAGCTGTGAATCGCTGTTGCCGAAGGTGAGCTTGTAGAACCAGCTTGCCTCGTCGGCATAAGTAGTAGTTGTTACGTCGCTACCCTTCAGCAGATTTGGTCCGCTAAAGTTTACTTGAACGTCGGTAGGAGTCAGCGTGTATCTGCCTTCAGCCTTGTCGCTAGACTTCAGCATGACTGCAGTACCGGCAGGAATAATGCTGCCCACCTCGGTGTATGTCAGCTTGTCGGCAGTACCGTCGCTTACAACGTAGGCCTTCAGCTTGCTGGGCACCTGATAGTTCTTCTTCGAATCGTAGAAGGTAGCATAGCCGGCGCGTGACAGCGTGATGGTGTAGCTGTTGGTCTCTGCTATCTCGCCCAGACCACCCATCTTGTTTACGCCACGTACACCATAGTTAGCATACTTTCCGTCGACGGTGTATGATGTGGTCTTGGTGAAGCCTACTACACTGCCATTCTTCACGATAGCCCATTCCTCTGTGTCGTCAGTAGCGTCCCATGTCAGGATCTTGTTCTTGAGCACTACGTTTGTTGCAGCGGCAGCCTGCTTGGTGAGAGCTGCGGGGTCCCATTGCTTGTCAGCATTCTCTGAGAACATCTTCTCGTAGCTGAACTCAGCGGCCTGCTCGGCAGAGATAATCGTCTCGAAGTTTCCGCCATGCGACTTAATGGTGTTGTTGGCGGGTGTGATGTTCTTACCTGTCTCGTCCATTGTGTTGTACTCGCCGAAGAGCTTGGGATCCTTGTTGTTCATACCCTTCTCAATCCAGCGGGTAGCAATCAACGTTTTGGCAGCGTTGGCGTCGAGAGTGGTGTTCAGATAGACGGTGATTGGCGTGTTCTGCCAAGTACGTCCGAAGTTCCAGTTGCCCTTGCCTTCTGCAAGGTCTACAACCGTACAGCCATCGAATACATAGCCGAACTGCGTATTGGTGGTAGGAGCCACAACGGTGCGGCTGCCCTTGCCGTCTTTCTGACGAGGCTCCAGCGAGATTGTGGTGTTCTGGAAACGTACATCGCCACCGCCGCAGATGAAGTCAACGGTACCGTGAATGTCACAGTTCTCCCAGTAAGCCTGCTGGCTGCTGTTCGAGCTGTAGTAGGTGTCCTGATAAGACAGCATGCGAACGTTCTTACCGATGGTGCGGTTACCAGCATCCTGAATAACAGCAGCACGTCCGGCAGAACCTGCAGCATAGTAGTCCAGTGCATTCTGCAGCGTCAGATCCTGCATATAGAGGTTCGTACCGCTTACCTGGAACATATCAGCCTTGCCCAGTCCTTCTATCGACTTGTCAGGTGTGGTGACGATGATGGTGTTGTCCATCGACTCACCGATGATCGAGATGTTGTGTCCGCTGATAGTCGTCTTAACGGTAGCGTCAAGATCGTAGGTGCCGTTAGGCAGGAAGATGAAGGCGCGTGGAGCATCCTTGGCAGCATTCTTGCCGTTGACCACGTCGAGCACATCCATCAGACTGCCAGCGTCGCCAGCCTTCACGAAGTACCAGTCGCCATCGCTCTCGAAGTTCACCTCAGCAGTGTTCACTACCTTCACGCCGTGAATGTACATCTCACCACCGCACTGCATCTCCAGTGTCAGCGTGCCTGCTGCACCTTCATAGTTGTAGACAGCCGTACCGCCGTCGCCATCAGCTTTACCGTCGATGGTTCCCAGTGTCTGGTCACCCTTCTTTACGACGATGCCTGTGCCGGAGCCATACTGGCAGAGTGTGACGGTGATGGTAGCCTTCGGACCAACCAACAGATCAACGGTGTTACCGTTCTTAAAGGCCCATCCGTGCTGTGCATCGTGCCAGTAGAAGCCGTCGCCAGCGGGGTTGAATGCCTCATGGTCCTCAGCGTAGAAGAACTTGTCAGCCAAGTCGAAGATGTACTTCTTATGAGTGCTCGACTCCTCTATGGCTGTCTGGATAGCGTAGAGCTTGGTGTTGGCTGTAACAACGAAGTCTGTGGTGTATTTCTCACCCAGCACGTTGGTCTTGAACCAGCCGCGAGCCTTGTAGCCTTCCTTCGTAGCAGGTGCTTCATTGATGTCGAAAGCAAACTCACCAATAGTGGCGTCTTCCTCGATAGTCTGTTTAGCCAGCACGCTACCGTCAACACCTAAGTACTCCAGTGTGTAGTCGGGCTTGAAGATGACGTTCAACACGTAGCTCATCTGTGTATCGCCGGCTGTCATTGGGATGGTGATGGTGCAGGCCTTATCCTTTTCGTCATAGGTAATCTCGCCTACCTCGCCGCTAGTTGGAGTGACGTCAGCCAGAGGATTGCTCTTGCTAACCATAGCCTCCTTCTTCGACAGCTTCAGCGTGGCCTCATACTGCTCGCCAAATACGTCCTCGACGGTATATTCGTTGCCGTTGACCTTAAACGAAGCCAGTACGGGAACATCCTTCTCTGTACCATTGAGCACACCCTCAATCACGATGTCTGCCAGACCCAGCTGCTTGCCAGCCTGCAGTTTATAGAGGTTGAGCTTCAGTCCGCATCCGCCTTCGCCAGGTGTAGCACCGGTGATTTCATATTCCTTGACGGTGTTCTTATTCGTGTTGTTGCGCTCAGGCGAGATAGCCTTTTCCAGTTCTACTGTCGTACCGTCGGCATTCTGCCAGAACACATCAATCAGACCATTGTCCGTTCCGAATCGGTTAGCCTTGAATCCCACCTTGGTCGGTGTGAATACGAAGCCGGGCTTCGGTGTGATGAGGAAACGTACGACGTCGTCGTCAGTCAGATTGTCGTTGTGCTGGTCGGTTGGTGTCAGACGCGTCTCGTCAACACCTGCATACGTCGTCTTGTCCTGAATGCTCCAGTTGCTTCCAATGATGACCTTGCTCGACAGGAAGTAGTCCTTATTAGAGAATTCTGCCTTCTGTCCTTCTGTACCCTGGTTGAATGGGAAGGAAGCAGTGACAGCCTCGTCAGTGAGTGTAATCTTCTCTTTCGGTGCATACTGCACGACAGAGATCGACTTGTAGTAGTTGTTGCCATCGCATGAGGTCACAGCCACATAACCGGCCGTAGCGTCAGCAATCTTTGCCTTGTAGGTGTTCTCGTTGGTCAGCTCCTCGCCGCCAGCGATGGTGTACTTAGAGTAGCCGGGATAACCTACTACGGTAATCAGGTCGCCAGCATTCTTGACGGGAACCTTGAATACGGCACCTGTTCTTACCTGGATGTTGTCGCCGTTGTTGCGGAACGAAGCGCCATTGGCTTCAACGATCATCTTCAGACCATTCTTCTCCATTGCTTCCACCTCACCGGCTTCGCTGGTGCCTGATAATGCCATTGTAGCATCCATCACGTCCTTGTTGGCATAGCTCCACGTACCGGTAACGTCCAGAACGACGGGAGCCTCGACAGCCTCTGCCTTGAAGTATGGCAGATAGGCAATGTCCGAGAACGTCAGCGTTGTCGGCTCACCCGTGTAGGTGTAGGTGACAACTGTGCCATCCTGATGATAGCATTTCTCAGTTTTCAGATTGGGTTCTGCCAATAAGTCGCCTGCAGCGTTGGTAATTTTGCAGGTGGCAGGGTTGGCATACTGGCAACCGCCGATAGAGAACTTGACTGAGCCAGTGACGGGAACAGTGATCGTCACTTTGCCATAACCGTGATTGTCGTTTCTCTGAGTACCGGCGAAGGTGACACCTGCGGGCAGTTTCGATGTGTCGAATTGTCCCGACATGTCCTCGTTGGTAATCTCAAAACCGACAAAGCCGTCTTGAGCGGCCACACTTTGTGTCATACCTAGCAGAGCTACGATAAGACAGACAAAATGTCTTAAGTACTTGTTTACCATAAATGTTTTGTTTTAAGTTGTTATTTAATTAATGTATGTGTGATTAGTTTAAGTAGTTGCAAAGATACGAAAAAAAGCGCAAAACGTGACAATTTATCGGATTAAAAACCCTTAAATTGCCACGTAATCGTTTACGATGATTGTAGAATGATTATTTAATCACTTTCGAGCTTACCTTCTGACCGTTAGCCAAGTGTTCTATGCGGATGTTGATGCCGCGCTGAGGCGCACTCAGTTTGCTTCCTTTCAGGTCGTAATATTCAGTCTTGCTGATGGCAGAAGACTGCACCGTACTGATGCCGCTGGTCTTCTTGTATTCAGGATAATACTCGGTATAGTTGCTCTCACCGTCAGCATTGCCTGCCTTCATGATGTCTTCTACCAGCGAGTTCAAATAGACCTCCAGATTAGTATACCATTTCTTGTCTGCGTCGATGGTATAGGCATTGGGGTCCAGATCGCCACCGTTAGCCTGCTCCCAAGCGTCGGCGATACCGTCATTGTCAGCGTCGAAGTCTGCTGGGCGCGCAGTGCTCTCCAATGTATATTCACCTTGGTCTCTTACGTAGTCGATAATACCCGGGCGATGTGTGACGGCCTTTCCATCGCCGGTCTTCTCGGCAGAACCCTGATAGGTTGTCGTACCGTTTGCAGCCTCTTCCATATATCTGGCATCTACAGCGTCGCGGTGCAAAGAAGCTCCGACATTGGCCAGCACCTTCTCGTAGGCTGTCTCTGCAGTGTGGGTGGTGACGTCGCCGGTCTCAACCGGTTCGTCGAGTTGGATACGCACGCAATCTGTACCTTTGGTGTTCTGTTTATAGGTGACATCCTCGCCATACAGATGCTTTTCGTCTGGACAATAGCGCTCGCCGTCTATCGTATAAGTACCGGTGTCGTAAACCACACCCTTCCAGTCGTAGTCGACAGGATTGCTGGCTGCTGTCACGTAGTTGCCGTTGATGTAGTAGCGTGCGCAATAGCCCATATAGGATGAACCAGATGCGTTGCTCGATGTAGCTACAGAAATCTGGGTTACACGCGTTTTGTTGGCGGTGCCGGGACCTGCCTTGTAGTAGTTGTTGACAATATTGATGTTGCCGCCACCTGTGCCGCCGTAGCAGCCGTTACCGTTACCCCAGTTGTACATCACGCAGTTGCGGAAGTCGACAATCTCTGCCTGAATGGGATTTGAATACTTGGTCTTGTCGTAGCCTGACCATCCGTAGCGTGCGCCACAGAAGCGGGGAACACGGTTCTGCATGTGGCAGAGGAAGTTGTGGTGGAAGGAAGCATCTTTGCCGCCCCAGATGCCGCCATAGCTGTGCTCACCCTTGGTGTGGCCCGGGTTGGCTAGCGCCTCGCCAATGGTACACCACTGCATGGTGAAGTTGCGGTTGTCGTAGAATGATGCAATCTCGTCGATGCTCCATGAGAAGGAGCAGTGATCAAGTATGATACCAGTTTTGTTGCGCTCCCAAATGGCGTCAGCACCGTCATTGACGTTCTTCTCTTCACCGCGACGTGAACGGATATATCTGATGATGACATTGTTGCCAATACTGTGAATGGTGTAGTATCGCAAGGTGATGCCGGGGTAGGGGGCTGTCTGTCCGGCTATCGTCGTGTTCGCAGGAATACTTAAGTCGCTATTGAGGGCAATGATGCCACCAACATCAAACACTATCGTACGGGGTCCGGATTGAGCGAGTGCCCAGCGCAATGAGCCCTCCTTACTGTCGTCGTTCAGGTTGGTGACGTGGTATACCTTTGTTGTGCCGTCGCTGGCGCGTCCTCCGGTAACGTATCGTCCGTGTCCCTCAGCACCAGGAAATGCTGGCACCTGATCTTGAGCCATTACCATCAGCGAGAATACTGAGGCAGCTATGAATGTTAGCGTTTTCTTCATTTTTATGATTAGCGTTTAATATATTTCTTACCATTGATAATCACGATACCCTTGTAGCTGTCGCTCACGCGCTGTCCCCTCAGGTTGTAAATAGCATGATTACCGCTTTCTTCAGTGTCTCTGACTATGTCCTTTATTCCTGCGGGGGTGTCGGCAAAAAGCGTGGCACCGGCATTTTCCTTGACAGCTGTCGGAACGTCGCTATAGGGTGCTACGGTGTATTCGTAGGGCACGGTCACGGTGCTGCCTGTAGACGATGGCAGACTGCTCGACGCTGCGATGTAGTTGTCCGCCTTCCACGTCACAGCTGTGGCACCGCTCTGGCTGTAGTATTTCTTCACTCCCTTCTCAAAGTAGTTGCCCTCAATCAGGAATTCCGAGTTCTTTCGTGGGTTGATGCAGTTGCTGGCCGTCGTACAGCTGAAGTAGTTGTTCAGCATGTGTATTTTGCCGGCACGTGCCATCGGCATACGCTGCTTGCAGCCGTCACCCCACCAGTTGAAGGCGAAGGTGGTGTTCAGATAACCCTTTGTTTCGCTGTCGCTGCTGCCGATGAGGTTGGTGTTCTGGTGCATGTACGAGCGGTCGGTATAGCTGAAGGTACACCAACTGACAGTATTGAAGTCAGCCGATTTCGTGATGTCAAAGTTGCCATCCATGCCGTCAGTGAAGTCACAGTGGTCCACCCAGCAGTGCTTGGCACCGGTACACGAGATGAGGTCGTTGCCACCCACGTCGATAGAGCCAGGACCCACCAGCTTCAGGTTGCGGATAATGATGTTCTGGGTTTTGTTCAGCGAAAAGATGCCCGACTTCTGATAGTTCTCGCTGTTGTCACCAGTCATCTCGATGATAATCTTTCGCGTGTTATACTCCGCCTGTTCCGTTACCGATTTTCCGTTGGGCAGTGTACCACCGCCGCTGCTCGTGCTCATGTTGGGCACACCGGCATCGTCGAGCGCTTTCTTGATCTCGTCGGTCACATACCATTGCGTGCAAAGGCGTGCGTTGTTGATACCGATAATCGTCCTGTTGCTTGTCACGCTGATCGAACTCGACACCATGAAGTCGCCCTCCGATCCGTCCAGAACCACCACCTGATTGCTCTTGATGGCACTCTCAATAGCTGACTTCATGTCGCCTCCCGTCGATGTGAGCACAGCCACCGTTCCTTCAAAAGTGTCAGGAATAGGATACGTGTAGCAGCCACCACCTGTGATGTCGTAGGTGCTGCTGGCGTCAGTGCGGGATGATAGTGTGCAGAATCCGAATGGCGCATTCAAGTCGTAATCATTAGCTATTACGGCCTGCGACAGCATGAAAATGCATAATGCGAGTAGATATTTCTTCATATTAGTAGTTGTTACTTTATTTGTTTGTCTGCAAAGGTACGAATAAAAATCGAGATACACCTACGCCTTATTTATTATTAACACTTAAACGTTTGCGTGATTCGAAAACACGACGTTTATTACAACATTACAATATTACATTACAGATTGGGAAAAAAGGGTGAAAAGGGGCGAAAAATGCGCATTACACTTCCTCTGATCTGATAAGATTGGTTTATATTATTTATTTATATATAAATATATAATATAAAAGACCTTATCCCACCAAAAGAAGGTGTAATGCGGAAAACGTAAATTGTAATGTAATGTTGTAATATTGTAATGTTTGTGTCTCCAAACGACAGAGTGTCAGGGTCTTGCCGACAGAGTGGCGACGTGCTGACGGGAGACGGAGGGTTAGGAGCCACACCCACCGCCTTCCCCGACGGCCTCACCACTACGAGTGAAGAAAATCGGGCTCACCAAAAATGATGGACCCGATTATCTTTTTCTTATTTCTTACAGGTTGTCCGTTGTATATCCGAGCATTTCCATTTCGAGCGAAGCCCAGATAAATGGGCCTACGCCCTTGGCATCGTTGCTGCGGATAGGCTCAGAGAGGTAATACTGATAGCTACCGTCGCGCCGGCGGTTCTCCTTGACCTTGCCCTTTGGGTTGATCTTCTTCATAGCAGCCTCGACATCAGGTGTGGCGGCAGGACCGAGACCGGCTACCTCGCAACAATTGGTGAGCGAGATGGTCTTGTCAGGATGGACCTGGATAAACTTATCGATCATGCTCTTATAGGCACGGATGCCTGCATCGCGGTATTTCTCGCCAACATAGCCCTTACGATAGGCCTTCAGCAGGGCGTAGGTGAACATAGACGAGCAGGTACTCTCCAGATAGTTGCCTTCGCGATCGGGCGAGTCCATGACCTGATACCACAGTCCCGTCTTCTTGTCTTGCCACTTGAGGATGGCGTCGAAGTCTTTCTGCAGCAGGTCGATGACCTCAGAACGGCGGGCATAGTCGGCAGGCAGTGCGTCGAGCACCTCGATGAGCGCCATCGTGTACCAGCCCTGGGCACGTCCCCAGCAGTGCTGCGAGAGTCCCGTCTCCTTGTCGGCCCAGAAGGTCTTGCGCGTCTCGTCGTAGGCGTGACGGTTCAATCCGGTCTTGGGGTCGAGGGTGCGCTGATAGGTAATCTTCAGCTGGTTGACGGCGTCATCGTAGATAGCGATGACGGGATCGACCTTAGCCTTCTTCGATCTCTTACCCTTTGCTGTCGTTGCCTTTTCAGTAATCGGAGCAGTCAGACAACGGAAGGGCAGTCCCATGAAGATGCCGTCGAGCCATACCTGATAGGCATAGATGGCCTTATGCCAGAATACCTTGTCGGCAATGGTGCGCGGCTGGTCCTGCATCTGTTTCATGATGAGCTGCATGGCTTTCAGGTTCTTCTCCTCGGGCCATTTCTGATACATGCGGGTGACGAAGTGACCTGTGCGGCAGTTGTCGAGGTTGTATTCGAGGATGTTGAACCCACGGATGTTACCATCTGCATAGATCATGGTGTCTGTATATTCCTGACAATAGCGACGAATGGCCTCGCCTCCGTAGCGCAGATAGGTGTCGAGCATGCCTTCGAGTTCGATACCCATGACGTAGCTCCATTTGGGCGACTTGGCAAAGTCGAGCATAAACGACTTGGGCACGCGCTTCATCTCAGAGTAGGTGAGCCATTCGGAATAGTGCTTGTAGGGCTTCTCCTGAAGTACCAGCGAACCGTTGATCATGAGGTTTTCGTAGGTGATGTCCTGAGCGAGACCAGTCTGATGGATGGGCTTGTTGTAGACGCCATCGAACTGGCAGTTCTTGACGGTGATATTGTTGACGGTATAGGCCAGCTTCGGGTCGTCGTAGCCTACAATCATCACGCCATACTTCGACTTCTGGCATGTGACATTCTCCATCGTGACATTGCGTACGGTGGGATAGAAACCACGACAGCATACCTCGCGCGGCTCGTAGTCGGTATTGATCTTCAGCACGGCCTCGCCACACTGGCCGACCTTGATGTTACGCATGTTGATGTTCTCGATGATACCACCGCGACAGCTGTTGGTCTTGATGCGCAGTACGCGGTCGAGGCTGGGGGAGTCCATCTCGCAATTCTCTGCAAACACATTCTGACAACCGCCACTGATCTCAGAGCCGATGACCACACCGCCGTGACCATTGTTGAACTTACAGTTGCGGATGATGATATTCTTGGAAGGACGTCCTGCATAGCGGCCCTGACCGCCCTCGCGACCGTCGTTATTACGAGCCGACTTGATAGCGATACAGTCGTCGCCCGTATTGAAGTAGCAGTTCTCAATCAGCACCCTGTCGCACGACTCAGGGTCGCAACCATCGCCGTTAGGACCGTCGTTGTTGATGTGGACACCACGAACGGTGATATCCGTAGACAGCAGGGGATGGATGACCCAGAAGGGTGAGCGCAGCAACGTGACATTCTCGATAAGAATGCCCTCGCACTGGTTGAAATTGATCATCTGCGGACGCAGGCCGTCCTGAGGACCAAAGCGGCGCTCGTCCATGTCGACACCATCTTCGGCCTGCTTCAGCAGCAGCGGGCGGCTGTGCTCGTTCCACTGGGTGATAGTCATGCCGTCTTTAAAGCCGAAGCGCTTGTTGCCAACCCATGGCCACCACGTCTCACGGCTTCCACCACCATCGATGGTACCAGTGCCAGTAATGGCTATATCCTTGGCCTGATAAGCATAGATGAGCGGACTGATATTCCAGCAGTCCAAACCCTCCCAGCGCGTGGGAACGATGGGGTAGAGCTCTGGCTCGAAGGCAAACACCAGTGTGGCACCCTCCTGCACTTCCAGGTTGACGCCGTTCTTCAGCTGGATAGCTGCCGTGTGAAACGTCAGTCCTGCAGGTACGACGACGCGTCCGCCACCTTTTTTCGAACACTTGTCGATGGCCTTCTGGATGGCCTTCTGGTTCTGGGCGGCTGTTGCATCTGGTTTTGCACCAAACTTGGTGATCAGATATGTCTTGTCGGCAAACTGAGGCACACGGATGCTTTGCTCTATCTGCTTATACTGCTGCTCGTTCCAACCCTTAGCCTGCACGCCAAGGATGACCATTGTGAGCAACATCACGGTCTGTAAGATTTTCTTCATATTACGCGTTGCTTTAGTAGTTTTGGCTGCAAAGATAAGAAAAAAATGCCGAAGAAAAGCCCTCTTTTACATTATTTTATAAATAATCGTTCGCAAACCTTTACGTTTTTGCTGAAAATTTTGTAACTTTGCAGCATAAAAAGTACCGCTAAAATGAGACGTATATCCATCCTTATGATTTCCTTTCTGATGGCTATTGCTGTCAGAGCCACAGAGCAGTTCGTAGTGTTTCAACCTTCAGCCGATGCTATCTCGCTGAATAATGCAGGGATATCATTCGATAGTCGTGAGCATAGTTGTGTTCAGTTGGCTATCGCGAATCTCAAGCAGGATTTTGAGAGGGTAACAGGTAAAAATGGCCTCAATGGGGACGCAGGTACTATCATCATTGGTACCGTTGGCACAAACAAGCAGATCGACCAATGGGTGAAGAAAGGCATCCTTCGCGACCTGAAGGGCAAGACTGAGAAATACATCATCAAGACCATTGATGGCCAGCTCGTCATCGCAGGCAGCGACAAGCGAGGCACCGTCTTTGGTATCTATGAGCTCTCAAAGCAGATGGGTGTGTCTCCTTGGTATTACTGGGCTGATGTGCCTGTAGTGAAACATGAGAATATTTATGTACTTCCAGGCGAATATACTGATGGTGAGCCTAACGTGCGCTATCGTGGTATCTTCCTCAACGATGAGGCTCCTTGTCTCACTTCTTGGGTGAAGAACACCTTCGGCACAAATTATGGCGATCATCGTTTCTATGAGAAGGTTTTCGAGCTTATCCTCCGACTGAAAGGTAATTTCCTCTGGCCTGCCATGTGGGGATGGGCTTTCTATGCCGACGACCCTGAGAACCTGAAGACAGCCGACGCTATGGGCATCATCATCGGAACATCCCACCATGAGCCGATGGCAAGAAATCACCAGGAATATGCCCGTAATAGGAAAGAGTGGGGCGCTTGGAACTATCAGAAGAACAAGGAAAATCTTGATCGTTTCTTCCGTGAGGGAATCGAGCGCATGAAGGGCACTGACGATATCGTTACTATCGGTATGCGTGGTGATGGCGATGAGGCGATGAGTGAGGATGCAGATACCAAACTGCTTCAGACCATCGTTGAGAACCAGCGAAAGATCATTAAAGAGGTTACAGGCAAGCCAGCCAACAAGACTCCTCAGGTATGGGCGCTTTATAAAGAGGTGCTCGATTATTACGATAAAGGCATGCGAGTGCCTGACGATGTGCTGATATTGCTCTGCGATGATAACTGGGGTAATCTCCGTCGTGTGCCAAATGCTCAGGAGCGCAAGCATCCTGGTGGCTGGGGTCTCTATTATCATGTGGACTATGTGGGCGCTCCTCGCAACTCGAAGTGGATGAATGTTACACCTACCCAGAATATGTGGGAACAGTTGACTCTCGCAGCAGATAATGGCCTCGACCGTATGTGGATTCTTAACGTGGGCGACCTCAAACCTATGGAATATCCCATCACGATGTTTATGGATATGGCCTGGAATCCTCGTGAGTTCAGCGCCAATAACATCACAGATCATACTCTGCGCTTCTGCACAGAGCTCTTTGGCAAGGACCAGGCTCCTGAGGCTGCACGGATACTGAATCTCTGTTGTAAGTATGCTGGTCGCTCTACTGCTGAGATGCTCGATGCCACCACTTATAATGTGGAGACAGGCGAGTGGCAACGGGTGGCTGATGACTATATGCGGCTTGAGGCAGAGGCTCTTCGTCAGTATATCACTCTCAAGCCCGAGTATCGCGATGCCTATCAGCAGATTATCCTCTTCCCTGTTCAGGCGATGGGCAATCTCCATCAGATGTACTATGCTCAGGCGATGAATCATAAGCTCGCTGCAGAGAATAACCCTGATGCGAATCTTTGGGCTTTGAAGGTTCGTGAGGCATTTGTTCGCGACTCGTTGCTCTGTGCTGCATATAATCACGATATCGCTGGGGGAAAATGGAATGGCATGATGACTCAGAAGCATATCGGCTACAGAAGCTGGAATGATAATTTCCCAGCTGATCGCATGCCTCTGGTAAAGACCGTTTCTGAGGGCAATGGAGGTTATGTCTTCGAGGCTAAGAACGGATATGTGGCTATCGAGGCAGAGCACTATTTCGAGGCAAAGGCCGATGGCAAGGCTCAGTGGACAATAATCCCATACATGGGACGTACTCGCAGTGCGATTACCCTCATGCCATATACAGAGCCAGCCAATGGTAGTCTGACGTATAAGTTCGCTTTAAAGGATAAGCTTGAGTCAGTGAAAATTCATATCATTGTGAAGTCTACCCTCGACTATCTCAACAAGGGAGGCCTCACTTACAAGCTATCTCTCGATGGCAGCGAGTCACAGAGCATCAATTTCAATAGCCGTCTGAATGAGGAGAAGGAGAATATCTACAATGTGTTCTATCCCACAGTAGCCCGTCGTGTGGTTGAGTCAGTCATCACTCTGCCTATCGATGCATCTAAGGGCTCTCATCTGCTGACTCTCACTCCCGATGACCCAGCAATCCTCTTCGAGAAGATTGTCATCGATGCTGGCGGCTATCAGCCTCAGTTCCTCTTCGGCCAGGAATCACCATGCAGAAGATAGCCTTATGGAGTGGCAAAATATCGGGCTTTTGGATTGTTAATTCAAAAAAAACAGGCAAAAATGTAAAAAAAGTGTCTGAAAATTTGCTTTTTATATAATTAATATCTATATTTGCCCCCGATAAGTCTTTACGATGGCCATTGCCACGACACTTATCATATTAAAAAGTGAGGTTGGTAGCGTCCTGCACCAACCTCTTTTTTGTTATAGATAAAATAAGATATTTACGATATCAAATCTCCCAACCAATAGCTGAAGCGCCAAGCACAGCAGCAGAAGCACCGTCAAGACCGCTGACCAGGAACTGAGCCTTGTTCTTAAAGATGTTCATCACATGCTCGTTGTAAGCTTTCTTGATGGGTTCCATAATCAGATCGCCGGCTTTCACCATACCTCCGAAGAAGATGAAGGCCTCAGGCGACGAGAAGGCTGCAAAGTCAGCACAAGCCTCACCCAGCATCTTACCAGTGAACTCATAGATCTCCTTAGCCAGTTCGTCACCCTTACCTGCAGCGATAGATACATCGAGCGATGTGATATCCTCAGGATTCATCTCGCGCAGCAACGATGGACGATCGGTCTTGGCAAGCAGCTCACGAGCAGTACGTGCCACACCCGTTGCTGAGCAGTAAGCCTCAAGACAGCCAGTACGTCCGCAACCGCAGCTACGCCCCTCAGCACCACGAACCATTGTGACGTGCCCCAGCTCACCAGCAAAACCGTCGTGACCATAGAGTAACTGTCCATTGACAACGATACCACTGCCAACACCAGTACCTAGTGTGATGACGATAAAGTTCTTCATACCACGAGCCACACCGTAGATCATTTCGCCCAGTGCTGCAGCATTGGCGTCGTTGGTCAGTGCCACGGGGATATTGTTCAGCTGTTCGCTAAACAACTTGGCCAGGGGGACGATGCCGTTGTTGGCCCAAGGCAGATTGGGAGCAAACTCGATGGTGCCGTTATAGTAGTTGCCGTTGGGGGCGCCGATACCCATTGCCTTGATTTTCTCAATACCGCCTACTTGTTCAATGATGGGCTGCAGAGCTTCTACCGATGCTTTTACATAATCATCGACAGTAGCATATCCACCTGTTTTAATAGCAGTAGTTGCCTTGATCTCACCTCGTGCATCTACAATACCAAATACAGAGTTTGTACCTCCTAAATCCAAGCCGATAACGTATGGCTTAATTCCTTGTTGTTCCATTCTTTTGCTATGTTTTAAGTTGTTAATAATTCATTTTGCAGGCACAAAGTTAGAAAAAAAGGTTGATAAAACAAAGTTTTAAGCAGAAAAACTAAGATATTTCACATAAATTTAGTACCTTTGCCCCCGATATGCCGTTTCCTCTACACATAAATATTGTAGATTTGGTGTTTAAGGGCATGCTGATAGGTATGATTGCATCAGCACCTATGGGCCCGGTTGGCATCCTTTGTGTACAGCGTACACTGAACAAAGGACGCTGGTTTGGTTTTGCCACAGGTTTGGGCGCTTCTGTCAGCGATATCATCTATGCTGGTATTACTGGTTTTGGTATGGCTTTTGTCATGGATTTCGTCAATAACGACCAGAATAAGTTCTATCTGCAGATTATCGGTAGTATACTGCTGCTCGGCTTTGGCATTTACACGTGGCGCAGCGATCCTACGAAGAACATGCACCAGTCAGGGCAGCAGAAAGGCTCGATGTGGTATAACATCTGGACGGCCTTTCTGGTCACCTTCTCCAATCCGCTCATCATCTTCCTTTTCATGGCGCTGTTTGCCCAGTTTGCCTTCGTCATTCCTGACCATCCATTCGAGATGATGATTGGCTTTGCCAGCATTGTGGGTGGCGCTTTGCTGTGGTGGTATGGGTTGTCGTGGCTGGTCGACAAGGTTCGCACCATTTTCGACGATCACGGCATCCGCATTATCAATCAGGTGATTGGGGCTGTGGTGACACTTTTTGCCGCCATCTCGCTATTTGGAACGGTAACCAATCTGTTCAGGTTCTTTTGATTAGAGGTAAAAAAGTTAAAGGGTAACAATGTATATTTCACAAGAATTACGTAAGACCAATATAGCAGAGTATCTGCTGTATATGTGGCAGGTCGAGAATATCATCCGCGCTTTCGATTGTTCGCTCAGCCGTATCCGCAGGGAGTATATCGAGCGCTTCGACTATGATGAGGAACAGAAGGAGGAACTGGCCGACTGGTTTGGTAACCTGATTCGTATGATGAACCAGGAAGGTTGTCGCGAACAGGGCCATCTGCAGATTAACAAGGTGACCATGCAGACGCTGATAGAGTTGCATACCCAGCTGTTGGCCTCCACCAAGTTTCCTTTCTATAATGCCGAGTATTACCGTGTGCTTCCCTATATTGTGGAGTTGCGCAATCGTGGAGCCAACAAGGATGAAAACGAGGTGGAGACGTGCTTCAACTCGCTTTATGGTGTCATGATGTTGCGCCTGCAGCAGAAGGAGATAACACCTAATACGGATCATGCCATCAAGGAGATAACCACCTTCATCGGCATGCTCTCAGACTATTATAAGAAAGACAAGGAAGAAGGACTGAAGTTTGAGTAATATGAACATTCTGATTACAGGTTGTAATGGCCAGTTAGGCAATGAGATGCAACTGCTGGAGAAGGTGAATCCCCAGCATACGTTTTTTAATACAGACGTCGCTGAGTTGGATATCACCAACCAGCAGGCCATCGAGACTTTTGTTAATGACAATGCCATCGACGGTATCGTCAACTGTGCAGCTTATACGGCTGTCGACAAGGCAGAAGACAACGAGGCGCTCTGTCAGAAACTGAATGCCGAAGCCCCTGCCTATCTGGCTCATGCCGTTGGTCAGCGTGGCGGTTGGATGATTCAGATATCTACCGACTATGTGTTCGACGGTACCAACCATACGCCCTATACTGAGGACGAGGATACCTGTCCGAACAGTGTCTATGGCCGCACCAAGCTGGTGGGCGAGCTGAATGTTCAGAAGCTGTGCCAGCGCGCTATGATCATCCGCACGGCATGGCTCTATTCTACCTTTGGCAACAACTTTGTGAAGACGATGATTCGTCTGGGTAAGGAGAAACCAGAACTGGGTGTTATCTTCGACCAGATAGGCACACCTACCTATGCGCGCGATTTGGCTCGTGCCATCATGGTGGCTGTCAATAAGGGCATTGAGCCTGGCGTTTATCATTTCTCCAACGAGGGTGTCATCTCGTGGTACGACTTCACCAAGGCCATCCATCGCATTGCAGGCATCACGTCGTGTCGCGTTCGTCCGCTCCATACGGCAGAATATCCCACACCAGCTGCCCGCCCCCATTACTCTGTACTCGACAAGACGAAGATCAAGATCACGTATGGTATTGAGATACCCTATTGGGAAGAGTCACTCCGTGAATGTATTGCTCAACTTTAAATAATGATTGCTTATGGATTTATTGCATATTATAGCCGTTGTGGTGTTAGTGATAGCTGGTGTAGTGATTTACATCAACAAGAATAAGGATTAACGATATATATTATATAAGGTGAATCAGGAAATAGAAAGAAGAAGGACATTTGCGATTATTTCGCACCCCGATGCAGGTAAGACGACGCTGACAGAGAAATTTCTGCTCTTCGGCGGACAGATACAGGTGGCTGGAGCCGTCAAGAACAACAAGATTAAGAAGACTGCCACCAGCGACTGGATGGACATTGAAAAACAGCGTGGTATCTCGGTATCGACCTCTGTGATGGAGTTCGATTACACCCCTGAAGGCTCAGACATAGAATACAAAGTAAATATTCTGGATACCCCAGGTCACCAGGACTTCGCTGAAGATACCTTCCGCACGCTGACTGCCGTCGACTCGGCGATTATCGTGGTTGATGGTGCCAAGGGTGTTGAGACGCAGACGCGAAAGCTGATGACGGTATGCCGCATGCGCAAGACGCCAGTTATCATCTTTATCAATAAGATGGACCGTGAGGGACGCGATCCGTTCGATCTGCTCGACGAACTGGAACAGGAACTGGAGATTAAGGTGCGTCCACTCAGCTGGCCTATCAACCAGGGCGCTAAGTTCAAGGGCGTGTATAATATCTATGAGAACAAGCTCGACCTGTTTACGCCTGATAAGCAGCGCGTGACGGAAAAGGTGGCTGTGGAACTCGATTCTGCTGAGCTCGATGAACGTGTCGGCGAGAGAGATGCTGCCAAACTGCGCGAAGATTTGGAACTGGTAGACGGTGTGTATCCCGAGTTCGACGTTGAGACCTATCGCGAGGCCGAGGTAGCACCTGTGTTCTTCGGTTCGGCCTTGAACAACTTCGGAGTACAAGAGCTGCTTAACTGCTTTGTACAGATAGCTCCATCGCCCCGCCCAACTAAAGCCGAGGAACGCAATGTACAGCCTGAAGAGCCGAAATTTACAGGATTCATCTTTAAGATTACCGCCAATATCGACCCCAATCACCGCTCATGTATCGCCTTCTGTAAGGTGTGCAGCGGTAAGTTCGTGCGCAATCAGCCCTATCTGCATGTGCGCCAGGGCAAGACATTGCGATTCTCAAGTCCTACGCAGTTTATGGCGCAGCGTAAGAGCACCATCGACGAGGCATGGCCAGGCGATATCGTTGGATTGCCAGACACAGGCGGCATGTTTAAGATTGGCGACACGCTGACCGAAGGCGAAAAACTTCACTTCCGCGGTCTGCCATCGTTCTCGCCAGAGCTGTTTAAGTACATCGAGAACGACGACCCCATGAAGGCCAAGCAGCTGCAGAAGGGTATCGATCAGCTGATGGACGAAGGTGTGGCTCAGCTGTTTGTTAATCAGTTCAACAATCGCAAGATCATCGGAACAGTAGGACAGCTGCAGTTCGAGGTTATCCAGTATCGTTTGGAGAACGAGTACAACGCAAAGTGCCGTTGGGAGCCAGTACACCTGTACAAGGCATGCTGGATTGAGAGCGACGATCCACAAGAGCTGGAGAACTTCAAGAAGCGTAAGTATCAGTACATGGCTAAGGACAAGGAAGGCCGCGATGTATTCCTGGCCGACAGTGGCTACGTGCTGAGCATGGCGCAGCAGGATTTTGAAAACATCAAGTTCCACTTTACAAGTGAGTTTTAATTATGAAGGTAGAAGACGATATTAAGAAGGCCGTTGAGTGCATGCGTAAAGGCGGAGTGATACTCTACCCAACCGATACCGTCTGGGGCATCGGTTGCGACGCCACCAATGCCGAAGCCGTCAAGCGCGTTTACGAGATCAAGCAGCGCGAAGATTCGAAGGCACTCATCTGTCTGGTAGACTCAGATGCTCGCATGCAGCGTTATTTCCGTAATGTGCCCGACGTGGCCTGGCAGCTCATCGACAGCTTGAAAGAAGCCGAAGATGCCAAGCCAACCACACTGATACTGGACGGTGCTATCAATTTGGCGTCCAACCTGATTGCCGAGGATGGTAGTCTGGGCATCCGCATCACCAACGAGACCTTCTCCAAAGAGCTCTGCTTCCGATTCCAGAAGGCCATCGTATCCACATCGGCTAATATCAGTGGCGAACCTGCCGCACAGAACTACTGCGACATCGACCCACGCATCCTGGAAGCCGTCGATTATGTGTGCTGGAGCCGCCGACAGGAACACAAGCCGCATACGCCGTCAAGCATCATCAAACTGAAAGAAAACGGCGAAGTAACGGTCATCAGGAAATAAATAGATTGCAAAGGTTAATGCGCGCAATTATTTTGCCTCGCCGTCGCCATAGATGAAGCCAAAGGCTCCGCTGGTGTATTCGAAAATCTCCTCATCGCGGAAGAAACGCTTCAGCTCAATCTCCGCATTCGATGTCGAGTCGCTGGCGTGAACGATGTTCTGCTGGTTGCTCATAGAATAGTCGCCACGGATGGTTCCTGGGGCAGCCTCACGTCCGTTGGTAGAGCCGGTCATGGTGCGTACTACCTGCACGGCATCAACACCTTCGAGGGCAAGAGCTACTACTGGAGAGGCCTGCATAGAGGCTGCCAGTGACGGGAAGAAGGGACGATCGACAAGGTGGGCATAGTGCTCGCGCAGAATCTCGTCAGAGAGCTGCATCATCTTCATGCCTGCCACACGCAGTCCACGACGCTCAAAACGGTTCACAATCTCGCCAATCAGCTGACGCTGTACGCAGCTGGGCTTCAGTAATACAAGGGTCTTCTCCATAAGTTTTTGTTTTAAATAATGAGTAATTAGTGATTATTGTGCACAAAGATACAGTGAATTATCGAGATTTCCAAATCTCGCTCGGAAAATTGCAAATAAATTTGCATTTTCACTCATTTATTCGTATTTTGACCTGCGGTCGAAGGTACTTTCGCTCGACAAAATGAAAGAAAATCATTTTTCTTTCGTTTTTGTTCTCACTTATTCGTACCTTTGCACTCGAAATGGAAGATCAACCACATAGCAAAGGGCGACTCGCGTGGATCAATAAGTTGCACGACTGGCGTGTAGCAAACGTGAGCGACAAGATGTTTTTGCTCGTCTTGGCGTTCCTCGTGGGCTTGTTGTCTGCAGTAGCTGCGTATATTCTTCACGGACTCATCAACACCATTGTAGCCCTGCTGACTGGACGTTTCCATGCCGATACGTACAACTGGCTCTATCTGGTATATCCCGTGATTGGTATCTACCTGACGTCGCTCTTCGTGCGTTATGTGGTGAAGGATAATATTTCGCACGGCATCACGCGTATCCTCTATGCTATCTCTAGTAACCGCTCGCGACTGAAGGCGCATAACACGTGGTCGTCGGTCGTTGCGTCGGCCATCACCATCGGCTTTGGTGGTTCGGTGGGTGCTGAGGCGCCTATCGTGCTGACGGGATCGGCTATCGGCTCGAACCTCGGCAAGCTATTCCAGCTGGATAATAAGACGCTGATGACGCTGGTGGGATGTGGTGCCGCTGGAGCTATTGCTGGCATCTTCAAGGCGCCGATAGCAGGACTGGTGTTTACGCTCGAGGTGCTGATGATAGACCTGACGATGGCCTCGCTGTTGCCTATCCTCGTGTCGTGTGTAACGGCTACCTGTTTTACATATATTTTCAGTGGCAATGCGGTGATGTTCTCATTCCATCTCGACTCTGACTGGACGATAGAGCGTGCGCCTGCTTGTGTACTGTTGGGCATTACGTGCGGACTTGTCTCGCTGTATTTTATCCGTATGATGACGGCCTGCGAAGATATGTTTGCACGTTTCAAGGATAAGCCCTATGTGAAACTGCTCATTGGTGGTGCCATCCTGAGTACGCTGATCTTCCTGTTCCCGTCACTCTATGGCGAAGGCTACCACTCTATCAACCTGTTGCTGAATGGCAAGACAGAGGCTGACTGGGATCAGATATTGGACGGTTCGCTATTCTATGGCCACTCTGAATATCTTATCCTGTATATAGGACTCGTGTTGCTCACCAAGGTGTTTGCCACCTCGGCAACGAACGGTGGTGGCGGCTGTGGCGGTACGTTTGCTCCTTCGCTGTTTATAGGTTGCTTTACGGGCTTCCTCTTCTCGCGCCTGTGGAACATGCACCAGATAGGTGTCTACGTGCCTGAGAAGAATTTCTCGCTCCTTGGTATGGCAGGCGTCATGTCGGGGGTGATGCACGCCCCGTTGACGGGTATTTTCCTGATAGCCGAGATTACCAGTGGCTACAACCTGTTTATGCCGCTGATGATCGTGGCTGTGGCTAGCTATATCACCATCAACATCTTTGAGCCTCACGGCATCTATGGTTTGCGACTGGCTAAGCAGGGACGTCTGAAGACACACCATACTGATCATGCGGTGCTGACGCTGATGAGTCTCGACTCGGTGATAGACCGTGACTTCCAGGCTGTTGGTCCTGATACGGAACTGGGACAGATTGTGCAGCACATCTCGCGTTCGCGCCACAGGGTGCTGCCCGTCACTGATGCTGCAGGACTGCTGTTGGGCGAAATCAACATCGCAAAAATCCGCCACGTGGTGTTCCGTACAGAACTGTATCACCACTTTATGGCCAAGCAGTTGATGGTGGAGCCTGCTTCTACCTTGAGTGATACGACACCAATGACGCAGGTGATGAAAATCTTTGAGCGCACTCAGGCCGACTGGTTGCCAGTGCTCGACGCCTCGAATCATCTGAAGGGGTATATCTCGCGTAAACGGATGTATGGCATGTATCGTAAGATGGTACACGACTTTAGTCAAGATTAATAATAACTTTAACCAATTGTAAGTATGAAGAAAAGTGTTTTTGCAATTGCCATTATGGCATTGGTTCTGGGTGGCTGTAAGAGCCAGAACAAGGGTGGGGAGACTGCTCCCGTCGATGAGATTGCATGGTATGAGAACGACTCGCTGCTGCAGGCTCAGTTGGCTGCAGCCATTGCTGATGCCAAGCAATTGGACTCTACAAAGATTTCGCATCAGCTGATGCCTATCAAGAAAGGTACGCCTGGACAGGAGTGGGCTGTCGTTGACGGTAAGGACATGGTGCTGTGTGTGACACTGGTGGACAGTAGCCGTCTGCAGCGCTTCTTCGGTAAGGAGGGCGCATACAGAATCGAACGCGAGATGGGTACATGGATTACGCTGCCTGCCGATTGGTTGCGCAAGAAGGATGCCTATGCAGGACTGGACAGCGTGGCTGCCCACATGCGTATGATTCAGATGTACGGTCTGAGCCCTGACTGCGATTATAATATCATGGTGCAGTTCTATGCCGATCCTGCGTATATCTTCCGTCCTGCTCATGACCCTGAGATTTCCACAACCTCAGCAGGCTTGGAGTTCCCCAAATATGCTGATGAGAAATATAAGGTGGGCGACACCAATTTCCGTGAGTGGTATCGCTATAGCGTCGCTTCCGCCTACGAGGATGACAGCCCTCTGCCTTGGACACAGCTGGGCTATACCTACGACTGGCACGAAGGTGCTCCGCGCGAGGGCCTTTCTGAGTATATTGTGACAGACCAGTGCTTGATTAAGGTGAAGTCGTATGAGAGCGAGTGGTCGTTCATTCAGAACCTGAATAAATAAATGAATAAAGAAGTTTAAAAAGAAAAGGCTCGCCAGTATCTGCTGACGAGCCCTTTTTAATAGTTCAACAATTATTATTTCACAATAATTTTCTTGCCATTAATAACATAAACACCTGAAGGCAGATTAAGCTTAGCTGCATCCTTAGCCTTCACTGTGGAAATCAGTTGACCTGAAAGCGTATAGACGCGAACAACATCACTCTGACTTCCTACAATCGAATTGCCATACAGCACTTGCTCTATGCCTGTAGTCTCACCATCTACAAATGGAATATCGCCAATGCGGAATGGTGCTGAAGAACTTGAGTTCTTATAGAATCTGGCCTCAAACGGATAAGCATAACGATAATCGCTAACAAAAACACTA
Source organism: uncultured Prevotella sp. (assembly GCA_947164965.1). Classification (GTDB taxonomy): domain Bacteria; phylum Bacteroidota; class Bacteroidia; order Bacteroidales; family Bacteroidaceae; genus Prevotella. Next base: position 32,658 of record CAMUYR010000006.1, on the reverse strand, counting down.
CCAGGTTTCTCTGTTCCTTCGTATGTAAAGAACTGAGTATTAGAGTTTATCACATAGATATAATTTGTCTTTGTATAGTATGAGAAACAAGGATAGAATGTTGCGCCATTATATTGAGGTGTAACAAAGTTTTCTGTCTCAGTCTGATATACTGTTACATTCTCTGATGAGAAGGTCACCTTACCCTTCAGGTTATAAGACGGTGTATACTTCTCGTTGTTTGGCATACTGATCAGATAAGGCGTGTTAGCCTTAATTCCAGAAGCCTTAACCCATCCATTGGAACTTAATTCATAGAGCCAGAAAGGTTTCTTACCACCATCTTTCACAAAGTTGGCAAATGGTGTCAGTTCACCCTGAGTCTCATGGGTAATTGTTTGTACATCAAACGGAAGAGCTATAGTCTCATAACCCATACATTCGCCATTAATACCAGTATCCATGATGTATTCATGAGTTATACTAATCTTCTTGGCTTTGAAATCACGACGGCAGTTGAACACATATCCTTCTTTCAGCGTGATGCTTTCAGCCACTCCATTTATGATAACATTCTCGACACTGCTTGGCGCAATACCCGCCTTATTGACATAAAGCATGAAATTACCATTCTTGTATCGTTCATTGTCAAAGGCCTTGCTAGGCAATGGTGTGTTACTGTTCCAGAAAATACATGTTGCCTCAAACCAATCGAAAGCTTTTTCCGAAACTGTTGTGATAGTTTTAGGGAATGTTACAGAGTAAATATAATAGTTGTTGATATTATTATGGAATATCGAATCACCTATCGCTGTCACAGAATACGACACACCATCGTAAGCTATCGTGCTGGGAATATCCAAATCGACACGATCGGCCGTAATCAAGCTGATGGTTGCTGTCTTGTCCTTATTCAACAGATAGGTAACACCATTGCTACTGAACTCGATAACATCAGGATTAGAGGGAGTAGCCGAGCCCATTTTCATCTGAGTGCTCACATACTTTCGGGTACCATCGCCCAACTGACCGCACTCATTAGAACCACAAGTGTAGAGCGTGCCATTGGTCTTCAGAATCGCAGAATGGGAATAGGAGGTTGAAGCCATCGCAACACCGTCCATCACTTTGACAGGTGTAGAAGAAGTAGTGAAATCACCGTTTCCGAATTGACCGTAATAGTTATAGCCGGCAGCCCAAAGCGAGCCATCAGTCTTAACAAACATGACGAAAGGATAGGCGACAGAAACAGATGCCACCTTATCTGTAACCTTTACAGGAGTTGAAGAGTCATTGAAATCACCTGTACCTAACTGACCATACCAGTTGCCACCCCAGCCCCACAAAGAACCATCCTTCTTGATGACCATCGTCGTATAGCCACCTGCTGCTATATCCACAGCATCGTCCATGACCTTGACGTATACATAGGAATTTTCAAAGGTGCCGTTACCCAGCATGCCTTCCCAGTTCTGACCGGCAGCCCATACAGAGCCGTCCTTTTTCAAGATGACAGAATGGTAATAACCTGCGGCCACCTGTGCCACATCATCCATAATCTTTGAAATGGACGTAATATTCGTCGTGGTGCCGTCACCCAACTGTCCTGCCCAATTCGTTCCAACACCCCATAAGCTGCCGTCTTTCTTAACGACAAGTGAATAATTCAAAGCTGCGGCTACCTGTGCCACATTGGTCATCACCTTTACCGGTTTGTCATAGAATTGATACTCCTCAAGCCCAAGTTGGTGATAGTAATTATAACCAAAGCCCCATAATGTACCATCCTTCGTGAGATAAAGCGTATGATAATCGCCTGAAGCAATTTGAACGATCTCGTCTGCTGTGGCTATCTGAACTGGCGAGCTCTTGCTCTCCTCGCTACCATCGCCTAAGGCATAGTAATAATTAATACCTGTAGCCCATAGTGTACCATCCTTCTTTTGGAAGAATGTACGGTCTTGCACTGCAGCAGCTATCGACACGTCATTGGAAATCATGACAGGAGTGTTCTTACGGGTAATCGTACCGTCGCCCAACTGTCCTGCGTCATTTTTTCCACATGCCCAGAACGTGCCATCAGACTTCGCATATACTGTAAAATTGCTTCCTGCATCCATCTGTACGACATTAGCAGTCTCAATATAAGTATAATAGAAATCATATCCTACATAGAAGCTTGACAACTGATCATAGCCATTGGAACCAAAGGCTTCCAATTTGCCGTCGGTATAAAGAACCAAAGAGAAATTGTTGCCGGCTGAGATCTGTGCGACACCTTCTTTCACCTGAATCAGCGTGGGTGTATTGGTAGTGGTTTTGTCACCTAACTGGCAATTGCTATTATTGCCACAGCTCCACAAAGTTCCATCTGTTTTTAAGAACAGCGAATGGTTACCGCCAGCAGATACAGAAGCCACATTGTCAGTAACTTGCACAGGAGTCAGCTTATCAGCGCCACTGCCATTAGTGCCATCGCCCAACTGACCACTATAATTATAGCCGCAAGCCCAAACCGTACCATTCGTTTTCAGAATAAGCGAATGACTATCACCTGCTGACACTTGTGACACACCAGTCATAATCTGTGTAGGAGTGGTGACATTATCTTTAGTACCATTTCCTAATTGACCATAATAGTTGTATCCGCAAGTCAGAAGAGCACCGTTCTTCTTGACTATCATAGTATAATCTTCACCTGCCGACACCTGAGCCACACTTTCCATCACCTTGACGGGCGTCTTTGTCGTTGCCGTCGTGCCATCGCCCAACTGGCCGTAGCTGTTATAGCCACAAGCCCAAAGCGAGCCGTCAGTCATGATTATCATTGTATGTCTATAGCCTGCAGATACAAATGCTACACCATCCATCACCTTAATAGGCTCTGCTGTATAGGTAATATCTTTAACGCCTAATTGTCCGTTAGCATTACTTCCACAGGCCCATAGTGTGCCGTCGTCCATCAGTATCATCGTATGGCTACCACCAGCAGAAATCTGAACAGCTGAAGCCCTCACAGAAATGAGAGTGAGAAGCAATATAAATATGTATTTAACTTGTTTCATAGTTTTATCTGTATTTATTAGCCATTGTTATTTCTTGGGAGCTGGTGTTGGTGGTATACCATTATCGTTCTCAGAAGGAATAAACTCACCTGCAGCCTGTTTTATCGTCACCTTTTTCTCAATATTCGAGCATTTGATGATGACAGAAGCTGTACGAGCATCCGAAGTGGAATTAGCATCAACGGTGATAGTCAACGTTGAACTGCCCTTACCACTCTTAACATTAGTCTTGCACCATGTTTGATCAGAAGTTGCTGTCCAACTGCCATTAGATGTGATTTCGACATTTTTCGTATCACCCTCAGCCTTGATATCAAGAGTTTCAGGATTAACAGTCAGAGAAGCTGCAGCAGCATCCTGTGATACCGATATCGACTTGGATATTCCACCACCACTGATAGTGATGGTCGTTGAGCGTGAATCGGCAGTAGTATTGGCATCAACCCTAACTTCAACCACACCGTTATTCACGCCACTGGCAGGACTCACTGTTACCCATGAAGCAGGCACACTCACTGACCACGTGACATTAGATGTCACAGAAAGACTGGTGGTAATACCGCTAGACTGGACATTAATGCTTGTCTTATCGATAGTGAGGTTTAGCGTGTTGACAATTTCGCCACCACCTCCACTATCGCCTCCACCGCATCCCATCAGGCATACGGATGTCAACAGCAGGAATATGTTAAATAGTCTTTTCATAACTGATATGTATTTTAGAATTTATAGCCAACTGTCAGATAGAAAGCCTGATTCTTTAAACTAGCATCATTAGGAGCAAAGGAAACGAATCCCAACTCATACTCTAGTCCAAGGACAAAACGATGCAACTCAAAATCCAGACCTACGTCAAGACCCACGTCGAAACGTTTGGCGGCCTTTGCCACTCCTGCTTCTCCTTCATCGAAGATGTTAACATCGTAGTGGTAAGCCAAGCCACCATAGGTATAGTCCTGTTTCATGTTACCAGAAACAGCAAAAGCAACATATGGACCTGCTTTCATTGTCATGTTCAGACGATCGTTAACATTGACACGATAAGCTAACACGGCAGGAACCTGCAAATAGATGAGGTTCAATGTGGCATCACCATCATACATCTTATACTTACCACCTTTCCATGCGACCTCCAAAGAAGGCATGAATGAGAGACTCTGTGTAATAGGAGTTTCGAGACCTCCACCAAACTTAGCCACAAACTTCAGTTTCGAGTTGCCAGCATCACCACTGCTGATACACGAAGCCATACCAACACCACCCTTAAGGTTCCAAGTCACCTGTGCATTTGCAGTCATGACTGCAAACATCACAAAAAGAAATACAAATAGTTTTTTCATTGCAGTAATTTTTATTGTTATTTAGTTGTTTTGATAAAATGTAAATCACGCCATTTGCTTTCTAAAGAACCAGATACAGTCACCGTGGGAGTCTGCATCTTCTCGTTCTCCTTCCATGAGTTTTTCTTTACTTCACGCTTCAAAGTGTCAAACAATTCACCATAGCTGATATTACCTCGACTGCTTGCCAACTGATTAAGCAAGAAGTAAGTAAACATACCATGTCCACGCTTCTTGAACGAATAGGCTGTTTCTGAACCAGATGCAGCAGTAAACGTCACCATGTTTCCTGGCAACGTCTCTTCTTGAGCCTTGATGGCTACGCCACGAGCGGCAGTCAGCATATTATTGGGGTTGTTCTCTCCACGTTGGGCACCACTGAAACAGGCATCCAGAAACACGGTAATGCATTCGGCCTTTATCGAACCAAGTTCTTTATAAATGTCGGCCAATGGAATACATGTTCTTAAAATCTGCGGATCAGCATCAGCAGGCAACAGATACGCCTTCTTGTCGGCTTCACCAGGCATGCCATGTCCTGCATAGTAGAAGAACAATCTGGTATCATCACCATTCACTTCCGAAGTAATCTTCAACCACTGTAATGCAGAATATACCTCTGAAAGAGATGCGTTTTTATACATCTTGATATTTTTCTCTGGCATACCAAGCGTCCTTGTGCAATAGTCGTGGAACACCTCGCCGTCGTGAACGGCAAAGTCCACTTTGCTCACGTTACGATAGTCCTCATTAGCAATAATAATACAAAAGGAATTAGGATCGTAGGCTCTCGCCACAGGAATGTTTTTGTCAACATCAAATAAGCGGCGTTCTTCTTCTGCTGCCATCTTGCGCTCTAGTTCAGCACGGGCTGCCTCATCGCGCTTACGCTGTTCTTCTTCACGTCGAGCCTCTTCTGCCCTGCGTGCTTCTTCTGCCTTACGAGCCTTTTCAGCTTCTGCCAACAGACGGGCTTCCTCACGTTTACGTGCTTCTTCTGCCTTCCTGGCTTCTTCGGCCTTACGCGCTTCCTCAGCTTTGCGAGCTTTTTCTGCCTCTGCCAACAGACGGGCTTCCTCTGCTTTACGAGCCTCTTCAGCCTTACGCGCTTCTTCGGCTTTACGTGCTTCCTCTGCCTTACGTGCTTTTTCAGCTTCAGCCTGCGCTAACAATCGAGCCTCTTCTGCCTTTTTGGCTTCCTCAGCTTTGCGTGCCTCTTCTGCTTTACGGGCTTCCTCTGCCCTTCGTGCCTCTTCTGCCTTTCTAGCTTCTTCGGCCTTTTGTGCAGCAGCCTGTTTGGCATTCTCTTGAGCCAGAAGGTTTTCATTGGCCTTAGCTTGAGTTGCTGATCCACTGAATTCTACTTCCTTTCCCTCGCGTAATGCAGTCTCATCAAAATTCGAAGGCATGGTAAATGTCATGCCGTCATTTTTGCGGAAAGCGTTCTTGCCTACATGACGAAGCGTAGAAGGGAGTGTGACTTTCTGCAGTTTGCGGAATTCTACAAATGAAGAACGGGCAATATCTTCTACCCCTTCTTCAATAACCATTGTTTGAGCAAGGTAATTATTTCCATTGACGAAGGTACTGACTTGCCATACCTTATATTCTTTACCTTCATTACTTACTTTTCCAGGAATCACGACCTCTGGCGCACTTACATTAAATCCTGTGATACAAACACCTTGATCGGTTACCTTGCATTTAAAAGTTACACCTTTATATGTATAACTAAACCGTTGTGCTGACACCGCCAAAGGCAGAATGAGCAAAATGAGTAAGAAATATGTTTTAATAATCTTGTACATAGTTAGCAGTTTTCGTTATAGATTATAACTTTATCTTTTTGCAAATTTAGCAAATTATAACATAGATACCAAATTTTGAAGAACCTTTTTGAGGCGGTGGAATGGGACTTTTGGACGATAATTGTCCTCTTAAATAAAGAATTAAACGCCTTGTCGTACACAAAAGGTATTTTAGAGCAAAAAGCACTAAAGTGGGATTTGGCGGTTTGTCGGAAAATGTATATCTTTGCACGTGATTATGATGCAGAAAAAGTTCATAATGTCTGCTGTGACAGTTATAGTCCTGTTGTTGATGGCTTGTAACAGAGAACATCAGCAAGTGATGCCTATGCAGCAGACGATGGACTCTGTGAAGATTTGGTATAGTCAGATGAATGGGGACTCAATGGAGACAGCCTGTCAGCGTATAGGAGCTTTTCTGCAACAACACAAGGATGATCATACAGGGCCCGTCAGGCGATTAAGGGCGGAATGGCTGAAGGTTCGTGGCGTGTGGTTTACAGCCATCAAGGGGCAGCCAGACTCGGGACTGGTCTATACTGAACAAGCCCTTAAGGAGATGGAAGGTTTGGATAACGTGGAGGAACTGCGAATACTGGCTTTGGCCAATCGTGCAGACTTCTATAGGCAAATAGGGAAGTTGGATCGCAGTGCCGACGGATATCTGCAGGCTTTGGAAGCTGCTGACGCGGCAGAACTAGGCGACCAGTACAAGGTGGCACTCATGTTGGGCATCAGTACCGTCTATACCTTCATGGGCGACTACGACAATAGTAGCCAATGGTGGCAGCGCACAAGCAGACTGTTGCCAGAGATGAAAAGAGGCGACCAGTTTATTTATTATAATAATGTGGGTAATGACCACTATTTCCAACATCGCTATCGTGAAGCCTGTGATGCTTTCAAACAGGCGGCAAAGCTAGTCGATGGTGATGACAGCAAGAAGTGGGATTATTATACTGCCATTGGTAATTTGGGCGAAATATTTGTTTGCTTGGGTCAGGCAGATTCTGCACGAATCATGGTAGAGCGCGCTGATTCCTTCTTTAGTAAAGTAGATTTCCCGCCACTCATCTACTACATGAATACAACAAAAATGAAGTTGCACATGTTGGAAGGCCATACTGCAGAGGCATTGCACATGGCTGCAAGCCTAGCCAACGATGAGGTGACGATACCGGCGGCTCGCTTGCTCAGACTGGAGGCATTGAGACAACTCATGGGTAGCGTGGGGAATTGGAAACAGGCATACGATTTTCACCAGCAGTGGCTTCAGCTGGCTGATTCCATCCAGACGGCCAATATGCGTATGCAGATGAACGCTAAGATCCTCAGCTATGAACACGACAAACGATTACTGGAACAACAGCGAGATATAGACAGACAACAGCTGACGAGCCGACTGCTGTGGGCGCTGTTGGTTGTTGCTCTCTTGACGGTAGTTGTACTGGTGGTGCTGATGAAGTTGCGCCAGCGCAGACAACATTTGCAGAATCTGACCACGCGTCAGCAGATTCTGAGTCTGCGCATGAGGAATATTCGCAATCGCATCACGCCGCACTTTATCTATAATGCCTTGAATCATGAGATGCTGGAGCAGATGGAGGGGCGTACCGTAAACTTCAACGCTCTTACCCAACTTTTGCGATTCGGAGTGGAACAGGCTGACCAGTTGCAGACAACGTTGGCTGATGAGTTGCGATTTGTAGATTACTTTGTTGAGATAGAAGGTCGGCAGATGGCTGCCCATCTTGACTATCGAAAGGAGATAGCCTCAGAGGTAGACACCGTCTCCGTGCTATTGCCGGCCATGACGATTCAGATATTTGCAGAGAACGCTATCAAGCATGGACTCCGAAGACAGGGTGGTGTGCTTACCATTCGTGCCACGAAAGATGACGGTAAGACACTGGTGGAAGTGATAGACAATGGATGCGGACTGCAACAGGGGAAACCTCAGCAGGAGCATACTGGCATGAGAGTTGTCAGGCAAACCATCCAAATGCTAAACGAACACAACACCAACCAAATATCTTTTGGCATTGGCAATTGGCAGCATGAAGAGCAGAGTGGTTGCAGGGCATGGGTGCTATTGCCAGACGAATACAACTATCAATTTGATTAGCAAGATAAGTATTATATAACTTTCATATGAATCAACAAAAACTTATTAGAGCTTTCATTGTCGATGACAATCATGAAGCCATCGAGGTGTTGAAACGAATGCTGGAGAGCAACTATTCTGTGGAGGTCGTAGGAACAGCCCATGATGCTGAGACAGCCATCAAGGACATCATTGACACAGAGCCAGGCCTTATCTTCCTCGATGTGGAACTGCCCACGATGTCTGGACTGGAATTTTGTTCACTCATCCGCAACGAAATCAAACCAGAAACCAAGGTCGTGTTTTATACAGGCTACGACAAGTATATGCTTGAAGCCATTCGCAGGCAGGCTTTCGACTATCTGTTGAAACCACCCACGGAACACGACCTGAGCCAAATTATGACTCGCTATTATGAGAATAAACTAGCCACCATTCCGCAGCTGCCTCGCTCAGTAGGACATATACCGCTCATTTTGGTGGTAAGTCCTAAAAACGAGCACACCACGCTAAGACTGGAGGACTGTGCTTTTTTCCGCTATAACCATGGACGAAAGATATGGGAGATTGTATGCGTGGATGAATCAGTATATACCCTGCGACATCGCACTACTGCAGACGTCATCCTTAACTATAGTAGCGATTTAGTGCAGATTCACAAGCGCTACATTGTCAACATCAATCACATCAAGATGATACAGGACTCACAATGTATCCTCAAAGAGCCTATGCAGCATGTGAAGGAGTTGAAAATCAGCAAGAACTATCGCCCAGACTTGATGACTGCTTTCTACACCATGTAGTTTTTTGTTAACGAAGAAGTTTCTTTTTGCGTACGAAAAATTCAAATTAATTTGTTTTTTTGCGCACTTATTTGTAACTTTGCAGCAAATAAGAAATGGTGATGAATAAAAACGATTTGAGAATAGTATTCATGGGTACACCAGAGTTTGCAGTGGAAACGCTGCAGGCTCTGGTGGAAAACCATTATAACGTGGTGGCAGTAGTCACCCAACCCGATAAGCCTGTAGGCAGGCACGGTAGTGTGTTGCAACCCTCGCAAGTGAAGCAGTATGCATTGGAACACGGTTTACCAGTGCTCCAGCCTGAGAAGATGAAAGATCCGGCTTTTGTAGAACAGTTGCGTTCGTATGAGGCTAATCTGCAAGTGGTGGTCGCTTTCCGTATGTTGCCTGAGGTGGTGTGGGCCATGCCAGCGTATGGTACATTTAATGTGCATGCAGCTTTGTTGCCACAGTATCGTGGGGCAGCACCCATCAACTGGGCAGTGATAAATGGTGAGACACAGACTGGTGTGACGACATTCTTCTTGGATCACGACATCGACACAGGTCGTATCATCATGAAGAAGCCCTTCGATATTCCTGACGATGCTGATGTGGAATACGTCTACGATGGACTGATGCATCTGGGTGCAGAAATCTGTATAGAGACGCTGGAAGCAATCGTTGCTGCAGATGGACATCCGCATACAGAGGAGCAAGAAGACAGTTCTCTTCCCTCTTACCTCACACCTCTTACCTCTTTAAAGACGGCTCCAAAAATCTTCAAGGAGACTTGTGAGATTGACTGGTCGAAGTCGGCTAAACAAGTATATGATTTTGTTCGTGGCTTGAGTCCTGTTCCTGGTGCCTGGACAACGCTGGCGAGTCCTGATGGCAAGGAAACCGTGCTGAAAATCTATAAGACACACAAGACGGGTAAACAGGGTAGGGGCGAAGGCTCTATCAGTATCGAGGGTAAGTCGCTCTGTATCTCAGCCAAGGATGAGCTGCTTGAACTTGTAGAACTGCAATTGGCAGGTAAGAAACGCATGATGGCTCGCGACTTCTTGAACGGTATGAAAGACATTGAACAGTATCATGTGAAAAAAAGTTCTCCTGCAATATAATAAAAGGTAACCTGTTGCGTTTCAATAGTAGATAGTAACGCTAAACATGGTTTGCCTATGACAAATTTTACTCAAGACGATTTTCATCCACATCCTGCTACCATCCTGTTAATCAAACAGTTTGCGCGCATATGTAACACAAAGAAAAATCTGACGAATGGCTACAATGGTATCCCCGTCGCTGCTTGCAGCTGATTTCCTGCATCTCGACAAAGACATTGACATGATTAATCGTAGTGAAGCTGATTGGCTTCATCTTGATGTGATGGATGGCGTATTCGTTCCTAACATCTCCTTTGGTTTCCCTGTCATCGAGGCCTTGGCAAAGAAATGCCAAAAACCTCTTGATGTACACTACATGATAGTACATCCTGAGCATTATATCCAGCGGACGGCTCAATTGGGTGCTATGATGATGAATGTCCACGTGGAGGCATGCACGCATCTGCATCGCACGGTACAGGAGATTCATCAGGCTGGTATGAAGGCTGGTGTGACGCTCAATCCTGCCTCGCCCGTATCGTTGCTCGAAGATATTATCTGCGATGTCGATATGGTGCTGCTGATGAGTGTGAATCCTGGCTTTGGCGGACAGAAATTCATCGAGAACACCATCCAGAAGGTGCAGCGACTGCGTAAACTGATTGACGAGAGTGGATCGAAGGCGCTGATAGAGATAGATGGTGGGGTACAGGAAGAAACTGCTCCACGACTGGTGAAGGCCGGTGCCGACGTGTTAGTGGCAGGCAGTTATGTCTTTGGAAGCAAGAATCCTGAGCAGGTTATAAGTTCTCTGAAGGCACTTTAGCAGTTAGCTAATAGCCAACAGCCATCACAGCTCCAAATTCAGTTGAATGTTGTGCTCTCTGGCCATGCGTCGCATGTTGATCAGAGCATAGCGCATGCGTCCCAACGAGGTGTTGATGCTGACACCAGTAGCTTCTGCAATCTCCTTAAACGACAAGTCTTGATAGTATCGCATGTATACTACTTCACGCTGTGGAGTAGGTAAGATGTCCATGAGGTTGCGGACATCCTGCAGAATCTGTGTGTTGACAATCTCGTTCTCGCGATTGATGTCCATAAGATCTTGCGAGCGCAGCTTGTTGAGGTCGTTTTCTTCCGAGGCTTCCACAATGTGCTCGCTCTTCTGCTGGCGATAGCGGTCCATCACGATATTGTGAGCTATGCGTGTGAGCCAGAACGAGAACTTGCCGGAATCGGTATAGCGGCCCTCCTGCAATCTGGTGATGACCTTTAAGAACGTTTCTTGAAACACATCGTTAGCTGCTTCGGGGTCGCGAACCACGAAGTGGATGTAGTTGTAAAGCTTCTGTTGGTTACGAGCCAATAACACATCAAAAGCACTGTTGTCTCCTTCTACGTATTGCATGGCTAACTGTTCGTCAGTCATACTTTCATAATTCTTCATATCGTTTACATTTTTATGAAGTAGAAATTACGTCGATAGGCAGTAAAATTTTAATATTGTGTTATTAACTTTTTTTATTTGTCGTTTGCAAAAGTATGTATTTTTATCTATTCTGCCAAAAAAAATGAGAAAAAAATGACTTTTTCTTTGATTTTTGCCCATTTTTTCGTACCTTTGTGCATATTTACAACCTAAATTTAACGATTTTATTATGATAAAGCTTTTCGTTCCTGGCCGTTTGTGCCTTTTTGGAGAACATACAGACTGGGCAGGTCACTATCGTACGATGAATGCTGACATTATGCCTGGTGCTTCTATTGTGACAGGTATAGAACAAGGCATATATGCAGAAGTGGAGAAGTCCAGCATTTTCGAGATGCATAGCGATGCAGAAGAAATCAATAGTGTGTGGCATGATTTCTCGTGTCGTATGAACGATACAGAACTGAAACGGGTAGCCCGTTCTGGTTCATTCTTCTGCTACTGTGCTGGCGTTGCTTCCTATATGCTCGAATGGTATAAGGTTGGTGGTGTGCGTATTCGTATCACGAAAATGACACTGCCTATGAAGAGCGGTTTGTCGTCAAGTGCTGCTATCTGTGTCCTCGTTGCGCGCGCGTTCAATTTATTATATAATCTGAATCTGAACACGTTGGGCGAGATGAATATCGCCTATGTGGGTGAGCTGCGTACCAGTAGCCGTTGCGGACGTCTTGACCAGGCGTGTGCCTTTGGTGTAAAACCCAATCTGATGACCTTTGATGGTGATGAAATCGAGGTGAAAGGACTCAATGTAAAGAAGTCGCTATATTGGGTGTTTGCTGACCTTTGTGCAGAGAAGGATACTATTAAGATTCTGTCCGACCTTAACAAGGCCTATCCCTTCGCATCGACAGAGGCAGAACAGAACCTGCATAAGGCACTGGGTGAGTGGAACCACGACTTGGTGCAGAAAGCGATTAAATATATGGCGAATGGCGACGCCGAGTCGTTAGGGCGCCTGATGACGGAGGCAGAAGACATGTTCGATAAGTATGTTGCTCCGATGTCGTCAGCCCTCTGGGCTCCCAAGCTGCATCAGGTATTGCAGGACCCACAGATACAGCAATGGGTATGGGGCGGAAAAGGCGTAGGCTCTCATGGCGATGGTTCTGTGCAGTTCCTGGCTCGCAGTGCAGAGGATCAGCAGCGTGTTATCGACTATCTGAACGCACAGGGCATGCGTGCTTATCCGCTGACGCTCCGTCCTGTTCATACAGTTCGCAAGGCCATTATCCCTGTGGCAGGTTTTGGCACTCGTCTCTATCCTGCCACCCGTTCGCTGAAGAAGGATTTCTTCCCCATTCCATGTCCTGACGGTATGGTACGTCCTGTTATCCTGATCCTGTTGGAGGAGCTGGTGAAGAGTGGGGTAGAGGAAATCTGCCTGGTGCTGGGTTCGGAAGAGGAACGCATTCTCTATACAGAATTCTTTGAACGTCCCTTGAGTGAGGAACACCTGCGTAAACTCAACAAGGAAGCCCAGGAATACGAGAACCGTATTCTGGATATTGGTAAGCGCTTACACTATGTATACCAGCGCGAAAAGCGAGGCTTCGGACATGCTGTCTATCAGGCAGCAGAGTTTGCCAATAATGAGCCTGTGCTGCTTCTGTTAGGCGATACGCTCTATCGAAGCCAGAGTAACAAGCCTTGTGCGCTGCAGCTGATAGAGCAATACGAGCGCTATAACCAGCTGATGATCAGCATTCATCCTGTACCATTGGCAGAGGTGAGCCATTATGGCATTCTGAGCGGAGTGTGGGAAGATAAGGACCATACTATCCTGAACGTTTCAGTGATGCAGGAGAAACCAAAGGCTTCTTATGCAGAAGAATTCCTGGGTGTTCGCAATAAGGAGGGAGAGCGCGAGTATTACTCTGTCTTTGGACAGTACATCCTCACACCTGAAGTGTTTGCACAGTTGGAGTCTGATATTATGCAAGCTGACGAGGCGGGGGATATGACGCGAGAGATAGAACTGACTGCCGCCCTTGAGGCTGTTCGCCAGAAGAGCGGCATGATGGGTATAAGGCTCAAGGGAACCATGTATGATATGGGCAATCCCACAGCCTTGCGCAATTGCGTGCGTTATTTCTCGAAATAATTACTTCTCCTCAGCACGACGCATGAGATACTGGCCGTAGTCATTCTTAATCATTGGCTCGGCCAGTTTTTTTAGTTGTTCCTTGTCTATCCAGCCACGCTTGTAGGCAATCTCCTCAAGACAAGCCACCTTGAGACCTTGGCGCTTCTCGATGACCTCAATGAAGGTAGAGGCTTCACTGAGTGAGTCGTGAGTACCAGTGTCGAGCCAGGCAAAACCTCGCTGCAGCGTCTGAACCAGCAGATTCTTGTCTTCCAGATACTTCTGGTTTACAGTAGTAATCTCCAGTTCACCACGGGCCGATGGCTTGATATTCTTGGCAATCTCCACCACACTATTAGGATAGAAATAGAGACCTACAACAGCGTAGTTTGACTTAGGCTTGGCTGGCTTTTCTTCGATGCTCAGGCAGTTGCCGTCTTTATCGAATTCTGCCACACCATAGCGCTCAGGATCGTTCACGTAGTAACCAAACACAGTGGCGCGTCCGTCTTCTTCAGCGCTCTTCACGGCCTGCTTCAGCATGCCCGTAAAGCCACTGCCATAGAAGATATTATCACCTAGTACCAGACAAGCGCAATCGTCACCTATAAACTTCTCGCCAATAATAAAAGCCTGTGCCAATCCGTCAGGACTGGGCTGCTCAGCATATTCGAAACGAACACCCAGTTCGCTCCCATCGCCCAACAGGCGTTTGAAAGCAGGCAGGTCATATGGTGTTGAGATGATCAGAATCTCGCGAATACCAGCCAGCATCAGGGTGGAGATGGGATAGTAAATCATGGGCTTGTCGAAGATGGGAATCAGCTGCTTCGAAACACCTTTCGTGATGGGGTAGAGGCGCGTTCCACTGCCTCCAGCTAATACGATACCTTTCATATTTTCACTTGTTTTTAAAGTTTTCCGCTGCAAATATACGAATTTTTCACTTTTCACTCTTCACTTTTCACTTAAAATTTGTACCTTTGCACCGCAAAATATTACAAATATGGGATTTTTATCTAAATTATTCGGAAAAAAGGAGGAACAGCAGAAGGCAGGTGGCATGGAAGATTTCATGACCTTGATTCGTGTATATTTCCAGGCAGTCATGGCTGCCGACTTGGGTATCAGCAACTTGGCAGCATTGCCAGACTTGCGTGTTTTTAAGGCTACACTGAAGGTTCCAACCCAGAACAATCGCCTGGGCTTGGCTGAGAAGTCACGCTGCAACAAGATGCTGAAAGAGCTCTATGGTATGAACGACAACTTTACCAAAGAGATTGATGCCAGCATTCGCAAGCGCTGCAAGAAGCCCCAGGATGTGCAGACCTATATGTATCAGTTCTCAGGGTTTACGCAGGATCTGATGATGCTCACTGGCAATCTCATGAAGTTCAAACTTCGCGTGCCCAGCATTTTCAAGAGTGCCATCCGTACGATGACAGAAAAAACGGTGAACGACATTTTCACGAAGAACGACTTCTCCGATGCTGGTGTTATGAAGACTGTAGTGGCTATTCGCCAGTATGCCCAGAAGTTAGGTTTCTCGCAGCAGTGGACCACTGATTTTGTCTATAAAGTGGTGATGTTGGCTAAAAAAGAGCCTAAACCCAAGGAGTAACGTTAAAAAATGATAATTCTCCATTGGCAATTATCAATTGTCAATGAAATTCCCTACCTTTGTGGGGATAAAGTGAGATAGCATGACGCCTAATGAGAAAACTTTAACAGACTTTGAAACCCGATTACGGCAAATGATTCTCCGATTTCAGACTCTGAAAAAGGAGAATAAGGAGTTGTATGATAAGGTGGAAAAGTGCGAGCAGGATATTTCCCAACTGCAAGCAAAGCTGAATCAGAAGCAGAATGACTATGACTCACTTAAAATGGCCAAGATGATCGAGATTACTGATGGCGACTTGACAGGAGCCAAAGAACGATTGACGAAGCTCATACGTGACGTAAACAAATGCATTGCTATCCTCAGCGACGAAAAGGAATAAGGAGAAACAAGCATGGCAGGACAGGAAAGAGGCAAACAACATATCACGCTGCACGTCTATGACGAAGAAATAGAAGTGATGGTTGCTCCAGAAGATGAGGAGTACTATCGCAATGCAGCCAAGCTCATTACGCAGCGCTACAATGCCTATGCGGCCTATTACAAAGGTCGTAAGAGCGATCATACCATTTCGCTGATGACGCTCATCGACATTGCGCTGATGCATCAGAAGGAGCTTGCAAACAATGATACGGTGCCCTATGATAATGTTCTCGCACGTTTGACCAAGGAAATCGAAGAAGCGCTTGGCGAAGATAAGTGACGGAGAGAACATTATTCAATATATATATATTTATGGAAATAATTCTTGCACTAATTTTAATCGCAGCAGCACTGATTGTTGGTGGCTTCTGCGGATTTATGCTTTTCCGCTTCATAGTGAAGGGAAAATATAACGAGATGATTGGCGCTGCTCAGAAAGAGGCTGAAGTAATCAAGGAAAAGAAACTGCTGGAGGTGAAGGAGAAATTCATCAATAAGAAGGCAGAACTTGAGAAAGAGGTTCAACAGCGCAACCAGCACATTCAGCAGAGTGAAAATAAACTGAAGCAGCGCGAGATGTCACTTAATCAGCGTCAGGAAGAGTTGGGTCGTCGTAAGAATGAACTCGACAATCAGCAGACCCGTATCGATAATGAGAAGAAACTGCTGAACCTGAAGCAGGAGGAGCTCGAAAAGATGCAACTCCAGGAGCGCGCCAAACTGGAAGAACTCTCAGGGCTGAGTGCCGAGGAGGCCAAAGCCCGTTTGGTGGAAGCTATGAAGGACGAAGCCAAGACAGATGCAGCAGCCTACATCAACGAGATTATGGACGAGGCTAAGCTCAATGCCAATCAGCAGGCTAAGAAGATTGTGATTCAGACCATTCAGCGTGTAGCCACTGAGACAGCTGTGGAGAATAGTGTCAGTGTGTTCCACATTGATAACGACGACGTGAAAGGTCGTGTGATTGGTCGTGAGGGACGTAATATCCGTGCTTTGGAAGCTGCCTGTGGTGTTGAAATTGTGGTTGACGATACACCTGAGGCTATCGTGATCTCTGCTTTCGATCCCATCCGTCGTGAGACTTGTCGCCTGGCCCTTCACCAGTTGGTGGCTGATGGCCGTATCCACCCAGCCCGTATTGAGGAAGTGGTGGCGAAGGTCAAGAAGCAGTTGGAGAACGAGGTCATTGAAACAGGTAAGCGCACTGCTATCGACCTGGGTATTCATGGCTTGCATCCAGAGCTGATTCGTATTATTGGTAAGATGAAGTATCGCTCTTCTTATGGACAGAATCTGTTGCAGCATGCTCGCGAGACTGCCAACCTCTGTGCTGTGATGGCAGCAGAGCTGGGCTTGAATCCTAAGAAGGCTAAGCGTGCAGGACTGTTGCACGATATTGGTAAAGTGCCCGATGAGGAGAGTGAACTGCCCCACGCACTTTATGGTTCGAAGATTGCTGAGAAATACAAGGAGAAGCCCGATATCTGCAATGCTATTGGTGCCCACCATGATGAGGTAGAGATGCAGACCCTTTTGGCTCCTATCGTACAGATTTGCGATGCTATCTCAGGTGCTCGTCCTGGTGCCCGTCGTGAGATTGTCGAGGCTTACATCAAGCGTCTGAACGACCTCGAAGCCATCGCAATGTCATATCCTGGTGTCACCAAGACCTATGCTATCCAAGCTGGTCGCGAACTTCGTGTCATCGTTGGTGCAGACAAGATGGACGATGCAGAGACGGAGGCACTGAGCGGACAGATTGCTTCGAAGATTCAGAACGAGATGACCTATCCTGGTCAGGTGAAGATTACCGTCATTCGTGAGACTCGTTCCGTAGCCTACGCAAAATAAGCACATGTTAAGGAAAATAATTGCTAGGATTAATGCTAACAATTGCGAGCATTAATTCTAGCAATTTTTTATTCGTTACGTGACAGCGAATCAAAAGTGATCCCGTTGGGATTCAAACCCAAGACCTTCAGAACCGGAATCTGACGCTCTATTCAGCTAAGCTACGGGACCAGTGCTTTTCAGCATTTGCAGCTGCAAAGGTACAAAAAAAGGCGGAAGCCACCAAATCTTCTGCCTTTTTTTTAATGTTTTGCTCACTGCTCCTTGTTTATTCAAATAAAAGTTGTACCTTTGCACATAAGAAAACCTTAGAAATATGAAAAAGATACTGTTTATATTGATGTTGACGATGCTCACAATAGGCATGATGGCTGTTCCCGCCAAGAAAGGATTGTGGAAAACATTGCCGACGGACGATGGTTCTCAAGTGAAAGCTATGCTGGTGGGCGATGAGTTTGGACATTATTGGAAGAGCGCAGATGGACGTCGTTATGCTCTGTCTGAGGGACGGTTCACGGCGTTGTCGAGAGCTTCAGTCGAGGTAGCTGCTCAGCGTCGTGCAAAGGCACAACACCATCGTGTTGCGCGTCTAACGAAGACGGCTCATGTGGCAGATGGTCGCAAGATGGTTCAGAAGCGTATGGCCAATCCTGCCCATTTCGGCCCCCAAAAGGGTTTGATATTGTTGGTTAATTTCAATGATGTACAGTTTCAGGAGAAGAACGACCGCGCTCTCTTCGAAAATGTTGCCAACACACATAACTATTCGGACAGCAACGGTTTCAGTGGCTCTGTAGCTGACTACTTCAGAGACCAGTCACGTAGCCAGTTTGAATTGACTTTCGACGTTGTGGGTCCTGTCACTGTCAGCAAGGATGCCAAGTATTATGGAGAAAACGACGAGAACGGCGATGACAAGTATCCAGAGGAGATGATTGTCGAGGCTGTCATGTTGGCCAAGGATTTGGTTGCAGACTGGAGCAAGTACGACTGGGACGGCGATGGCGAGGTAGATCAAGTGATGATTATCTATGCTGGAGAAGGTGAAGCTGATGGCGGCTCTGAAGACACCATCTGGCCCCACGAATGGAAACTGAGTGCTGCTAATATGGCTTTTGAAATTGTGGAAGGTATCAGAATCAATACCTATGCAGTCGCCAACGAGGGGTATGCGTCGGGTGGCAAGTTACAAATCAATGGCATAGGCACCATCTGTCATGAGTTTTCTCACTGTCTGGGCCTGCCGGATATGTACGATGTCAGTTATAGCGGCAACTATGGTATGGGCGAATGGTCACTGATGGATGGTGGCAGCTATAATGGCGACGGATTTGTTCCTTCTAACTATACCAGTTATGATAAATATTGTATTGGATGGATTGAGCCAACGGAACTGACTTCTGCTCAGGAGGTCAAGGATATGCATGCGTTGACGGATGCCGATGACGTGTATATTATCAAGAACGCTGCTCATCCTGACGAATACTATCTGCTGGAGAATCGTCAGCAGAAAGGGTGGGATGCCTATACGCCTGCCAAAGGTATGCTGATCCTACATATCGACTACGACGAAACAATATGGTGTTATAATCTGATTAATAGTAATAGTGATGGCTCTGATGGCTATCCTGTTAACGACCACCAGCGATGTACTATTTTCCATGCTGACGGTATGGACAGGACAGGTGAATTATACGCAAAAATGGAAGAGGCAGTAGAGAAGTATTACGCTGCTGAGACGGATGAAGAAGCTAGTGTATATGTCGATGAGTATTATAACTATAAAAACCAATACCTTGCTGATATCCAAGGTGACGTCTATCCACAGCCAGATAACAACCAGCTGACTAACACGTCCCTCCCGCGCGCATTCCTATATAATATGAATATAGACGAACGCAAACTGATGAACGTTGCTATTACAGACATTACTCAGAATGCTGACGGTACCGTCGCTTTCAACTTTGCGCCAGACAACAGTGGTACTGAAGAAGGCGACAATACCGTTTATGGAAATTCGAAAACTGATATTGAGGGTGCCCTGTTCTACGAATCGTTTGACCTGTGTTTTGGAAAGGGTGGCAACGATGGTATGTGGAGTGGTCAGGTAGCCAGTGGCGATTTTGTTACTGATAATGACGGCTGGGTAGTTGCCAAGGCCTTTGGCGCCAATCAGTGTGCTAAGTTTGGTACCAGTTCTGTAAGCGGCTCTGCTACAACGCCTGTATTTACTGTAAACGGCACTGGCGTGCTGACCTTCAAGGCTGGTGCCTGGAATGCAAAGAATGACGAAACAACGCTGAACCTCTCCGTTTCAGACGGTACTATTAGTGTGGCGTCAGTCGAGATGGAGAAGGGTAGTTTCAAAGACTATGAGGCCACTATCACTGCTACGGGTGACGTGAAGATAACCTTTGAGGCAGCGAAAGGGCGGTTCTTCCTGGACGAGGTTCTCGTCGTAGATCCTATGGCTACAGCCATCCGTACTGTAGAGACGTTAGAACACAAGGTGTCTCGCATCTTCACACTCGATGGACGTTATGTGGGTAGCGACATGCGGAAATTGGGTCGTGGACTCTACATCGTCAATGGTAAAAAGTTGATTGTCAGGTAACAAAATTGCACGAAGGGCTTAGGTTCTTCGTGCTTTTTCTTTGTAGACAAAATGATAGTAAATCAAGAAAATGTCTGTCGTTTTGTAATTTTTTTCTGATTTTTCTTGTTTTTTCGCTTAAAATTAGTACCTTTGCAGGCGCAAAAAGAAAATGTAAATATGAGTCAACTGATTAAACCCAAAGACTATCAAGCGCTGCTCGACACGAAACAGACGGAGCAGGGCATTAAGTTGATTAAGGAGTTCTTCCAACAGAATATATCCACGGAGTTGCGCTTGCGCCGTGTTACAGCCCCTTTGTTTGTGTTGCAGGGCCTGGGTATCAACGACGACCTGAATGGTGTCGAGCGAGCAGTCACCTTTCCCATCAAAGATCTTGGTGATGCTCGTGCTGAGGTAGTGCATTCGCTGGCTAAGTGGAAGCGTTTGTCGCTGGCTGAATACCAGATAGAGCCAGGTTATGGCATCTATACTGACATGAATGCCATCCGTGCTGACGAGGAACTGGACAATCTTCACTCGTTGTATGTAGACCAATGGGACTGGGAGGCCGTTATCACGAAAGAACAACGTACGATTGCTTATCTGAAAAATGTGGTAGAGCGTATCTATGCTGCCATTCGCAGAACGGAATATCTGACCTGCGAGACCTATCCGCAGTTGAAGCCCTTCCTACCTGAGAAAATTAAGTTCATCCATGCAGAGGAATTGCTGAAGATGTATCCTAATAAGACACCAAAAGAGCGCGAGGACGCCATCTGTGAAGCCTATGGCGCTGTGTTTATCATAGGTATTGGTGGCGAATTATCGAATGGCGAGAAGCATGATGGCCGTGCTCCTGACTATGACGATTGGTCGACGATAGGCGAAAATGGCTTGGCTGGTTTGAATGGTGATATCCTCATCTGGTATCCTGTGCTGGAGCGTAGCTTCGAACTCTCATCCATGGGTATTCGTGTGGATAAAGAGAGCCTGTTGCGTCAGTTGAAACTTGCAGGCAAGGAGGAACGTGAGAAACTATATTTCCATCAGAAACTGCTGAACAACGAGTTGCCACTGTCCATTGGAGGTGGTATTGGTCAGAGTCGTCTGTGTATGGTTCTACTTCAGAAAGGTCATATTGGCGAAATACAAGCAAGCATCTGGCCAGATGACATGCGGGCCGAATGCAAGAAAATGGGTATGCCGTTGATTTAATGGCTATGCCAATTCCAAATCCAATACTTCCCTCAGTTTCGCGACTGAGGGATTTTCTTTTTCCATCAGTTCGTATTGCTCACGACGTGTCAGAATCTTCTCTTGCTCCTGTTTCTCAGCCACCCTCATCGTCATCGTGATGGCGTTGTTGTGCAGGTATAGCTTCAGCGTACTGAGAATCTTGTTTTTAATATCCTCCATCTGTTGCAAGGCCAGTTCATTATCGACCAAAACCTCAATATTTGGAAAGTCAGTCACAGATGGATTCATGTTCTTCATTCGAGTGGCAATACCACTGAATTGCGCAGGCATTCTATTACACATCGACATCCATTGCAGTTCCAGTTCCTGCTGGGTGAAATTTTGCTGTTCGTCTTTCTGTACAGCGTTGGGGTCGTTAGCATCTAGTGTTCCAGGAATAATATGCATTTTCTTTTTGAGCAGATTATTCCAAGAGTAGCCTAAAGCACTTTTCAGTTGCGGACGCGTGTTGGCTTTTGGCTTAGTATCTTCAGCTTTGGGCTTGCTATCTTCAGCTTTTGGCTCAGGGGTTGATGCAACAGGCTCAACCGTAGCCACCTGTGGAGCTGCTTGCGTGGGCTGAGACTGCTGTGTCAGTTGCTTAAACAGGGATTTCAATCTTCTGGGCTTACGCCCACTGGCAGGCCCCTCGTCGGGCTGGGTAATCTGTGCGATTTCAATCAGGGTGAGTTCCACCAGCAGACGCTTGTTCGAGCTCTGGCGATAGTTGATGTCGCACTGGTTCATCAGTTGCAAGGCCTTATAGAGGAAAGGTGTCTCGCACTTCTTGGCCTGTTCCTGATAGCGCAGACGCTGCTGGTCGCTCACTTCCAGCAGTGGCAGAGTCTGTGGATCCTTGGCCATCAGCACGTTGCGCACGTGTTTGGCCAGTCCCTGTATCAGCAATCCGCCATCGAAACCTTTGTTGATGATATTGTTGAGCAGAACCATGATGTCTGCCACCTTATTAATAATAGAGAGGTCGATAATCTGGAAGTAATTTTCTGAATCGAGCACGTTCAGATCCTCAATCACCTTCTGGTAAGTGATGTTGCCCTGACAGAACGATGCTGCTTGGTCGAAGATAGACAGTGCATCTCGCATGCCTCCGTCAGCCTTCTCGGCAATGACAGCCAGTGCCTGTTCCTCGTAGGTGATACCTTCCTTATCTGCCACACTCTTCAGATGCTCGATGGTGTTACGTACCGTCATACGCTCGAAGTCATAAATCTGACAGCGACTCAGAATGGTTGGCAGAATCTTATGCTTCTCCGTCGTGGCCAGAATGAAGATGACGTGTGCGGGTGGTTCTTCCAACGTTTTCAGAAAGGCGTTGAAGGCTGCTGTCGAGAGCATGTGTACCTCGTCAATGATAAAGACCTTGTATTTACCTACCTGCGGTGGTATGCGCGTCTGCTCCATTAGCGACTTGATATGCTCGACGCTGTTGTTCGATGCGGCATCCAGTTCGAAGATGTTAAACGAGCGTTGCTCATTGAACGCCTGGCAGCTCTCACACTGTCCACAAGCCTCGCCGTCGGCAGTGGGCGACATACAGTTGATGGCCTTGGCAAAAATACGGGCACAGGTGGTCTTACCAACACCACGTGGTCCGCAGAAGAGGTAGGCATGAGCCAGCTTTCCGCTCTTCACGGCATTCTTAAGGGTGGTAGTCAACGCCTGTTGACCAACCACTGTGTCGAAGGTGGTAGGGCGATATTTACGGGCCGAAACAATATATTCCATAGTTTTATTATGATTTTGCATGCAAAGGTACAAAAAAAAGGAGAATTCGCAATTGATAATTCATATTTATTTTGTAATTTTGCAAGCGAAAAAGAAAAAAATATGAAGAAGGTAAAATCTTTTCTGCTGAAAGTTTATCACATACCATCGCTGAAATATATTGTGGCGGCCCTCATCGCCATTGTCGTCGTAGGTTTCGTCGACGAGAACAGTGTATGGAATCATCTGCGTAATCGCCAGCGTATCAGTGAGTTGGAGAGCGAAATAAAGGATTATACCGATCGTTATCATCACGATCAGGAGCAGATTCGTATGCTCGACTCTAATCCCAAGGCAATCGAGAAGATAGCTCGCGAGCGCTATTTCATGAAGACCGACGATGAGGACGTTTTCGTGCTCAGCGATGATCAAGAATCAGCATTGACAGTTAACAATGAGAGTGCTAAGTAAACTTGAAACAGCTATCCTGCTGATAGGTGGACTGCTGATGGTGGTAGGAGCTGGCTCTGCTATCTTCCTGCAGTCTTGGGCCTGCTATGTGTTTGCCCCAGGTGCCTTGATGTTTGCAGCCATGCAGATGCGTCAACGTTACGATGGTCCTAATTTTACCATCCGTCGTCTGCGTCGTATCATGTTGTTGAGCGATGCATTGTTCTTGGTGGCAGCCTTGCTGATGATAGCTAATAGTAGTAATTTTTTCCATATCAACTATCTTTCTTATATTAAATATGTACACAACAATTGGATAGTCGTCTTGCTTGTTGCTGCACTCCTGCAGTTGTATTCCAACCATAGAATTGCTAATGAATTAGAAAAAGATGGCAAAAAAAACTAAATAATTGCGCAAATGTTTTAAAATGCGCAAATATATTTCCGTATTTCGATATAAGGTTGTACATTTGCCGATGAAATTTGAATGTTCGCATATATTTATGAATAAAATACTCTATGCATTTGCAGTTATTGCCGCCTTCACGTCGTGTGCTAGTTCATACCACGTGCAAGGTTCTTCATCAGTGTCAGCACTTGATGGCAATATGCTGTATTTGAAAGCTGTTAAAGGTGGTGAAGTAAAGAATATTGATTCCTGCGATGTGGTGCATGGCGAATTCCATTTTGCCGGACTTCTTGACACCGTCCGTATGGCTAACCTTTTTATGGACGACGAGAGCATAATGCCCATCGTGCTGGAGGAAGGGGAGATTACCATTAAGATTGATGATGCGATGCAGAGTGTAGGAGGTACTCCGCTCAACGATAGTCTCTATAAATTCATTGACAAACATAACCAGTTGTCTAACCGCATGAACGAGTTGTCGCATCGTCAGAGCCAGATGTTGCTTGATGGCATCGACGAGGATGTGATCAACCAGAAACTTTCCGTTGAGGCTGCTCAGATAGCTCAGGAGGAAGACGCATTGGTGACTAAGTTTATCGTTGATAACTTCGATAACGTTCTGGGCCCTGGTGTCTTTATGATGATTACCAGTCAGTATCGTTATCCCATTCTGACACCTCAGATAGAGGATATCATGTCGAAGGCTACCAGAAAGTTCAAAGAGGATTCTTATGTCAAGGATTACTATAAGACAGCTCAGGAGAACGAGGCTCGCATGAACGGACTGGAGGAAGTTGCTGAACCACAGCCACGTCCGTCAGTACCTGATACGCTTGCTACTCCACAACTTTCTGCTCCTCTGACTAACGTGCCACAGCAATGAGAACACTCGTCAAGGGAGGACATATTGTAAACGAAGGACGCCAGTTTGATGGCTATATAGTCATCGAGGACGGCAACATTACAGAGATATCCAAGAAGCAGCCCGATGCATTGTTCGATGAAACGATTGATGCCTCGGGTTGTTATGTTTTGCCAGGTGTTATCGACGACCATGTGCATTTCCGTGAGCCTGGTCTGACGCAGAAGGCTGATATCGACTCAGAGAGCCGGGCAGCTGCAGCAGGCGGTGTCACCAGTTATTTCGACATGCCCAATTGCATACCGCAGACAACCACTTTAGAGGCTTTGGAGGAGAAGTTCCAGCTGGCAGCTCAGAAGAGCCATGTCAACTACTCGTTCTTCTATGGGGCTACCAACGATAATGCCGACACCTTTGCTAAGCTGCCCGCTAACAGGATTCCTGGTGTCAAACTCTTCATGGGTTCGTCGACAGGCAATATGCTGGTAGACAAGCAGCAGGCTTTGGAGTACATCTTCAAGACCTGCCAGTTGCCATTGATGGCGCACTGTGAAGATACAGATATCATCAATCGCAATATGGAAGAAGCTAAAAAAGCTTGGGGCGACGATCCTCAGGTGGCCCTCCATCCGCTTATTCGCAGCGAAGAAGCCTGTCTGAACTCTTCGCGCAAGGCTGTCGAACTGGCTAAGAAGTACGGCACTCGCCTGCATATTGCCCATCTTTCAACTGCTGAGGAATTGGAACTGATTGGCGATAATATCACTGCTGAAGCCTGTGTGGGCCATCTCTATTTCTCGCAGTTAGATCACGAACGTCTGGGACCGCTCATCAAGGTGAATCCAGCCATTAAGACGCCTGTTGATCAGTATCTGCTGCGTCAGGCCTTGACTGACGGCCGTATCACGGTGGTGGCAACTGACCATGCTCCCCACCTGTTGGATCAGAAGCGGGGAGGTTGTGTCAAGGCAGCTTCTGGCATGCCTATGCTCCAGTTCTCGCTGGTTACCATGCTGGAACTGGTCGACGAGGGTGTGCTGACCATTCAGCGTCTGGTCGAGCTGATGTGTCACAATCCAGCCCGTCTGTTTGGCGTGCAGCGTCGTGGATTCCTGCGTCCGGGTTATCGTGCCGATCTAGTCATTGTCCGTCCGCGCAGTCCTTGGACAGTCACGCGTGAAATCATAGAAAGCAAGTGTAAATGGAGTCCCGTCGAGGGTCATCGCTATCAGTGGAAGGTCGAGCGAACGCTCTGCAACGGATATAGCGTCTATACCCGAGGTCAGGTCGATGCCAGTTATATCGGTGAAGAAATCAGTTTCAACCACTCATGATAGCGCGTTTTGCCATACCCTTTTTTCTGACTATGGGCCTCGTCGTGGCCCCTTTATTGGTTTGGCTGATCTGTCGTTTGGCCCTTCCTCGTAAGTATCGCCGTTGGTGTTTCCTCGCCTGTACCTTATTTATTTGGGGCGTCATGTGGTATGGTACTCACCCTGGCTTCGACGAGTTGCAAGTGCATCATATAGAATTTGCTTCCCCCGATCTGCCCGAGACGTTCGATGGCTACCGTATCGTGCAGTTTTCCGATGCCCATGTGGGCACGCTGACAGGTTCGCGCCTGTCGTTGTTGCAATCATCTATCGACAGCATCAATACCCAGCAGGGCGATATGATTGTGTTCACAGGCGACATGCAGAATATTTTGCCCGACGAGCTACCTCCCCTGACGTCCTATTTCCAGCAGTTGCATGCTCCTGATGGTGTCTATGCTATCTTGGGTAATCATGACTATGCTGTCTACCAGACGGGTACGGATGCCGAGAAGGCGAGTAATTGCAAGAAGACTGTCCAGTCACTTCGCGATATGCGTTTCGACCTGCTTCTCAACGAGCATCGTGTCATCCGTCGCGATAGCGACAGCTTGGTTGTTGCAGGTATGGAGAACTGGGGTAACGTCGAGCGCATGCCTCGTCTTGGCGATGTGGGCAAGACGTTGGCAGGCGTCAGCGACAGTGCCTTTGTCGTCCTTCTGCAGCACGATCCTTCCTGTTGGCGCGACTGCATTCTGCCACAGTGTAAGGCACAGCTCACGCTGAGTGGTCATACCCATGGAGGCCAGTTCTCGCTGTTTGGCTGGGCACCCGTTTCGTTACGCTATAGCGAGTGGGGCGGTACTACATACGAGGGTTCTCGTGCCATTCATGTGTCAACAGGCATAGGTTCCCTCATCCCGTTCCGCTTGGGCATGCCTCGCGAGATAGTCGTTATCACACTCCGAAGAATAGAAAAATAAGAATCAGATGAAGATATTCTATTGTATTTATCAGATCGTTATTGCCATTCCCGTCACTATCATAATGACCATTTGGACAGCCATACTTGTTGGCGTGGGCTGTACCTTGGGCGATGGTCACTATTGGGGCTATTATCCTGGTCGCTGGTGGGCTCGCACCATCACGCGAGCCTTCCTTCTGCCTGTCAAGGTCGAAGGCCGCGAACATCTGGAGGGCAACCAGTCGTATGTCTTTGTAGCTAATCATCAGGGCGCTTTCGACATCTTCCTCATCTATGGCTTCCTGGGTCGTAACTTCAAGTGGATGATGAAGCACCAGATTAATAAGATTCCCTTTGTAGGTTATGCTTGCCGCAAGTCGCATCAGATCATGGTAGACAAGCGTGGGGTGGGCAAGGTGAGAGCTACCTACGAGGCAGCTCGCCATATTCTGGAGACAGGCAAGTGCTCCGTAGTGGTGTTTCCTGAGGGTGCCCGTTCGTTTACGGGCCACATGGGCGATTTCAAGAAAGGTGCCTTTGCACTGGCCGACGAGTTGCAGTTGCCCGTTGTACCTCTGACCATCAATGGCTCGTTCAACGTTATGCCTCGTCAGAAAGACTGGCATTTTGCTTCATGGCATCCCCTGTCGCTGACCATCCATCAGCCCATCTATCCCGTTGGTCAGGGCTTGGATAATATTCAGGCCACGATGCATCAGTCCTACGACAGCGTCATGTCAGCCCTGGCACCCGAATATCAGGGTTATGTCGAGAATCCTGACCAGTAAAAAGCGTATAAATCATAAGAGTGAGATAAAATGAAAAGACTGAAAACGAGTTTGTTCCGACTGGTGGTGTTGTCGACCATAGTCCTGTTATGGGCAGTATGGCCCGCTACCTATGCACAGCAGCCACCCGTTGCGGATACTACCGAAGTGACGAAACCAGACACCCTTGCTGCCGACTCGGCAATGGCATTGATCGATGCCGACTTAGAGGGTAGCGACGCTATGGAAGAAGGTGGCGGATTGCATAAACAGCTGAAGCACAAGTTCGTAGAGGGTTCTGCGGGCTTCATGTCGCTGGTAGCGCTGGCTCTGGTGCTGGGCTTGGCCTTCTGTATTGAACGTATCGTCTATCTGACGCTTTCTGAGGTCAACACCAAGCGACTGATGAAGGATATCGACGGCAAGTTGGAACAGGGTGATGTCGATGGAGCCAAAGATATCTGTCGCGACACGCGTGGTCCTGTGGCTTCTATCTGCTATCAGGGTCTGCTGCACATCAAAGAGCCCTTGGATCAGATTGACCGCCAGCTCACTAACTATGGTGCCGTGCAGATTTCCAATATGGAGAAGGGATGCTCGTGGATTCGTCTATTCATCGCCGTTGCCCCCTCTCTGGGATTCCTCGGCACGGTCATCGGCATGGTTATGGCTTTCGACCAGATTCAGACCGCAGGCGATATCAGTCCTACCATCGTGGCCAAGGGTATGAAGGTCGCCCTGATTACCACTATCTTTGGTATTATCGTAGCCATCGTACTGCAGTTCTTCTATAACTACATTCTTGCCAAAATCGAGCGCCTCACCGCTCACATGGAAGAATGCGCCATCACGCTGATGGACTCCGTGACACAGTATAAGAACCGAACAGAAGGAAAGGAGAAATAATCATGGAAGAAGCAGGATATTTATTGTTGGCTGACATCATGCTCTGGCTGATGTATATTGTCTTTGGTGTGGCTGTCATCGCTGTCATCGTGTCCGCCGCTCGTTCTTTCTGGATGGATAATCTGAAGAAGTAGCTACCCTCGCTTATGATGCTGCGAAGAAAACACAGGGACGTTCCTGAACTCAACACCACGTCGACAGCCGATATCTCGTTTATGTTGCTGGTGTTCTTTCTGGTCACCTCGTCGATGAATAGCGACAAGGGGCTGGGACGTCGTTTGCCGCCTGTCGACGAGCAGCAGCAGGAACAGCGTGATGTCAATCGCAGCAACGTGTTGCAGTTGAAAATCGACGATCACGATGTCATGTTTTGCGATGGCAAGACTGTTACGTGGCAGGAACTGCAGCAAGAGGTGGAAACCTTTGTGGCTTCGCGCCAGACCGACCGCCATATCATCGCTGTCGAGACCGATCGCAAAGCCAGCTACGACGCCTATTTCGAGATGCAGAACGCCATTGTCGCCGCTTATCGCACCCTTCGCGACAAGATGGCCCTCCGGCAGTACGGCCACCGCTATAGCCAATGTACGGAGGCCGAGCGCGAGGTAATCCGCCAGCGCTATCCGCAACGCATCGCCGAGGGTGTGTCCACCGCAGAGAAAGGAGGTAGCCGATGAGCCGTTTCCGTCATCAGCGCAAGCGCGATGTCCCTGGGTTGAATCTCGCAGCCTTGCCTGACCTTATCTTCACCGTTCTTTTTTTCTTCATGATAGTCACCCACATGCGTGAAGTTACACCTCGTGTTCGCTATGAAGTGCCTCAGGGTACTGAGCTGGAGAAGGGTGGTCGCAAGGACGGACTGGTTTATATCTTTATCGGCAAGCCTGTCGATGGCGAGGGTAGGGTGGTATCCGACGAGACACGTATCCAGCTGAACGACCGCTATGTCAGCATTAGCGAGATAGGTGAGGCTATCAGGAAGGAGCGTGCCGCCATGTCCGACGATGCCCGTCTGCACATGGTTGTCAGCATCCGTGCCGACAGAGATACGGAGATGGGCGTTATCAGCGACGTCAAGCAGGCACTGCGTAAGGCAGGCGCCCTGAACATCAACTATTCAGCTTTAGAGAGAGGCAAGTAGTCGACGAACGCATAGTTGTAGGCGTGCTTCTCGTCCTTTTCGTGAGCTTCGCGCCACGACTCTTTCCATTCACTATAGTCAGGAAAGAAAGCATCAGCCTTTTCGGGCTCGTCGTCCACTTCCGTCAGACAGAGTCTGTCGGCCAGCGGCAGCGCTTGTTCGTATACCCTGGCACCACCAATGATGAACACCTCTTCGTCCTCCTGACAGCTCTTCAGAGCTGCTTTCAGGTTCGGAAATACCTCACATCCGGGCAGCTCCTTCTGCGTTGTCGACAGCACCACATTCCTCCTGTTGGGCAGTGCTCCCTTCGGCAGCGACTCAAACGTATTGCGACCCATCACGATGGTGTGTCCTGTCGTCAATGCCTTGAACCGCTTCAGGTCGTTAGGCAACCAGTATATCAACTTGTTCTCAAATCCTATGGCGCCATTCTTCGCCACTGCTGCTATAATACTAATCATATTCTCTATATTTTTTGCAAAGGTACGAATAAGTGAAGAAAAGGCACGATTATTAATGTTAATCTAATAAAAAACTTCAGGAAAACAAGTTTTCTTTTCAAAAAATACACTACCTTTGCTAACGAATTATGAAATGTAAATGTTTTGACTTCGCATCCATCTATGTTAAGGACTTTTCTTCTTATTACTGGTTTGCTATTGTCGCTGGTTACGCTGACAACAGTTGCCCAAGAAAACATATCGCTACAGGGTTGTAGGCGTGGCACACCGCGTTCCGCTCATCTTCGTCGCGTTGGCAGTGAGGGCAGAACACCAGGTGGTGATTTCTATCATGGTGAGCGTCATCAGCTGACCGTGCTGGTGGCATTCAATGATCGCTCGTTCGTAGGCGACGAGGCTGCCACTATAGAACAGTGGAACAAGATTTTTAATGCTGAGAATTTGACGGAGGCACCTTTCAAAGGCTCCGTCCACGATTATTTCCTCGCCCAAAGCTATGGTGACTTCAGCGTCGTCTTCGACTTGCTGTATGTGCAGGTCAGTGGCAATGCCAAGAAGTATGCCAGCACAGACACGCACGATGAGTACTCGCAGTATTTGGTTGAGGATATCATGGACATACTGAAGGAGAATCCTGATATCGACTGGGGCAAATACGACTGGAATGACGATGGCTATGTCAACCAGCTGCTCATCATCTATGCTGGTCATGGCATGAACGACAGCTCTGGGGAAGACCTGATATGGCCTCACCAGTGGTGGATGAGCGAACACCTGAAGGATGCTCAGCAGGATGTCTATTGCAATCCCATTCCCGTTTCTTATGGCGATAAGGACTATCTGGTCGACTGCTATTGTGCTTTGTCTGAACTGAGAGCAGATAACAGCTACGGCTCTTTTGGCACTATCTGTCATGAGTATACCCATTGTTTCGGATTTCCCGATTTCTATAATGGCAAAACGAAATACGTCTATGATTGGGATTTGATGGACAGGGGCAACTACAATGGAGGTGGCTACCAGCCTCCGGGCTACTCTGCCCACGAACGCTGGTTGATGGGATGGCTCACGCCCATAGAACTCAAAGAGACGACAACGATCACTGACATGCCGGCATTGGCTGAGGAAGGTAGGGCATATCTGATTCGCAACGACGGATACGAAAATGAGTATTACTTTGTGGAGAACCGTCAACCGATAGACTGGGACGCTGCCCTTCCAGGCAGTGGTATCACCATTTTCCATATAGACTACGACCCCTCCGTCTGGGTGAGCACGACAGTAACTACCAATTCTTCCAGTCGCCAGCGTTATGTGCTTTTCTATGCCAACAATCAAGAAAACACGTATGCCGGATGGGCCTATCCTAGTGAGGAAAACAATTCGCTAACCAATACGTCTGTGCCAGCCGCTACCCTGTTTAATGCTAACAGCGATGGCACTATGCTGATGTCTAAACCAATAACGAATATGTCAGTTACTGGCGGCTTGGCATCGTTCGATTTCTCTGTATCAACATCAGGAATAAACGAAGTGACAACGGGGGCTAGCCAGTTGCTCTATCGCATTGGCGTGGTTGATATCATACGTGATGCCAAAGGGAATATCCGAAAGGTAATCAGGAAATAGCATGTGGCCTGATAAATAGCCTGAACGACGGAAGCTTCTAGGGGGTAAAAATCGGTCTCGACCGGCCGCTCGGATATATCAGGGCGGGCGCTCCAATATATAGGGGCGCCCGCCCTAATTAATGCGGCCGGCCGCCCGAATCTGGTTACATGCCGTATCTCTCCCTGCTACCTGCCGTCTCTTTCCCTGTTACCTGCCGTCTCTTTCCCTGTTACCTGCCGTCTCTTTCCCTGTTACCTGCCGTTTCTTTCCCCGTTAGCCCCTACCTTTTCCCCTGTTCCCTTTATAACCAAGGGACTCTAATCTTTTTTTTGAGATTAAAATTTGGTAGTTTGAGAATATGTTACTATATTTGCACAGTCAATAATATACTAGCCAAAATGAACAAGGAAGAAATGAACCTGTCCCCGAGATTCGATTTTCGGAACAATTCAAAGAGCAGCAACAGATCAGAGAACCGTCCCCTGATCTTGCCCAAAATCTGTTCTTAATGTTTACATGAAAGAAGGATTATATCAAGCAAAAAAAGT
>CAMUYR010000005.1 GCA_947164965.1 uncultured Prevotella sp. | reverse complement strand
CAGGCTGCTGTAGAAGAAAATTAGTAAGTTACTGATAATGAATAAATTGGGTGTAACATGCTGATAAATAGGTGGTTGCACCCAATTTTGTTTAATAACGTTCTAAACGATTTTTTCTTAGAATTAGTAGGGATGTTGAGAAATAGTTGGTGACTTTAAAAGTGGGCTGTTGAGAGCATGTTGAGAAAAAATTATGGCTACATTCAGAATTAAAGTCCAAAAGCAAAGATCTGATGGGTATTGGCCCGTTTACATCAGGGTTATCCATCAAAGAGAGAGTTTCTTTATCAAAACCGACAAGGTTGTTGATAACAGTGGTATTGTCAAGAGCACAAAAGAGGTAAAAGACCCCTTCGTGTGTAAATTCTGTAACATCAAGATTACAGAATATGTGGATATGCTCAACAAAGTGGATATATCCACATGGAACGTAAAGGATGTCGTGACCTATCTGAAGAAAGGTGCTGAAGATATATGTTTTTCGGATTATGCCCGAAAATACCACGATGAGCTATACAATACCGGCCATGAAAGAAATGCCCGGACGTATGAACTTGCTCAGCAAAATATGGAACTCTATGCCGGAACAAATAAAATCATGTTCTCTCACCTGACCTCGACATTCCTTAACGGATGGATAAAATCCCTTTCACACACCTCCAGGGCAAAGGAACAATACCCTGTCTGCATGAGACAGGTGTTCAAACAAGCCCTGTTGGAATTTAACGACTATGATACAGGACTAATCCGTATCACAACCAATCCTTGGCTGAAGGTTAAGATACCCAAGGCTGATACACCAGAAAAGAGAGCCATCACCATGCAGGAATGCAGGGCTTTCTTCTCGGCGCCTCTTCCGGAGAGCGACAGAAAATATCCGCTTGCCGAACTTGGTCAGGATGTGGCAATGCTATCATTATGTCTGGCAGGCATAAATACGGTGGATATTTACTTCCTGAAGAAGAAAGACTATCATGACGGACTTATCTGTTACGAGAGAAGGAAAACCCGTGCTGCACGAACCGATCATGCGTATTTTGAAATACGTGTTCCGTCCATCATACAGCCGATTATCGATAAATATCTCGATAAAACGGATTCTGAATACCTTTTTGTGTTCCAAAAGAGACTGTCAAGCTATGACAGCTTCAATGCCAATGTAAACATCGGCATACGACAGATCTGTATGGATGTACTCAATATACCGCGCGAGTCGGCATATAGTATATATACCTTCCGGCATACATGGGCAACGGTGGCTCAAAATAACTGTGGTGCTACTCTTGCAGAGGTGGACTTCGGACTGAACCACGCCCATAAAACCAAACTTGCCCGAACTTACGTGAAGATTGATTTTACGCCAGCATGGGAACTGAACGAAAAAGTCATAGAGAAGATCTTCTTTACAGAAGAGCAAACCAACGAGCACGAGGTGAAGGTGGATCCACACTTTGGAAGATTCTCTTTCAAGCAGCTTATCAAGGGAACGCTGTATTATAGGGGAAAGGTCATGGTGACCATAGAGGATGTCGGCTTCAATAATGTCGAACAGGTCATTATTGAACTAATGAAACAGCTTCCAAAGACGGTTCCTTCACGCTCTATGGTTCAGATACGTATTGAGAACAAGGATAAACAACAGACCCAGGACTACACCAGAATGGTGAGATAAGAAGAATAGCGGAGCCTTACTCAGGTTCCGCTATCTCCTCCCTGAGATTGTCGCGCGTTTTGCGCGACATTTACTGCTGTTCTTTTTTGCTCAACTTCCAAAGGCGGTCATACTCTTCTACACCGTTGCGCTCATCTTCCCTACCCTGACGGTAGAACATCTGAGCCATGTCAACGACTTGCTTGCTACTGAAGATGTCACGCTTCTCAAAGACGTGATATTTTCTCTCGTTGCCATGCTTCATGTTCCAATCGATGATGGCTTCAAGCCATCCGCACCACAACATCATCCTTTTGGTGTGTTCCTCGATTGAAACTCCCCAGGTCAACTTAAATTCTTCGTCGGTGACGGAATTAGCCTGCATTTCATACAGTTTATCACGTACCTTCTCGAACTGTTCACGACTTGGCTTCAATGTTCCATAGACAGCCATCATCAAGTTCTGTTCTGGCGACAGACTCTTCTTCAATTTCTTCATAATAGAATCCTCCATAAAAATAAAGTGAAACAATAATATAAAAAATATTGCTTCACTGATGATGCAACAATATCGTTTTCTGAACCTAATACAAACGGTGTATAAACTTTATACCCTCTTCTATTAGTATTATATCCTACTTTTTGTCCATTTTAGGCATAGAGAATGGTTTTTAACTTTATTTTAACACTTTTCGTGCTAAAATAAGAGTAATCTGTTCCAAAATGGGCAAAATCCGTTCCAATCAGCGTTTTAACGCTGAAAACTCTCTGCCACTATTTCTTACGCGTCGCCTGTTGGTCATCTTGCATTGATCCTTGGTTTCTTGACGACATTTCCCTTTGCAAAGTTAGGCAGACGGATGGGTCGCCAAGTACCGTACCTATTCTTTCTGAAATTGCCTGGCAGCCTTCCGCAGATTACTACATAATCTGGGTATTCCATGAAATTTCCTCGGAATTACTTGTCTAATACTCATCCTTTATGCTGCCTTTTTTAAAGGCAAAGGAAAAGTCTAAAACCCGAAAGGATATGCCGATGTTTAAAAAAAGCTCCGCTACAGGAGCCAGAGAAGAAAAAGGAAGTCTTTCCCTCAGTTCAATCCGATATATCACATATACGCAACAACAAATAATCCCAACAAACACCGTAGCCGACGGGATATAAACAGGCACCGAGAATATGAAAAAACTTAATCAAGGTTTTAAAAACGCAATGACCTACGCAGCAGGGATGGAAAATTGGGTAAACAATTCTCTTCCTGGTGGTAAGCTGGAGTACACCTTTGTCAGTGACTTCGCCAGAATAGACTGGCTGATGAACAAGCAGGGTGTATTAGACACCTACAAGCTTATCAAGAAAAGCTGGCTCGATAACTATAAGGCATGGACGGAGGTAGTAATAGCCGTCAATATGCTGGCTTGGGCACATGATAATCTCAGAGAACAGGGCTATGCCGGACGGGAGCCTTTTATCGAACTTTACTCAGATCTCTATTATGAAGCTAAAGATGCTTTCTATGAGAAATATACGGGTGATGAAGAGAAATGTCACTACTTCTTCCAGATGACTGACTAAAAAGGTAACGGGAGGTCTAACCAGCCTCCCACTATATAATATAGGTATGAATACAAAAGATATCTTTAAAGGCAAAAGGGTTAACACCCCTTACGGTATCGGTACAATTGAGGTTATGCCGATGAACAGCGAGAGCGACACTCTGATGGTTGAGCTGGATCGTCCGACGTTTGAATACTTCGGCCAGAAAGCTCATAAATTCGTGGTGGTGTCGTTAAAACAACTTAGCGAGATTAAATACGCACCAGTTCCTGAGCGTTTGAAAAACAATCCATCTTTCAAGTACCAGGCTTATCACTTCATTCCTGCAGGGCTGTTTTCTGACTTTGGTATCGAGGATGATTTCTTTGCTATCTCGAAATGTATCACCCGTGATAATATCCTCGCTATCTGGAATAAACATCAAGGGCCTGATGCTCGTTTTGACTGGGATATCAACGACTTCTTTGCACAGGCAGGCGAACGAACCAATGACGTTTTCTACTGTATTGAAACTGCATGCTTCTATGTACCAGGCGAAAATGAGCTGTTTATGCTAAAGAATGAATGTACTAAAGACTGGAGAAACAATGAATAGGACAGTTATACAAACGGAAATGTTCCCGGAAACGAAAATCTATGGTAAATATCACCTCGTTACCTACTGTGAGGACAACGGTGAGGATGATAAGGACTATGTCAATGACATGATAACTGCCTGTGCCAAGGCCAGGCAATATCTGAATGGTGACTGCCTGACGGAACCTTACGAAAAGGTCTATCTCTTCAATGAAATAGAAAACACATTGATTAAGGTGTTCGATAAGGATCACAAAAACGGCAGACCACCCTATCAGTTTGAAATTGCAAATTTTAATGTTAAATCATAATATGATGACAGTAAAAGTTACAAAGGAACAGTTAGCGCACTGCCGCGAAGTGGCGGCAGCGGCTATCCGTTCTATAGCCGGAAAAGACGGTAAGAATATATTGAAGAAGTTGGGGTGTTCCACAATATCCTATACCTTATATAATAATATGCCGACACTCGTTCTAAAAGTTGCCGGTGAACAACACCAAGGATGGGTTTTTGTTTCTCTGGAAGAAGGCAAAGACGGCTATGTCGTTTCTCTACTGAATGAAGATCATACTCTGAAACGGGCTGTTGTGGACGTTGAAAAAGAGGCTGTTAGACAAGTTCTGATGGATAATATATAGCGTAAAACAGCCTATTTTGAAATTATTTTTGAAATAAATATTAAAATATTTGCGTATTTCAAGAAATATTTATAACTTTGCATACGGAAATACTAAAATAAGATATTTACACATGGAGAATGTTATCACATATAAGAAGGTTGAACCCAATAAATCCTACGAGGTTTGGGTCTCTAAACTCTTTGGTAATACTGGAGAATACCGCGTTAATGTGATTGAAGAGTGTGACTCTCATATTTCACAGACGGTCGATGTAAATCTCCGTTGGTACCGTGACAGACGATGGCTCGAAAACTATATAGAGGGTCTGAAAGAAAAGACACATATTAAAATGGTGATCTTTGGAAACGGTGGTTGCATGAATGACGTTCATTATCCTCTGGAAAAATACAAGGAACTCTTCGGACAATGGAAGCGTATGGATTTTCTCAACGACTTAAATATTGCAGCGTGATGGCAGACTTCGATCTCTATAATTACGATAAATATATCGTCAGTTTCTCTGGTGGAAAGGATAGTACTGCCCTTCTGCTTTTTCTCCTTGATAATGGTGTTCCCAAGGAGAAAATAGAACTCTGGCACCAGGAGATAGACGGGCGAGGTCGTAGCCTCTTTGATTGGGAGGTAACACCAGACTACTGTCGCAAGTTGGGTGCAGCCTTTGATGTTCCTGTCTATTTCCAGTGGAAGGTGGGAGGCTTTGAGCGTGAAATGACACGCACAGAAAGCCTGACAGCGCCCGTCTGCTTTGAACTTCCTGACGGTTCAGTCCGACAAACAGGGGGTGATAAAGGCAAACCTTCCACAAGAAACAAATTCCCACAGCCGTCGCCGGATCTGCGAGTGCGCTGGTGTAGCGCCTACCTGAAAGTGGATGTATGCGCCACAGCTCTTCGGCATCAAGAGAGATTTCAAAACATACGTACTCTGGTATTGTCTGGTGAACGGGGTGAAGAAAGCAAGCAGCGTGCTGGCTATGCTATCATTGAACCTGATAGAGCAGATCTGAGAAACGGGCGTAATCCCAGACATATTGACCGCTTCCGTCCCATCCGTGACTGGAAAGAACAGCAAATATGGGACTTGCTGGAGAAATACCGCGTTCGCCCTCATCCCTGCTATTTCATGGGCTTTGGACGCTGCTCGTGTAAGTTCTGCGTATTCGGTAACTGCCATCAGTTTGCATCAGCAGCTTGCTGCAGTCATCGTCAGGCAGAGGATCTGATACGCTTTGAGAAGAATTTTGGGTACACTATGAAACGTGATACCGACCTGGCATCCTTGATCCGTAAGGGTGTTCCTTATGACACCATCACGGAGGAACTTCGTAGCCTCGCTACCTCTTATGAATACAGAATGCCAATTCTAATTGGCGAAAATGAAACATGGCAGCTTCCGGCAGGAGCGTTCCGTAAATGCGGTGGCCCGTCATAATATATAATAAGGTACAAACATATAAAGTCACTGATTATGAATAATAAGGTTGTCAAAACCAAGGCACAATGCCCAGAGACCTTTGATCGGGCTTTTGGCGTTCGCGAAATAGCACAGAAGATGTGGGGTGAACTGAAAGTGTCAGACTCTTTTTTGTATCTCTATCGACGTTTTGGTGTCCCCCGTCTCGATACCAATAGCGAATACAAAATCTCGTATGAATACACTTTCTGGTATAAAGGGCTTTATTTCATCCTCTGCGGTACAACTCCAGATTTTGTGTATCTGGACTGCTATTATCCGAAAAAATACTTCCGTCTACAACGTGACAGATACCGTAAGGATGTGCGAAACGTCTTTGAAAAGACTTTGAAAGAGGATGTTCTGTGTTGGCCTTGGGCTTGTGGATTCTCACAGATATCTGATTCTTTGACGAAGAAACAGTTAATATCCTATAACACTAAGTTTGATGAAGAAGCACGGGTATTCTTTAGTAAAGAAGATTATAACTGGCTCGATTCCAGACAACATGTTAAACTCGAAGGAGCAGAAGCTGAAAAGTGTATGAACCTGATGGACGGTTTTTATAAATACTTACAGAATAAATTCAAGAAATGGGCTGGAAGCGATAAGGTCATCAAAACTTTGTTCTGGTCTGATTACAATTTGAGATACCTTCCGGAAGTGGAGAAAATCGTTAAGGCTTTCTGTAAGGAAATGCTTAAAACGGAAAATATTCGGGATTGTTCTATTAATATTCAGGGATGGCAGGAATGAATTTCTACACATCCGTGGGAAAAATTATAGTGATAACCAAAATATAAAAATTATGGATAAAATTAAGCTGTTATACATCGACCTTTTCTGTGGTGCCGGTGGCACGTCAACAGGTGTTGAACACGCCAGGTTGTTCAATAAGAAATGTGCAAAGGTGGTGGCTTGCGTCAACCATGATGCCAACGCTATTGCGTCCCATCAGGCAAACCATCCCGATACCATGCACTTCACGGAAGATATCAGAACACTGGAACTTGGCCCGCTGGTAAAGCACCTCCAGAAGATGCAGGAAAAGCATCCTGATGCTTACAAGGTACTCTGGGCAAGTCTGGAATGTACCAATTTCAGCAAAGCCAAAGGTGGCCAGCCGCGAGACGCGGATAGCCGTACTTTGGCTGAACATCTCTTCCGATATATCGAGGCTATACAGCCCGATTATATCCAGATTGAGAACGTCGAGGAATTTATGTGCTGGGGTGATCTGGATGAGAACGGCAAGCCGGTGAGCAAAGATCAGGGCCGATGTTATCTGAAGTGGGTCAAAACCGTACAGCAATACGGCTATGACTACGACTACCGCATTCTCAATGCAGCAGATTTCGGAGCATACACCTCCCGGAAGCGTTTCTTCGGGCAGTTTGCCAAATGTGGACTGCCTATCGTATTCCCCGTTCAGAGCTATGCCAAGAACGGCGACGAAGGCGGCATGTTCCATCAGTATAAGAAATGGAAACCTGTCCGTGAGGTACTGGACTTGCAGGATGAGGGCAGCAGTATCTTCATGAAGAAAAAGCCTCTCTGTGAAAAGACGCTGGAGCGTATCTTTGCCGGCTTGGTTAAATTCGTTGCTGGTGGCAAGAAAAAGTATGAGGACTTTATCTTGAAATATAACAGCATGAACAAGAGCGGACACTATCGTCCTGTCCCAACTGACGAGCCGTGCCCTGTGGTAGCCACACAAAACCGACTGGGCTATGTCAAGCTGAACTTCCTCAGCAAGCAGTTCAGTGGCGACCCTGCCAGCAAGAACCAGACCGTTGACAAACCGGCTGGCACCATTACCTGTGTCGATCACCATGCCTTCGTCACGGCATACTTCGGTAATGGCTTTAACAGCTCTATTGAAAGTCCGAGTCCTACTGTTACTACCAAGGAACGACATGCACTTGTAAGCGTTGACCTGAACGAGCCGATGCCGGATGTTCCCTTGGATAAGGTAACCATTCAAACTAACCAGTTTCTCGCCAACGAATATAGCGGTGGCGGTCAGGTGGGGTCAATAGAAACGGTCAATCCTGCCGTTCTATGCAACCCGAAACAAAAACTGGTCTCGGCTGACCAGTATCTGATGAACCCTTATTCTTTCAAGAGTGACGGCGGTAGCATTGAGAATCCCTGCTTTACGCTGATAGCTCGCATGGATAAAATGCCGCCTTACCTGATATCAACAGAGAAGGGAGAAATGGCAATAGCCATCTATGAGGAAGACTCTCCCATGACAAGGAAAATCAAGGAGTTTATGGCTGCATACGGCATCGTTGATATCAAAATGCGTATGCTGAACATCCAAGAGCTGAAGCGTATCATGGGCTTCCCAGAGGACTATGTGCTGATAGGCACACAGGCAGAACAGAAGAAATTCATCGGCAATGCCGTTGAAGTGAATATGAGTCGAGTGCTTTGTGAGGCATTGTGTATGAAACTGTCGGACTATCAGAAAATGGTAATATGATAACTATACCGAAACATACTATTCCGACGTATAACCCAAGTTCGACTGCTATCAATGAGCATTCGGACTTCACGCGTCGTATTCCGTCATATCCTCCGAAGGTACTGGCGAGAGTGGAAAAAATCATCAAGCAGCTTATACAGGCGCATGACGTGGAGGAAAACCCAGAGAAAATGAAGGATATCTTTTTCAAAAAGGCAAGTATCCTTCCTAATCCTACCTATTGGGAGCTGCTACGCTCTGTATGGGTAGCTGCTGGTAGAGTTGATAACGTTCATGAGTTTATGCCGTTCTTTAAATCCAATAGACCCAGTAAAAATTGGTTTATGACTCCAGAGGACGCTACAGCATTTGATAAAATGATTTTTCCATTGAAGGTATATCGGGCCTATAGCCAAGAACCGGATCCGGGAATATCATGGACTCTCAATGAACAATGGTGCAAGGAATATGCTGCTGTCAGAGACATACATGTAAAATCCCGCACCGTTATGCGTGAAGATGTTTTCGCCTATATCAGCAGACGAGGCGAAGAAGAAATAATCATTTTACCCAAATAATATGGCAGAGATAAAAATCACAAAGGATCTTCTGGTTCCTTTCGTTTCAAAAGATGAAACACGACCAGGACTGGCTGATGTTTTCCGTCAGCACGGATATGTTATAGCGTCAGACGGACACCTCTTGATAAGAGTGCCGGAGAATATGGTGGATGACCTGGAACAGATACCCGAACAAGGTCTTCCCAATACCGACAGTGTTATCCCAAAGGAATTGCCTTGGAATAAGCCAATAACCAAAGATTGCTTGATAAAAGCGCTGGCTAAAGCTCCCAAGGTGGAGGAAAAGGTAAAGTGTGAAGACTGTCACGGCTCTGGTAAGGTTGAATGGACTTACGAAGCCCAAAACGGCCATGAGTACACCGACACTTTTGAATGCCCTGTATGTCACGGCAGGGGTCATCATGGCGTGACGGGGAAGCTGGTTCCAGATCCTCAACAACTCTATTCATTGGCTGGTGGAGCAATGAATACGGAATGTCTGTATGATCTCATTCGTGTAATGGAAACATTCAAGGTAAAGAAGATGTCGCTACGCTCCTCTGATAACTTCAAGGCAATGTTTACTATCGGTGAAGTCCAAGTACTAAAGGCATTTGTCATCATCGAAGGTGAAGACAAACCGCTACTGGATGAAATGATTAAAATCAGATAAACTATCATAATAAGATAGTATGGAAAAGTCATAATATAATAGTAATAAAACAAGTATAATATGAACCATCAAGAGTATATAAAGGCCATTGAGCATGAGCAGACACTTATCCGTCGTCTGTTCAGCAGCAGAAAACAACGTGCAAAGGTAATAGAGAAGATTACCGCTGAGCGGTACGCCCACCTGGTCGGCAAATTCTTCACGAAGGAGACTGACCCGGACAGTGTTTATCGTATTAACGAGGTAATCACCAGAGCAAACTACGTGATGTCTGATCAGGTGGATGTGATATTATGTTGCAGCTGTTTAGGTACCACAGGAACCGGCACAAATGGCAAAACACTTGCTGGTTTATATATTCATAATGATAATATCACGATACACCCATCCATCGACATCGACGAACATTTAGCCGGAAGGTTTGTGGATAAAGAAATAGCTTTGGAGAGATTTAATAAGCTCACTGAACAGTTAAAAAACAATTTGAATCTTATAGAAAAGCCGAAAAAGGAAGCAAAAAGAAATAGCAGGGCAGCAATCGCATACGCATTGCTTTCAATCCTTGATAATGAGGAAGGTGAACCATCGTCATTGTTGAACGGAATGGATAAATATGATGATATGATGAAACTGATGGGAAAAGTGACAGACATCCTTAATGAGGATGATATTGCTCTTCTCTCTTCTATACGTCCTAACACATGGACTCATGCAATAGAATTTCAAGAAGGAGCGGATTCAATCCTTGAACCATTACCTGATTTCTAAACCATAATTTAATATGTCAAACAAATATAAAACCATTGGCGTACTTGGTAATACGGTCCGGCTTCGAACTGACCGCACTTGGATAATCACGTTTCCTGATGGTGAAGAAGTGAAGTTTAATAACTTACGCCATGCTATCATGGGAACTATGGCCGCGTTAGGACAGGGAAAAGATGTAAAGCTGGAAGAAAAAACATTGTTACGCTACAATAAATATGGAGAGATAAAGGACGAAGAGTTCCGTATTGACATAACCGAAAGGGTAAAACTTATGATGAGTATTGAATCTAAATTAAAAAAATAGAATATGAATATGAATAAAATTATAACCAATATCACTATCGGGAACTGGTATCTGGTAAGAGGTAAACCTACCAAAATAACCCCGGCAAATGTTGTCTGGGCGTTTCGGGATGGATGTTCACCGATGCCTTTAACGAATGATATTCTCGAAAGTCACGGATGGTGGCATGACGAGCAACGATGCACCTGGGAGAACGACAGTATTGATCTTTTCCTTGAAGATGGTGCCGACGGCAACAAGTTCTGGTGGAAGGCCGGAGAGAACCTTGTGGTACCCATAAACTATGTCCATCAACTACAGGATGCAATGAGATTGGCAATGGTTGATAAAGTAATTGAGTTATGAACAAAACGGTATATGTCATGTTTTTATTCGCCGTTATAGGATGGATAATGCTGCTTTTATACAGTAGGTATCTTCCTACTTGCGACTTTAGAAGTAACATTAGATAGTATAAAGAACAAGGAAAAGTAAGATAAACAAAATGATTAAGCAAAATATATATTTGAAAAACGGGACATTGTTCGCCACAGGCTATAACCGCATCGTCCATGGTGGACGGGGCGACTATGTAGAGTTCGAGCGCGACCAGATTGTACCAAAGCTAAGATCTAAATTCGGAAACAAACCAACGGACGATTTGGACATATACTACTGGTGGCTCATTCCTGAGACTGACCCTGAAACAAAAGTATATTTTCAGAAGAAAATGGTCAAATACGCCGACTATAAAATCGGAAAATACTACGTTGATCCGTATCTCCTGAAAGATTTCAAAGACCCGGAACAACTGTTTAACTACGAATAAATTCGTTATCTGTCATGGGCGTATTGAGAAAACAAACACCAGTAAAGAGTGATCCGCTGACTGAGCAGTCAATACAGCGGCGGTTGAATTATGTCTTCGCTTCCTGGAAATACAATGTTGACGGGCTGTTTGTCTTTGAATGGGAGTCAGACAAACTCATCTGGACGAAGACAGGCTACATCTACGAGTTTGAAATCAAAATCAGCCGTACAGACTTCAAAAACGACTTCAAAAATAAAAAAGAGAAGCATATCATCCTGAAAGGACCGACGGAGGAGGAGCGTTTCATGCCGTCGTTCTATCAGAGCTACGAATGGAACAAACACCTGT
The DNA here is from genome assembly GCA_947164965.1 of uncultured Prevotella sp. Classification (GTDB taxonomy): domain Bacteria; phylum Bacteroidota; class Bacteroidia; order Bacteroidales; family Bacteroidaceae; genus Prevotella. The sequence continues at coordinate 155,126 of CAMUYR010000005.1, read as the reverse complement.
ATAATTCCATTGATGACTGTAAGGCAAGAATAAAGCCAGGTGACAGTCATCTGATAGAAAGCCACAAGAAACCAAACTACTTCTATTACGCTGTTCCAGAAGGACTGATACAGCCGGAAGAGGTTCCTGAGTATGCAGGTCTGATATACATCCTAAAGGAATATCACTATGAACGACAAAGTTACGTCATAGTGAAAAAGGCACCTTGCCTGCATAAGCAGAAATACAAGGACGGTGAGCTTAACCTCGCTGAGAAATTCTGGTGGAACTGGCAGAGTGACCGCCGCTTACGGCAAGAGGCCCAACAGGAACGTGACGATGCACGTAAGGCGTTGCAAGAAGAACTTGCTGAGCGTCAGCAAGAAGAAACCTACCAGTCCCTTAAATGGAAATACAAGGTAGCCAGCTCAGAACGGAACGAATATCAGTCACTCTATTCTGCCAAATGCCGTGACCAGAATATCGACAGGATGATTATCCGTAAGCTACGCCATGAGCTGCTACAACTCAAACCAGACTTCGACTACAAAGCAATCGAAGCGGAATGTGAGAAAATCTATGGTATCAAGTAACACCAAATCCCTTTTTAGTTGGTTTAATGGAAAAAATGACCTATGACAAGCTCAAAAAGCTGGAAGCTGAACACCAGGTTCACCGTCAGGCGAAAAGACGTCTGAAGGTGTACTATGGGTGGAGCAAGATCAACAAGATACAGAAACGCGAGGCTATTGCCGTCGCCTTTGAAAATGAAGAGGGTGCAGGATGGGAAAACAGTAGGTCTGGCAAGTCGCTCAGAAAGACGATGACTGTCTGCTATGAACGATACCAGACGGAAAAGGAAATGTCGGATGCTGCCGCTTATAACAGGGTTTTCACCGTCTATTACGTCTTTCTGGATGACAAGGCTGTAAAAGGCAGCCTAAACCGTGCCTTACAGATCAACTCAGAGAGTGACAAGAACCATGTCACCAGTTCTGAACGAAAACTTATATCTGAGGCCCTGGAAAGATCTTTTATGGCCTCACACATCGGCTACAAAGAGCCGACTCGACAACTGGAGCTGCAGTTTAAATAACCATGGAAGGGGTGATGGCTCACCATCTGTAGCATACCAGGACGATGACCGCATCAGTCTGTCACAAGACCACAAGGAAGTCTGTCTTAACGTAACCAGCCTATGGACTATATCCTTATTCCGCTGCCTCACATTACACCGAGGGATGCCAGAAAACCTGTCACCTCACGGTGTTTTTCATCGGCATACGTTGTGTGCTGATGAAAAAATCATGTGGTCATCAAAACAAGGATGTACCCCATGAACGGCGCTACTAACAGATTTTCTCGATGGACTTGCACCAGGCTGACACCTTATGGTCAACACTCCTGAATATCCTACAGCATCGTCGTAAACGATGAACCTTCCACTTGACATTCTTTCATACGACATGGGAGCCTTGTTTCTCTCACGACACCAGCGTGACCTTATCGATGGCTGAAGAATATACAGCATGCGTATCTATTCTGAGGGTACTCGCTACCTTTAGACAGAGAGTTATCATGTCATCCTATTCTGAATGGCACTTGCCTATGGAAAACAAGTATTACATACACATTTCCCATTGAGGCAGACAAAGTCTGCTTCACCGGCAAGAAAGCTATTCAGGGATGAAATAACAACACTCCTTACTTTGGGTAGGGAGCACTCTCTTCTTTAAAGCGGTAGATGTTGTATGTTCATCAGCACATCCGGCCACTTTTAGACTCTATTGTTCAGAAAAAAGCCTCCAGAACTATCGCCCACACCGAAGCACACGGACAGTACTCAATGAGCAACTATCCGAGGCTTCACCCAGCCCTTTCTTACCCACACATTTAAGCTTTCTTCCCTATAGATTTAAACCGTTCTCATCGGAGAAGATGAGAACGGATAATGAGAACCTTGTCGTTCAGATACTTGCTACCGTCGGTAGAAAGACTGGCACGAAGATGACCTTCGCAACAACCTATATCATCAATACTGAACTTCTTGAAGATGGCATGCACACTGCCGAAATAATAGTTGGCATGACCGTGGATGAAATGGACATGCACAACCTTTGGGAGTTGTTTTCCGTCGATAACCATAAGCTTGATCTCCTATTTTTCTGCAAAGATAGCAAATAAATACTATAAAGCTATCTTTTAGTGCAGAATTTTAGGATAAAATAACCATTCTATATAACATATAGTGCCTATATGTAAGGATATTGCTTTTACAAAAGCATTTTCCCTTACGGATTTCCATACTGCCACCACAACAACGGAAACTCTTCGACGTTGACTGTTTTTTCACGCCATTTTCCCTTGCAAAGGTATGGAGAGGCAGGCTGTCGCCAATGAACAGGCTAAAGTATCGGCATAAAAAGCTCAGGCAGCCTTCCGCAGATTACTACATAATCTGGGTATTCCTGATTTTTTACTTGATATTCCTTGGCTTATAGCCTTTAGAACCTCTCCCTGATATACCGGCAAGAAAAAAGGCTAAAACAGTGAAACGATGTACCGATGAGTTCTTTGAAAGGGTGGTGACAGATGAAAAATTCCAAAAAAAAGAAAATAAGGACTTTCAGCTCTCGATACCCGATAAGTTCAATAACAACGCAACAAAAGAATAGGAGGATTGAATATGAAAAAGTCATTTAACCAGATAACAGCTCAACTGGAGCGTATCTACAAGCTTTACTACAAGGGCTTCGGTACAAAGACATTACTGGAGAAGGCAGAGAAGTGCATGTACGGCATACAGAACGTAGGACTGGGCTTCTGATATCTGACAATAAACAAACAGCGGAGGCGGCGCGATATAAACAGCCACAAAGAATATGAAAAAATATAATATCTATCAGATCAAGAACGACTCACAGGTTGCTCGTGGCATCAAATTTTCCGGACTGGAAGAGCTGGAGAAATACAACCTACGTAGCCAACTGACCCTCGATATCTATCAAAAGGTTTATACCGGCGAGATAGAGGATGGCGACATATTGGTAATGCTGGATCGTATCTTCTCGAAGTTCCAGGGAAAAAAGCCTGCTGACTTTACAGGTCATAGCGTCAGCGTATCAGATATGGTGGAAATGGACGGCAAATACTATTATTGCGACCATTACACCTGGAAGGAAATCATTTTCACTGAGACCAAGACAACAGAAACTCCAAAAAAGGATCTCTACAATGAGGTGGCAAGTATCCTAAAGGAAGGTAACCTCTATGGTGACATCAATACCTACGATAACCAGGTGGAGGTCAGTATCGAATGGGGCGACTGGAAACACGAACATGGCTATCTACGCTATCTCATGGAACAGAAAGGCTTCATCGAGACCAACGAGGAAATAACTGAAGAGGATGGTAGCGACTGCTACTCAGCAATACATACCTTTAAAAAGGCAGCATAAATATACCACTATGCAGGAATATATCAACAAAGGAACGATGTTGCACCTTACCCTACACGGTTGTACGGTGCTGAACCAGGGAACTATTATGCACCTGGACGGTGAGAACAACCAGATAAACAATAAGGGTACTATCATGCATAATGAGGGCGGCAGGGTAATTATTATGGGAAGCGGTGTTTCACAACCTCAGACAAAAGAGAAAATCGTTTATCGGGATAGAGTCATCTACCGTGACCGGCCAATTTTTAATACAGAGAAGTCAGAACGTATCAAGGAACTGGAAAAGGAGGTTAGAGAACTTAAAAAGAAATTAAAACGATCTCCTGAATATGAGAAAATGGAACGGCTGGAAAATAGGTGTAACTACTATGAAAATGCCTACTATAACCAAAAAGAAGAAATAGAACAACTTCAACAGGAACTGAGCGCTGCTGACAGAATAAAGCTACAGCAGCAGATAGAACAGCTAACGGAAGAGCTTCATCGGTCCAGAAACCGTGAACGTACCAGCAGGGAACAACAATATGCCAAGGGCTATCAGGCTGGAGTCGCTGACGGCAGCAATAGAAAGAAAGAGGTATTTGACTGGGGCGTAAAACCTACAAGAGAAGAAGCCAGAATGCTGATGGAACAGCTTCGGATATGGCTGGAGTGTGAAAAATAATAGATTATTAAAGGTAACGGGAGCCTAACCAACTCCCACTAAAAACTTACATCATATGAATAACAACAATGCAATCTACAGGGAACTATGGTTCGTGGCACCAGTTTTCAAGTGGCTGGACAAACATCCGCTCATCTCAGACATTATCCTGGTTCTGGAAGGCCTGGCAGCAGCCTGGGCAGTGTTTAACTACAACTTTACAACCAATTTTTGACAAAAACGGTCTTAAATGAGTTAAATCAAGACAAAGTTTTGAGAATATTCTGAAAGTCAGATAAATAGTGATAATTTCGCAGAGTAATAACTTAAAAAAACAAGAATATGTTTAGTGGAAGTTTTTTAGGCCGTTGTGGCAAGGACGCCGAGATCTTAACAGGCGCATCAGGTGAACAGTATGTGGCATTGAATGTCGCAGAGTCTTATTATTCCAAGGGTGAAACCCAGACACGATGGTACAAAGTCTATGCCAGCTTCCCAAGAGCACTGAAACTGGCTCAGTACTGGAAGAAGGGCAGACTGCTGGAAGTTGTTGGCGAACTGGTCAAACATAACATCTACGAGGATAAGGACGGAAAACCACAGCTTCAGTTGGTGGTGAACGCCTTCCGTGTGGAATTTCCACCAGTTGGCAAGAAAAGAGATGAACAGACCGGTGAACAGAAGAGCAGTACACCACCTCCTGTCTCTGAGGAGGATGTTAACAATACACCTCAGATGCCTTTCGAGGCTCCTGCAGGTGGCGAGGGTACCGATGATCTACCCTTCTAAAAACACCTACTTATAGTAGAATGTCTATCGAGGCCTCGGACGCTGAGCCAGTGGAATCAGCGTCCACTTTCTAAAAACAATCAGATATGAATAAGGAAGAAGTTAATCAGAAACTCGGACGACTACAGGAAATCATAGTTGAAGCCAGGGAAATCATTGTCTCTTTGGAGGAGTTCTGCAAAGAGAATAATGAGCTGGCATATACACCTGTAGATTCCCTGATAATAGCCCAAGGTGGGCTACAAAGAAGATACTTGAACGGCTGCTGGGGTGCTGACATCAAAAATATTCAGCAGCTTATGGACGTTGGCTACAACAACTTTAAGAAATACCGGAATTGCGGCAAGAAAACGGCTGACCTGGTCAGGGAAGCCTTATGGGAGCAATATCATGTAAAATGGTAAAGAGATCTGGTATGGAATATTTCCGCGTCATCATAGCTGGCGGTCGTGACTTCAACGACTATTCACTGCTGAAAGCCAAATGTGACAACATCCTGGCAGAAAAAACCACTACACACCGTATCATTGTCGTGTCTGGAGCAGCCAAAGGGGCTGACAGCTTGGGTGAGCAGTATGCCCGTGAGAAGGGTTATACCATCGAACAATATCCGGCTGACTGGAATACACACGGCAGGGCGGCTGGTCCCATCCGTAATGCTCAGATGGCAAACAGCGCCGATGCCCTAATAGCCTTCTGGGATGGCCAGAGTAAAGGCACGAAGAGTATGATAAACATAGCCAAGACAAAAGGACTGGGCGTAAGGGTAATAAGCTACACTATATAATTTTCTCGAAATGTTGTATTTTTCAGCATATAATTTTCATCAAAAATTGTATTTTTACTATGAATAGAATCACAGAGAGATACTGGTTTCGGGCAAAGGTGCTACACCATGACCCGAAGACAAATCCTGAAAACGGATGGGTACAGGGCTTCTACTATCAAGACCTGTGCGGTGGAGAGATCAAACATTTCATCCGTTCTGGGAAAATGGTATGGGAAATCGATCCTAAGACATTAGGCATGTTTACCGGCTTCTATGACAATAGCACAGAACCACAGCCTATCTTTGAAGGCGACATCCTTCATACACTCTTCAAGGATAACGGCAGCAGCTATGACCTGGTAGGCTGGAACCCGAAAAATGGTTGCTTCGGCATCATGGATGATATAGATTATAACGCCAGAATGGAGGGTGAGGAGGATTACTACTCCTATGAAGCCTTTGCTTGGATGCACCGGAAAAAAGTTCAGTCGGTAGTAGCTGGAAACATCCACGAGAATGCAGACCTGATGACACAATAATAATTAAATCCAATATAACATGAAGATCCTGATTATTGAAGACAGTGAACTGAAACGCAAAGATATCGAGCGTTTCCTGAAAGAGAACTTCCCCAATGCGGATGTCACGACGGCGGCATCTTACAGCTCCGGACTGCGTAAGGCCTACAAAGGGGAATTTGACGTTGTTATCCTCGACAACAGCCTTCCTTACTATGAGAACAGACCGTATGACATCCAGCCGGACATGGCACGCAATATCCTGGAAGAAATAGAAGAGATACCGCCACAGGAAAGACCTCGGTGTATCATCTGCTCACAGTACGACGGAAACACCAAGGAAGACTACTTCCGTCATATTACAGAACAATATGACTACTGCATCGGATATATACAGTATGACAACTGCTCGTCAGACTGGGAAGAGAAACTGAAGATAATGATAAGAGATAACAGCTAAGAGAATATGGATGAGAAGAAAATATACTTACCGGATGCTGAGACGGCTGGTAAGCTGATAGAAAACGCCTGGCAGGAGTTCTGCGATCAGATGAAGGAAAACGGCATGGACTTCACAGGAACAAAGGTCGAAGGGCTGCTGCATGACGTGTTTGTCGCCGGTTATGCCTTCGGACATAACGACTGTCTGGCCATTATCCGCGACCAACTCTCCATCGACAACTGGATGAAATACACCAGTACGATGAACAAGAGTTCGTAAAGACCATACACAGCAAATAATAAACCCCTGTCAAGACTGGCAGGGGCTTGTTATTATATTAAGCGGAACATCAGGGATAACCAGAGCATCAAGAACCTTTCTTTCTAATTTCTCATTGATCCTGGTCAGCTCGTCAGAAGATTGCGGTTTTAAATAACCTACATCATCTGTAGTATGGGCAACACATCCCCGTAACTCACAAGGAGTACCAGACAGGCCTTTCAGACAATAGCCATTATGATGATAGCCACAGTGCTCGTCAATCATACACTTTAGTCAAAGATCTCGTTGATGTCGCCTGGCTTGCGGCTACGCTTGACCTTGATAGGGCCATGCTTATCTTCGTAGGCAGCTACAACAAGTTCCAACGCCTTATTGATAACATCCTTGATGGGAATGTTCTCGATATTGGCAATAGCCTTACACTTGTTATAAAGCTCACACTTGACAATGGAAGAAATACGCTCTTCCTCGACTCCCATCGGCTTACGGCCACGACGGGAAGTTCCTCTTGTCGGGGAAGCTGCCGGGGAAACATTTTCCTCTGCTACGGGAGCCTGTGTACCTCCAGTGAGACCTTCCAGCAAGTCGCTGGTATCGAAATTCTTTTTTGCCATAACTGATCATATTTAAATTTGACTGCAAAGATATCAATATTTTCTGAAATACGGAAATATTTATTGAAAAATTACTCCTTTTGCTGTTGAATATAGGGGGAAATGGATCCAAAGCGCCCCTTTAAATACGGGAAACCTTCAATTTCTATCACTTCATAACGCTGACCGTTGTTGTCCGTGACATAGGATCTGTCAACGTCCGCTTCACGTATGAAATAATCAACGGAAAGAATAAACAAACCGATAACACAGACAAATATCACTGCTGAAGCAAAGGTGGAATAGTTGTCTGATGAAAACCATTCAGACCGGATAATCCAGACACAAATAGCAATAATCGCAATAAGAATGATAACGACGTAAATATACAAGTCCATAGCTCTATCCATTATAACCTAACTTCTGTAACAGCTCTTCCGTAAAGGCGCGATAGTCTGCAGCACCATTACTCTTAGGCGCATACTCGACAATGTTCCTGTGCTCCAGAGGTGCCTCGGCGACGCTGACGTTCTTACGAATCTTAGTCGCAAAAACCAGATTTCCGACAGTCTTACGTAAATCGGACTCAATAGTCTTACTGAGGTTGGTACTCTCCCAACGGGTAATGAGAATACCACTGATATGTGCGGCATTATTGAGCCGGTTATGGATGAGATTAACGAAATTGTTAATCATCTTCAAACCGTTGAACGGCAACACTTCGGCAATCAACGGCACAATGACATCAGTACAGGCAGTGATGGCATTCAGGGTAATAAGACCCAGGGAAGGGGGACAGTCAAGTAGAATGAAATCATAGTTATACTTGATCGGTTTCAATAGACCGTCCAAAATCTTCTCTCTGCTGATGGCTCCTGCCAACTCTATATCCACCATGGCCAGCATCTCAGAGGCTGGAATAAGTGATAGATTCTCCGTGATGGAGATGATAGGAAGTTCACCTTTACCGGTAAGGGCATCGTAGATGGTTTCATCCGTAGGATGTTTCAAGAGACTCAGGGTGAGATTGGCCTGGGCATCCAGGTCGGCAAGTAAGACATGATAGCCCTTCTGAGCTAAGTAACTGCCAACACTGGCGGTCGTCGTGGTTTTACCAACACCGCCCTTGTGATTGACAAATGAAATAATCTTCGTCTGTTTCATAAAACTTACTATTTAAAACGTTAATAATTTATTTCTGGTGAGAAAGCCTGAAAAGGAAGTCACTCTGCTCTTCCTCGGTCATCTGACCCCAGTTGAACCATTTCTTTCTCTTTCTGTTTTTCTTATAATTGTATTCCTTCATCTCTATTCCTTTTTTATGTTTTCATCGACTATTCTATATAGACGGTTTCTTCTACCTTCGGACTTCTCTTTTTCAAGGTAATCCTGAGCCGCTTTCTTATCATCGGGACCAAAATACTTGGCATGCTCAAAGTCAAACCAATCTGTGTGCCTGACACTAACAATATATCCGCAGGTATAACTTGAAATATTGCCCTTTGGATCAACAGGTGCGTGTGTCAGCATTTCAAGAACATTGAAGTCCTGTGCTAAAAACCATAAAAACATCTGTGTTCTTTCGCAGACGGAATGGCTTTCGCTCATTCGCTCATAAGGGTAGTGATGGGCGACGTGATACGACAGTTCATTATAATTGAAAAACATCGTAGCAGTGGCTACCTCGCCGTCCCTGATACGGGTCTGCTCGTAGTCAATACAGATGGTATTATCGAACATAAGGCGATCGATTTCAGTTATCTTGATTTCACTCCAGAACTGCTTGACGCCATACATACCTGATAGCTCGATAAGCGTAGCAAGCTCGCTGTCTGTAATGTCCTTTAAATGCCGTGTGCCTGTAGTAGTCATATTCAGTCCTCCTTAACTTTTGTTTGTATCACTTTTTCAATGTCTTATTTTCTTTCGATTCTTTAAACCTCCTTAATACGTCTTCATATACCTTTTTCTGTCCTCCAGGAGTTTGAAAGGCATAAAGAAACTTATTCATAGCATCTTTGATATGTTTATGAATAATCAACATGTCTTCCCATGTTAAATCATCTGTTGTATCTGACTTCACACACTCCTTCCGGGCAATCTCCAAAAGACGAGGAGCATATTGCTTAGCAGCAGTAATAAAGGGAATCATCCCTTTTTCTATATCGTCCTCCGTCTCTGTACTTCCTTCGTATTCTCTATACATCAGAATATCAGCAAGAGATTTTTCAAACTCGTTGGGTTCTGATTCGTCTATAAGGATAAACAGGGAGTCGGCTCCGTTGAGACTGACACCATCAGCCTTGTAGAAGCAGCTATCATCGGTGTCACCGTCATCAATGACGGCAAGAATTGGACACCGTCCACGGCAGTTCCACTTAACAATCTCGACAGGCTCACCCATATCCGTGACAACCTTGTATTCTCCAGACTCTATCTGGGAACGGTACTGTATATCAAAGGGTATTCTTTTCATATTTCTTTCTTTTATGATATATAAATTCTGCATCCTGACATTCAACCTCATAAGGTTGTAATAAGGAAAATAGACGAGGAGTCTTGTCTTTGCTATCAAAGCACGTACAGTAGGTGGTGCTACTCATAAAGATAGCCTTTAGCCTGTCTTTTAGACATTTCTTAACCTTGGTACAGTTCTGACAAAGAACAGAAACCTCGCTTATTTTGACGGCTTTTGACATCGTTCCTATCTTTTAGTCTTTTACTTTCTTGAAATACATATCCACTACATCAGTCGGAATAATAATACCCAGGTGTGAAAGGTCGGTGCCGTTGGCAATGATCTTTCCTTTTACCTTCTGGGCAACACCATCAAAATGAGGCGAAAGCTCATAGATTTCTCCCTCAAAAATACCGTGATAGGTGTCTGTCTTGATACACTTGTACCTGACGGCGGTAGTCATCCTTTTATACTCCTCCATGATCTGATCAACCATTTCAATGGCAGTATCATAGGCAACAGTGTATTCAAATCCATAAGGTCCGTCACAGGTGCCAACCTGACCCTTGGCATTGAGGGTGAAAATACAAGCTACACATCCCATAGCGTCGTATGGACTTTCGGCATCCCAGAACTCCACATAAACAAACTTGATGACATCTTCGTCAACTCCGAAGTCCTCATATTCTTCCTTTTCAATACCGATAGACTTGCGACTATGTATCTTATAAGCCTTGACCTTGAACGTCTCGCCTTCACCTCCGGACGTCTTGAACTTAATTTTTCGTCCGAGATACTTTGCCTTGACCACCTCGCGGATGGCTCTCTGAAGCTCTTTCTCAATCATAATTTAAACCTCTTTATTATTTTTTTTCATTATAACAACCTTAACATCGTCACCGTTCTTGAAATCCTTGGGATTTTCTGATAGTTGTATCAAAGTTGAATCTGGATATTCCATCTGGTCTATTAATCCCTCTATAGCAGCGTTCATCATCTGCTTGCGCTGCCAGTTGATAATGTGACGGGCAAAATCAAAGATACTAATACCATTTACAACTTTTATATTATTGTTGTCGAGATACTTTTCAACCTCTTCTTGTAAAAGTTCACATCCGAAATCATCTTTTTGAGAAATAATTTCAGGGTTGTTTCTCCATGATTTTCCGACCTTTGTACCACCAATAATTAATTCTCTTTCAGATTTTTCAAGAGAATTGTTCTTTCTTTGTTCTTTAGATTCTGGAAGGTTAATATCCATCCAAAACTTAACATGGGGCTGGTTCCAGCCTCCTTTGTCGTAAGTCTTGGCCTGGATGTAGCTTTTCTTACCAGTGAGAAGGCTGGTAGAAACCTTTTTTTCTGGATCAGGACGATGGGCGAATACAACCTTGTAATATCCGTTACCAGCATAGTCAATGAGAGCAATAACCTCTCTGTCTATCTCCGGGAGATCGTCGCCTTGGGCATCCTTCCATAGATGCTTGTCTCTTTCAATTAAACCATCTTCAAAAGCCTGCTCGATGTCATAACCATCGAACTTTGTCAGACTCTTACGGCGGTGAAAGTCACAGGTAAAATATTCGCCTCGTTCTTCCACCTTCTGGTCGGCATACTGCCTGGATAACTCTTCCTTGTTCATTTTTCCTCCTTTTCTTCTTTTTTAAGTGAACCTTCCTTATTTAACGTCTCTTCCCAACCAGTGTAAAGAGAACCGTCATTCTCCATCGTTTTTAGATTTCCCCATTCTCCGTCCTTAAAATAGTTACGTAGTTCTGGGGTGGTCTTGACCTCTCCAGTGAAAACATAGTCGGCTATCTCCTCCATATGACCACTTATCTCCTCTGAGCTGTAATCTTTGCAGAGTTCGAGAAAACGCTTGCACGTTAAGCAACGCTCCAGACTTCTGTTCTCGTTGATACGGTTTTCAACGAAGACCTGCATTTCCCCTTCTAATTCACTCTCGGCTGTGTTAATCTCTTCTTCCCATACTGGTATGGTATGAAGGAAACCTTTAGGGTCTTTCCAAACGGTGATATACATCACAGGAAAGATAAACCAATAGGGAGATAATGTTGATACATAAAATGATCCTTCTGGGGCGAGGAAGGTGGAGATATGCTTATACGGCTGCTTGTTCTTTGAAGTGTAGTTTAACTTATCCATATTATATTGTTATTATATTATATCTACTGTGCGCGTGTACCTTATTTATTTATTAGGCGTGTAAGAGGTCTGTTCTTCGTAACACTTCTCACCAGCATCTTGATATCGTCTTTAAACTGAATAGTGTTTACTAACTGGAATAGATATAACGGCAGATCTGAATCTCCTAAAACATAATAGTATCTTCTTTTTAAAATAGGCGAAGAATGGGATGGTAGATGACTACCGAAAATTGTTGTATTCTCACCTGTGGCGAGTCCTCTTGGACTACCATCGGATAGGAAAGAACCGGATAATATCGGTAGAATGACTTTTTTACTCATATTTTTTTTGTTTTTGGGGCGTATACAGAGGTTTTCTGTATTACCTTATTATTTTATATACATATTTACGTATTTCTCTTAATTTTGGTGCAAAGATATAAATATTTTCTGAAATACGGAAATATTTTATGAAAAAATTTGGTGGTTTCAATAAAATTTTGTAATTTTGCAGCGTATAAAGGTGTTTCGGGTGAGAAACAGGTGTATATAATACTCCTTTTGAGATGTATAAATAATAGGGTTTTTCCTATCTTAAAGTAGGGATTTTCCTTTTTAAATCTCGTAGAAAGTGTGTATATTTGCAGTAGAAATAGATAATAATAACAATTAAAGTTTGAAAATTATGAAAAAGTTAATGATTTTAATCGTGACGATGTTTATAGCTAACATCTCATTCGGCCAGGTAACAGCACCAGAACCTGAATACATAGGTCAGGTTGCAGTTGTTAATGCAGATGGTACAACAACCTTGCTGCAGAAGGAAACGGCTTCTATTAAAACCAAATCGTCAAAGTGGGGAATGATACCTGTTCCTGGCAGTGGTTTACTTGACAAGGCTAAGGTAAAACTGACTCTTAAAGGTAAGGAGGCTCCGGTATCTGTTCAGAGTGGTCCTATAACGCTTATTGTTAGAGCAGCTTCTAACGATGCAGATCCAAGACAGGTATTCGGGATTATGAAACTCGATGTAGAGAAAAAGGCTCGTACCTTCCCAATGGGCGATTATAGTCTGATGGGTGGCTCTAATACTACGCTGAGTTATAATAACGTTCAATACACGGCAGAAAAATACGGCAACAGCAGCTATATTGTTACAATCGATAATGCTGAAGCTGGAGAATATGCGGTGAATACGGATTTCTCTCAGATGTCTACCTTTAGTGTAAAATAGATATAACTTGATAATAAATATAATAATAACTTAATAACCGACAATTATGAAACGGAATTTTTTATACAAGGTGATGTTCCTGGCTATGATAGCCGTAGTATCAATGACATTCACAGCCTGTGGCGGTGACAGTGACGATGACGGGATACCCCAGACTCCTACGGGACCGACGGGTAGTACTGAGTACTTTGACCCTTGTCTGGACTTCGGAAGCTCACAGAGTCATGTGAAGGAGTATATGTCCGGTTCTAACTGGGAACTGAGCGAACACAGCAATGAATATACACTGCTCTATATGAACAGTCAGGGAACAATAGCACTGGATTATATGTTTCTGAACTCTAAAATGCACACGGTGGCGGCTACCTATGTGGTGAGTGGTGAGAGCGTAGCACTGACCTTTAAGAGCGAGATCGAGAAGCGTTATGGGGTGACGATGACCAAGGAAACAGATCCGTCAGATGTCAGCCAGTACGTCTATCACTGCACACCAACCATTAACCAGAGGAGCGTCGCCATCATGATGACCTATGCAAAGCAGTGTATAAACATACTCTATAGTTTGCCGGATTGATATAATGAATGAACTTTATTGACTTGAATGTCTAACTCTCATAAAACAGATAATTCTGATGAATAATACAACGTGAAAGTTTAATCTCTAAATAACACTATTATGGAACTGATACTTTTAGGTCTGCTTCTTTGCGGTTGGCTCGGTGGGGATAATAACACTGCCAAGAAAAACCGTAATAAGGCTCGCGAGCGCAGAAATCGTGAGCGTCGTAACAGGGAGCGTTACTGGGAGGATGCTAACTGGTGGGCTTTGAACCGCTAAGCATATCCTGTAATCGCTGACGGATGCCCTGACGGGTGTTCTCTATAATAGTGGGAGGTAAACTTCTCACCGGTAATAAATATGATATTTAATATATTAAGGTTATGGTTAAACTGGAAGGATTTTATAATGACGACACCTTGAAGCCGATGCTTCATAACGGTGAAATAACAACACTCGACTATGTGTATCACCAGTCTGAGCAGATAAAACAGCAGTATATAGACTACTGTCAGGAGCGAGGACTACAACAGGACGAGAAGAGTGCCAAGACCTTCATGGAGTGGTCTCTCAACCAGGAAGAGAAGGCACATAGCGAGTATCTGGACTGATTGTTTGTTGTAAGTTATAATGTATTCGTTGCGTAAGTGGCCCGTCTGAAATTCTCAGGCGGGTTTTCTTATATCCCCTACTTAATGGTGGGTTTATTGCTTATATTGTCCGAAACCAGACGAAATGTAAAAGGAACCGTATAACGTACTCTGATGGCTTGCCCGTTCTCACAACCAGGAATCCATCTGGGCATGAATTTCAATACTCGTAAGGCCTCCTTGGATAACAGCTCGTGAGAGGATCTTATCACATAGGTATTCTTGACTGAGCCGTCTTTCTCTATCCAGAAGGCACATACTACATCTCCTTCTATTTGTTTTTCCTCAGCGAGGACGGGATAACGCAGGTTACTCTTAATCCAACTGACAAGAGCTGCTGAGCCTTCCGGAAATTTCGGCTGGCAGTTGATGACGGGGAAAGATGTCTTGTTATCACCATCACCAGTGACCGGTGGGGTAGCATGAATAAAAGACATATAACATAGAAACGCTGCTATGAATAACTTTCTTCTCATAGTCTGATCTCCTTTTTTATAGAGGCCACCACTTACACTTCTTTATCTTAGTAGCCTCTAAGGTCTTGGAAAGGTCATCGATGACACTCTTCAGACGCTCCACCTCGTTATGCAGGTCTTGTAATTCTCCAGGAGGAAAATTAAGATGTGACTGCTGGGTTGTCTGCCGGTGATTGATAATCTTCACAAACTCCTTGATACACCATAGCACCTGCTGGTTGCGACGCTTGCGGTGCTTCTTGGGTATCATGTCTCGGAGAAGTGGATCTTTCAAAAGCTCTGTCAGCTCATCAAAATCCTTCCCTCCGTATTGTACGCCGTTACGTTTCTCATTTTCTTTGTTCATGACATTATACTTTTTTAATCATATCTGTAAGTGAAATTCGTGACGGAACCATCCTTGGTTTCCTTACGCAGATAGTAGTTATCGCCCATCTTAATGCGGATAAGCTGGTCATTAACCTTGCACCAGACAGTATCTCCCTGAGCGTTCATCAGGGAACTGTCGGCGATAATATCTTCCACCTTGCAGATGTCATCAATAGACATCAGCTTCTCGGTGGACTCCTGGATATAGTCCTTGGCAGGCTTCTTGGACTCCTTACAACTAAGAAGGAAAAGAACTGCCAGGGACACTATAAATATTGCTTTTCTCATACGCTTATATTGAATATTTAATATTCTGATCTTATTCTATGTCATAAAAGGGATTTTAACCCTCGTCTTAAAATTCCTAAACAAGGAAAATGTCTATCCGCGGTACTTACAGCCGTTCTTGTATTCACTGCAGTAAATACCATAAGGGCCTTTTCTGACATAGCCTTTACCGCATAGAGGACAACGGTCACCTACCTTGGCAGTCTTGGAGCGTGACGTGCTACGGTGGCTGCTGCCAGAAAATTTGCGCGTCGAGGATGACGATGACGAACTCTTGCGTGAATAGCTGCTATTACTCGATGGAGCAACATAGGAGGAAACACGCTGTCCGGACTGGTCACTGGTGACTTCCTTGATGATGCTGACAAGCTGCTCATACAACTCGTCCATGAAAGCATCCAAGGTGAAGGTTCCCTTCTCTATGTCGCGGAGCTTCTTCTCCCACTGTCCTGTTAGTTCCGGACTCTTCAACATCCTGGCCTTGATGATCCTGATAAGGTCACGACCAGTGGAATTACTGATAAGGTTTTTCTTCTCTCGACGGATATATCCACGCTTCAACAGGGTTTCAATGATGCTGGCACGGCTCGATGGACGCCCGATACCATTCTCCTTCATAGCCTCCCTGAGCGTTTCATCCTCTACAAACTTTCCAGCGGTTTCCATGGCTTGTAGTAAGGATGCCTCCGTATAGCGCTTGGGGGGTGTAGTCATCTTCTGAGTAAGCTCAGGCAGATGACTGCCACTCTCACCAATGGTAAATCTCGGTAAGGTGTCATTCTCTCCCTCTGGTGTCGGTTCCTTTTCTTCTTCCTCGGTTTCCACCTTATTATATATATAGCGCCAGCCTGGCTTCAGGATGGTCTTACCTGATGCCTTGAAATCAACATCGGCAGCTCGGCCCATCACGATAGTGGTGGCAAACTCACAGTCGGGAGAGAAAACAGCGAGGAAGCGACGGACTATCAGATCGTAGACCTTCTTTTCGTAGCTGTTGATATCGGCAAGGCGGCTATGGTCGCCAGTTGGGATGATGGCATGGTGGTCGGTAACCTTGCTGTTATCGAAGACCCTGCGAGGCTGGGGAATCTGACTGCCATGGACAAAAGGCTCGGCATACTGCTCATAGCCTTTGAGGTTGCCCATTATCCAGCGGATCTTGGGATAGACATCATCAGGGAGATACTTGGTATCAACCCTTGGATAGGTGGTAAGTTTCTTCTCATAGAGTGCCTGGATAGTGCTCAGCGTCTTCTCTGCACTCATCCCGAACTTCCTGTTACAGTCCACCTGTAAGCTGGTGAGGTCGTAGAGCTGGGGAGCGGACTCGCGTCCCTGTTTCTGTCTCACATCGGTAATACTGAAGGAGACGCCCTTGACACGTTGAAGGAGCTGCTGACCCTCTGCCTGGCTGGTCATATGACCCTTGGTACTGCTGAAAACGGCACCACGGTACTTGGTAGTCAGCACCCAATAGGGTTCCGGCTGGAAATGCTCTATCTGATTATCCCTGTCAACGATCATAGCCAGGGTGGGAGTCTGAACGCGGCCTATACTGAGTGTCTGCTGGTTCCCTCCATACTTTAAGGTATAGAGCTGGGAACAGTTCATACCTAAGAGCCAGTCACCTTCGGCACGGGCCTGGCCTGCGGCATAGAGACTGTCATACTTCTTCTGGGGCTGGAGGTTATTAAAGCCTTCACGGATGGCTTCCTCAGTGAGTGAGGAAATCCAGAGACGCTGGACGGGGCAGCGGACGCCTGCCAGCACCATGACCCAACGCTGGATCAGCTCTCCTTCCTGTCCGGCATCACCACAGTTGATGATGACATCGGCCTTCTGGTAGAGTTTTTCTATAATCTTGAACTGTTTCCTGACACCGGCGTCGTCGATCAGACGGACTTCATAACGGGGAGGATTCATGGGGAGATTGCTGAGCGACCATTTCTTCCAGTCAGCATAATACTCTCCTGGCAACTTCAGCGTACACAGGTGTCCGAAAGTCCAGGTCACCTGATAGCCGTTACCCTCATAATAGCCGTCTTTTCTTGATGTTGCACCCAGTACCTTGGCAATCTCACCGGCAACGCTGGGCTTTTCTGCTATACATACTTTCATAATAAACCGAATTTTTGATAAGTTTTCCTTTATTTTTTCGCAAAGGAAAGCAATAGTTTTTTGACGGCAAAAATTAGCGGTTTTTTCCTCTTGATTTAACGTATTTAAGACGATAAAAATCGTAAATGTGTTAAATCAAGACAAAGTTTTGCCAGATTTTGTCACTCTGGAAAGCTTTTCCGAAATTTGCACACGTCAACGGACACGTGTCTGCACGAGCCACCGAGACAATAACATGTTTAATATATATAATAAGGTATAAGAGTTATGAAGGCAGAATTTACAATGCACATCAGCGTCACCGAGAGAAACGTGGTGCTCACAACAGACACCAACAATATGCAGGGTGTCGATACGCAGCTGGCCATCAACATCTACAAGGCCATGGAGGGTACTCGCGGACGTATCAAGAAAGAGATAGACAAGTTCTATTCGAATCCTGAAGGCATGGAAAAAGAAAGCGGTGGTGACAACACCCAAGTTGATGACAACACTCAGGAATAAATTCCAGAAAAATCTACTTTTTTTCATAAACGATGTAATAAGGTTAATAAGAAGGGTTGAAGCGGGGCTTGCCCCACAGGAGTAAGTCCCGCGGATCTCCAAAAATAACAGATTACACCATCAGAATGACTAAGCAAAGTATCATACGCAAGAGAATATTCGTCGGAACACTCACACTGCTGCTGACAGGCAACGCCTTCGCACAGCAGGAGAGCGGTACATCCGTATTCACCAACACCTTCAAGGATAACTGGGAGGTATCGGTGGGCGTAGAGCATCTGTCATTCTACTCTGGAAGAGAGGAGGGCTTGAAGCAGGTGATATCAAAGTCTCCCTTTGAAGCAAAGCGCTCTTCATTCGGAGTGGCAGTGGCAGTCAACAAGTGGTTCACACCAGAGTACGGCATCCGTACCAAGGCACATGGCTACTGGGGAAAGGCCGTCTCAGAACTGAATGAGGACGAAAATGGTCATATGATTGACGACCAGATTAACTTCTTCAGCATCCAGGAACACTTCCTCTTCAATGCCTCTAACGTCATCCTGGGCTATGACCCGATGAGACGCTGGGCAGTCATCCCATACGTTGGACTGGCCATCAATCGTAACGTCACACACCGTGAGACATCCTACGGCGTCGGCTTCGGCATTACGGGAACATACGCCATCAGCAACCAGCTAAAGGTTCATGCGGATGTCGGCGGCATGTTTGCCGGAGGAGAGGAAGGTAAGTACGGTAGAAATAACGACCTTTCTATGATGGGCAAGTTCCATACCCTGAATATCGAGGCCGGTATCACCTTTACCTTTGGCAAGACCAAGTGGAACACGAAGGTTCACCGCACCGGCGGAATCCTGCCTATAGCACCTATCGGTGACTATAACAAGATGAAGGAGAAAGACAAGGAACCGATTAAGAATATGTCCTCTACCATGGTGGTAGCCGATAACGACGTACCTAATGGCATGGTACTAATCAATAGAGGACACCTAAAGATGGGACTGTCACGACAGGACTCTCTCTGGGGCAGGATGACACCGACACGTAACGTCACGGTCGATGATTTCTGGATGGATAAGACAGAGGTGACCAACCGTATGTATAAGGCGTTTATCAACGATATCTGCGACTCCATCATAGCACAGCGCATGGAAGATCCCTACTATGAGGGTGACATCGAGCGCGTCAGGGAGAGTCTGTATATCACCAACCCCGTGACCGGCGAGAAAAAGCTGGATGGAAGGCAGATGGTTTACTGCTATGAGGAATATGACTATACGGCTGCCAACAAGCGTAAGTATCGCCTGGATCCCCGTGAGCGCATCCTTAACACCGATATGAAGATAGACGAACAGGAGATAACCATGATCTCGAAAGATACGGCATATATCGACAAGAACGGCAATATCGTCCGTGAGACCATCGAACGCCCGTTATCCGGTGACTATGACTTCCTGAATACGTACATCGTCAATATCTACCCGGACACAACCTGTTGGATCAACGACTTCCCCAACAGTGACAACGATACCTATACGGCATATTACTTCTCTGACCCTGCTTATCTGGATTATCCGGTAGTGGGCATCACCTGGGAGCAGGCCAACGCCTACTGTGCATGGCGCACGGAACGGATGGGTATCACAGGACAGGATAAGTACCTACGCAGGTTCCGTTTACCGACAGAGGCAGAATGGGAGTTTGCAGCACGAGGCATAAGACAAAACGAGTTCCCCTGGGAACAGAACGTCGCAGGAGAAAACAAGGGAATGTTCTTTGCGAACTTCATGCCGGATGACGGTGACTTTACCAAGGACGGTAACATCATCACCTCGAAGGTGGGTACCTACCAGCCGAACAGCAACGGATTGTATGACATGGCAGGCAACGTGGCAGAATGGACTTCAACGGCATACACTGCAGCAGGCGTACAGAATATGAACAATATCAATCCTCAGCTGAAATACAATGCCGCCATCGAAGATCCTTACCGCCTGAAACGTAAGAGCGTCAGAGGAGGGTCTTGGAAAGACTCAGAGAGTCATATCCAGTCAGCCTGGAGAGCAGCAGAATACCAGAACCAGCCTCGCTCGTACATCGGATTCCGCTGTGTTCAGAGTATCGCCGCCAAGCCGTCAGAGAAGAGCGTGCTTATCAAGAGCAGCCTGAATAAGAAGAGAAAATAACAGTATAATAATATAAGAATATGGATACTCAGACAATCATACGGAAGTTCAAAAACAAACAGAAGTTCAAAAACAAACAGAATTTCGTGCTGGCATGTATAGTTCTGGTAGCGACGGCGATAGCATTCAACAAACGCAAGTAATATAAAGGTTTCATTATGGCAACATACAGTAAGTATAACATCATCTACCTCCTCCAGAAATGGATGGACAGCGTTCCGGGACAGACATTCCTGAACTACGCCTACTCATGGGGGGCCTCGATTGTGATTCTGGGTACACTGTTTAAACTAACCCACCTGCCAGGAGCAAATTTCTTCCTGTTCCTCGGCATGGGTACGGAGGTATTCGTATTCTTCATCTCTGCCTTCGACCGGCCCTTCGACAAACAGGCTGACGGGATGGATCTGACAAAAGATAAAGTCCACAAGAAGGATGATGCGGAGACGTTTGTGGTGAATGATGATTGTCAAAGTGAAAATCTACACCGACAGTATACCGAGCGTCTTCAGCAAGCCCAGCAGCTATCAGAGAAACTGCCTGACACGGAAGAAACGGCAGAGATGCGCAAGACACTTAATGCTATTGAAGAGATATATAAGCGACAGCTGGAGAAAGCCAGCTCTCAACTGGTAGCTATCGACAGCATAGATCAGCAACTTAAAATACTGGTTTCAACACTGGAGGAGCTGAATAAGGTCTATCAGAGAATGGTAGAAGCAGTGAAGGTAAAAGAAGGTTCAACAATGTAAAACAGTAAGGTTATGAAGAGAAATTACATCAAGCCTGCCATGCAGGTAGTAGAAATCCAGGAGAGTAAGATACTGTGCGCCAGCGGACAGGTGGCATCAGCATAAAGGTTTCATTGTTTAATAGTTGATTCATACATTTGTTTAGTTAGTTATTTAAGTAAAGTAGTTTGTTGGAACCTGCCCGGAGTCTCAAAGGGCATCGGGCAGGATTTTAAAAGACAATCAAGAAGATGGCAATCAAGAAAAGAATGATATCCCCACGTCAGAAGATGATCAACCTGATGTACGTCGTACTGATGGCCATGCTGGCGATGAACGTCTCTTCGGAGGTGCTGGAGGGCTTCTCAATCGTTGAGAAGAGCCTGGCACGGACAACCGAGCAGACGACCAAGGAGAACATGTCTCTCTATGATGCCTTCGACAAACAATATTCATCGAATGCTGCCAAGACCAAGGAATGGTACATGAAGGCAGACTTGGTGAAGGAAAAGAGTCAGTTTCTCTTTGACCTTATCAATGAAATTAAACGTCTGATAGCCATTGAGGCAGATGGCTCTAAGGCCGATGTTAACAACATCAAGAATAAGGAGTCGCTGGAAGCTGCCGCACAGGTGATGATAGCACCTGGTAAGGAGTGGGGAGACAAACTCTATAACTCCATCAACAGCTACCGCGAGGAGATGCTGAAAATGGTAGAGGATCCTCATAAGAAAGCGGTGATAAGCGCCAACCTCTCCACAGAGGTTCCCCAGAGCAAGGAGAATAAAAACTGGAAGGAGTATTACTTCGAGGAGATGCCTGCAGTGGCAGTGTTGACATTTCTCACAAAGCTACAAAGCGACATTCGCTATACGGAAGGTGAGGTGCTGCACACGCTGATGACGAACATCGATGCCGGTGACGTCCGCGTGAACAGCCTGGAGGCCTTAGTAATACCCAACAGCCAGACGATCGTGAGAGGTGACAAGTTCACAGCAAATATCGTCATGGCAGCGATAGACACCACACAGGTGCCTGAGATATATGTAGGAGAGGAGAATACCAGACTGTCCGGTAATATCTTCGAAGCGGTATGCACCAGGACGGGTGACTTCAACCTGAAGGGCTATCTACAGACGACTGGCAAGGACGGCAGCTTGATCCGTCGCAGCTTCTCACAGCCTTACAGCGTAGTGGAACCGACGGCAACGGTATCGTCAGACCTGATGAACGTGCTCTATGCAGGGTATAACAACCCTATCAGCGTGAGCGTCCCAGGGGTTCCTCTGTCACAGGTAACAGCCACCATGGACGGCGGCAGCCTGACAAAAACAGCAGAGGGAAAATATATAGCGAGACCCAGTAAGATAGGCAAGGCAACAATATCAGTGTTCTCTAATGCCTCTGGTAAACAACAGCAAATGGCTCAGTATGAGTTTCGTGTACGCAGACTTCCGGAGCCTACGACATACATCACCATCAAGGATGAAAAAGGAAACAGTGAGCGGTATTTCGGCGGTGCCATCAACCGCACGGCACTTACAGGAGCTGGAGGAATAGGTGCTGCTATCGATGACGGGATCCTCGACGTACCATTCCGCGTGAAGAACTTCGAGACGGTATTCTTCGACCGTATGGGTAACGCAGTACCCATGGCCTCAGAAGGCAGCAGCTTCACGGAGCGTCAGAAAGAGGCTTTCCAGAAGCTGGCACGTAACCGCAGATTCTATATCTCCCGTGTCACGGTAATAGGCCCTGACGGTATCGAGAGAAAATTGAAGACGTCAATGGAATTAATTATGAAATAGAATAGAATGAAGAAATTACATAACATATGGCTGATAGCCACCCTGATGATGCTGTCGATGACATTGTCTGGGTGTGAACAAGATGACTCGGTAACGTCGGAAGACCTGAAAACGTATGTCATCGGTACATGGCGTAGCCATCATGTTTCTGTCTATTCAACAGACGGCAGGGAGAATATAGTCAATGTTACCAAAAACAACGCATATTCGAGCCTATATGTAGAAATGACATTCCAGAAAGACGGAAAGGTGATTTCTGAATATTGGCAGCAGAATAGTAACGGCTCATCATCATGGAAAAGAGATGTGGACAGTTATACAATCAATGGCGACAATATTATCATTAAAGAAGATGCTGACAACGGTTTTAATAATGGTTTGACTTTTAACACTGATCTTGGAGGAGGTTCTACACGCTCATCAGTTAACGAGCTGGCTCTTACTATTGACCGTTCAAATGGGATGCTCTATACAAGAGTCTCTGAAAATGTTCATGGAGTACAAATAACAGCAAATCTGTATTTTAAAAAATGATTAAATATTCAAATATGACCAGAGGATTATACATACTTGCCATCATTACAGCATTTACCTTGAATAGCGAGGCACAAATACTGGCGCAGGATACAGTCAGACAGCGTGACTGGCCTGTAGGGGTGCCTATGGATGACGAAACAATAGAATGGCGGCAAGATGTTTACCGAGAACTGGATCTGACAAAACCCTATAATGCCGGACTGTACAGTGGTAGCAACCAGGAGGACGGTACAACAGGCCTTTTTGCCAAGATGTTCGAGCTTGCAGTAGCACGTAAGATAGACCTCTATAAATATGAGATAGACGGTAACGAGCGAATGACCAGACGAAATCAGACGGATATCAAGAATATCCTCGATGATTTCCATATCAACTACACCTCTGACGATAACGTCATCAATATTGACAAAAACGATGTTCCATATGCGGAGGTAACGACATTCTACCTGAAGGAGGCCATCTACTACGATGCCATTAACTCTTCCTTCTCAACAAGGGTGATAGCTCTATGTCCTGTCATCGTTATGGAAGACGAGTTCTCAGACGAGCCGGTACGCTATCCGTTATTCTGGGTAAAATATGGTCAGATAGAAAAATACCTCTACGACATCTATACCATCCCCGACTATAGGAACCTCGCAGGGAAGATGCCGATAGCAGAGTACTTTGCCTTGAACCTCTATGAGGGTGACATCTATAAGGTGTTTAACGAGCAGGGTAACCTACTTTCTCAGAACTTCGAGGATAATACCGCACTGGCAAAGGAAAAACAGAGAATCATGCAGAATATGCAAAGGGTGAAGAATAACACCTATAATATATACTATAGCGAGAAAAAAGATGCTCCAGAGGAAGAAAATAAGAAAACTTCTGTCAAGGAGAAAACAAAATATAAATGGATATTCCCCTGGCAGAAAAAGAAGATGAAGAAAGCCATCGAGGAAAGTAATTCTACGACGGACAACCTAATGGAGAATACAGACTCTTCATCTGAAGAGGGTGAAGCAGAAGAAATAAAAACAGATAATGATTCAGAAGAAACATCAGAAGATAATCATCAATAATAAAAGATATGAAAATTTCGACAATGACATCCGTAAAAAGCCTTGCACTCATATTGGTCCTGATGATGACCGTCATAACGTCATCACAGGCACAGATGGTGTATGACTTCGAGGAGAAACCGACGGCGGTACAGTTCCGCACCAACGGCTTATACTGGCTGGCACTCTCTCCTAATATCGGAGTTGAGCTTCAGACCGACCTCGGACTGGCTTTCCTCGCTGACTACGTGGGTGCATGGTGGAATAACAACCAGAAGCACCACTATTGGTCTGACTATGCTTTCCATGTGGAAGGACGCTACTACCTTGGAAATAAGGAACAGGACACTCCCTTTAGCGGTCATCATGTAGGACTTTACGGTATCATGGCGACATACGACTTTGAATTTGGCGGTACCGGCTACCAGTCCAACGATCTTTCCAAGACATGGAGTATCGGAGCAAGCTACGGCTACTCACTGCCTCTTACAAAAAGACTGAGCGTGGACTTTACTATCGGTATCGGCTACCTCCAGAGTAAATACGATGTATATCATCCCTATGGTGGATATTATACAAGGGACAAGACCAAGAAGCTGAAATATTTCGGACCAACGAAACTGGAGGCTACA
The DNA here is from genome assembly GCA_947164965.1 of uncultured Prevotella sp. GTDB lineage: Bacteria > Bacteroidota > Bacteroidia > Bacteroidales > Bacteroidaceae > Prevotella. Next base: position 129,910 of record CAMUYR010000005.1, on the reverse strand, counting down.
CTGGTTTGGAATTTAAATAGTTTTAATCATAAATAATACATGGGCCATATGAATAAAGATATGTTTCAGATAGCACGTTCCTGGATGGCGCTCGTTGTAACAGCTCTTGCAATGACGGCCTGTGAATACAAGGAACTTGTAGACGGACAGGAGCCGGATAACAGGGTTCCCGTAGAGATTTCCTTTGACTGGCAGAATGTGGACAGTATTCCCACACGTATGCAGGTGATGTTCTATCGCGATAATGAAAGCGGCTACCAGCGCTGTGATGTCGGCAACGGCACATCAACAATATATATTACACCAGGAGAATATAATATCACGGCGTGGAATAACGACGGCAGCCATGTATATTTCAATGACTATAGCCGACAGGAAAATATCAATGCCACTACACCGGTATTCAACCCTCAGAACGGGCTCGGCATACAAAACCTGCTGGACTCTCTCTATCCGGGACAAAAGATACTGGACTATCCCGACTATATGGTTCACGGAAATATGTTAGGGGTGAAGGTGAATTATAACAGTCCTCAGAAGATAGTCATGATACCTGATAGCATGGTAGTGACCGTAGACGTGAACATCGGAGGAATAGCAGGACTGGAAATGGTACGTCAGGTAAAAGGTGCCATCGATAACGTCGCAGGACGCAGATATATGGCTTATGAGAACCGTGTGACGGATCCTTCAACGGTGATTTTCGCAGCACGCAGTAACGCGGCAGACAGCACTGTCACAGCGCACTTCTGGATATTCGGACTGGAACCTGAAGAGTTGGAAGGGTCGAAACATAAGGCTACGCTATTTTTCTGGACAACAGGAGGAAATGTCTTTATAGAAATAGACATCTCAGACCTGATCAGGAAGATAGGAAAAGATGCCGACATCCTCTCTATTGATATCCCGGACTTGGATATAGATCTCAAAGATTATATTCATAACGGATGGGATTTGAATATCGATGACTGGGATAATGTAGTCAAACCAATAGGATTTTAGATTTATCAGCATAATTAGTGTTTATTACTTTTATTGTTTAATTTAATTCTATTTATTATGAACAAGAAATTTATTATTCTCGCAGCTATGGCTGCAGTGTTCGGAATGAGCTTCACAGCTTGCAGTAACAATGACGACGTAGACAACGCAGGTGGTAACACTGCTATTGACCTTCCTACTCGTGTAGCGTTCAACGCATACCTGGACGGTGCTACAGCTACCCGTGCCTATGATGCTTCAGTAGCCGACATCCAGACTGACGGTATGTCTGTATGGGCTTTCGACGCAACTAAGTTGACGGCTATCAGCTCTGCTGCTGATTTCTTTATGGGTGGTCCTACCGCTGGTCTGGAACATACCTGGGACGGAACTAACAGTTACTTCAAGGCAGCAGCCGACTACTTCTGGCCTGAGTACAACCTGAACTTCGTAGCCCTGACTCCTCAGACCGGCGGCGGTATCGGTACAATCGGTATCAGCCAGGCTGCAGCCGATGTCACAGACCCTGAGAGTCCTGTTTACTCTAAGCCTGTGATGACTGTAGATGTTGACATTCCTCTGACAACTGAGTCAGCTGGAGTTTATGGTTCTGATAACCAGAAGGACATTATGATTGCCTCTATCGAGAATCAGGCTCCTTTGACAAGCGGTAATGCATCTCTGACCTTCAAGCACGCTCTCTCTCAGCTGGTATTCAAGGGTGTTATTGACCATGAGACTACCATTCACAAGGCTGTCGTGAAGAGCATTAAGCTGGTGAACGTGGCTTCTGAAGGTACTATCACCTATACAGCCGCTACAGACGCTTTCTCAGCAGTCATCAACGGTGAGGGTGACGGACAGACCAAGACGTATGCTGCCAACATTGTTAACAGTACTGTTACTAAGTTGGACAATAATACAGATGGTCCCGAAAGTTCCGTTCTTGCTGATGCTATCTCTGGACAGGCCGACAATGCCGCTGGCCGTGACTATCAGTTGATGATCCTGCCTCAGACTTCTGTTACCTGCACTGGAGTTACTAACGCTGTTAACGTTTCTCAGAAGACTGCTCCTACTGCCGGTACATACTTCGTAGTGAACGCTGACCTGTATGCCAATGGTGACAATGTCAACAAGGTTATTTCAAGCAATACCAACGTGTACATTCCTCTGGAATCTACCACTTGGGCACCCAGCACGAAATACACCTACACATTGAAGTTCGGTGACAACTTGATGCACCCCATCACCTTCGAGGCCTCGATTGCTAACTGGACTGATGCAAGCAAGAATGTCGAGTTCTAATCTTAGTGTGTAAACACTCTCTCTCGTGCCGTAAGGCAATAGTCATGGAAACATGATCCGGGCGGCAGGGAACTCAACCAACTTTCCTGTCGCCCGTTATTTTAACTTTTAAAGAATAGGATATGAAAAAAATAATATTCTCTATGGCTTGCCTCCTGTCAATAGGAATAATACCGGTATTGACAGCATGTACAGAGGACTTGGAACAGTATCATAAAAATAGCGAAGGCTATCTGAAATTCAATATCCAAGACAACAACTGGACACGAGGCACACAGGCGGTGGTGGCATCGCTTGACGAAGGTTTTGGCGTTTCATCTTCTACATATCCAGCGTCTGGCACCTATACCTCTTACGGGTGCGGAAACTATTTTTATAATATATCGGCATTGCCAAACACCAATACGGAATATTATTGGCCACTGACAACTAACGAGATATCGTTCTTTGCCTACTATCCCTACGGCAATGCCAATCTGACCATCCAGTCGCCATTGACGACAGGAGCACCTATATATGCGTATTCTACACCTGTCAGTGTAGCTTCGCAGATAGATATCATGACGGCACAGCTGACTGACGTCTCTTGTGCTGATCCGACGGCAACGGTAAGTCTTACCTTCGCACATAAATGTTCGGATCTGAGATTCATCCTTGACAACTCTACAACAGAGACTGTGACTGTAAACAGCGTGACGGTGAAGAATTTCTACCGTAACGGAACCTTACAGGAAAATACATGGACTACAACAGGCGACACGCAGGACTTCGTGCTGACTGTTGGAAGCAATGTCGCATCTGGTACAACCTTGGACTTGACCGGAACGACAAACCATTTTCTGCTCATACCCCAGACCATTGCACAAGGGAAGAGAATGCTTGACCTCTATGTCACCAGTGGTGGGGAAAACAGACATTTCTATTGCGACCTCGCTGAAGACTATACAGCGGAGGCCGGAAAAACATACCAGTTCAGACTCCTTCTGAAATCAAACCTCGAAGTGGATGACGGAACTGATATATCGGATTGGGAACTCCAGGTAGGCTATATAAACTATGCTACAGGAATAAATACGGAAAGCTGGACTCCTGAAGAGCAGCCTATCGAGCGAATTATCAGCGGTGGAATTTCCGACTGGCAAAGGGAAAATTAAGACTCAAACAATAAAATATATAGGATTATGAAAACAAACAAATTTTCTAAGTTGTTCTACGCTGCAATGACAGCCTTGTTGATGACAGGCTGTAATGCAGATGACTATTATGGCCAGCCCCAGCCGGATAATAACAACAGCCGGTCGCTGACTATCGAAGTCACTACGAGTGACGTCTCTGGTTCCCGTGCCTCATATTCTACCGGTGGGGGTACTGCCAAGGAAACCTTCGTGGCAGGTGATGAGATCGGTGTATACGGAATGAACGGCAGTACGCTGATTGCCAATAACGTGAAATTCACCTTAAACGCTGAAGGACACTGGATGCCGGAATCAGACGTTACCTATTCTCATGAATATACCTACTATGCCTACTATCCCTATAACTCCAGCGCAACACTGACAAGTAACTCCTGTTCTTTTGACAGCAGCAGCGCACCGGTGACAGAGGATCTCGAGGGTAACCCCTACGATGATACAAATGATAAGTTTGCTTCATTCATCACACATTGGCCTATTGCCGTAGACCAGTCTGATGTTGAGAACTTCGAGGCCTCGGACCTTCTGGCTGCCCGTGGTGTCAACCAGTCCGTTCCTGTGGTAAGGTTCACCATGGCCCATAAGATGGCTATGGCCCAGCTGGTACCGTCCTATAATAAATGGTATTATAGCTATGACCAGAGTACTGCTCTGACAATGGGTATCATCTTCACGGGAAATATTCCCTATGAGATGGACGGTAACTTCTATTATATCATGCGACCTGGCACAAACACCACCGTCGGTGGCCAGACGATGCAGGCATCAAGCGGAAAGTTCTACTACAAGCGCCTGGAGACTATCACCGGCAGCTATGAGCTGCAATATTCTACTAACGGAGGTTCAACCTATTCCACAACGAAACCGTCCTGGCTGAATGTCTCGGAAAAAGACGGAGAGGATTATACAACCTTGCTCGTCAGCTTTAATCCTACAACATCAGGAACTGTAGTATCTACTACACTGCCTTCTGGAACGGTATCTGACTATGACCTGTCATTGCATGACGTGAATGGTAACAGTTGCTCACGCACGACAGCTAACAGTTATATGATACATAAAGGCGGTACCTATAAGCTGCCATTGGTCTATGGCAATGCTATCAAGAACGGAACAACTAACACACCGGCATTCTCACCGTCGGGAAGCGGCGCTGACTTCCTTTCTCCCTTCCTGAACTCTTCAGGTCAGGAGATTACTGATCCATGGATTAAGAATAACAGCGAGACACCTAATAATGCCGTACTGCTGTGGCAGGATGCTAACAGGATTATCACGGCAGTGGGTGTCAGCGGTGACTACCTTACATTCACCGTGCCGGAGAGTGCACCATGCGGAAATGCTGTTGTTGCCATCAGAAACTCCTCTAATCAGGTGCTCTGGTCATGGCATATCTGGGCATGCCCGGATTGGTACACCAGTGCTGCTAATACCACCATCAGCAATGCAGGTTATGACTATGAGGTTGCACCTGTCAACCTCGGATGGGTGGGATCGTTTACGAAAAATACCTATAGCGAGAACTCATGTGTCGTGAAGATGATTCCAACAAGTGGTACACCGTTGATATTCACCGTGAACTTACCTCAGGCTGAGGAATATACTCCGACATCCTATGGGTACTGTCCTTACTACCAGTGGGGACGTAAGGATCCTGAACAGCCTTCAACGGGTAACGCCAACTCTGCACACGCCGTCTACGACGTCAATGGCAACGCTGGTACGGCATTGACGCATAGCAGCTCATCGGTATCTATCGCTACCACCATTAGGAACCCGACCATACACTATTACAATAGTTCCAACTACGGCCCGTATGCTTCGAATCAATACAACCTGTGGGACGCCTACGAGACCACTGTCACTTCATCGGGTAACTATGCCGGATATACGGTCAAGACCATTTATGATCCGTGTCCTCCAGGTTACTGTGTGCCTCGTGGTAACTTGTACTATTACATGACTAACGGTGGTACGAACACAGGTAATGCCACATGGAGTGGCTCCTACTATATGCGTACTTGGACGAAGCATTTTCCTGCTATACATTTTCCGGCTGCCGGTTTTCGCTACTACAGTAGTGGTACGTCCCTCAGCTATGTGACGAGCAACGGCTACTGCTGGTCTTCTTCAGCCTACAGCGACGCCAGCGCCCGTTATCTGGACTTGTACAGCAGCTACTTCATCTGGTACTACTACTATCGGGCTTTCGGCTTCTCCGTTCGGCCTGTCGTGGAAAAATAATTTAAAATTTAAATCTTTCACAGTCTCTGGTCATTTAAAGACCAGAGACTTCTAAACCCCGCGCAAGCGGGGAATTTTAAGAAAATCCTCCCATTTGGTACTCTTCCCAATAGAAATATTTTAAGTTAATAGATGTTAACGGGGGGGGGGGGGTGAATCCTTTTTTTTATGTCTAAAATCACTATATTTGCAGCCTTATAGGTACATTTATTAACTGTAGCATTGACAGCATATGAAATTTATAGAGCGATTACAGAACGAAAAGAAGAACCTGACGGGTAATATCGTCATGTATGAGGATGCCAGTAAGTTTATTAAGGTCTATGAAAGGTCGGCATTCATGTTTGTCCTGACTTTTAAGCCAATGGAAGCATTGGTTTATAACAATAAGGAATACGGTGGCCCTTATGTTATGATGGGCTTCCCTAAAAACAGTATATCATCCTATATAAATCACTCCGACTTCACTTATTCCAAGAAAGAGGAAGATAACCTTCTCGTTCATACCCTCATACGAAAAAATCCAACTGACTTTCCAGAGGAAAAATATAATGAATGGAAGAATAAAGCCATAGAGGCTAACCTCCAGAAACAGGAAAATAAACAGGGAAAAAATGAGGTCCAATCCAGTGTAACTACACAGGATTCTATTCAAGAGACACCAGATAACACGCCAAATAACGGTACTGACTATAAAATAAAGGCTGTCATAGGCGATATTATGTCCCAGCAACTTTCTAACTATACGCCGATGCAGGCACTCAACTATCTAAATTCACTTCAAGAACGGATCAAAAATGAAGGATTATCAGATTAAGGATATGTTTGACCTCTTTGACGACAAAGAGCCTGCACCGGAAGACAAACAGGAAGAAACTCCTGCCTTGATACCTGCTGCTCCCATAAAGGAAGCCGGCAGTAAGGAAGGGGAAGAGAAAAGAAAAAAGAAGAAAAAACCACGTAAGAAGAAAACGGATGGTGTCTTCGTACTGCCTGTTTACAAAGCTGCCTTCGATAGCTATAAGGAATGCCGTTTCCGCTTCCGTAAGGTTAGTGGCGACGGAAAGGCAATAGCCAGAGAGGTGACGGCAAACCTGAAAAAGATCATGGTAGATATCGAGCTGGTGTACTGGCAGGTGAAACCCAAGTCAATACTACCTGACACCTTCGCCCTCGTTCTTGAAACTATCATTGTAATTAGAGCCATGAAAGATTTCGGCGATCTCTCTACTAAGGACTATGGCATCATATCACAATACACTTCTAAATTGTCTGTGAACATGAGAATATGGAGTGAGTTCCATAACACCAGTGATGTCAATAAGAACTCACAAGAATAAAATAAAGGTGGGAGGTGGACTAAGGACATTTGCAGGAGATTGTTCCGGACAGTCGGCAGGGGCTGACAGAGAGGTCCGGACACAGACTGTGTAATTTCGGTGACTCACCCGACGGCCACGGGCTGGTCGTTAGGTTATATCCAAACCAGTTGATGTTTCCTGGGGAGGGTCTGGCAGTCGGTTCGCTTAAGTGTGTCCCGATTGTCATACAGATAAGAAGTCACTCCCGTTTCCGGCTGCCGGTTATCGCAACAACAGTAGTGGTACGTCCCTCAACAATGTGACGAGCAACGGCAACTGCTGGTCTTCTTCAGCCAACAGCGACACCAACGCCCGTAATCTGAACTTGAACAGCAGCAACTTCAACTGGAACAACAACAATCGGGCTAACGGCTTCTCCGTTCGGCCTGTCGTGGCAATTACAGCGTCCGGGTCGTCCTCTCCACACCTTTTCTCGAAACTCTCATGACAATCACAGAGGAACAGATACGTGACGACCTCTACCAGGCATACTTCGATGCCAGGCGCTACAAGCGTAACACGCTTGCACAGCTGGAGTTCGAAGAGGAAGAAGAGGTAAACCTTGAAGAGCTTTACCCTGAACTTATCAACAGAACATATAAACCGTTACCTGCGTTCTGCTTCATCACATTTGATCCCGTACAGCGCGAGGTCTTTGCTTCGCAGTTCCGCGACCGCGTTATACAGCACATGCTATATAACTATCTGGCACCGCTTTTCGATACCTTACTGATCTATGACACCTATTCATGTAGAATAGGAAAGGGTACGCATTTCGGAATGGAGCGCTTCTGCCACCATATCCGATCCTGTACCGAAAACTTCCGATACGACGCTCATGTCCTGATGATAGACCTCTCAGGCTATTTTATGAGTATTGACAAGGCACTGCTCATGAATATCGTCATGGATAAGATATATACACATCTTGACAGACGATCACCTGACGGCAGACTGTGGTCTGAACGAATAGACCCATTCTTCTGTGAATGGCTCTTACACTGCTTCTTTGACCGTAACCCTGCAGATGACTGCATACGCCTTGGCAGTCCCGAAAACTGGGACGGACTGCCTAACAAGAAACGGCTCTCTTGCAGTCCTCCGGGACATGGACTGGTCATCGGTGACATCGATTCGCAAATGCTCTCCAATGTCCTTCTGAACGAGGTAGACCAGGATGCAAAACGCATCCTGAAAATAAGACATTACGGTCACTATGTCGATGACCACTATGCCATACACAGGGAACTGGCGTTCCTGCAAGAGCTGGAGCCGGTGTTACAGGAGCTTTTCTATAACAAGATACACGTGGAGATTCATCCACATAAAATTAAGTATGCTCCAGCTACTGGTGCTAACCAATACCTTGGCGCATATGTCAGACCGTACTACAAGGTACCAAGGCAACGCACTGTTGACAAGTTCGTACGGGTAGCACAGGAAATGGAATACCAACTTGCACTATGCCAGCCTACGCTCGATGACCTGGAGCTGATACGCGCACGTGTCAACTCTTATTGTGGCATCCTGTCACACTATAAGGCCTTCAATCTCCGGAAGAAATACTTTGACGTACCGGCATTCCAGGAATATTTTGTCTTCGACGAATGGATGACCAAAGGAATGCTGAAGCCGCAATACATGAAGGACTATAAATACTGGGAAACCCATTTTTATTGATTAATTAGCCGTTTTTTAGCATAAAACGGTCTTAAATGAGTTAAATCAAGACAAAGTTTTGATTATTTTCTTTTGTGTTTCCTATCTGTCGTAACTTTGTGAAGTTACAATTTTATAGATAGGAAACAATGAGAAAAATCGTACTGTTTTTAGCCGCAATCACCTCTCTCTTTCTGACATCATGCAATAAGGAGGACTGGCTGGAGGAACTGCCGCCAAACGACCATACCATGATCGTTTTCATGCCCTGGTCTTCAAATCTCCAGTCTACTTTCGTCGAGAACATCAAAGACCTTGAAAGAGCCGTCGAAAACTACCAGCTTAAAAGCTGCAGAATTGTCGTGGCCATGTCAACCTCGCCGACGGAAACGGAACTCTTCGAGATGTCGTATTACCGTGGGCAGGCAATCCGCGACAAACTGATAACCTATCCGCATGCGGATTTCACCAGCGAAGCAGCTATAACGACACTCCTGAACGATATCAGGAACATAGTGCCTGCCCCGCGCTACTCACTCATCATCGGATCACACGGGCTGGGCTGGCTGCCGGTATCGGCAACAGCCAATAGCAGGAGTGCCCGTCGTTCTGTGATGCACTATGAACAAACGGAAGGGCCTCAGACGAGATGGTTCGGCGGCATGACACCGGAATATCAGATCGACGTCACCACATTGGCAAAGGCCATAGCCGATGCCTCCATGCACATGGAATACATCCTTTTCGATGACTGCTATATGTCATCGGTGGAGGTTGCCTACGACCTGAAGGACGTCACGGACTACCTCATAGCCTGCCCGACGGAAATCATGAAATACGGATTTCCGTATTACCAATGTGCTCCCTATCTGACCGGAACGGTCAACTACGCAGAGCTGTGTAACACGTTCCTTTCATTCTACAGCAGCTATACAGTGCCTTGCGGCACGATAGCAATCACGGACTGTAGGGAGCTGGACGGCCTGGCAGCCATTGTCCGTGACATCAACAAAAGCTTTACTTTTGATAAAAACATGATAGCTGCCTTACAGACTATGGACGGTTATACACCGACCATGTTCTTCGACTTTGGCGACTATATCAGTCGCCTGTGCGAAGACCAGACACTGATGGAACAGTTCAATAGACAGATGGAAAAGGCAGTGCCTTACAAGACACATACCCCTATGTACTACTCTGCCGTTGATAACAGCTATCGCACTATAACCGCCTACTCAGGACTGACGACATCGGAACCGAGCCTGAGCAGGTTCACTGCAGACCATCCTCAGACGGCCTGGTATCAAGCAACACATCAGATAAATAACAATCATGAAAAGACAGAATGACTGACGCCATCCTCTCCTTACGGATTTCCATACTGCCACCACAACAACGGAAACTCTTCGACGTTGACTGTTTTTTCACGCCATTTTCCCTTGCAAAGGTATGGAGAGGCAGGCTGTCGCCAATGAACAGGCTAAAGTATCGGCATAAAAAGCTCAGGCAGCCTTCCGCAGATTACTACATAATCTGGGTATTCCTGATTTTTTACTTGATATTCCTTGGCTTATAGCCTTTAGAACCTCTCCCTGATATACCGGCAAGAAAAAAGGCTAAAACAGTGAAACGATGTACCGATGAGTTCTTTGAAAGGGTGGTGACAGATGAAAAATTCCAAAAAAAAGAAAATAAGGACTTTCAGCTCTCGATACCCGATAAGTTCAATAACAACAGCGCAATAAATAATTAACAAATTATAATATGAATACGAAAATAACAAAATTCTCAACTGGTTACTTCTGCGTCAGATACAACAAAGACCAGAAAGTAATGACCGCTACCCTGATAGGAGTCGTTATACCGGCTGCTGCATGGAATGAACTACGTGACAAAATCTGTGAGGACACCACCATAACGGATGATACAACGGTGTACTTCGACTATCTCATCATCAACGGTGAAACGGATCGCTTTAGCTATGTTACTGTAGGTGACTGGCGTAAGCTGGGCTTTTCTGGTAATAATATTAAAAACTGCATCCCATCGGCACCACAGGAAGTTATTCAGGAAGGTAATAAATTCTTCTACTATAATAATGAAATCCTGGAGAAAGGCATCATCTACGGCAATAGACTGAACCATATCAAACAGATAATATTCAAACAGATCTTTGCCACTGAAATGAAGAGCCTGGCAGAGAACTACCGTAAGAGTTTGAAAGAGGTGGATATGACAGACGGCGATATCGACAAGTGGTTTGAGAAGACAGCCCGTGAAATTTATCATACTGAAGCATAAGATAATCCATTATACTGACAAATAAAAATAAATGATTATGACAACACTGAGAAACATTAGCAAGCGTAAAGAGCTGGCACAGCAGGTGTATGACAACTATTCCCCACTGACTGAGGAGGAACGTAAGGAACTTGACCATGAGGTAGGCTCGGCCTATATGGGCTACCAGACTGCCTTGGGTGACATCATCCAGTTAATAGTGGACGGTAAGACCATTGAGGATGTCAAGGCTTTTATCGCTGATCAACTCAACGGTAAGGCTACCAAAAACCCCTTCCGCTTCACTGAAATAACCACAACCCAGATGCAGGAGTATATCAATACCACTGTTAAGGACGAACTGAAAAATAAAGGGTATAGCGAAAAAGAGGCTGCTCAGATCTGTAAGTCCTTTATCGAATATCCCCAGCTCCGTGATTCTATCATCGAGAGCAATGGGCTGAAGACCATCCGTATCTGCCAACACTGTGGCAAGCCGATATATGAGGGCTATCTGGTCAATGACTCTGATGCCTATTGCAGCGAGGAATGCGTCAGGGAAGCGCTTCTCTCTCCTGAAGGTGGATGGACAAAAGATACTCTGAACAACCATCTGAGCCATGCGGACGAAGAAAACGGTGCTATTTCCAAAACAAAATGGGAGGGATAATCATGAGAAAGATGTTCCATACACTCCGCACGGACGTGACATTTAAGAAGTCCTTCGCCCAGCTCCGTGAACAGGCCTTCCGTTTGGCAACGACAGCAGACCCGAATTGGGATTCACCAAGGGCTATGCGTATTCTGGCTATCTATCATAGAATGGGACGTAAATATCTGTGGTAACAAATAATGGTAAGATTATGACAAGAAAAATCACAATGACGGGCAAAAACGCTACTTACATCGAACACAGGCTGGCTGGTAGTGACAGTGATGAAAAGCGTGAGATCATCATCAACGGTGACGTTACGGTGGTGGAGAATGACAGTAACGGAAAAATTACTTCAGAAAAGTATATCGAACAACTGAAGAAATCACGTCGCTCCCTGGAATATATCAGACGTAACATCGACGATGCCATCTATAATATGGAACGTCGCCTGGAAACGGGATATGAAGTCTGCGAGGACACCAGCAGACAGGATCTGAATAATGCCTTTGAGAGCGTTACAACACTACAGAAGATATTGGCGTCTCTTGCCGTATCAGATATAAAATACTAATCGAAAATAACTTTTATATGCAAGACATTTATTTCAAACAACCAACGCCGGAAGAGCAGCAGAGAATGCATGAGGAGCTTATGAGCTTCCTTCGCACTAACCCCAATAACTTCTCTTACTGGTTCCCGCATATCGAGAAAATAGCTGATAATGACGGAATATCAGTTCCTAAGTCAATCATCATCCCCGTTCCCGAAGAATTGTATAAGGCATTCTTCCAGGAAAAGGAGGGTGACAGTGAGAAAATCGACAGTTGGGTGCTCGACCATATAATACCGGTCATAGAACAGACACCCTGGCTGAACGGTCACAAGATATTCATCAAAAACGGATGCTACTCGCATAAGTTCAATTTCATAAACGGATGCCTGGTGACAAATCAGTCGGACGAAGAGCAGCTTATCAAGAATATCTGTAACATCCAATACGAGGCTATCTGCTACGATAAATGCGGCTACCTGGAGCTGATCCTGCGTGAATATATCGAACCGGAAAAAGCAGAGACACCCACCATCTACCATGGGATGCCCCTGCGTCCGGAGATACAAATATTCTATAATTTCGATACTCATAAGTTTCTATATGCCGTTAACTACTGGGACTGGGATTACTGCCATGATGCCATCTGCTACTATATCGGAGGTGAGGATAAACAAGAGGATGCATATGTCTATGAGACGGCTTATCCGACACTTGACGCTGAGACGAAACGCTTGTTTGAGAAACATCGTCCTCAGATAGAGAAGGCGCTGGCAACAGTCACAACACTACAGATGCCGGGAGAGGCACCTAACATCTGGTCGGTGGACTTCCTGATGGAAGAAAACCGTGTATGGCTTATTGATATGGCACAGGGCTGGCGCTCTGCATACTGGGATCGTCAAAAGGCAGGACTATGAACAAGATGAGAAGCCTGGGCATCTATGCCTTCCGCACACCGACAAACGACCACCTCTGGTACGGCACGAAATTCCGCACGCTGAACAACCAGGGAAACATGGCCGGTATCACGTCGATGATGCATCCGGCAGATACCGTCGCAACAGCCGGCGGGTGTTCCTACGACGTTGAAAACTATATGAAGTGGGCACCACGCATATATGAACAGCGGATAGCATGCAGATGGGAAAAGGACTACTGGCTGGATGAGACACTGACATTCTGGAACAACAGCACATGGAGTAAGCTGAAGAGACACTTCGACAATCTCAGCCGTGACTATAGTCTCTTCCGTGACCTGTTCATTCCCATCCGCTGGACGACAGGACAGGTGACGATGACGGATATCAAGTCATACTGCACCTATCTGACCGAGGAGAAGTTCCCTGCAGGGATAGCCATCAGAAACCTGGCACTGGAGGAAAGGAAAAACATGACGATCCTCTATGCACGACGGAAATGGCTACAGACATTTCATGAGGGACAGCAGATGATAAACTTCTACACCATGGCCAGGAAGTTCAAGGAGATATACGGATTCTGAAATGATTGATAAACTAAAAAATATAAGGCTATGATACTACAAAACATGAATGATGAAGAGAAATTCCATGAGGTCTTCAGGGTCGTGGAAAAGACGAAGAGACTCTTCGACAGCGTGATGGATGACGTGTCAGACCGCTTCAGCAGAGGGACACGTTTCCCGTACTTTATCCGCTATGCCTTCGAGGATAACGGCAATCCCTGGAGGCTGGTATTCATGTGCCGGTCGAAGGAACAGAAGAAAAGAAAGTCATTCTTTGCCTTCTGCTATACGACATACTCCATCGAGAAATCACCCAAGGATATGTCACCGAAAGACCTGAAACACGGGAAGGACATCAACTGTGGCAGGGGAGTGTTCTGGTTCGATCCAAACGGACTGTATCACTACCTCCGTCAGACACCTGGCAACCATGGCCTGGGATGTGTCGTGGACATCACACCTCATGCCTTCAACCGCTATACGGAACGATACCTGAAACCGAAAGGCCTGCAACTGGCATTCGACCAGAAAGTGGAGAATATCATGAACCGCTGGCGGTGGTGTGACACCGAAGGGGATAAGTCCTCACAGAAATACACCAAGGATGTACTGTCATCCTATGACATCTTCATGCAAGGTGGCGGGATGCTTCGCGGACAGATCCTCAACATGACGAGCATGCGCTTCTTTACCTACGTCAGTGAGGATATGTACTACTCCAACCAGCTGGAGAGACAGAAAGACACGCTTCGCGAGTACCAGAAAATAAAAAATAGAGGTGTCAAGGTTTAAATATATATTGTAATACGTATTACTAATAATACAATGATATGAATATCATCGAAAACATGCGCAAGAAAGTGCGCTATACAGCGGAACAGGTCGCCAAATATCTTGGTGTCGACCTGATGGTCTATCTTAGCTACGAACGGCAAAAAACAGATGAAGTACCCTATCAGGTCATCGAGCTGCTGGCGGCGCTCTATCATGTCACGGAATACGATATCCTGACAGGAACTGCCCAGGCACATTCCATCACCGGCAACCCTCAGCAGGAGACAGAGATTATACCTTTCATGAAGATAGTCAGAAACTACCTCCTGATGAGCCGTCTGCTGGACGGTGCCAGACACGACGATCCTCGCTACCGGATAGCGTGGAGTCACGACGGCGGCCATAGAAGAATGGCCCAAAGATAACCTTATTTGAGAACTTATCAAACCCAATAACAGAAATGTCACAGGAACTGAAGAAAAGAGTGAGACAGCTTGGAAGCCATTTTGAGGACAAAGAAGCCAGAGACGAGCTACAGTCGATTATCCATGACTGGCTACACGGAAAGAGAGATACAGAAAAAGAAATAGAATAGTTTTTTCTTCATATTTATAGTTTTTAGTTAATTATTTGTTGCAAGTCCCTGCGTCGTGATGATGCCTGGGACTTTTTTCTACGGGAAAAGGTGACGGACACCTCCAGATAGACAGCCAAGGCTATCTATCTGCGCATCGTTCCTACGATGCTCATTTCCCCTAACCATCCTCGCTAATCTCGTAATAACCCCGTCATCCTCTTCTGACATAACGCCAGTGGCGACCTTCTACGGCTGCAGGAGAATATACGGCATTGGGCTTTCTCTGGAGGGTGGTGATAACCCTTAGAGACACTGAGTATCACCGGTGAGAATGAATGATGCCTGACTTGATCAGGAGAGTATTATCATACACACCTGCTCATGCTGCAAACGGCTGACCGCCACAGAGGGCGAGTACTCAGCTGTTTACAGCACCATCATGCAATATTCGTTCTCCCTGTTCGGTAATACACGGCTTACTCTAAGTCACCACGCTCCTGTTCCTGCCCTTGACAATGCTGCATGTTCTCCCTTGCCAGGCCCACCACTAATGACTGTTATATCACACTCAAACGACGGGAGAAATGCTTCGCAAAAGTATTTTATTTATCGCAAGACAATTTACAAAAACTACTTTTCCAAATGTAACTTTCAACTTAAAAACATTTCCTACAAGCAGTTTTTCTTCAAAGATTACTCTTTTTCCAGTCTTTTTTCGTACCTTTGCCAACGAAATGACATCTATTGAAAAAGCATACGCCGCAACAGCGGCATTCGTCGAGTCGATACCCAAGTCTCAGCGGAAGAGGTACGGACAGTTCTTCACCTCCCGAAAATCCGCTGAGTTCATGGCAGGACTGTTTTCTCTTCATAAGGAGAAAACAAGACTATCCATTCTCGATGCAGGGGCAGGCTCCGGCCTGCTGAGCATCGCTCTGGTAGAACGCCTTCGTACTGAAGGCTACGACGGCCAGCTCTTTGTCTGCTGCTATGAGATAGACAATAAGGTATTGCCGGTATTGACGGCAAACCTCAATGAGCTGGCAAAGCGGTACAATATCACCTATCATATCATCACCGACAACTTCCTGCTGGAGGAAGTGCAGGAGGAAATATATGACATTGTGATAGGGAATCCTCCCTATCTAAAAATTCCCAAAGATGCCCCTGAAGCACAAGCCCTGCCAGAGGTGTGCTATGGCGCACCGAACCTGTATTTTCTCTTTTGGACTAAGAGCATACAGCAGCTACACCCAGGAGGTGAGCTGGTGTATATCATTCCGCGTTCCTGGACATCAGGGGCGTACTTCGCCCGTTTCCGAAACTTCCTATTCCGGAACTGCGTGATCACGGACATCCATATCTTCGACTCACGAGAGAAAGTCTTCGACGGTGAGAGCGTGCTCCAGGAAACGATGATCATCAAGGTAAGGAAGACCGTGACACGTCCTGAGATCGTCAGCATGACGGCATCGTCATCGTCGGACTTTGCCGACCTGCGCCACTATGAGGTGGCGTACAATGCCGTCGTCGCACCCAATGAATATGTTTTTCTCGTGACAAGCCCAGAGGAAAGCCAGGTGCTGACAATACTGAACAGGCTCCCAGACACCCTTCAGAGCGTTCAGATGAAGATGCACACAGGCATCATCGTGGACTTCCGTACCCGTGAGGTGCTGCGCAACAGAGCCGTCAAAGGGACTGTGCCACTGTTCTACTCCCACCATATCCGAAACGGCAGGGTGGTGTGGCCAGCAGGAGAGGATGGCGAATATATGGTCACAGACCGGACAGGATTCCTGCAAGCCAACGGAAACTATGTCTTCGTCAAGCGGTTCACCTCCAAGGAGGAACACCGCCGCCTGCAATGCGGCATCCTGCTGGCAACCGACTATCCCCAGTATGAGCATATCGGCACCCAGAACAAGATAAACTTCATCAGGTGTGCCACAGCAGAAGAGGCCTACGGCATCTATACACTGCTGAACAGCACCCTATACGACAGCTACTACCGTATCTTAAACGGCTCGACACAGGTCAACTCGACAGAGATAAACGCCATGCCGGTACCGTCACATGACACCATCATAGAGATGGGTCAGCAGTTGATGGTACAAAACGACCTGAGCGAAGCCACCTGCAATAACATCATCAGACAATGGATCACATGACAGAGACAAGGGAGCTGCTGGCAGCTCTCGGCCTACCCAGGCAGCAGCAGTCTGACATCTGCGTGCTGACCATCCTGGGCATGGCAAACATCAAGCCTGAAACGCCATGGAGCGAGGCAAGGAATGAATGGCTACGCATCCATGACATCATCCAGTTTGCAAATGCAAACTATCCTGTCTCTTATGCTGAGAACAGCCGCGAGACATTCCGAAAGCAAGCCCTACATCACTTCCGGACGGCAGCCATCACCGAAGATAACGGGGTGGCTACCAACAGTCCCAACTACCGCTGGCGACTGACAGCGGAGTTTGTAGACATCCTGCGGAACAAGGGAATCAGTGACGCCCCTCTGAGGGCTTTCATGGCTAACCACGAAAGCCTCATTGACATCTACGCCTCCAAGAAACAGATTGAGAAGATGCCCGTGAACATCAACGGTCAGGACTTCACCTTCTCACCTGGTAAACATAACCAGCTTCAGAAGGCCATCATTGAGGAATTTGCTCCTCGCTTTGCACCAAATTCCGAATGTCTCTATGTCGGCGATACCATCCAGAAAGACCTCGTGAAGCGTGAAGAGCGCCTTCGCGAGCTTGGCTTCCGTATCACGCTGCACGACAAAATGCCGGACGTCGTACTCTATAGGCCTGACAAGAACTGGCTCTATTTCGTCGAAGCCGTCACATCCGTAGGACCGATGGATCCCAAGCGCATTCAGGAGATAACAGCCATGACACAGCATGTCACGGCAGGAAAGATCTACGTTACGGCGTTCCTCGACTTCAAGACCTTCAAGAAGTTCTTCGACTTCCTGGCTTGGGAAACGGAAATCTGGCTGGCTGAAGAGCCGGAGCACATGATCCACCTGAATGGTGATAAATTCCTCGGCCCACGATGAGATTCCTTTTCAAGATAAGAACGCTGTTCTGGAGATGGTGGTACACCAAAGTACACCCAAGTTCATCAGAGTACACCCGTGAGCAGGCGATAGATATCGCCAGGAAACATGGCCTCGAAAAAGAAATCCTCATGGCCATGGAACACGGATGCACACCCGATGAAGCACTCCAGGAATGGGATATATTCCCATACCAGAGTACACCTCATAAAATCCGTTTTTGACCACCTTTTCGACCACCTATATAATAATATATATCTTGGTGGTCAAAAGCCCATTTCCGCTGCAAAGGCAGCGGGTCTCGGAAAGAGCGACAAATCCGTTGACGGCATCTGCCAAATGTTTTGAGGCGGCAGGTGCCAGCCTCTGTCTTCTTTCTTTTACTCTCCATTCACCACTGGCACCTTTCAGGGGAAAGGTGTCCTAACTCTCTGCCAAGGCAGCAAGGGCAAGACCGGTTCTGTCTTAAAGGCCTTTCCCTCATAGTTCAGCGGCTATCAGCCGATGTCTTACTCAGCCAACTCTGAGTGACCTGACGAGCTGGCTCGTCCAATTGCCTTATATTCCTTATTCAACTTGGTACATGGTGGTGAAAAACCACCAAAGGCGTTGCCTGTTGTTCTGACATTGCCCATACTTCTGCTTTCGACCAATCACTTATTGCCGTTATGGGTTGCCTCTTTCCTTTTCATGGCGGGTGTCGCTTTATTTTTCCTTTGCAAAGTTAGCGCAAGCGGTGTCCGGCAAGTACTGGTCACCATGGTTCCCGATTCCTTCAGAAATTTGTCGGCAGCCTTCCGCATTTTCTTCTTAACGCCAACAAAGTGGCTAAAGAAAATGGGGTATTCCATCAAATTTCCTTGTAATTCCTTGGCCTTATGAACACCTTGCCTCTTGCCTGCTGTTCTATGCACGTAAAAATTGAAAGTTTCACCCTTTAAAATTAAAGAATTATGGCAACTAACAACAATTTCACAGTGATCGGTTTCGTAGCAGTAGACGCTAACGTAGTAAAGAACAACAACGGCAGTGCTTTCGCACGATTCCCACTCGCCATCCGTACCACAAAGAAGGATAAGGACGGCAACGAGAAGAAGATCTCAGCCCTGCAGGACATTGAGGTTGGCACCAAGGCCGACAGCCCCAAGCTGGAACTGCTGAAGAAAGGTACCCTTATCAAGGTTACCGGTTACTTCGAGCCTCGCAGCTACACTGGCAAGGACGAGAAGGAACACTTCGCTATCTCCTGGAAGGCTACCGCCATCGAGAAGGTGGAGAAGAAAGAAGAGACTCAGGAGGCTTAGGCCTCTTTTCCTCTTAAAAATTTCATTTCTGACATATATACACTATATGTCAGATTTTTATTTTTCCTCGACAATAAATGGCCGGAAGGAGACCATCGATTTTAATCTAAATTCATATTTATCAATTCCTAACATATAGTTATTATATGTCACCAACAATTTACGAAAAATCGTAAATGTGTTAAATCAAGACAAAGTTTTGATTATTTTTCGTAGTGTGCGGATTTTAGTGTTCCTTTGCATGCAGATATAAACATAGAAATAGACAAGATATGGAACACAAAAATCTCACTTCCGTCATCATGGCAGTCGCCATGGTCATCGTCACAGCCGCAAGTTTTACGGCTTGTAACAAAGAACTAAAAAAATTCTCTTTCGAGACAACACAGCAGGCGGTAGACGCCTGCCACAAAGAGCTTGCAGCGATTCGGCCACTGAAGAAAGCGACCATAGAGGAGCTTTCAATGATAGCCGACAGGTGGATAGCCCTACAGGACACCACCTTCTCTGTTATGGTGCGTGACAGCACCATAGATTCCAGCAGTGATATCGCAGCCGATTTCTTTGCTGTTTCCGACAGTATTCGGGGCGAGATTATGCGTCTGGCCCTTGACGAGCCAAGAACGATGAAGGATGTCATCTACTTCAAGGTACATACTGCCCGGAACCGCGACAACATCCAGGAGTCGAAAGATTACAAGAATGCCGTGGCATTCTACGACGATCTTGACAAGGCTGCCACTTACAGGACCGCAGAGGAATCTGTAAAGAATTATGAAGCCTTGCTCCAGAAGTCCGGCACCTTCAAGAAAGAAGGCGAGCTGCTGAAATTCATCAGCGAGGAAGACCGTTGTTTCCGCTCCCTGATGGAACATCTGCACGACGTGAAACAAGAGGATCTGGAAACACTCGCAAGCCGGACGGCACTGATATTCCAGAAACTGTACGAGAGTACTCAGGTAGATCCTGAAAACCCCGTCAGCTCCCGACTGATTATGTATATCTCCATGCGCTTTAACAGACGCATCATCCAGAACGCTGAAGCGGTCGTGCGCGACTGCCAAAGCGGTAAGGAGCTGACGGAGCAGCAGACCTCCAACTACCGATGGATGCTGCTGCAGCCATACCTCTCCATCGATGCCTATTCTATGGCATCGATCACTGAAGAGCAAGCCGAGAGCTTGCAAAAGATGGCAGAGGAACTGCCGAGGACTCTGGCATATATAGATGGGAAAGATTTTGACAAGTCGGACAAGTCCGAGACAGAAAACCTGCCGGACATCCTGACGAGATACTTCCTGAAGTCGTACCTTCGTCAAGCATTATAATAGATTATGGAACAGAACAACAATACCACCCCGATGCCTCTCACTGTCAGCGAAAGCGCACAGGAGAACTTCAAGGACTTCCTGAAGACGCTGGAGGGCAACTTCAAGAACAGCATGTTCAAGACCAGCGATCTTCAGCTCATCCCGCGCGACAAATGCGCAGAGGTGCGCATACCACTCATCGGCCAGGAGATGGCCGAAGAGATAGTCACGATACTTGCGACGAGAATCAAAGTAAATATTCTCTATGCCGTCAGCACAGAGAACGGTCGCGTCGTCAAGGTCATCGGCTACTCGATGCCCTACAGCGACGAGATGTATATCATTTCCATCGAGTCACAGCAGTATGGTGTGATCGATGAAATCATCGTCGCCTTCTACGACTCCCTGGAAGACATGTTCCAGGAAGTGAGGCACCACTACATAGCAGGTACCTACCTGCTACAGGAACCTGGTGCCTTCAAGTTTGAAGCAGAAGATTACAAGACATTCGTATCTCACTTTGTATAAAGATAAAATATTTACAATATTTTCAATATAATACTAATAGTATTCTACTTAAATAAAAGAGCTATGATACTACTGAAAGTCATCCTCTCGCTGGTACTGGCCGTCATCCCGTTCGCTTATGCGAACTACCAGCGAGGACAACAGAAAAAAGGTGCTCAGCAGAGCAACCTATATACTTTCCTTGCCAAGCACTTGCCAAAGATTACCAAGGCTTGGCAAGCCGTCAGAAAATTCGCCAGCCGAATCTATGACGGCATGAAGCGAAGCGACTCGTTCCGACGCTTCTTTACCATCATCATCTTACTGGTTCTGATAGGATATCAGTACGTGGATTTCCACGTTGCTTCAAGCATCGCACACACGGTGCGCGAGACACTGGAAAACTCTGCTGAAAAGAATGTCGAAAAGATTGCTGAAATGAAGGTGTGGCTGCCGTACTTCACGAAGCCACACGCAACCATGCTGGTGGGGTGCTTCACCCTCCTGTTTTTCTCCTATCGTTTCAGCAACAAGATACTTACCCTTCTGCATAACAGCAGACGGCTATACTGCCTCGTCGGACTCGTCACCATCACGCTCACCATACTGGCTCCCAGATGGGGAATTATGGCAGAGACTTTAGCCATCATCCTGATGGCAGCATACGTCTATCCGAACAAACGTCCGATAGAACAACCCAAGGGACGGAAAGGCATTCCGGTACATCAGCGTCAGAAGACGCGAATATTCTACCGCGAAGCGGCATAATATCTCCGAATAATTGACAATATACATTATTATAAAATACGCTGTTTCAACAGTCGTTTCAACAGAAATTTATACATAAAATTCTACATATGAATACGCAGAATAAAAACCACGCTGAAGACAGCTTTTCACAGTCCTCTCAACAGCCACCGAAGATGACTGTATCGACGGACTATGACCTGTGGAGCATACTGTTCAAGGACAGCAGCTCACAAGGATCTCATAAACTGTCAAAGGCCGAAGCATACTTCGACCTGGTAAGACGTCATCGTCTGGCAACGCTGACAAAAAATGACAGCTATCTGGACGGTGGCATCCTCGCCCTGGCAAAGGCATGGCTCTGGGATCGCAACACCGTGAAGAAGTTCATCGACTCCCTATGTTCCATAGGAGCCGCGACCATCAAGAAGGTCGGAAACAAGACCGCTATCTTTATCACCAACGTCACTTATCTTCCCCAAGATGGTTCAGATGCGTAACGTAACACCCTTCCAGGGTCGTCTCAAAGCGACTACACCTTCCGGGTGGTCTCCTACAAGGCGAAGCCTCTCAGAGACGCTACAGCGTCCTTTCCGAGCGTCCCACGGACGTTTCTTCAAAACGCCCAAAATTGCGCTTGCGCACAAGGTTGTTTCACAACCGGTAAGCCTAATTACCGTTTTTCGTTCCGAACAAACGGTGCGACACCCTGCCTACGGGGAGCAAGCTCGGTGTCTAATTAGGCTCAGGGCTACGCCCCAAAACCCCGACGTCGAACAATAAAAAGCTCAAACACATGGCCAAGCAGGTATTTGATCTTCGTGAAGGAAAAGGCATGTCAGCCGGGCAGAGTACGGAACACCTCCGTAACTACTCGGTGATGGACCCCGACGCCAAGAAATTCGGCTACTACGATCCGACCAGGGTAAACCTGAATTTCGAGGTCGGACGCGGCGGTGTCATCAAACCCGTCAACAAGCACTATTCCATTGTTCAACGTTTCAAGGATAATCTTCGCAGAAGGGGTATAGAAGACCCTAACGAAATCAAACGGAAAAAGGGTCTTGAACCAAACCGTAACACGGTGGCGAATATTATCCTCGGAGGCTCACGCGACCAGATGCACAAACTCGCGTTCGGTGATCAGCAGATTGACCTTGCAAAAGGTGCCGATAACAGGCATGTCATCAGACACCCGGAAATAGAGAAATGGGCGCAGGATATGTACAATTACGTCGCCAGACGTTTCGGCGAAGAAAACATCATAGCTTTCGTCGTACATCTGGACGAGAAAAATCCTCACGTACACTGCACACTTGTACCAGTTAACGAGAAGAACAAGATATCCTATCATGATGTTTTTGGTCACGACAAAGAAGAGGCTCGTAGAACTTTCCTGTCCCTACATAACGAGGTCGCGGAAATCAATAAGCAATACGGCCTCGAAAGAGGGACGGACATTAACACCACGGGAGCCAGGCACAGAACATCAGAGGAGTACTGGCAATGGCTCAAAGACAGGTGCGGTGAGATGGAGAATAACCTACAGGGGAAAAAGGAAGAACTCGACTTCCTCAACAAGGAATACCGACGGACGGATATCAAGGTAAAAGGTCTGTCGAAAATGCTGGAGAATATGCAGGTGAGCAGAAACGACATCCAGGAGGAAATCCGACAACTTGAAGAGGATGTCAAGGAAGGTCGTTCCAACAGTGAAGATATCCGTCAGCAGATACAGCAGCTCAACAAGGAGTTGGAGGAGGTCGATAAGAAGATGAAGGACAAGAAAGAGAAGCTTGACCAGGCCAGCCAACAGCTGGAAATGATCCTCGACCAGAAAGCGGATGCTCAACATAAATATGATGACTTGCAACGTGCCATCAACAGGGAGCAACAGACGCTCAATGAAATGAGCAGTACGAGAATCATCGAAGAATCTCAGGCACAAGGTTGGCGAGAGTTCGCAACAGAAGCCCAGCAACGCTTCGGGAACATGGACGACTACCGTCAGTCACTATCTTATGAGGAAAGAAAACATTTTGACAAAATATATGATGACCTCATCGGCGGATCTATCCTCGAAGATGCGGCAGAGCGAGGCGCGGAAATCATAGCCGTGACAGCGGCGCTCTACATGGGTTCCATTGAACAGGCTATGAGCTTTGCACAGTCACGAGGCGGTGGCGGCAGCAGTCCGGGCACCGGATGGGGCAGAAAGCCCGACGAGGATGACGAAGCCTTCCGAGGCCGCTGCTTCCTGATGGCCAGAATGATGATGAGACCACCAGGACGCAAGCTGAAGAGATAAAAGAATATATTGTTTCATTTTAAATACTATCGCAACATGGAAAAGGTTACTTTAAACACAATGTTGGGCAGCGACTATCATAGAATAGTGGCCCAAGTACTTGAAATCGTTGAGAAGACAGAGTTCAAACCCGGCAAGGATGTGAATATCCTGGAAACTGGCGTAGAGGGTGTCTGGAAAATCGTCATTCCAAAGAAAGACACGTCGCTGGATGAGCTTCAGAGTATCAAGACACAACTGGGGGGCAGCTTCAGCGTGAATGTCGCTGCCAAGGATAAGGTGTCTATCTCTATCAGCTTAGAGGCTCCAAGCGAAGCCTTTATGCAACTGGTGAAAAAACCTTTACAGCCTCGCCCGATGGGTCAGCATCAGGAAGGAACATTGATTCCATAAGAGACAATCACTAAATCCGTCGGACTATGATTAAGAACTTTGAGCAAGACACGTGTACGCTGAGCGACTACGAGAAGGGCAAGATCCTTCCCGCAGTCGTAGAAGTGCTACAGGGGTGCATCGGCAAACAGAAAGCCATCACCAACAAGAAAATCATCCACCTGTATCTGAACGACTATGCCATCAATCCAGCAAGACTGAGAAAGATACTGCATTACATCCGTACCAAGCATCTGATACGTGGACTGATGGCAACAGGCAGGGGCTATTTTATCGCAGAGAGCCGACAGGATTTCGAAGACTACATCAAGAGCCTGGACGGTCGCATCAGCTCGATAAAAGACCTGCAGCAGAGCATCAAGGGACAGATGGATGAAATGTTCCCCAAATAAAATAAATGTAAAATATTATGAAGACAAATTTTCATTTCGACAAGAGAAAATGCCTGCTGGCAGCCGGCATGCTGCTGTGCATCTTTCTGGTATTCATCATCGTGCAACAATGCACGGGAGGAAACGACATATCATCAGCCCATGACCTGATGGCGACAGACAACAGCAAGGCAGGGCAGACATACGTCCTGAGAGTCGGACAGGTCGGAGAGTTTCCTATACAAGGTGGCACAAGCCACATCAACATAGCATCCTACCGTATCGGAAAGGACAGTACCCTGACAGCCGTACCCTGGACGATGGAGTTCTCTACCGACAACGGGATGACCTGGCAGAAAGACGCTCCGCTATGGGCGGTAATAGAGCGTTACTCAGGACAGGGCAGCACTAAGCCGATGCCGGTAGACATCATCCTACGGCAACAGCCCATGAAGGCTGACGGTGTCATCGACTATGACCTATCGACAAAGGGCGGCACGGCACCGATGAACACGGCGAACTGCTATATTGTCAATTCGCCAGGGACGTACCGCCTGCCAATGGTCTATGGCAATGCCATCAGGAACGGCGTAGACAACAAGGTGGCATACCGACCGGAAGGCGCCAATAGCGCCATCTTCCTGACACCGTTCCAGAACCATCTCGGCGAGGGAATCAAAAGACCTTGGCTTAAAGAAAACGGAGTGAACCCCGACCATGCCAAGGTACTCTGGCAAGACTCGCCAAGCATGATAACTGGGGCAACCGTCAAGGATGACTACCTGACATTCTCCGTACCCGACACGGCCATGACAGGGAATGCCGTCATAGCGGCAATGGTAAACGATACCGTTTGCTGGTCATGGCACCTATGGCTCACCAACGAGACCTTGGATGAGCCTCTGGTAGTCGGGTCGCTGGAAGAAACCTTCTCAATTGCGCCCGTCAACCTCGGATGGACGATAGACGGCCAACAGTTGGGACAGGGCGGTAACAGCCGCACCCTCTCCATCCGTATCAGGCAGGATGAGGGTGCTGGCAGGGAACAGACGATAACCGTCACCCAGAAAGGACGCAACGACGGCAAACCGGTAGGCTATGCCTTCTGCACCTATTACCAATGGGGCAGGAAGGATCCTGAGATTCCGTCGGCAGCGGACGGTAAGAAGCCTCGAATGGCCTACGACGAGAAAGGCGATACCATCTCGAACTTCTATTCATCAGCCAAGAGCATGGAGGCGACGATACTCTATCCAACCGTACATTTCACCGACACGGAAGACGGCTATCCCGGCCCATACGGAGCCGGACAATATAACCTCTGGAATGCCAAACTGACGGCAGTCGGTGAACAGCACGGAGTGAAGACGGTCAAGACCGTCTATGACCCATGCCCTCCTGGGTACTGTGTACCAACAGAGGCTTTCTTCCGCTTCATAGCAGAGAACGGAGAGCATGAATGGAAAAAGGAGCAGAAAGGACAGCTCTGGAAGATGGGAAAAACAGAGATATTCTTCCCTGCATCCGGCCTGCGTGAGCATGTGGTAGGCAGCGTATGGTACTTCGGGACGAAAGGAGATTACTGGTCATCGAACTTCACTTCCCAGCGCCAGAGTCCGTTCATCACCTTCACGGACGGCTCTTTCGTTATGGGGGCAAGCCCCAGATCGGCAGCCTACACCATCAGACCGATGCAGGAGGAATAGAGATAGAAGAGAATGTCGAACATCAAATAAGGAAACGTTATGAAAATAGTGAAAGGAACAGCCAAGTCAGTGGCATTGTCTGTAGTGTACCTGGCCGTTGCACTGGTCATGTACAGCGCAATGAAGAATACACGCCCGTCACAGCTTCAGCATGCCAACGCAGTGACGGACGTAGTGGAACACGTCGTAGATGACATCTTCGAGAACCGTATCGAGATACCGGCAGAGAGCCGTGACCTTGCGGACTATATCTCTACGACGGTCGTACCGAAGGCCCTGGAGAAAGTTCAGAACGGCAAGATTGACCTGACGGACTTCTGGATATTCAACGTCGGCAGCATCACCGACGAGAACGGCGAAGAGGAAGCCATCTCCATCGGTATTCTCGGAAAGGTGTTCACCTTCAACGAAGAGAAGATACGTGAGAATATCGAAGAGACTGTCACACAGGACATGAATGAGTTCCTGAGTAACGGGAACGGTGTGGAATGTGATGAAGAAGTTCAAGAGCCTGAATAATGGATATTTTGATGACAGGGCTATTGATAACGGCAGCAGTACTGACTGGTTTGGTTCTGCTGGCGATTGTCGTCAGGATCCTTAAACATGTCATCCAGTTCATCACTGGCAAGAAACTGTTAGATAAAGAGAATAACCAGGATGATGAAAAGGATGACGATGACAACTCATTGTCAACAATATCAAGGTTAAATTTGATAACAACGGTTCTGAATACAATACGTATTCATTCACTATAAGAACGAGGCTGAAAATACTTTTTTTCTTTGGCAAAAACAGATGAAAAGTACTCGGAAAAATCGTAAATGTGTTAAATCAAGACAAAGTTTTGATTATTTTTCCGCGTGTATTATATAATAGGTAAATTCGCACCAGATTTATTGTACAATAAGAGAATCTATGAAGAAAATTATGTTATTCATGATGGCCGTAGCCCTCACAGGGCAGACCATGGCAGCTCCCATCAATGATGATGAGCAGCCGGAACAGTTCATGCAGGAAGAAATCGTGCCTGTGACAGTGACATACCTCGACAACGTATATTCTAACGGAGGATGGGATGCCAACTGGTTCATCACCGTACAAGGCGGTATGTCGGCATTCCTCGGAAAGCCAGTAGGACACGGTGACTTCTTTGACCGCACGAAGCCCTTGCTGAATATCTCAGCAGGAAAATGGATCACCCCGACGGTGGCCGTCCGGGCATCTTTCCAGGGCTTCCAACTGACTGACGCCTTTATGGAGGCACGGAAATACCAGAACCTCCACGCAGACCTGATGTATAACATCACGAACGCCATGCGCGAGGACTATGAGATGTTGAACAAATGGGATCTGATACCCTATATCGGCATCGGCCTGGTACATAACAGCTATAACGGTGCCAAGCCTTTCGGTATGACACTGGGCATAGCAGGACGCTACCGCCTGACAGACCGCCTGCACCTCACGGGTGAAATCAGCAACACCTTCACGTCGAAGGCTTTCGACGGCTGGGGTGAGAACAAGATCTTCGGCGATAACCTGGCACAGGCAAGCATCGGTCTGACATACACCATCGGCAAGAACGGCTGGAAGCGTGTCGTTGACCCGAAGCCGTACATGTTCCAGAACGACCAGCTCATGAGCCAGCTGGAAAATGCCAACAGCAAGATCCATAAGCTGAACGTCCAGAAAGCGAAGGATGCTGCCTCATTGGCAGAGATGCGCAAGATTCTGGAGATTGAAGGCCTTCTGGATAAGTACGACCTGAGCATCCCGGAGGGTGAGGTGAAGAAATACCCGAAGAATAACTATTCGGGCCTTAACTCCCTTCGCGCAAGACTTCGCGACAAGAACTGGAGCGAGGATGACGGCATACATCCACGCCTGGCACAGACAGACAAGGTCTATGAACCGGCAGCATGGAACGCTGCAGACACCACGAAACTGGAGCCAAGGGAATACTTCCGTCTGATGAAGGACGGCAAGATATTCGTAGGAACACCGGTATTCTTCTTCTTCCGTCTCGGCACGACAGATCTGAACGAGAAGGCTCAGATCATCAACGTCCGCGAGATAGCCAGCGTTATCAAACGCTATGGCCTCTCAGCAAGGGTGGTAGGTGCCGCCGACTCGCAGACCGGCTCAGCATATACCAACGAGAAACTGTCACAGAAACGTGCACAGTATATCGCCGACCTGCTGAAGAAACAAGGAGTACCGGAAGACCGCATGGAACTGCAATACCGTGGCGGTATCAACTCCTACATACCGATGCACGGCAACAGAAACACGTGCATATTGCTATACTTTAAATAATATAGGTATATGACAGCAGACAATAACAACAACAATAGCAGGGCTTCTGAGAGCATCCAGCTCTCGGAGGCCTTTCCTGCACTCATGCGAAAAGTGTACCTGTGGATGGCATTCGCATTGCTCATCACCGCAGGGGTGGCATACCTGACGGCAGCCACACCGGTAATGGCCACCACCATCATCACGAACAGAATCCTGTTCTTCGGGCTGCTGATAACGGAGGTACTACTGGTAGTCTGCATATCCGCAGCACTCGATAGGCTGACACTGACGCATGCGACATTGCTGTTTGTCATCTATGCCGCCATAAACGGCATCACGATGTCTGTCATTCTGCTGGCATATACTGAAACGTCTGTAGCGACGGTGTTCCTGATAACGGCAGGGACATTCGGTATCATGTCGCTATGGGGATATACCACGGCAACAGACCTTTCCTCATTGGGCAAGCTGCTCTGGATGGCCTTGATAGGCCTGATACTGGCAACCATCGTCAACCTCTTCCTGCACAGCGGAACACTAATGCTGGTACTGAGCTACATCGGTGTGATCGTCTTCGTAGGCCTTACGGCATACGACACACAGAAAATAAAGATGATGCTCATGGAAGCGGAAGAGGAAAGCGAGGACTACCAGAAACTGGCACTGCTGGGT
This sequence comes from uncultured Prevotella sp., assembly GCA_947164965.1. GTDB lineage: Bacteria > Bacteroidota > Bacteroidia > Bacteroidales > Bacteroidaceae > Prevotella. The sequence continues at coordinate 100,153 of CAMUYR010000005.1, read as the reverse complement.
GCCCTGTCGCTGTATCTCGACTTCATCAACCTCTACATCTACCTGCTAAGAATACTCGGCAGCAGGAAATAAATATTATTAGTAATACGAAAATAATAAAATAAAAGAATATGGCTATACGTAAATTCACCAACCCAAGGGCTTTGGATGTCTCGCCTGGCTTGCAGGACATCCTCAGAAGGAACGGCATGCAGGCTCATATCTCACTGAACAAGTTCGGTGAGCCGGAACTGATAGTCATGGGACATGACTCTCCTGTTCTGAATTACAAGCTCAGTGACCGTCAGGTAGATGACCTGATGAACTGGGGTTCCAACTACCACAACAAAAAGGCATACAACACCTTTGTGTCCATCGTCCGCAAGGACTTTGACATCCCGCAGGGATTCGTGACAGCACGCAACGCCAGCGGACGTGTAGCCATGGGACTGCACGGCTACCGTATCGGTGTCGGCGAGTATGGCTACAGAGGCGGCGTAGGCATTCCGATGTTCAGACCGCCACACCGCCATGGTCTTGGCTGGTTCGGGGACTTCCTCGGATGGGGACCGCGTCATCAGGACGGCTGGCACCTCAGAAGAATCAACGACCGCGTATTCCGCGCCGGTGGCCCGATGGTGGCAGAACGACCCGACGGCAGGATCAAGCCAGGAGAGATGCGCTCAGGAGCATACGGCTTCTACTATAAAGGAGACCGTAAGGAGGCCTCACAGGATGTCATCGACATCGTGAATGCAGACCCGAAAATAAAACTGCTACAGTCGGAACCGCGACCCACAGGACAGGCGAAGCCTTTGTCTGACACCATCACGGCAGACATCTACTTCACCAATGCTAAATTCCAGGAGGTGCTGTCGTCACACGGCATCGTCGTAGATGCTGCCAACAAGACACTGACTATCCAGTCATCAGCAAACCACCGTGACTATAAGTATAGCCTGACGGATGAGGAGGTTCGCCAACTGACAGCAGCGCAGGCAACAGGCAAGGACGGTGTATCGATAGAGACACGCCTTGGCATCATCAACGACAAGATCACCAAGGAGTTCCAGGACTTCGAGCAGGGCATCACACGCGACATGCTGGAAAGCAAGGACATGATAGGCATCGGCCTTCGTAAGGACGGCGAAGCCTACCAAAAATACGAGACACCCTATCTCGAACAGGAACGCTTGCTGGCTGAGCAGAAGGAGATTGCAGAGCAGAGCAAACGCTACGAAGAGGCACGACGTCAGGAAATGACACGTATCAACGCAGAAGAGGCGCGAATCAAACAGGATCCTAACGCCATCAGCGGCAGACAGATTGCAACCCTGCTGCCTGGCAAGGCTTTCTTCAACAGCGTGGACGGTGGACGTGAGGCCGTCGTAGGGGAAATCCGCGTGGAACAGACACGGGGGGGCAACTACATCATGTCTGCCCGTATCAACGGCGAGAAAATAACACACGGCATCACAGAGAAGGATTATAATAAGTTCCTGGCCATGGATGACGAACACCGCCTGAAGTTGTTCGACAAGAAGTTCGACGAAGTGGAAATCCACCGAGGCGACGGCAGGGGAGGAGATGACATGTACGCCCAGAACGGCTACATGAGAGGCCCCAGCATCCTGACAGGAGAGTTCCGCAACAAAGAGCTGACAGACAGCGAGATTCTTCACTTTGCACAGAACAGCGACCAATTCAACAAGCTGACCCTACCTTGGGGCAACGGCACGGAGCCGGAAGGAAAGTGGGAGGTGAGCAACCTCGCAGCCTACACCACAAACGAGCTTCTGGAACGCCTGACACCTGAACAGCAACAGGAGGCAGGCAAAGACCGTCTCGTGGACTTACAGGACAAGTACGTCCTGACAGCCAGAGTTAATGGCGAGCTGGTTACCAAGGAGATAAACCGCTTGCAATATGCGGACTTCAACACCATGGGAAAGGCTGACCAGCTGGCATTCTTCAGCAAACTCTTTAACCTTGATGAGGGTGTCGCCCGGCGAGTAACGGATGAGAAAGTATATATCACCGGCGAACAGCTGGCGATAGAGAATGCCCGTTCCAACAGCGTGAGCGGCCAAGACTTACAGGCCTTGAACGAGAAGAAAGGCTTCTACCGTGAAGGCAAGCATGGCCGTGAGGTGGAAGTGGGCGATATCACCGTAGAGAAAGACCCTCACCAGGAGGGGAAATACAAGATGACAGCTGTCATCGACGGCAAAGCCATCTCCCACGAGATCAGCCAGAAGGACTTCGACCGCTTCATGGCAGTAGATGACATGCAGCGCATGAAACTATTCGCGAAGATATTCGACGAGGTGGATATCAAGACACGTCCGGGACAGGGCGTGAATATCGGGGCAGCCATCCTCGCAGCAGTGGTAACGGTCGGAAACGCTGCCTTGATGATCGATGACATTGCGCACCGTCCGCGACCGGAGATGTACGAATCGCACATAGGTGGCGGTCATTACTTCAAGCCTGGCGTGGTACACCCGGCAGAGGTGGCGGCAGCGACCTTCGAGGCTGACATGCAACGGGAAGTCCGTCAGGAGGGCGGCATAGGCCGAGGCATCTAAGGAGAATATAGTGGAACAAAGCCGCAGTGTCGGCATGTCCCGATAATAAAAAATAAGACAGTAGTCTATGCAGACACCATTCGACAAAATATCTATCAAGCCATGCTTCAGGCAGCTCATCATCAATCAGCTGCTATGGGTGATACTGTGTATCGCCTTGACAATAGCATACTTCATGACGAGCTTCATATTCCACGGAATACTGCTGTTTCTGGCTATGGTGGTGGCTGCATACCTCTTCTATCAGATCATCTCACTGTCAAGGATAGAATATATCGTGACAGGTGAGCAGATTATCTATCTGCATGGTGTCGTGGTACACCAGACAGACTATATGGAACTTTACCGTGTCGTGGACTACCAGCAGCACAGATCGCTGTTGCAGCAGCTCACGGGACTGAAGACCATTACCATTATGTCCGGCGACCGGAACCTGCCGAACCTTGACATCATAGGTGTGGAGGAAGAGGAAGAGGTCGTTCAGGAGATACGCCTGAGAGTAGAGTATAACAAACAAATGAAGCACATCCATGAGATTACGAACCGTATGTAAGGGCGTCGTCATGGGCCTCATGACGACAGCAACGCTGCAAGCCAGCGGACAGGCCGTAGAGGTGAACGGCACACAGGTAGTAGCCATCGGTGGCGGTGGCGAGCTGATCAACAACTCGGTGTCGAAACAGACAACGGCCATGACGAAGACGGCACTCCTGGAGGGTGCCATCGGCGCGGAATATGCTTCCATCAAGAGCTGGGAGTCCAAGTACAACTCGTACCTGAAGACGGCTTCCGGCTATGCCGAAGGCCTGAAGGCAGCGACAACGCTCTATGCAGAGGGTGTCATCACGCTCCGGCATCTTTACGAGATCATCAATGCCGTCGGCAACAACCCACAGGGTGTAGTGGCCACCATGTCGATGAATAACCTCTACGCAGAGACGGCCTCAGAACTAATCAAGGTGTATAACATCCTTCGGAACACGCTGGCCGTCGGCGGTAAGACAAACATGCTGACAGGCGCGGAGCGCACGGAAATACTCTGGCAGATCAACGACACTATGAAGGACTTCAACTACAAGCTTCGCAAGCTGGCCCTGAGCATTTCCTACTATACGCTGACGGATGTATGGAACAAGGCAACAGCAGGGATGATAGAACGCGACCACGGCGAGATAGCACGCGAGGCCTACAAACGGTGGGTACGTGCCCAGACAGGATATAAGAACCTCAACTAACAACGTCAGAAAATGAAAAGAATATATATCCTTATACTCGTAGGATGCCTCATGGCTGGCAGGATGTATGGTCAGATACCATACACCGACCCGACACGTGCAGCGACCGTCCTGATGTTCACAGAACAGTCGAAGAAGGCACTGAACGCCCAGCAGCGGGCACAGCTGGTGATGTCGGGTATGCATATCTTTATGGAGGAAGAGGTGTCGGCGACAACGGACTTCCAGCGCGAGTTCAACGAATACCTGGACCAGTTCAATGAGGTGATACAGATAGCTGCAGAGGTGTACGGCATCTACTACGAGATAACGGAAGTGGCCAAGAACATCAAGGAGCTGAACAGCGTCGTGAGCGACGCACCGGCAAACGCGCTGGCAGTAGCCTTCTCATCGAAGCGTAACAAGATATATACAGACCTGGTAATGACCAGCCTGGATATCGCCAAGGATATCCATAAGGTATGCTTCGCCCATGCGAAGATGACAGAGAAAGAACGTATCAAGATCATTCTCGGCATGCGCCCGAAGCTGAAGAAGACGAACTACCAGCTCAGAAGAATGGCGATGTTCATCAAATACACGACGTTCCTGGACGTATGGAACGAGATTGTGGACAAACATTACAAGCCCAAGTCAAGGAGAGAAATCATCGAACGCTGCCGCCTGCGCTGGAAAGGGGCATGGCGATAGGCATTAAATCAGATATAAGCTATGAGACAATCAGAGGAACAGAAAAGGCTAACGGCCTTACGCAAGAGACTGGACACCGTCATCGGTGGACGCTACATCGAAGTAGTGGAGAAAGCAGAGGGGATGGCTATCATCACCTCAAACCAGATAAACCAGGAGGATGTCAACAACATCGTTGCCGTCATCAACCAGAACGTGAAGGAGGGTAACGGTGGCAAGGAACTGGCAGCAGCTACTTGGCGCTGCAAGCCCATCAGCTACCAGGCACACCGTACCACGATAGAAAAGGCTCCATTGACACGTCGCCGCTATGTTGACGAGCGCACACCGCTGATGGAAGTAAGGATCCTTCACGCATAATAAATAATCAGAAATCATGGAAGAGTCAAAACAACTACAGGGCCTATATACCACCCTCCGCATCTTCATCTATATATCAGTGGTGGTGGAGTTCTTCGAGTATGCGGTATCACCACAGATGCTGGAGCCGGTGGGAAACTGGCTGGTGGAGATACACGAGCGCATAGGACGCTGGATGATATACCAGCCAGGACACATGCCATACAGCAAGCTCACAACGCTGCTGCTGGTCATCGTCTGCTGCATCGGTACCAAGAACAAGAAACAGATAGAGTATGACGCACGGAAAATGGTGCTTATCCCCATCGGGATAGGCGTCACACTGATCATCCTGTCTGTATGGCTGTTCCTAACAGACCTGATGAGAATGCCGATGGCTGGGTTCCCGCTGCATATCTGGCTGTATGCCGTCACATCCATCATCGGCACGGTGGCGATACATATCGCACTGGATAACGTCTCGAAATACCTGAAGGACGGCATGCTGAAAGACCGCTTCAATCTGGAGAACGAGTCGTTTGAGCAATGTGAGAAATACAAGGCAGACAAATACTCGGTGAACATCCCTATGCGGTACTACTATAAGAAGAAGTTCCGTCATGGCTGGATCAATATCACCAACCCGTTCCGTGGCACCTTCGTAGTAGGTACACCTGGTTCAGGTAAGACATTCTCGGTGATAGAGCCGTTCATCCGTCAGCATTCGGCGAAAGGATTCTCCATGGTGGTATATGACTACAAGTTCCCAACACTGGCAACTAAACTATACTACCACTATCGCAAGAACAAAAAACTGGGAAAAACACCTCCGGGGTGTAAGTTCAACATCATCAACTTCGTGGATGTGGAATACTCCCGTCGCGTCAACCCTATCCAGCATAAGTACATCGACTCACTGGCTGCCGCACAGGAAACGGCAGAGACACTGGTGGAGTCACTGCAGAAAGGTAAGAAAGAGGGAGGTGGCGGCTCTGACCAGTTCTTCCAGACATCAGCCGTGAACTTCCTGGCAGCATGTATATTCTTCTTCGTGAATTATAAACGCATGCCATACAGGGCCGACGGCACGGAACTGTTTCCCGACTATTACATAGACAAGGAAACAGGACACGCTAAGCTGTCAGGACGGGCATACGCCGACAAGGAACATACCATTCCGGAAGAACCTGCCTACTGGCTTGGCAAATACTCGGATATGCCACACGTACTGTCATTCCTTAACAAGGACTATAACACGATATTTCAGGTGCTGGAAACCGACCCGGAATGTCTGCCATTGCTGGGGCCGTTCATGACGGCATTCCATAACAAGGCCATGGAACAGTTGGAAGGTATGATAGGTACCCTGCGTGTACAGATCTCCCGTCTGGCAACGAAAGAAGCCTACTGGGTATTCCATAAGGACGGGGATGACTTCGACCTGAAAGTATCAGACCCACAGCATCCATCCTACCTGCTCATTGCCAACGACCCGGAAAAGGAGTCTATCAATGGTGCCCTGAACGCCATGATCCTGAACCGTCTGGTGACTCGCGTCAACAGCGGACAGGGTAAGAACATCCCCGTAGACATCTGCGTGGATGAGGTGCCGACACTGTACTTCCACAAGATTGACCGCCTGATAGGTACGGCACGTTCAAACAAGGTGGCAGTCATCCTCGGCTTCCAGGAGCTTCCACAGCTGGAGGCAGACTACGGCAAGGTGGGCATGCAGAAAATCATCACGACCATCGGTAACGTAGTGTCTGGCTCAGCACGCTCAAAAGAGACGCTGGAATGGCTGTCAAATGACATCTTCGGTAAGACGGTACAACTGAAGAAAGGCGTCACCATCGACCGCGACCGCACCAGCATCAACCTGAATGAGAACATGGACTCAATGGTACAGGCATCCAAGATATCGGACATGCCTTCAGGATGGATATGCGGACAGGTGGCCAGAGACTTCACACCGACCAAGACCAACACCAGCTTCTTCCATAAGAAGACGGTGGACTTCCTGAACTTCATCTTTAAGATGCTCTACATGAAGAAACGCATCAAATACGATGAATCGATGAACATCCAGGAGTCAGAGGAGTTCCAGACATCGAAATTCTTCTGCAAGACGAACTTCGACATGGCAGAAATCAAGGCAGAGGAAGAGGACTATAAGAGATTCCCGCTGCCTACATTCTATAACTTCGGGTCAAAGGAAAACCGCGACCGCAAGCTATATGAGGTGTATAACCGCGTTACCAAGGACGTGGAGGAGATGATAGCGGAGATCGAGAAACAGTTTGTCAACGAGGATGGTAAGACGGAGAACAGACAGAACCCGAATAACAATAACAATAATAATAATAAGAACAACAAAAACAATAAATAGCAATGGATAAACTGATAACATATCCGGTCATTATAACGGAACATCTGGCATGGCTCATATATCCTGTAGCATTTATTGTATGCTTCCTGTTGCTGGCTCTGTTGGAGCTGGGCACATGGGTAGGGCTGCATCAGTTTTGCAGATGGTTAAGAAGAAAATAATAACACGTAAAAATGATTGTTTCTACAAAAGATTATATCATTTCCCTTTATCAATCTAAAGGGGAAGGAAAACTGGAGGAACTAAAACATCCTTCAGAAATCCCCACATTGTCTCTTTTAACAAGTAGAGATTGGCAATATATGAGGGTATTAAATTTTGCTGATGTAAGTCACTCTATGCGTTTTAATCCAATTCAACTAAAATATATTCCCACTCTACAGGATGCATTGGCATTTGCCGATAGATTACTAAAGAGATTTGCATATATTAATATGATGGATAAACAATCTACTTACTTTATGTCCTATAATGAAGCTTCCAAAAACCTACTTGGAACGGCTATATGGTTTATAATTAATTATAAACGCATGCCTTATAGAGCTGACGGTACGGAACTGTTTCCTGAATATTATACTGACAAATATACTGACCACGCGAAACTGTCAGGACGAGTATACGCCGACAAGGAACATACCATTCCTGAAGAGCCTGCCTACTGGCTGGGCAAATACTCGGACATGCCACACGTGCTGTCATTCCTCAACAAGGACTATAACTCGATATTTCAGGTACTGGAAACGGATCCTGAATGCTTTTCTCTTATATCGATGCTTATCTCCTCTTGGCGATGGAAAAGTTTCGACTTGTTAGAACTTTTTATGATGCCGCTCAGAACAACAGTAAGTAGATTATATACCAAGGAAACATTCTGGTTGCTACATAAAGACGGAGACGACTTCGATATATCGTCACAGTATAATAGAGACTACCTACTTATAGCATGTAAAGAGGAACATCAATACTTGTTTGAGTTGATGACGTTATTTATAGCAGGAAAAATTCCAGGAGGTAAAATATGGAAATATATAACAGATAAAGAATTTAGTCGGCAAAATTACAAAACGATCACAGAAGCATTGGATATAAAACCCTATATATTTGAGTCCGAAGAAATAAAAAATAGAATATTATATGATAATTACAATAGGGTATATATAGATGTTGAGGATATGATAGCAGAAATAGAAAGACAATTTGTAAAAGAAGATATATGAAAAAGATAAATTTTAAACAGCCGAAATTTATTTTCCCGGCACTGCTTTTTCTTTATCTGGCGGTGATGGGGTATTTCCTTATTAACTTTTGCGAAAATAAAAGCAAAAACTTAAAAAAGGATATACCAGAAAAAGAGTGTATTGATAGTAACAAGGACGGTTTCGAGGATATTAAGGTCTGGTTGGGTAATGCCGGAAACTTTTTCGGGGATATTTTTACCAAAGGGGCAATAAAGGTCTATTCAGAACCTATAGATAGTATCAATTCAAAATAACAGCTTATGACAACATATACTATTTATTTAATTATATTGGTGGTAATATTTGCCACCTATTATACTGTTTTGATAGTTGGATCGTATCAAAGAGGCACACTTTTTGTGGATGAATATTCAGAAGAAAAGGCGTTTGGGTTTAAACCAGTCGTTGTCAATGATTGTGAAATTGATATAATTCAGGAAGAGATGGAAGAAATTGAAGTTCCTGAAATAATCGAGGACATTCCTCAGAGTATTGAGGATGGTGAAGAATATTATAGAGATATGAGAACACGAATAGAAAATTCATTAGTAAATTCGGAAATAGAAGATCCTTCTTATCAGCAAACGTTGGACTCTCAGACCATGTTGCTGATGATGAACCAGCCGATAGATAAAAGAAAAAAGATTAAAAGAACAACAATATTCCCTTAATAATTTGATGTTATCAAAATAAATACGTACATTTGCACAAAATAATTGGTTGTAATCTAAATTTTTGTAATAATAACAATAAAATTAAAGCAGAATATGAACAGAAAACCTTATAAACGCTATCTGATGGCGATAGCATTAGTTCTGGCATTTGCCAACTGTCATGCCCAGGCGCCGACAAAATACGGAAAGTATGATATCTCTAAACTGACACCGTCGGTAGAGTATTGTGGACTGGAGATTAGAGAGAACAGTATCACGCTGGAAGTCTGGAACTATCATACGAACATTGACCTTTCCTTTTCAGGAGAGGCCAAAAAGGATATCACGACACTTATCTATGAGAATTACGAGGCGAAGATGCCAGGCATCATAGACCTCTTCGTGAAAGAGAAGACAGCAGGTGAAACTTCATCAACCGTACTGAGGATAGGCCGGGGATTCCTTGATGACCTTATCAGAAAATATAATGTATGGAAAGCGAAGGAAGACAGCAAGAAAGCTGCCATCAAACAGAAACAGGCCCAGCAGAAGAAAGCACAGCTTCAGGCTGAACAACTACTGTATGCCGCACTGGTGGCAAGGATCCTTAACAATATGCTCTCGCCGAGCACGTCAAGTAATCAATATTATTATAACGGACTGAACTTCCGGAGTGAGGCAGACATGGAGGACTATAAGAACGCCAACGGACTGAAATAAGGTCATTCCGCTGATACCCACACATGACGGCCATTGCCGTTCATCCTGACGGTGCAGACAAAGGACAGGCCTTCTACCCACTCGTCGGCGAAATTGAACGCACATTTCTTGGGGCTATAGGTGTTACCTGTAGCCTCTTTGCGTAAATAGGCTATCAGCTTAACCTTCATGCCGTTCTCTGCAGTGAAGTTACAGACCAGGCAGTTTTTCTTACCCCAGCTCCTGGAGTCAAGTGTTCCCTTGAAAGTCATATCCTCAGTAGGGAACAGATACTCTGAGGCATGAGAGGCGGCAACCTCCTCCCTGGTGGTTAAGATACCGTTTCTATTCATAGAAACAAAAGCGATAAGACCAAAACTACATATCCCCTGAGATATACTCGCCTTTTTCCATAAAGGCACTGCAGATGGAGAAAAATCCTATCAGTAGTAGAACGAAAATAATCAAGACCGTCTTCATAGCTGTCTGGATTTAGGGTTTATCTGATAATAGTTATACAGGAAGTCTCTGGCATCACTCGTGATGCTTTCGACATTCTTTTTCAAGAGACACTTGTACTGGTTAAGGACAACCTCATAGTTGGTGGTGGTAGAAGGGATGCCGAAGTAATTATGTCCAAACCACTGATGACCTTTCTCTTCCCATTCTGGAATGGTGAAAGTCCATAAACCGAAAACGTTACCAAGGTAAACCTCTTCAGGCGACATGGTGGCAATATCCTTCGTCCGGAACATTCCATACTCATTGGGGCCAAGGTTCTCATTCTGAAAACCGCTGCCCCATAGATCCTTATGGATGGCAAGCAGGCCCAGCAGACTCTTACAGTCTGCGAGGCTCTTCAATATCTTTTCCGACACAGCGACAAGCTTCTCCAGTCGGGCGACCTCGCCACGCTGACGCTCAATGGCGTCACCGTAAAGGAAACGGTTCCAGAAATTCTCCCTTATAATCTGATCTCTGTTCATAATAGTATTCATATCATGCTGATAAATAATAATCCTACGTTATAGCCTGTTGGCTATAATATCATACTTGTGGAGATTATATTTCTTGATAATCTTCTCACAACTTGCCACATAGTTGTTGGCACTGGCATAGCCGGCCTTGATGATGCCCCTGAGCCAGTTATGGTAGTCCGTGGACGGATAAGAGCAGAAACGCTGGTAGCGCTTGCTGGTAAGCAGCTTGGAATGATGCTCGACACTTTCCTCGACAGTAGCGTAATTACAGAACTTCTCATTACGCTTCTCATCATCATGCAAGCTGTAGGGCTTGCCGTCTGCAACCCATTTCCTGGTGGCTTTGATACCGAAATAGTTATTTCCGTTGGTGGCCAGTTCAGAATGGCCCCAATCCGACTCCAAGGCCATCTGGGCAAGTGTAACTGATGCCGGGATGCCATACCGCTTCTGGTGATCCATGGCCATGGCAGCATAACGGGATATAAAGTCGTTACAGCTCCATGGCTCCGACACATCTTTCTCACCACCAAGGGCGGCAAGGCATTCCTGCTTCACCTTCTTGATATATAATAATAAGGTGTGGGGATTGGTCACCTTCCCGTCTTTCTTCACGGTCAAGTGAAGATGGGGACCGGTAGAACGTCCGGTATTGCCGCTGACAGCAATAGGATCGCCTGCCCACACCGTATCACCACGGTTCACGTATTTCTTCGAGAGGTGACAATAGCTCACGGTAAATGCGCCATAGCGCATCGTGAGGTAATTGCCGGAACGAGGATCACTTCCTACCTTTTCTACAATACCGTCAAACATCGAATAGACATCCTCATAGTTTGCCTTCAGGTCCAACCCGTTATGGTTGGCCTGCTTCTTGGTGAAAGGATCCTTGCGCATGCCGAAGGTGGAACTGACATTCAGATTCTTCACAGGATAGCTCACGCTGGAATAGCGGTTTATCCAATACTCTTTGTCCTTCGACTCATCACCATCGGGTGCCCCGAAAACGGTCATTGAAAAGACCGTCATCCATAAAACTGATAAAATTCTACTATAATTCATGCTCTTTTTTCTTATGATTTCCGCAAAAATAATCCCATTATTTCAGAGCACAAAAAATCAGTGTTTTTTCCTCTTGATTTAACGCTTTTAAGACGATAGAAATCGTAAATGTGTTAAATCAAGACAAAGTTTTATCAAATTTTGCCTTTCTCGGTAACTTTGCCGACCTTTGCCAGTGAAATTTAAAACAATAAACATAAAACAAGGTATTATGATAAGCTTTGAAAGATTCAAAGAGGGCGAGATGCCCTATGCAAAACTGGCTCAGTTCGGACTGACTCAGGAAATGATCGATGACCTTCCATCGGTGGTCTTGACGCGCATGCTGTCTTCGAGAGAGTCACCGATACTGCCTATCGTCACCGTCAACCAGGACGGCGAAAAAGTGATGTCAGAAGCTCGTATTGCACTGGTACGCCTGGATGACGGCACCGTAGACGTGGCACTGTCACCGAAATGGGAAACCCATGACTTGTCAGCCTTCAGCGAGAACCAGCAACGGGCATTGCTCGGCGGCAAGGTTATCGTGACAGAGATAGAAGGCAAGGGCGACTGCTACGTTCAGTACGATGATACCATCTCACAAGTCATGTCAGTACCCGTAGGGGTCATCAGACATAACATCGGACTGATAGAGCGCGACTTCTCCATCAGCAGCAAGCAGACGGATGACATTACCAAAGGTAAGATCATCCAACTGGCTGACGAACGCGGCAACATCACCTCGCTGGGTGTTGACCTGCAGGCCATCACAGGACTGAGGGCAGCCGACGGCGACGCGATAGCATGGCAGCGCGAGGCTAAGGCAGACCAGCTACCTGAATACAATTTCGGCATATACGGCTGCTGGAAAACCGACGACAACGGCAGCATGACATATGTCGCAGAGAAGGACTTCACGCCTGAGATGCAAGCGGAGATGCGCCGCCAGGGACAGCAGAACGCCGCAGGACAGGCTATGAGACAGATGCACGTATAACCCTAAATAAGTGAAGAGTATGGAAAAGAGGGTTTTGGAAGGCTACCATAGCGAAGAAACACTGCAGGAAATGCTCCACAAAGGGGAGATAGACCATCTGACATATGTATTCCACCATTCGGAAGAGCGCCGTGATGCTTTCATATCGTTCTGTAGCGAACGAGGTCTGAATAAGGACGAGAAAGCAGCTCAGCAGTTCGTGGAATACCAGCTCAACAAAGAGATTGAGATGCACACCGAACTCCTGGACTAAGGAAAAATAATACGTTAATATATACTTTTTCATAAGACTTAAACAGTTATTATTATTTAATGGTTAGATTACATTAATGGTTAGTAGTTAGTAAATGGAAAAACCATCCCGTCTGTGAGAGATAGGATGGCTTTTTTTATGATGCCATGAAAAGGACTAACGGCCACGATGGGGACGGTGCTCCTCATGGGAGTCCTCCTTCTTGCCGTTACCCTCATCCTCGCCTTGCTTCTTATCGGCGGCATAATGACCGTCATCGACATTGATGGCATTGCCATCATCATCATATTGGATGGTATTGTCATCATCATCACGCAAGTCGAGCTTGGCAGACTCCTTATTGATGACCTCTAAGGCATTGTCAACCATGACATTGATACGGCCTGTAGCGGCACGGACATCACTAAGCACCGTCTTGATATACTTAGGATCCTCCTTCAGGGCAGAAAGCCAGTCCTTCAGATAAAGAGCGGAATTTTCTTCAATACGGCTGTCCGGTGTCTTGGAAATACCATAACGATGACAGGAGAGGGCAGCGGACATCTCGGCGACCAGCTCCTCACGGGCGTACTCAGGACTACCGAAAGCGGCTGGCTTCAAACGGTTCAGGACACTCTCGTGACCCGTAGAGTGCGCCATCTCATGCAGAAGGGTTCCGTAGAACTCCTCACCCTGCTCGAAAAGAGCTTTCTCAGGAACGGAAATCTTGTTGGTGCCACTGTTGTAGCAGGCCTTCTGACCGCTATTGGTCTCGATGGGACACAACCAAGGCTGCTTTCCCTCGACCATCTGGTCTAACGGCTCGAAAGAGAACTTCTCACCCTCGGCAACCTCCGGCTTCTTGGGAAGGTTCTCATCAACAAGCTTCTGGTACATCTCAGGTCGAGCCTCCTTCAAATTGGTCTGATCGACATTGAAGACCAGATAGACCTTGTTGTTATGGTAGACCTTGTAATTCTCCTGCTCATCGGCAGAGAGCTTCACATAGTCGGCATAGGAGATCTTCTCCTTGGTATCCTTATGGACGATATTCGTCTGGGAAAGGAACACAGGGAAGGACTGCTCACCCTTCAGCACATGGACGAAAGGCAGCTTCTCGCCGCTTTCCTTGTCAACCAAGGGAACACGCTCACCTTTCTCATCCTTGTCGAAATTCAAGGAGAAAATACGCTCGTGAGTGGCGAAGATAGGAAGCTGATAGCCACGAGCCTCACTGAGGAAAGTCAGCATCAGGGCATTCATGCCGTTATACTGCTTGCCATACAAGGCCTTGGGCCAAGGCATCTCCGTACTGAACCAGGGCTTCTTCCAGTCACCCTTGGCGTTCTCAATCTTGTTAATCATCATCTCTGCGAAAAGGTCAAAAGCCTTTTCCTCAGCAGTGCCACCGCCTGCCTGGCCATGCCAGCGGCCTGTCTGACCCTGCGCGGAAGCCTGGTTCTGTGAACCGGCACCCGAATCATTTCTCTTAGGCCAACGTCCCATAATTAAACTATTTAAATTGTGAATAAATTCGTGAATCCATGAAATATACATTTAACGGTGCATACCGCGTGACTCGTCACGGAAAATGCCAAGGGCCAGATCGTCCAGCTCCTTCCTGACATCATCCTTCCATGAGTCAGGAATATTCTTCGTCTCAGAAGAGGATGCGGCAGAATAGTACAGGTCATTGACATCTGCCATACGCTGCTTGACGTCATTGCTCTGGGCGACATAATCCCTGACAGTCTGAGCCTGCTCAGGAGTGAAGGCACGGGCTGAGGAATCCTTCATACGTTCAATGACAATACTGACAACACAGTCCTTATCGCGTAAGTCCTGTCCGTAGGCAGGACGTTGCTGTAGGGCTGCCAGATTCTCGGCTGCAAAATAAACGGCATCGTCATAGTCGTTGAAGGAAGAGATATTGTTCTCTTCATCGACAGTCTCAACCTGGTGCTTATCTGCCAATTCCTGCTGCTCATCATCATGGGGAAGGTCGAAAGCAACATCGAAGAGGACTTCCTCGTTGTCATCCTCACTCTCGGTGATACCGGCAGCAAGCAGCTTGCCCTTCTCTTCAAGGTCACCCTGGAGGGAGTCAAAGAGACTGTTGACCTCCTTGGGGGTAAGCTGGTCGAAAGACAGCCCCAGGACAGTATGGTACTCATGGCCAGACTCCATCGTGTGATGGTGGTCATAGAGCACCTGCATGGTCAAATACTTGACATTGAAGAGAACACCCAGACTCTGCGGGGTATAACCCTGCGTCTGGATGATCTGATGGGCAAACTTGCCGGAAGGGTTCTCGTGGACGGGAACAGAGGCAGGAATCAAGACTGACTCATATCTGTCATTGAGATATGGCATGGCAAGCTTCACAAAATCAGCCTCTGTCTTCTGAGGTACATCACGCTCCACACCACGGAAAAACTCTGCCAACTCATGCTGGGCATCGTTGACACGGCTCTCAGGAACCTCGGCAGCAGCCAGACGGTCCTGAATCCCTTTCATCAGACGCTCAGAGAGGTATAGACTCTTGTCGAAATCAGTACCAAAGGACTGCTGATAGGCTGTAAAGGCCTGCTTCTGCTGACCCGTAAAGACATGAGCGTCTGTATCGGTGATACGCTCATAAAGGGCATCCTGGGCGATAAGCTCCACGTCGCCTATCTCCCTTGGAACCTCAGTGACACGCTCATAGAGCTTACCCGCATTGCCATACTTCAAGGCGATATCATAGACTTTCTCACCTAAAGTGCTGCCACGCCACTGACGGTCGGTAAAATCCTCGATAGCATCCTGCATCTTCTGACTGGCAGCAACGGCAGCGATAGTGGGATAGGTGAGCTTCAGACGGTCGCCATCAGACAGCTCCACACCGTCACGCTGACGCAACTCCTCGGCATAGCCATCGTAGAAGGCCATCTTAACCTCCAGCTCTCCTTGCTCATCAAAGGGCAGCTTCTTGACAAGACTGCCTGAGACATCATCCTTACTGAGGATGATAGTATCAATAAGCAAGGGCTTGTCGAAGGTGCGGAACTGCTGGCGTTCAAGCTGACGGATATCATCCACTGAAAGGA
This sequence comes from uncultured Prevotella sp., assembly GCA_947164965.1. Lineage (GTDB taxonomy): Bacteria > Bacteroidota > Bacteroidia > Bacteroidales > Bacteroidaceae > Prevotella. Next base: position 84,001 of record CAMUYR010000005.1, on the reverse strand, counting down.
CACCGCCGACATACAGCTCAGCACCCTTCATCGTCTTGAAATCCTCTGTCCAGTTGTCGCCATTGCTGTTATCAAAGGCGACAAAGGCACGCTGGCCGTCACCGGTGGTCTCTTCAAAGATACCGCATGCACCGATATGCAAGGGGAAATAGTCGGCAACCTCAGTGGACTGCTGACCAGCCATGATCTCGTTGAACTTATCCTTGGCTTCAGCAAAATAATAGGTAACGACAGGGATTGACTGAGCCATACCTTGAAGCTCATTCCTCACACTATCCTTACGGGTGTCGGCGACATCCAGAGCGTCAACACCGGAGGTATTGAACAGACGCTCGGCAGCAGCCTCACGGGTGGGCTTGTCAACACCGCCATGCTCCACAAGGTAAGCCTTGACAAACTCTTTCTCCGTATCACTCCATCCACCTAAAAGGGCGAGATGGGAAACGGCAGAACGGGCAACCTGTGAACGCTGGAAATAGTCACCGGCGAAACGGTTGGCAGCATTGCCATCAGAGAAGCGAACCTTGACGACATGGTCACTCTCACGGATGACAGCGGCATCACCATCAATGGCCTTGGCAATAACCTCCAAAGACTTCAGAGCGTCACCACCGGCATTCTTCAGAGGCTCTTCCTCGCGGTCGAGGTTGGCACGGCTGTAGTCATCGAGAATGACTACGACATCATCACCTTCCTTGACGGCACAGTTGCGGTTGATGAGACGCTGGGCCACCTGATAGGCTGCACGGTTGAAGGCAGCCTGCTCTTGGTCTGTGACACCACGATAGACGGCTTCATCCTTCATCGTCAACAGCATGCACTTGCTGTCAGAAGAGAAACCGCTGACAATAGGATTGGCACGGAGCTTACCGGTCATCATCCTGTCAGGATAGGCACCATCGACGGCAGCGAACATCTGACTGCCATTATGGTAATAGCCTTTGTTGACCGGCACAAGGGTATGACGCTGTGCCATGGCCAACAGCTCCTGACTGACAGCGGCAAGCTGACGGCTGGAGAGGGTGTTGACAACCTTGGTGCCATGCTGGAGGTCACCGTCATAATAGCGGTAGTCGCTGTAATGGAGAGCATTACGCTCCTTATGTTTCAAGATAACGGCATCGTCACGGGTATTGCTCAAAGCGACACTGACACCGACAACCTGCATGCCATGACCGATATTGACGGGGTTCTGCAAGAATACATCGGTGTCCAGCATACGGCCATGCTCGGCGACAAGCTGACGGATGCCAAGAACAGCGGCATCGACACGGGCATTCTCCTTGTCGGAGGCCTTCAACGTGTCATTCTGCCGGTATTCCTCCAGTACATCACACAAGTCACCGACCTGATGATCCATCAGACGGGACAAGGGAAGGGTATAGTCACCGTCACTGAAACGGAAGCCGTCATCAGTACGGAGGATATACCTGGCATTCATATCATAAACGCCGACAGAGGGACGCTGGTCAAGGGCAAAAGGCCTTGGCAGCTCGATACGACCGTTATCCGGAAGAACGGTTGAGAGAAGTGTTTCTAAACGCTGGTTCATAGTGGTATTGCTATTATTAGTGATATGGGAACCCTGACTGGCCAACGGCACGCTGTCATTCAGGGTGACTGTATTCTCATCGATATACTTGTTAGGATTGATACCAGTGAGGAAATCGCTCAGGACGCGATCGGCAAGGTCACTGGCGGTATTGTAATGCACGTCACGCTTGAAAAACAGCGAGACATCCTTCCAGAAACGCTCCAAAGCAGCCAAGAGATTCTTGAAAACCTGCTGGGGCTTCTCACCTTCCTGGCAGTACTCAGCAAGACGCTGGGCACCATGACGGCCACTGTAAGTGGCCAGCACCTCATCGGCTATCTGGTCATCATTCTCCAGATGGGGATAGGTCTTGACAACCTCATTCCAGATAGCAGTCTCACGTTTCATCAGCTCCACGATACGCTGCCACTCCTGGGGATTGCGCTGGCGCAAGGCCTCTGCCCATACATGGGTGTACTCGTGGATAGGAACATCAGGGCCTGTCTCCTTGGGATTCAGGAAGACAGTACCACGATAGACGAAGCCATAGACCTTGGCATCGTCACGCTTCAGAGCCTCGTACTTCTCTGGGAGCTGCTGCAAGATGTCCTTGGCAGCATTCCAGTCGGTAGAGACCTGCAAGCCGTTATGACGGAGCTTGTCAACCAAGGCATCGACCATGCCGTTACCCGTCTTTCCACCGTCATTGACCTTGAGGTTCCCGTAGTCACCGGAAGGAACCTTGGAACGTCCGGGACGCAGCAGACTGGCAGCCTGCTGCTTGACGGAACGCCATGCCGGAAGCAACACCTTATTGGCCGTGAGATAAGCCAGAGGCGTAGCGGCAACGAGCGCACCTAACAGGGGGCTGACAAGGGTGAGCGCACCGGCAAGCAGAAGAGTACCGCCGATACCAAAAGGCATCAGCCATCTGCGGCGTGCATTACTCTTGGAAACGGAAGGCTGGGAGCCTTGCTTGATAGTAGCCATCATCTTAACTTTTAAGTAAAACACAAAGGACGGCAGGGAGAGGGAGGAATCCCCTCCCTACCAACCAAATTATTTCTTAACGTCCCACTGAGAGACAGACGTGAGGCGGCAGTCAAGGGACAGAGCACCCTTGAAGACACCCATCTGGAGATCACCCTTGGCCTCAATAAACGTGTTAGCCTGCAGGAAATCCTCACCGTCCTTGGGATCAAAATAGAGGAAACGAACCCACGTAAAGTCGTTCTTGTCACCATTCTTATCCAGGGAGAAGGCAGAGAAGGTCTTAAAAAGCTTCTTATTCTTGTCCTCCTTCTCCTCGACGCCATTCTTGCCGATCTTACCACGGAACTCCATCGTACCCTCCAGCTTATCACCATAGGTGCTCTTGCCAAGATGAATCTTGTCATTGGCAGCACGGAGGTTGAGGAAGAGCTTGCCGTCCTTCTTACGGATCGTAAGGACACCCTCAATCTCAACACGACGGCCAGTGGTATAGATAGCGGCAATCTCCTTACCGCCATCAGTGGTCACACTGATATCCAAATCAAGCTTCTCCTTGTCGCGACCCATGATGGGAACCTTGACACCGAAACTGACAAAGGGGTTCTTCTCTTTGTCTTCCTTCACACTTGCATTGCGCGAGATAGCAGCGCAGATGCTTACTTCACACTTAATCATAACATTGAAAATTAAATTAAAAAAATAGATGATATATTGAATTAAAATTCTCTAAGCGAGACGAACACCGGCATTCTGCTGCTGTTCGGGACTCTCGGCGTCAAAGGACATGGAAGCCATCTGACGGGCCTTCTCGACATCAGGAGTCTCACGACGACGTAAAACGGCGTCTAACTTCCGCTGTTCGGGGGTACGGGTGTCTGCCATCTGCTCTGCCTGATCTACAGGCTCCTGTCCGTTTCCGTTCTGGAGCTGTAAAGCAAGGAGCATGGCACCCTTGAAGAGGGTGGAAATCATACCGCTCAGGAAACCCTCGCTGCTACCCTGGATATTCTGCTGCTGCATCATATAGGAGAGCATCTGCAAGGGATCGTTAGCCTGGCCGAACTGCTGCACAAGGGCATCAGCACTCAACGGCTGCTGCATGGCGACAGCGCCCTGCTGATACTGGCTACCTTGCAGTTGCGGACTACCTGACCGCTGAGCCAACAGAAGCTCATCGGCAGGAGTAGGTCTGGTGTCAACACCAGCCTTCAGACTGGCAAGGAGATCGTTATTGGTGCCTTTCTTCAAAACGGTACCCTGAAGGTTACCCCTGACAGAGACCTCGGCGAGATAACGCAGAGGGTCAACAGTCTTGAACTCACTACTGCCTGCCTCCTGACGCTTGACAGTCAGATGCAGATGAGGACCGGTACTGTTACCAGAATTACCAGAGACACCAAGCACCTTGCCGGCATCCACCGTGTCACCTTTCCTGACATTGATGTCCTTCAGGTGACAATAGCTTACACGCCACTTGGCACCATCGGCACGGTCGTACTCGACAACAACATAGTTACCGCCGGACTTCTGATAGCCCGTATCGACAACCTTACCCTGATTCTCGGTAGCGAAGACATCCTGGTATTTGGCTCTCAGATCAATACCGTTATGGGGATGGTCACGGTAGCCCGTAGGAGCAATACCGTAACCATCAGACATAACAAGGTTCAGACCGGCAACAGGGAAGCAGTAGCCGTTGGAAACAGCAACAGACGAGCCTTGCGATGCACCGGACTGGGCATATCCGGAACCGACAGAAGGCTGCATGGCAGCAGCACCCTGACCACGCATATAACCGACGGCAGTACCGCGCTGGGCGGCAAGGGCATTGGCCTGACGGTCAAAACGGGTGAGGTCATAGGAATTGATCTCGCCCATGATGGACTTGGCGTAACGGTCAGGGTTATCCTTGGGACGCTCAGCATAACCGGCACGGCAGATGGTATAGGCCCACTTCTCGGCGAACTTCTCATCAGTGGATGAAACACCATGGGCGGCACTATATCGGGAGTTCTGACGGAAGAAAAACTTGGAATGGTCTTCGATGCCCTGCTCCATAGAGTTATAAACACGGAAATGGGCCATCCTCCCGTGGTCGTTAAGAATAACGGTCTGACCGCCATTCCTACGCCACCAACCGTCATCGTCATGGATGCCGAAATAGTTGTTGGTGTCCTTGGAATAGTTGCCATGCTCTATCCATGCCTGCGCCAAGGTGACGGAGGCAGGGATGCCGTACTTAATCTGCTGTTCCATGGCAGCAGGGGCAAGACGCTCGTAGAATTGTTGCTTCTCTGGAGTCATATGTCAATCTGATAAATATCGTGAATACTGTTACTGATTATCTTTCTTCTTCTTGGAACCCAAGCGTGCCTGGTTAACAGACACGCCCTGGGCTGTAGTAGGCAAGGGAAGATTAACGATGCATACCTCCTGCACGGCGCTCTTCGTTATCTTCTTCCTGAGAGTCGACTTCTGGTGCTTGACCGGCTTCTTCCACATTATGGTCACCCTGTCCTTCGTGATTGTCACGAAACTGGGCAGCCTCCTGGCCCTCCGCGATACCTAACTTCTCTCCGAAGAGAACGGCAGCGAGGAGCTGCTTATAAAGAGACTTGTCATCGACAAGGAAGAGACGGCTGGCCTGATCGGGGGTGAGGGCATGATGAACCTTCTCGTCATCGATCTGGGCGAAGAGCACATACTGCTTGTCGTTGTACTTATCCTTGGCGATATTGACCTTAGAAATACGGCTCATGTCGACACCCTCGGGAATCTCAGGCATCAGCACGCCAGCCTCCATCTCCGGGAACTGCTTGACGAAAGCATAGTACTTCTGACCAAGGTTCTCACGGACGGCATCGAAGTTCTCAGTACGGAGACTGTTGAAGAACATCTTGATGTCGGCAGGCTCAGGATAGACGGTGATAGGCTTGCCCTCGGCAGGTTTGATATACAGGACATTACGGTTCTCGTCATCCTTGATCATAGACACCTGCTCGATGTCAACCATGCCTGTACGGGCAATCTCCTCCTTCAAATCGAGGGTCTGGTCAACAACAAACTCATACTGCTTCAGGTGACCGACCAGCACCTCCTTGTCGGCGAAGAACTCATTGGGCTGATTCAGGCCCAGGGAGCCACCGGCATTGTAGAAAGTAATCTTGTCGCCGTCGAAGCCTTCCTTCTTCAGGGAAATGGCAATACGCTCCTTGCTCATGCCAGGAACCTCGTTCTTCACCTCCAGAGAAGCACCGGCTGGCAGAATGACAGCGGCACTCTTGTTCTGCATGTCCTTCACAAGGACAACAGTCTTCGTCACCATATCAGGATAGGTGGCCAGGTCGGAAGAGATGGTGTAGAACTTCGGACGCATAGACTCGATGGACTTCTCACCACGAATGGCAGCATAGTCAACGGCTTCACCCTTGCGAAGCATACCGACAACCTTGACGGCATTGTTGACATCACTCTCCAGGCGTGAGACAAGCTTGGAATCCTCCTTCAGCTCACGCTCAAAATATGGAACCATCTGCATGCTCTCAGAAGAGAGGGCAGCAGGCAGACCCTTACGGCTCATCAGAACACCGGCAGAAAGCTCGGAAACGAGACGGTCATACTTGACGGCATCCTCCGGCAGCAGCTTACCGCCACGGTTCAGACGGTCGGCAGCACCGGTATAGAGAGCGACGGCACGGTAGAGGTCGTTAGCACGGGAGATGGCAGTCTTGACTTCCTCACCAGGGGCAGAGACACGGGAGTCGTTGATATGGAGAATACCAGTCTCACGGTCGTAACCCGTCTCATGGATAGAACTGATGATGACCTTGTCACCACCGGCAACCTTCATCTTCTCGGTGAGGTCGGCGATATCCTTGTAGATACGGTCAGCAGTGCCATAGCGCTTAATGACAGCCTCACTCTCAGGCTTGTCGGCGATAGCAACACGCTCACCACTGCGGATAATCTTCGGAAGGACAGAGTCAAGATCGGCAACAGGGAAGCTGACAACCTTGACGGCAGTACCTTCAGCATCCTTCATATCGGGATGGTCGGCAACCTTCAAACCAAGAATACTGCCTGCCTTGACAGCATCCTCACCGTGAAGCTCATAAGTGTCATTACCGGTGCGGAGCAGCAACATGGCATTGATGTTGTTGTCCTTCTTCAGATTCTCGATATTGGAATAACCCTCAAAGGACTCCTTCTGACCACGACCGACAACAGCCTTATCCTCAGCAGCGAGGATGGCATTGTACTCGTCCTTCTTATGATGAACCATCGTGGTCTGGTCGATATTGAAGATGCTCTTCTCCTCACGGACACGAAGCTGCTTATAAAGCTCCTTCTTATCAGCAGGAAGGGCTTCGAACTCTTCCTTGGATATGATATTCTCAGCATCGAAGCGATTGACATACTTGTCATGGGCATACCAGTTGTAGCTAAGACCAGACTCGCCCTTCTTGACGGAATAGCCGTTGCTGGAGGCATCACCGAAGGTGACATACTGGTTGGTCTTGAAACCGTTGGCATCGGAATGCAGAGCCATCATCATGGCATTGAACGGGCTGATGGTCATGTGCTCACGGGATGCGAAATCAGGAGATTTCTTACCATCCTTATTCATGAAGACACCATCAGCAGCGGCAGCAGCCACAAGAGCGCCAGTAATCAACTGGGCCTGGACGATAGAGACAGGAACGGACTTCTTATCCTCCTTCTTCTTGGCTTCCTCAGCCTTCTTCTGCTCTTCCTGCTTCTTCTGCTCCTCCTGAGCCTTGTCGGCAGCGGCCTTGGCCTTCTTATCCTTATCCTCCTGCTGCTCCTGGACAAGATGCTCGGCTTCCTGAACAGAACCTACAGCCATGCTCTCGGCAGTCTTACCGAAATACTTGGCAATGAGCTGATCGAGGGTAGCACGACGCTCACCATTCTCGCCACGCTGGAAGTAAGCATCAAGGTCGTTCTTATACAGAACGCGAAGCTGACGCTGGCCATTGACAAGGGCAGAGACGGCATACTTACCGGCATTCGGACCCTGCGAGAGCTTGAAGACATTAGCCTTCTCAACAGTCATACCCTCTGGAATCTGGTACTTGGAGTAGTCGATATTGGCGAAAGGATTTTTCTTCTCGCCAGCAGCCTTCTTAGGCTCCTGAGCCTGGCCTTCAGCCTGCTCCTGCTGCTCAGAAGGTGTCTCTTCCTTGACAGGAACGGACTTCTTCAGAGTGTTGGGATCGAAATACTTGACGGCAAGCTGCTCGGCAGTAGCCTTGCGGACGCCGTTGTCATCCTTGTTGAAATAGGCATCGACATCATTCTTATACATAGACTGAGTCTTACGCTCACCATTGATGACGGCACTGACGGCATACTTACCGGCATTGGCTCCCGTAGTGAGCTTGAAGACCTGGGCCTTCTCGACAGTCATACCCTCTGGAATCTGGTACTTGGAGTAGTCGATATTCCAGCCCTTCTTAGCTGCAGGCTTAGCCTGCTGCTCGTTGTTCACCTGCTGCTCCTGAGCTTCCTGCTGCTGAGCAACCTCTTCTTGCTTGTTCTCTTCCATAGCTGTAAAATCTTTAAGTTGTGGATATTCTGTTATTAAATCATTCTCAATCTTCTCAACCTTAGCCATGACTTCCGGCAACTCCAGGAAGGCGGTGGCATACTCGCCATTGCCATCCTTGACAGCAATCAAGGCAAACTGCTGGGGATCACGCGGGTTCTGCTGCAAAGAGTAGACAGAGGTAGGATGGCTGAACATGAAATTGTTGTCGGCAGCACGACGAAGCGCGTTATACTCTGGCAACATAGCGTTGACCTCGGCAATCCTGGACTTCACGTTATCGGCGATATAATGCTCGTGGTTGAACAGGGCAACCTTCGCCTTCTCCAGCGTGTCGGAACCGATACGCTGTGACTCGTGGGCAATCGTATTCATGCCCTCCGGTAGATAACGGTCCAGAATCTCAGGATCACGGCTGTCAGCATCACGGAGGATGTCTTCTGCAATCTCACTGCCAAGACGCTTCACGTCAGACCATGAGGCAAGGTCGGCAGCAGCGACACGTCCGGCAACATCAACGTCGGACTGGTAGTAATCGCTGTTATACTGAGTGAGATAGGTGGCAACGGCCTCCTTGATGACTTTCTGGTCATCATCGGAGAAAGTGATACCGGCATCCTCAGAGACATTCTCTATGTCTTCCTCTTCCAAGGCCTCCTGCTCACGCAAATCCTTGACAGCTGCCAGCAGGTCATCATAACCATCGAGATACATCATGTCACCATGGTCAAAATTGACAATGTTACCATCGGCATCCTGACGGTGACCGATGATGTTGAGCTTACCGTCCTGGTCGAACTTAATCAGATCGATATAATCCTTATCAATACTCTGGTCATCCTGAGAGACAGCAAGACCATCGACGAAGCTGATCTCATCACCCTTGCCAACGAGATTGGCAATCTGAGCCTCGCGGACAGCGATAGTAAGAGCATAGGTATCGGCATAGTCAAGCTGGCCGATAACCTCATCAATGGGGTATGCCTCTGCATGAACATCATAGAAGACGGCATCCCTGACATTATTATCACCCTTAATGACTTCCATATAGGGATAGCCGTTACCTTCATCCTGCCAGTCGCCCTTGATAGGAACGGACGGAAGCTCGGTATGCGAAATCTCAATATGACCGTTCATCTCTGCAAGGGCCTGACTAATAACATCCATCAAATAGCCTCTCGCTTCACGAAGCTCTGGCTCTACACCTTCATCTTTCTTTAAGGAAAGGGTATAATCCTTATTCTCCAGAATAGCTTCTACCTTATGGAGATCGTCAGCAGTCAGACGATAGGTGTTGACACCACCTTTGTTGTCGCCACAAACGAAGACACAGACAGCATCGTATTCAGGAGAAAGGGAACGACGGATGTTGAAAACATCAATAGTCTGACCTTTAGCAAGGTCTTGGGCCTCAGTAATGGTAAACGGCTGCTTTAACAACAGCATGTCACCATTCTCAGGAAGCAGCTCGTTGAGCTTGCTCCAAAGACGCTCGGAAAGCTGCTCACGGCTCTCCTGTGGCATATTCTTCTCGGCAGCCTTGACTGCATCGAGAGAAATCATCTCTGCTGTAGCCTCGATGTTATCAACACCCCAGCTGGCAAGAATGCCAGGCTTGTTGATGTCTGCCTTCTTCAGGACGCGAACCATCATGTCGTAGGCTGCATCCTGAGCGGTATTGGTACTTGAAACAAGATACTCCTTCATACCCTCCTGAACCTCGGTACTGTAGATGTCACCATTGGTATTATAGCGCTCATTGACGATGTTCTGAAGGTATTCGCCAAGACCGGCAACGACATACTGAACCTGCTCAGGGGTGTAACGGCGGTTCAGCAAAGGATGGGTCTCATCGACACCAACAACGGCAGCATGCTCCTTCTGAAGATTCATAGCTAACACCTTATTAAAGAGTGATTCCATACCACCGTCAGAGATACCATAGCCCTTCAGACTCTCGGTATGACCATCAGGCCACTGACGGATGCCGTCGAAACGAAGGACGTCATCATGGATGCTGACCTCCTTGATGGCTCCCTGGATATTCTCTCCAAGGGCAGTGGTATGAACGAACTCCACAGGCTCATCAAGCTGGATAGCACCATTGGCCTTCACAAGCTCATAAAGCATGGCAGACTGATAGCCATAGACGAGCTTGGCAAGGTCTTCCTGACGGAGCTTGTCAACAGGCGTGAAGATAGCGTCACGACCCATCAAGAAACCAAGGCCCTTCTCTTGGTCATTGACCAAAGCATAGGCATGGGGTATGCCTCCACCATTCTTGATATGCTCCTGAAGGTTGAACCAGTCGTAGTCCTTGACGGCAAAATGAGTATTGCCGGGGATGTGCATCTCCTTACCAACCTCTAACGGGGCAACCTGCAAGGCATGGTCAAGACGGACACGGGCATCCTCGACAACCTCCGGGAACGGCAGGTTGCGGGAAGCCTCCAGATGCTCCTCACGGAACTGCTTGATAGTACCTGTACGCAGGATGTCGACAGCCACACAATCAGTCGGCAGACCGAAGGCAGGACTGCTGGTGAAGGACGGATGCTCCTCACGGACGCTGAAGACAGCACCTTCATAAGCCTTACGCTCCATGAAGTCGCGGATGTTCTGAGCATCCTCCTCTGAGTCGATACCACTGAAATCGCCATTGATGATGGCAGAGAGGGCATAGCTCGGAACCTGCTGGGTGTCAACATGCAGAGTGACATTGTTATTCTCATTACGATAATAGTCAACAAGACCCTTCACCAGTTTAAGCTGGTTTTCAGGACTCAGCTCTTCGATAATTTCATAGTTACGAAGATCCAAGGCATCCTCATAGGTCTCATAGAGGTGGATGCGCTCTTCATCGAAGCTGGCATAATGCAAGTGCTGATCATCTGAATTGCCAAGAATTGGCTTTAACGTAATATCAAGCTTCTCAGCAAGCGGAGAATACTCCAGACCGGCACCTTTGAGGATGTCCTTCAACTCCTTATTGAGCTGACGAAGCTGCACAACATCGGCAGGCTGGCGCATCTGCTCAGCATAAGCGGCAATCTCCTCACGGCTCAGCCATTCGGGCTTTTCCTTGAAGGAATCCCACAACTTGAACATCAGGTCGATATGCTTATCGACATCACCGGCCCACAAGTCGGGCACGTGACGGTTGCCGTTGCCAAGGAAATACTTGACATCGGACTGCATGCGACTGAGGAGCTGATAGCGGAACTTATCATCATGGTTCAAAATCTCCTCAACAGAGAACGAGCCGTTCTCACGGGCAGGCTCCCTGGCAGCCATAGGCTTCAGGTCACCATCGAGCTTGTGATACTTCTCGTTAAGCTCGGCAAGAATCTCACGGGAACGCTCGGCATTCTCACCAACGGTATAACCGGTGGTGCTGAAGGAACGTACCACATCATCCATCGAGAACATACCGGCAACATAGCGCCAGTAAATCATCTCAGGAACAGGCGCATTATCATGCTCCTTGGCATTGCCTGGAGCATAGGGATAGCCTATCTCTGACATGACCTTCCACTGCTCGACAGTGAGCGGCTGGAGATAACTTTCCTGCTTCTTCTGCTGAACACTGTTGATGCTATTCATCAGGAACTGGGCAGAAGCAATGGAAAGATGGTCAATGTCGAGTATACGATTAACCAAACCCTCACCATTCTTCTCACCATCATAAAGGATGGTTCCGTTATTGTTGGAAAGATAGACAGCCTTGACACCATCACCAATATCAGTAGGATTGATGGCGATAGACTGGCCATGAGTGCCTATAACCTCACCCAAGAGGGTACGGAGCTGTTCACGACGCTCCTCAGCGGCATGGTCGCGCGAGGCAACAATACGATCGGCATTCAAAGCAATGACCTTCTCGGCGAACTTGACAGCAGAAGACTCATCATAGAAATCAGCCCATTCCTCGCCATTGGTAACACGCATCGTACCACCAAACTCCTTAGCGATATCCTCCTGCTCACCAAAGGTGACACGCATGATGTCGGGCTTAAACTGGAGGTGATACTCACCTTCCACGCCACCCGGACGGTTGTCTTCACCGATGGTGATATGATAGGGCTTGTCCTGACTATGGTCGATAGGACTGTTCTTCAGACGCTCCAGAACATCCTTATTGTCTTCGAGAAGCTGGTCGAAGGCCATCATGCGGATCTGTTCGTCACTCATCCTGTAGGCAACAGCCCAGGCAAGCTGACGCAGGCTGCCACCGGCAAGACCCTCAATGGCATCCCACTGCTGACGCAAATCCTTCTTATCCTCCTTGTTGATATCCTTGAAGAGGTTACTGAAGTACTCACGGATATTCTTCGCATCATGGACATTCAGGTCAATGAGAATACCTGTCAGCTCATGAGCCAGCAAAGACTTGCTGGTGTCCGTAGCACGGAGGGCATTCTTGACATTCGCCATGTGCTTGTCAAGAACCTTCATCTCCTCAGCAGAGAGCGGGTCGGCAAAACCCTGATCCTGGTCATGCTCGGCAAGCTGACGATATGCTTCGTCATAATCCTCAGCTCTTACAAGGAAGAAACCGTCACGGTTCTCATAGGCGTCAATACCGGCCTCGTTGTCGATATTCTCAACGGTGTTCGTCTTATTGTCATAGAAGAACACGTCAACATCGGTATTGCTGTAGAGAAGGGCAGGATCGTCATGCATCCAACCATGAACACGACGGTAAATGTCAACCTTATCATCTGCAGACTGCACATGAACAGACTCATGGTCGGCCTGCAACTGAACAGCAGGCTGCTCAGCACGCACCTTATCGAGCAACAGACGCATCGAGTCAGCGTCACCCATGGCAATGGTCATACCGTCAGGCTCTGACGGATAGATAATCAGGTCACCATTGGCATAGGAGAGAGAGACGCTGGAAACCTGACGCATCTCCTTATAGGCATCCCTCATGGCAAAAGGTTCCTGGAAGCGAACCTTGATGCTGTAATCGTCAGACTTGAAAGCCTGCTTATTGGCAATCTCCTGCACCAAGGCAGCAGCAGCGACACCCTGATAGATGTCACGAAGCGTGTTCACATCGTCTATCTGGGAAAGGTCACTGACCATAGCCGGAACCATAATCGTGCCGTCCTGAGAGACACCGACATGGGTGATCATCTCACCCGTAGGAGTCCTACGCTGGAAATTCTCAGGGATAGAGAGGGTGCCATACTCGGAAATATTCAAAGAGGAAACAACTTCCTTGATATTGCTACGCAACAGAGAAAGGCTGTCCTTACCATTCAAATCCCATTTGACGGCATCCAGGACCTTGTCAATATCTGACAGGTCATATTCGCCACGGCCTTCCAGCGAGAAGCTGGCAGAAGCACCCTGCTCGTCGATACGACGGCCCAATAGTTCGATAGTGCCGTCATCCTTAACAGAGACACTGTCAATGACATCCTTGGCCACAAAGTCATCGACATTGATGACCATAGGCTCGGAGAGCTGGAACTGCTGTCCCTTGCCAACGAGATTGACAAGCTCCTGCTCCTTGGCGGCAAGGCCGAGGTAAGCCTTGACATCATCAAGAGCGGCATCAACCTTCGCAAGCTCGGCAGCATCCAAAGCCTGCAAGTCAACATCATTGGCGATATCATTAGAATACAATGACAGATGCCCGTCCTTAATCTCCAATTTATCAATGGAAATGGTGTCAGGCATGCCGCCAAGATCAAAGCGGTCAATCTTGGTACCAGGCTTGTCTGGATTCCAAAAATCAAACTCGAAATTCTGACCGAACAGGCTGACAGCCTTTTCCTGAAGCTGGTCAATGGTCACAGTAACCTCATTGCCAAGATAGAGACTCTTAGCATAGAACTGCGTCTCTTGGATATCGGTAAGGTCAAAGTCTTCACCGTTGTCTTCCTGTACGAGCCTCAATAAATCTTGGATGCCATCGACATAGAAGAAAATCTTGTCATCGTCACGCTCATCAACATCACTGCTGAGCTTGATGATGTCACTATGCGAGGAACCGTCATCCTTATAGCGGATGGTTACCTCGGCATAAAGCGGCTCCTCGTCATGCTTGGCGACGAACTCATCATATCGCTGCTGCAAGAGCTGACGCATGTTCTCGTACTTCTGCTCATCCTGACTCATGCGGATGACCTCACCGAAATACTTGTCGGCCATCTCCATGACAAAGTCGCCACGCTGGGACATAGCGGAAGGACCGACCATCATCTGATAGCGGGCTGCTTCATCAGCAGTCAGCTCAACGGCATTGCTGATCTGGTGCAACGTCTGGGCGTTGACCAGACGGACACTGTACTTACCCTCACCAGTGGGGTAGATCTCGGCAGCAATATCCTTCTTGGCAGCATCAGCGGCAATATGCTCCTGCATGCGCACAAGGCTCTGACTGATAGCCTGACGGGTATCGGCAGCCTCCGGCATGGCTATATAGACATCCAGGGCAGCATCACCGGCCACTGACATATAATCATTGGCATTCATCATGGCAAAGCGGATATTGGCATTGTCAAGATGACGCTCGTAAAGCGGCAAGCCAAGAGCCTTGCTCAGACGCTCCGCATCCTCACCGAAGGCTTCAACAAAGCCCTTCTGACGGAACAACAGTACCTCATCAGGATGAACCTGTTTCAGCAGGTTATACTCCTCATAGACCGTGGGTACCTCATCGGGAGAGTCGTAAGGCTCGAAATCAAGAGGCTGGGCAATGGCCAGCGCATTCTCAATAGTCTCTCTGTGACCATTGATATAGTCGGCGACAACCAGCGTACCTTCCGGATGGAAGTACTTCTTGGGGATATCGCGAATCACCAGTTTCTCGCCGTCCTCGGCGATGGCATCAAGACCCGTAGGATGGAAGTCAAGGGTCTTAGCCTTGAAATTTCCAATCTGAAGACTTCCATCGGTTTCGACGAGGACAGGTTCTTTCTGTGCAATGCTGATACTATAGTCAATGGTCTCTAACGCAAAAAGAGTGTCGTTCATGGACTGGGCCATGACAGGACGCATGCTGACAGGCGAAGACACCACGCGGATATTCAGATCCTTCTCAGAGAGGACGTCGAAGCCGTCACTGTTGACATGCAGAACCTGGGCGAACTCGTTAGGACCATACTTCACGAGGCTGGCAGGCCAGCCAGTCATCTGAACGACCTTAGAGGCATCCTCACCGATAGCGGTAAGCATACCGTCAGACTTGAACAGGGTGACTTCATCGGGAGCCTGCTGACGCATACGGTTGACTTCCTTGACAAGCACATCAAGGTGCATGTCATTGACAACACCGATTCCATGAAGACCCTCGATGACCTTCGTCATATCCTCATCGTTGGTCTCGGCAATGTCATAAGCCAGTGCGGAGACTTCATCACGGATAGAGTCGGGAATACCGGCAAGGTCGGCAAGGGTTGTGCCTGTCAGCACACCACTGGCCCACTGAGAGAGCTGATCGGGAGTCTCTACACGGTCAAGACGCTGGAAGACGGCCTTCTCAGCAGTGCTGAGCAAAGCAAAGTTATTCATATAATAACTCATGAGCATGGCATAATGACCTTCCAAGAGGGTCTTGGGAGCCAGACGAATCTCCTCGGCCATACGCTCAGGGAGATTGTCACGCTGGCGCTTGGCCTGGACAAGGCGGTCAGCATCATACAGTGATACGGTAGCCAGGGCTTCCTTCAACTGCTGCAGACGCTCACCGGGATTGGAAACACCATTGTTGACCCAAGCCATCAGATCCTTGCCGTTGTTGACACCCAGCAAGCCGATAAGGTCATTACCAACAGCATCATTGGGAAGATTGTCGTTATAGTACTGGATAGTGCCAGTCAACAGACTGTCAAGGGCAGTGACGCTATAGGCAGCACGGCGGTCTTGCATCAAAGCGGCAAGCGTGCTAACCTGATCGTCACGAAGACCTTGAACATCTTCAAGGAAACGCTGATAGCCACCCTGTGTCAGCTCATTGAGCTGCTGATGCTCTGCATCACCGGCACTGAAGGCCTTCATTCCTTGCTCGGCAAAGTCCTTCAAAGAGACGGCAGCACCCTGCTCGATAGGAGCGGAGAGACCGTTCAGCTCATCATAGAGAGCGGAAGGGGTGTCAATCTGCGGCTTCAGGGCAACAGCCTTCTGGAAGACAGTCTGATAGAGGGCTGCAAGGTCACTGACAACCTGCTTGTTCTCACTGACAGCCTCCTGGACGGCATTGTAGATACGCTCCATACCGTCGGCAGACAGATTGATGAAATTAAGCGGCTCCTCACCGACATGGTCACCATCGGTAATGGTGCCATCGAAGACAAGCTGACCGTTCTCGACAGACAGCATACGAAGATGGGCCTCCTTGAAGTTTCCAGTGTCGGGGTTCTGGTCGAAACCGACACCAAGGCCATTCCAATCCATCTGGCGACCCTCACCAATCAGCTCTGCAAGTTGCTTCTCACGGATGAGCTTGTAGATGAAGTTCTGCTCGTTGACAGACAGGCGACCGAGGTTCAAATAACCCTCGATATCCTCACCGGCAAGATAACCGTTTCCGGTATTCTTCACTGTCTTTACAAGCAGCTCATCCTTAGTGACACGATGGTCAAGGTCGTCAGCAACAAATCCTGCGCCGAAATCATAGCGCATGCCCTCGCGAGGCATCACCTCTGCGAGTAACTGTTGTAAATTCTCATTGATATCCATATTCTTGATCTTATTATGTTGTTTCTTCAAATCTTCCTCACGCCACATGGCATCACGAGCCAGCCAGTCGGCAGTATTCAGGGAATAGTGCTCACAGATGGGATTGATGTCAACTTTGATACCTTCAATCTCCAAAGGCTCGTAATTGAGGATGTTGAACATTGCATCCTCTTTCATGTCGGTACCGCCATACTCCAGGAGGATGTCGAGGTCACTATCTTCACGGGCCTCTCCACGGGAGCGGCTTCCGATAATCGTAATCTCCTTGATGACAAAGCCGTCATCCATGAACAGCTCACCATAATTGTCCTCAATATGGTTACGGACAAGTTCCTTGATTTCATCAACAGAGTAGCCCTTCAGGCCCTGCACCTCTTTCAGAACAGGATGGTCGCGGTACTCCTTCAGACGCTGTTCAAAAGCCTGCTCATAGACTTCATGGAAGCGGACAGGCTCCGTCATCTTATTGTAGTTGAGCAAGGAGCGGATCTCGTAACCCTCAATCTTGGAGTCAACAAGACGGGCAATCTTCTGGATGACATCCTGATAGTTGTCATCAGTAAGACCATCACCAAGGATAGCCTTGACCTCATCCTGACGGTCGGCATACTTCTGCCAGAAATACAAGGCGAAGTCTGGATGACCCCAATAGAGCTGGTTACGGTTCTTATACTCCTCCAGAGTCTCGCCCTGGCGGTAACGCAAACGCTCCTGCTCCTCTTGGGGTCGGCTCAGGAAAGTCTTGTCAACAGCTACATCCACCCATTCCTGCATGGGAGGAACAGGCTTAAAGATATACTGAACTGGAATATTCAGAGACAGGGTCTCGGCAGCAGCCTGACCCTTATTGGATGCTGTGTCCTGAATATTGTCGTAACGGCTGTTACGGTAGTCTATCTCCTCCCGATGGGACTCGTAGAAAGCAACCATCGTTGCTTCATCATCGAAGCGAATGCAGCCGTAGTCGTAATCCTCATCCAACTCCATGCCATCGATACCTTCCCAGGCATTCTCGGCCATATCGAACGGATGGACGCGGACATCAAGGAGATAGGACACAGTAGCCTTACCCTGCGGGTCAACTTCAGCCATGACAGCACCAAGGGGACGGCCATCATAGAAGATGTTACGCTCCAGGTGCTCACTGCCTGCTGCATCCTTACCGTCGGTAATCATTTTAGAATAACCTACACGGGGATTGTCAACAGAAGTAATAGCCTCCTTGGTAAGTATCTCCATACGCTTACCGACACCGATAACCCTGACGGGCTGATCATCGACAGCAGACAACATCTCCTGAATATCCTTATAGTTCATGACGCGGCCAAGATACTTGTTCTTGAACTCAAAACGCTCAGAGAGCGGAATAAGCTTGCCTTCCTTGTCATAGACAACAGGGGCAAGGCTCTTCAGGGAGGCGACATGCTTCTCCTGAGAAACGGCACTGGCCAAAGCCAGCACGACACCGCCACCAAGAGCCTTGATACAAGCCTCGGCGGTATTACCGCTATGTACGACATTGTCAATGACAACAGGCAGACGGTCAGCAGGAAGCTCACCCTCCATACGGATGCCAAGAGCATCGGCAGGCATGGCCTTACCATCATGGGCATACTTATATTCATACTGACTCTCTCTGGAATCACTGACCAAAACGTCGGCAACGGGCGCACCAGAGCGACGAGAGATAGCCCAAGCAAGATCCTTCATATCAGTAGCCTTACCAGTATGACTTGGGGCAGGCACAAGAACCATACCAGCACGGACGAAAGGAGCCATCAAGTCGGCAGCCTTGATGATGGCATCGGTATTATCCAACTCCTTGACGGCATGTGCAAGCTGATCAAGCTTACCACGGTAGCCGTCAACGGCCATAAACGGCGTGATACCATTACCTACATTCTCATGGAGAGCTTCCCAGAACATGTCGCGAGCCTTATCGATGTCGCCTGCTTCAACGGCAGCGGCATACTCCTTATCACGGGCTGCAAGCCATTTCTCAACCTTCTGGACAGGGTTCACCTGCTTGGCGAAGTCATTCAAAATCTGGTCGGCAATATCCTCCTTGCTCTCGTAATGGAAGTTCAAGGAGTCACCGATATGCTTCCAGAAGTCCTGAACAGCCTTGGCAACATTCTGGTAAATATTACCCCAACGGCTGCTGTAATCAGCATCCCTCGGCGTCATACGCTCCAACTCAGCCTGGAGCTTCTGGGCACCGCGCTTACCGCTATAATGGGCGATAACCTCCTCTGCGAGATCGTTATCATCAGTCAGCTCAGGATAAGCAGACTTGACAAACTGCCATGTGTCGGCATCCTGCTTCATCATTGTAACGACACTGTTCCAGTTATCGGGATTGATACGACGCAGGGCCTCACACCACAGATGGGCATACTCATGAAGCGGCAGCTCGGCATCAATCTTACGAAGGTCAAGATGAATCTTACCCTTATAGGCGAAGCCATAGCTATCGCCCTGCTCAGTCTTGAAATGACGCACCTTACCGGCCTCACTCTGGTCCTTCTGGGCATCCTTCAGGACACGACGGTTCTCACGGCTATCCGTAGAAACCGTGATACCCATGGCCTGCAGGTGATCAACCATAGCACTGCCAGCCTCACGGTCTTCAGCAGTGAGACGACGAGGAGAAACAGAGGACTGGCTCTGGCGACGCTGCTGCTCCTGACCGGACTCAGTAGCAAGGACACGCTTTTCCTCATCAAGGAAAGCCTGCTGCTCTTCATCAGTAGCCAACCGCCAGTCAGTAGCCATATCCAAATACTGGGACTGACCGACCATGATATATCCGTTGCTGACAGTATAATGCAGCAACTGGCCATCAACCTTATCTACACGACCAATCTTACGGGCACCGGTAGAATCGGGCAGGGTGATAATGATATCACCAGACTTGAAAGTCTTTGGTGAAACAGCGTGTTCCTCAAAGACTGCATCTTTCACAACACTACGCTCACTGGCATAAGGGGTAAGAATACCCTGCTCGTGAGCACTATAGTAATTCTCATCAACAACGGACATCACATCACGGAGGATGACACTATACTGGTTCAGATGGGCAGAGAGGTAGTTCAGGGACTTGGTTTCTCTCTTGATCATGGCATTGTCACTGCCATAAAGGAAACAGCCAGTACCGCCCATCTGCTGAACATAACGGGCAATGAGAGAGACACCATCAGGCGTACAAGCCTCCTTGATGTCTGTCCAAGGCAGGAAAACATTACCCGTAACATTGTTGTTATGGTTGGTAATAAGCAGATTGAGCTTATCACGGTCACCGTAACGGTGGCTGCTGACAAAGGCAGCAACACGGGAAGCCGTAGAAGCCTGGTAAGACTCCTGCGGGTTCCAATCCTTAGAGAAGACCTGACGGTCGAAAGACCAGACCTTGACAGGATTGTCGCTACCAGCAAGAGCGGTAATCTGCTCCTCACCAAGGGTCTCGGCCTCACTGGTATAGGTGACAAACTTACCGCTGGTAGTATTGATGATAATACCAGGCTGGGTAGCACCACCGAAGATGTTGACCATACGCTTCTGCAAACCGATATCCTCACGGCTGACCTTCAAGCTACCAGAAGGATGGTTGTGGATGAACCATACCTTTTCCGGCTTCAGCTCTGCATAAGCAACCAAAGCCTGCTCAATGGGTGCCATGACAGCAACGGAAGAACCAATGCCTAAATGAATAACAGTAGGCACACCATCCTTGACCATGCAAATGAAGCTGTTTTCAACAGACTTATCGGCAAGAGACTTGAAAATATAGGCGACATCGGCAGAAGACTCCACGTGGTCACCTGCGACAAAGCTGAAAGCACCTGTCTCGGTGTACTTTCGCTCGACATAACAATGCTCACCATCAGCCAAGGCAGGCAAGCTGATCTGACTGAGGTCGCGAGAGACTGGAGCCTGCTCCTGCTGACTGTCATCAGCAAGACCGTCGGCAAAAAGATCAAGCTGAACGGCACTGGTGACCTTCGGCATGGCAATAGTCGTAGCTATCTTGCCTTCCTCAGAAGACTTATCTTTCACAGGAGTTTTAACGGTAGCCAACTCAGGATGGGCCAACAGTTCCTGAACCCTATCCTTGGTGATGACGGCAAAGCGATAGCCCTTTGGAAGGAGGTTGGCAGTGAGAATGTCAAACTTATCACTGTCCTTGCCGTCCTTTCTTGGCACTCTAAACTCAGAAGAGCGAGACATGTCATCACCATGCAGCAGCTTGCCGAAAGAGCCTTTATAACGGCTGAGAACGTCAGCGGAATTGCCGACAAAGACATACTCACCTGTTTCTGGGTCTTCATAACCGGCAATAACCTTATTGCCTGAGACCGCAAGGTCTTCGACAGCCTGCTGCAAAGCAAGACTGTTCATATAACCTGCATCACTCATGCCTATAACAGTAGCCTCCCTGCTCATGCTGGCAGCCAACAGGCTCTTGTCGTAAGTGACTATCTGCTGATCCCTCGGAACATCCTCGGTCTCAGAAGCAAGCGTCTGACGACGCTGCTCATCGGTCAGACCCCTGCGAAGCACGACATCACGGGCCTCGGTCTCACCAGCAAGCCTATGATAGTCATCATAAGTCAGAACAAGACCATTCTCTATCTGATCACGAAGGACAGCGGCACGCTGATCCATATGCTTGACCTCTACACTATAGAGCATATAGGCTTCACGCTTGGCAGCATTCTCAGCATCCGTGAGACGTACCAAGGCGTCATAGTTGCGGTTCTCATGCTGCAAGACAGCCTGGAGCTTGTCGGAAGCAATGCGATAGTTCTTATCGGCTTCCTGCCAAGCCTTATAGTCGGGATTGCTAAGGATGGTATCAAGCTCATCCTTGGCATGCTGCAAGGCAATACCCTCCAACATCACACGCTGGCCGGGACTGCCACCTTGTGCAAAACCTTCAACCTGTTGAATAGCATGCTGCACCTCATGGTCGAAGGCGTCAATAATCTTCTGACGGGCAGAGATACTGTAGCTGTCACGGGCCAAAGTCATCGTTTCAGCATTCAGTTGGATGCTCTGGTTGACAGATAAGCCTAACCAGTCCTCAGTAGTCACAAGACTGCCACCCTTACCCTCTGGCATAGGAGCAAGGGAAACCTTGACATCCTTCAGCTCAGGATAAGCGGCAAAGAGCTGCGGAGCATCCATATAATCCTTCAGCGTAAGGCTATCAGGATTCTTCATGGTGACACGACCATCAAAACGACGGACGTCATGGTGATTCTTCAATGTCTCTAACTCCTGACGCTCAGCATCGGTAAGTGGCTCTGCACCAGGCAGCTCAAAGAGATACTTCATCTCCTTCTGCTGTAACTCGAAATAACGGATTACCTCTGGATGACTGGCAAGCCAGTCAATGTTTCCACGGATATTGAAGTCCTTCATACCTTGTATCTCATAACGCCACTGGTTATCAGCACCGCGCTCCCAGCCAGTGACTATCTTAATATCCTTGGCTGAAGCACCTGCATCGGCAAGAAGCTTTGCCTGATGCAGCATATCCATAGCGTTGCTGCCAGTGTTATTATCGAGGTTCTGAGCACCCTGCTCACCAATGAAATGGTAGCGGATATCATTATTCTCTTTCGAGAAGAGACCGATATTGTCCGTAGCAGACTTGATCTGGCTCGGCTCAAAAACAACATATTCCTTATAACCCTCGCCACGGTCAACGATGACACCGTCGTAACCGTCCTGAATGGCAGCAGCCGTAAACATATAGCTGCCTATCTGGTCAGAGATAAGAACCTGCCAGGACATGGCAATACTGCCAATGCCAGAACGCTTCGCAATCTCACGAGAGCGCCAAAGACGCTCACGGTCATCGGAATGGTAGTACTGCAATTCCTCATCCTCGGCAATCAGTTTACTTACCTCGTCAGGACTATTCTTGATAAGGGCATCGACAGCCTTGATATGGTCTATCAAAGCGCCAACCTGGATCTCATGGTCATTGAAGCCCTTGATGGTCAAGCCACGCATAGCCGGATAATCCATCTTATCGCGAATTTCTCCATAAATATCATGCTGGATATTATCGGTTACCTCAAAAGGATGCTTGATGTCAAGATAGACCTTCATCACATGATAATTGCTATGCTGCTGGAGGTCATAATTCATGATATGATGCTTGACGGTCGCACTATGTCCGACCAACAGACTGGCTGCAAGGCTATCGCCAAGGTCAACACCTGCCATACGCTTGTTCTTCAGCTGGTCCTTATCAGGACGAAGGTCAGAGACCTTGACAGCAACATCATAGACGGCAATGGAATCCTCCTTATCAGGATAGGCGAACTGACCGTATGCCTTGGCATAAGTGGGATAGGGGGTCAGATAGACATTACCGATACCAGACTGCAAAGAACGCGCAGTACGAGCGGAAGTCTTCTTCAAGCCTTCCTGACTGATAGGCAACGACGCATCGGTACCATGATACAGGACGATGCTGTCATTCTTATGCTCTCTCAGCCAACGCTGCAGCACAGCAACATCGTTGGCATCAGGCTCGGCCTTGGCAAAGATACCACGCAACTCCTCAACTTCATGGAGCTTGATGGCCTTAGCAATGGAACCCTTATCGGTATTCAGCCATCCAGGAACCGTCGTGCCGAAATAGAAACCGGCACCGAACAAGCCGTTATCCTTCGAGTTCTCACCGATATGACTCATATCGAAAGTGGTAAAGTTGGCACGAGTACCATGCTCAACAACCAACGGACGGCCTGCTTCATCAACAACCTTGCTCGTTTTCAGCTCCTCTGGCTCATAGAGCGTGTAGAGCTGACCATTGCTATGGGAAACGACCTCAGCAATATTACTGCTGAAACGCTTCTGTAACTCCTCAAAGGCAAGTTCGTTGATGTCATTCTCGTTCAGATCATACTTCTCGCGATAATCCAGAAGATTATGCTCCTCCTCGCGCTCCTCATCGGTCAGCTTCTCCAACCAGTCGAAACCGTACTTCGTACCCATATCGAAAGCGAAGTCATCATAGACCTCACGGGCTTCTCTCGAAACCTTGGGAAGATTGGCCTTGATATCATCAAAGGCTTCTTGCATCTTCTCCAAGTCCACCTGACTCAGCAGGCGGGACTTTTCCCAATCACCGAACCACTCTTTGAAATTGTCACTCTTGATCTGCTGTTCCTTGTTCTCACGCAGACCGTCGAAATTCTCAATTTTAAAGTCCAAAGGATTGACCTCATTCAAGAGGTCATAGAGGATGCGGTCGGCAACCTCTTCCTTATTGGTATAATGAATACCGAAGAACTCTGCAATATGGTTCCAGAACTTAGCCAGGGCCTCCATCATCTTACCCATGATGATATCGGCATCCTGCTTTCCATCGACAAGCTCCTGCAACCTCTTATAGCCGCGCTTGCCACTGAACTGTGCCAAAGCTTCATCGGCTATCTGGTCATCAGTCTTCAAATGAGGATAGTTCTGGATGACATAGTTCCAGACCTCCGGAGTGTCCTTCATCATCCGAACGATATTCTGCCACTCCAGGGGATTGCGCTGACGCAAAACCTCAGCCCACAAGTGGGTGTACTCATGAAGCGGAGTCTCGGCAGTAGCAATACGCGGGTCAATATAGATAGTGCCATTATGCACGAAGCCATAAGCCTGATGTGCTCCACTACGGAAGAACATCGGCTGACCCTGCAAGACATCCTGCTTCATCTGCTCGGTAACCTTAACACCATGCAAGGCAACACCATCACTGGAATCCTCACGTTGAAGGGCTGGAATATCCATATCCTCTACATGAACACCCCACTGCTTACCATACTTATTCATGAAGTTGGGCAGCATCTCATCATAGAAGGCTTTCATGCCATAGATACCGACACGAAGGTCATTACCCTCGTAGACCGTAAACTCCTCAGCAGACATAATTTTGTCTGCGAGAGGCTTGCCGACAACCTCAGAGATGTGACGCTCAATCCAGTCGGGATTGCTGTTGGAATAGACGATTCCGTCCTTGTCAACAGAGAGATACATCATGTCAACATGTCCGTTATTGTCTTCGACAGGCTGGATGGCAACCTTACGTTTTCCATTCTCATCAGGAGCATTGACAGTAACCCTGTCAACAAGCTTACCCAAATCGTAACGGTCTGCCTGCTGCTTACCATTAAGCCATGCTACACGGTCGTAACCGTTCTCAGCGGCATAGCGGAGCATACGCTTCATACACAGATCCTGCCAGTTCTTCTCAAACGGAGCTGCAGGAACACCATGTTTATCGCGGTATTCAATCAAAGCACGCTCAGCAGCAATAGACAGACGTGTAAGCTCTGTATGCTGAGCATACTCTTCAGGAGTGCCAATATTCTTCAGACGAGCTATGTCACCCATTTCAGGATATTTCTCGTGCAAGGATTTTCTATAGGCAATCACCGCACCTTCAGCTTGCAGATAGTCATTCTTCAGTCTATCTTCCTCTACAATATCAAGGTAGCCTTTCTCCCTGCCGTCCTGATGACGCTTGGACTGAATCTCGTCAATGACAAGGACACGGTGTCCTTCTGCGTCAACAGTATCACCAAAGCGAACCCAGGCAATGGCACGGCCATCATCGGCATCGTCGAAATGAATATCACCATTCTGACCGCCGATGATATAAGACCTGACAGAAGGAACAGTCAAAGCGATTTCACGCTTATTAGTCAATGCCTTGGTAGTATTCTTTAAACGTATATCATGGATAGCACGATCAACAGAAACCTCATCACCGAGGAAATAGACAGCTCTGTCTTCATCCTCAATGGTAAGCTGTCCATCCTCCTGATAATAGGAGAACGCCATACCCCAGTCATCACCATAACGGGAAATCATCTCGTCATAGGCGATCTCAATAGGCGTATGATAACTGGTATCACAATCCTCACGAACCTTCAGAAGATAACGCTCCTGGCGGTCTTCATCATCGGTGAGCTGATCCATCCAGTCCTGACCGTATTTCTCCTTCATCTCATCGATGAACTCACCATACTTATTATCAGCAGCTTCGTAAAGGTCATCAACATGGGCCTTGATATCGTCAAACTCGCGCTGATAGGCACGGAACTGCTCACTGTCCTCCAGACTGCGAGCCTCTATATAGTGTACCTCCTCGACATTTATCATATTGTCATGGAGATACTTTGCAATATCCATCTTTGACAGGGACTTTTCCTGAGACTCCTTCAGCCACTGGCTCAGCCCGGTCCAACGGTCTTCACCAGCCTTGATGCCACCAAGTTTCTCCAGCATCTTCAACCACTGCTCAGGAGTGGCCTTATCCTGTTTGACCTTCTGCAAGGCAAGCCAGGCATTGCTGATGAAAATAGGCGACTGGCTATCAGGAGCCAGCATATAGCGAATGTCAGCTGTGCGGTCATCAAAACGCTTACTGGGGAGTATGACATTACCTTGGTCATCATAGGTAATCAAGTCGTTTGACTTGACATTATTAAGGGTGTTCTTATAACGACGGTCTTTACCATCATCATAACCCCATTCGGCAATGTCATTGCCATCCCACCAGATATCATCAACAGAAACTTCCTGTTCGATGATACGGTAGTTATCCCAACCATTGATCCTGACATGCTCCTGAGCATACATCAAGCTTGGGGTAATCCAGTCACCATTACGGAACTGACCTTCCTCAATAGTAGCAGAAACAGCACGGTACATCTTGATAGTCCCGTGACCTTCATGAATAGCTTGGTTGATGCTGTTAATAGCATCAAGGCGCTCATCGGACATATTGATGCCGCCGCGAGGATCATTGAGACGGAAGTCAAGGTCACTAATATCAACACGATGGTTGATATAGTCACCAAGGGTCTGAGCACCTTCCAGCTCTTCATTATCCCAAGCTTTCAAACGCTCTTCAGTAGAGCCGTAATAACCGCCGCTGGGTGCTGCACCATTGAAAGCAAGGCTACCTTGGTAGCTGCTGTCAAGGGTGTAACCATGACGCTCAGCCATGACATCCAAGACATCACGCATGACGGTCTTATTGTCAGGCATTGCAGCGACATACAGGGCATCTAACATCTCGTCAGAGAGCTGGCGAAGCTCAGCCTGGCGCTCCTCCTGAGAAGGAATATCAAGGTAACGCTGTAGGCCAGAAGGCATCATTTCCAACAAAGGAACCTTCTCGGTAACGGGACTGGTGGCAATAAGGGTCATCAGTTCCTTGGCAGCAGAGTTTTTCAAAACCCACTTCGAACCAAGCGTCTCTCCTTCCTTCGGCTTCTGGTTAACACCACCATAGGCAGTTGTACCGTCGGCCTTGATGATAAACTCAGAACGACGGAACCAGCGTTCGTCACCATGATGCTCAGCGAACAATCTGCGCTGGGCAATATCATACAGGACGAAAGCCTTAGTCAGAGCTTCGCCACCATTATAATTCTTGATACGCTCCTCTTCAGTCTGGATAGCCTTGGCTTCAGAGAAAGAGCGGATAACAGCCTTGAAATCATCAAAGGCCTGGGGAGAAAGAACCTTCTCAATGGCAGCAAGCTCTTCCTCAGTATAGATGGCCTCTGGATGCTCCATAATCGATTTCACATCCTCAGAGCCATAACTTAAATCATACTTGTCGGCAATGGCAGCGTCAAGCCCCTTCTGCTTTGCAAACTCCAAGATGTCACCAAGGATCTCCCAGGAGTTATTGAAGACATTTGTACCAGCCTCGAACTTATTGTCAATACCCAGACGGGCCTTGGCAAACTCATGGACAAGCATCGTGCCACTGCCGAAGAGGTTGAAACCCTGCATAGCGGCAAAGTCATTACTGTTCTTGGCCTTCAACCAAGACTTGACGAGACGGCTATCCATAGCACGCTCGACATCCTGACGGGTGATCTCACCGGCAAGGACGGTGGAAAGCTCAACAGAACTTTCAACAACACGCTGTTCGCGAAGAGCGGCATTCTGCTGCTGAAGCACACGCTCACCTTCCTCCCAGTTGGTATTGACATCAATACCAACCTTACGCATCTTCTCGATGAGACCGTCACGCAGGGCGTTCGTGTGACGTTCATTGAGCATGGAAACCTGACTGATGAAGGCGACGGCATCATCCCTCGTGGCGAAGCGCATCATTATGCGTCCGTCACGCTCAGTCTTCTCACCATAGTAAGCCTCTGCAATCTGCTCGGCATAGTCAGTACTCAGACCGAAGCCTACCTTACTGTCAACATACCAGAACATACCATCCTCGAAGAGATGGAAGTTCTGCTCCTGACGTTGCTCCTTGACACGGTCAATGATAAGGGCATCACGAAGCTTCTGCTCATCCATATTCAGCATATCTGCCAACTCTGCAATACCGCCATAATAATTGTCGGCACGCTCCAAGAGAATGTCACGCTGACGGTCGGTAAGCTTCATGCCTTCCTTCAAGGCGCGGACAGCGCCGCCATGCTCGGCGGCAAACTCCCAATAACCCTCTGGACGCTTACGGCCCAACAAATGATTGCCCGTTTCAAGGTCGCTGACAATCTGACTCATCAATGACTTCTCTACAGGAAGCAGAGAAGAACGGCGATCGACAACCTGCATCTTCACGCCGATAGAAGGCTCAACCGTCTCAGTGATACCGCGCTTGACAAGTTTCTTTGTCTCTTTCGGATCTTCCAACTGGTCGCAGATGGCAACACGCAGACCGGCACGGATGAGCTTGGGGAGATAGGTGTCAAGTGCATGGTGAGGG
This sequence comes from uncultured Prevotella sp., assembly GCA_947164965.1. Taxonomy (GTDB): domain Bacteria; phylum Bacteroidota; class Bacteroidia; order Bacteroidales; family Bacteroidaceae; genus Prevotella. Next base: position 55,453 of record CAMUYR010000005.1, on the reverse strand, counting down.
AAAGCAGCCAGAGCACCCTTATAGGTGTTGAAGTCTGCACCGGCATTCTTCCAAGTCAGCGTGATACCCAAAGTATCAGCAGCCGTCTTGGCATCTTTCTCATAAGTCTCGTAGAAGTCACCACAACGGAACAGAAGCAAAGCATCAGGATGCTTTTCCTTCAAGTCGTGGAACTGTTTCATCATCGGGGACTCCTCCGGCGTCATGGAAACTTCGATGGCTTTCGTCTGCTGGAGTCTGTTGACATCTACGGCAAACTCATAATAGTCACCATTATTCGTAGTGGCCTTATAGCCGTACTTCTCAGAGAAGTCCTTAGAGCCATAGTAGCCGTCGCCATCCTTGAACTTGACGGCAAAGGCAGCCTTGGTACCATCAGACTTCAAACCGATAAACTCAGCACCGAAATCCTCTACCTGCTTACGGATAGAATCTTCTGTAAGCAAGGTGTTCTTTTCCACTGAAGATTTTTCCTCTCCTTTACTGGTGAGGATATGAGACATCACACCATCCACAACTGCCTCTACGGAGTCAGCAGGATAATTACCGGCACGGAGCACACGCTTCAGTTGCACACGTAACTGTGCCTGAATACTTTCACGCGTCTGCCAGTCTGGTGCCTTGGTGTGATTGTCAACACTCATGGCAATAGCCTGAGCGATATTGTCAAATTTAACGTTGGCATCAACAACGGGAGCCTTGGCCCTCAACAGAGCACCATAGAAATTCTGCTCAGAAAGTCCTTCGCTATCATTACGCTGCTGAATAGTGAAATCATCGGCAATCCTTGAAGGAATACCGGCTAACTGACACATGGATTCATATTCACGCAGGAACATACGGCTGTGACGGGCAATCTTACCGGCATCGGAAAGATCCTTCACATTCTCAGGATAATTACTGAAGATATTCAGGAAATTATCATGGTCAGACGTATCTTTGATAGCAGCAATCTCCTGAGCATCATAAAGACCCTCAAAACCCTTCTCGGAAAGGACACGGGCAAGGGTGGTCACCGTCTCATCATCGACGGCAGCCCACTTCTCCTTAATCTGATGCAAAGCCTCGTAGTCGATAGGCTTGTCATCAGACTTGTCGACAGAAGCTTGCTGAGCAGGCTTCTCGGATAGCTGAGCGTCAGCAACAAAGGCAACCATGCTGTCAGCAACCTTACGGATCTTATCCTCCGGATAATTCTTGTCGGCAAGCAAGCGCGAAAGCTGCATAGCCATATTATCCTTGAAAGCAGGACGGTTTTCCCAATCCTGGTTCAAGGCGCTGAACAGTACAATACCGGCCAGCTTATTGGAAAGCTCCTTCATGTCGCGCTCGATATTCACGCCCATCACAGGATAATTATCCTTCAGGAGCTGGAAATAATGCTTCGCAGTAAGCTCGACCTGTAACTGTTCAGGGTACTTAGACTCCTTGGGATGAAGCTGCTGCTCGATGTCTCTCACATGCTGCTCAAAGGCTACAGCCTCCTGCCAGGTGTCAAAGTCGACATAACGGCCACGCTCACCATGCAGGCCTACATCATAGCCTTCCTGCTCCAACTGCATGACAATCTTCGCAGGACTCTCGGCCTGCTTATCCTCCACCCATACACGGGCAAAGGTACGGTCGTACTCACGACCGCCCTGGGCAGAGAAATGTACCAGGTCTATATCATCATTCGATGTGTAGCCGTAAATCTCACGGATGCGGTCAGTCTCACCGCCACAGATAACCTTTACATCGGCAGGAACACCGCTAAAGGTATGGGTGTCGTAGTCATAGCCAAGAGGCTGCTGGTGCAACAGATCATAGAGTGCCTTGCTCTGGCCGAAGGCATACTGCTCTCGTACCAGATGGACATAGAACAGGAAATCACGGCAGAACTGCACATTACCAGCCTTGATTTCATCCTCAGCATGGTCGAAGTAATACTGCAGCAGGTCGAACTGGTCATCCTTGATGGCATTTCTCTCCTGATAGTTGAACATGCCACGAATGCGCTGGGCAGCGACATTACCGGCAGAAAGGAGAATGGCTTTATCGGAAAGACCCTCGAAATCCTCCTCACAACTCTTGACATTATTCAGATTACTACCGAAGCGCCAGTCAATGTTATACTCCTTACTGAGCTTATCACGAGCTGCCTGACCGTTCTCATTATCATACCAGGCATTGAACATGACAGCTTCAAGAACCTGAAGCATCTCAGGCTTCATCAGCTCATCGGCACGCTCCGGCGTAGCGGCTGCCAAGGCAGCACGGTATTGAAGGTCGGTGAACGCATCGGCCTTACCAGTAGCAGAAACCTTCTGAATATCCTCAGAAGCAGCTACCTCTTGCTCCTCTCCAGAGTCATAGTTCATCTGGTTCGTCACACGTGCATCTACGATGGCACAAAGGAAGTCGGCATAGATACCCAGACGTACCAATGCCTCCTGACGGTCTTCCTGATTATAGAAACGCTTACCGGCGATACTGTTGAGCGCATTCAGAAAATCGCGCTCCTCAGCAAGAACCTGGGTCTGATCCATGTCATCAAGGCGGTTAATGGTCGCATTAACCTGCTCACTCAAATCCTCATAAGGCACAGCGGTCCACTTCTCAATCAGATGACCGACGGCATCCAGAGAAAGGTTGGTATGCCAGTCGATACCATAGTCATTCAAAGTCTTACGGGCCTCAGTAGCCTGAGTTTTCTCCTTACTATATCGGTCGGAATGGTAATCCTCCTTGTTGGCAAGGATATAGAGCTGCTGACGGATGCCGTCAGGCAGAGAGGGCGAGTAGACCTCACCGTTCATCTCAGCCAAACGCTTACGGGCAGCGAAGATAACCTCGTTGTCCTCATGAATCATATAACCGTCAGTGTCCTCGGCAGCCTTGGCTTCAAGCCACTGCTTGTCGTCAACACGGGACTTCTGCAAGTCCATCATATCCTTGATCCATTCCTCGGCCTTCTGACGGGTAGAGAAAGTTCCCTCAGCCTCAGAAGCACTGACCATGTGATTACCACACCAGGTTCCGCAATGAACGTAGCCACGCTCACGCCAGCTACCGGTATCGGCAGCCTCGCGCATCTCGGAGAGACTGACAAGACCCAAGACATCACGGTTGAAGGCGACCTTATGGTCACGGCCTTCCTTATAAATCCTATAGACAGGCTCCTCCTGCTTGGGAAGAGCCTTGACAGTCTCATCAAGGCTGGCCTGGATCTTCTTATCAAGTTCCTCCAAGTCATGCTTCAGGGATGCAAGCTCCTCCTCCTTGGGCCATGCCTTGCCTGCAATACGCTCGTACTCACTGATATCCTCGGAAATCTTCCTGTTGCGCTCCTCATACTGAGCGATATAAGAAGGAATCTTATCAAGTGCCTGCACACCATAGCGAACAGCAGCAAGACGGTTATCCTTGCTCATGGCAAGGTGACCGTTATTGAACTCATACTGATAATGACCCTGGACATAGAAACGGTTGCCAGCAAAGACATCCTTTTTCTGGGTATTGTCATACATATAGATGCTGTCAACAACAAAGGGGAAACCATAGACTTCACCAATCTGTCTGTCCTTGTTGCCGACAGTACGACCGGCATCCTGAAGCTTACTGCCCATACCCTCAATATTATACTTCCCGTCAGGGGTGAACTCCGGCTCATTCATCATCACAAGACCTGGCAGGGCGATACCGTCCTCACCACGCTTGATGACTGACTGGAACTTCTCATAGTCCTCAGTCATATTCTTGATGATGACCGTATTCTTCTGAAACTTCTCACGGGCATTCTCCAAACGCCACTCGGTATCACGACGGGCCTGCATATAGCTCTTACGCTCCGACTCCAGACCCATGATCTTCTTTTCCAGCTTCGCCTTCTGAAGAAGGTCATCATTTCCGGAAAGAATAGCCACCATCTCAGCAAAGTTCATACCGTTCTCTTCATCAAATGCACCCTCATCGATGACACGGGTACCAAGGGAGTTAGTCTTCAACTGCGTGATGAAGAGCTGCTTGTTACGAAGCAGGTTGAACTTATAGACATCCAGACTGCGCTCAACGGCATAGATGAGGACATCGACATTGTTACCGCCGAACTCCTTGGCAACCCAGTTGCCGGTACGACGGGCACGACCGTTACGCTGCTCCAAGTCAGACGGACGCCAGGGAATATCGATATGGTGGACGGCAACGGCACGTTTCTGAGCATTGACACCCGTACCAAGGGTAGAGGTACTGCCGAAGAGAACGCGGATCTTACCGTCGTTCATATCCTCAATCATCTGCTTACGCTGCTTCTCATTCTTCGCCTCCTGGATGAAACGGATCTCTGCAGCAGGAATACCGTAGTCATTGACGAGCTTGTCCTTGATCTCCTGGAAGACATTCCACTCGCCAGGCTTATAGGTGGAAAGATCGCTGAAGATAAACTGCGTACCTTTCTGCTCGTCATACTTCTTATAATAGTCGGAAACCATGCGGGCGCAATGGCTGGCCTTATTGTCGGGGTCATCACTGAAACGCTCCTTGGAAACAAGGCGCATATCCAACGATGCCTTACGGCTGGCATCGGTAGCAATGAGCATCTTACCCTTTTCCTCACTATCAGAGAGAGGAGCACGGAAAATAAGCTCACCGTCGCCAGTCTTGGCGAACTCTATCAGACGCTGGTTGAAGTCCTGCTGATCCTTGGTAGGCTTGATGCTATGCAGGATGACGTTCATATTGGGACGGTCGAGACCGACATCCTCACCAGTGCGGAAGTCGGTAATCTCATTATAGAACGTTGCCAGTTCAGGAACCTTAACGAAATAGCGGAAACGCTCCTTGACGGCTACCTGATTGGTGACGTTGAACTCATAATCCGACGTCTTCTTGGCATAGACGGCAGCCCAGGCATCAAAAGAATGGATGCCCTGACGAGCCATAGCCTCCGGACGAAGGTACTTGAAGAGCAGGTACAGCTCAGTAAGGCTGTTGCTGATGGTCGTACCACTGAGGAACGTCGCGCCAAGGTCTTTACCCGTGCGGTTCTGGATGGTACGGATGGCATACAGCAAATTCAAAGCCTTCTGACTGCCAGCAGGACTACCCAAACCAGAGACGCGCTGGTGGCGCGTGGTAAACATCAAATTCTTGAACTGGTGGCTTTCATCGACAAAGATATGGTCGATGCCCATCGTTCCGAAATCCACCACGTCATCGGTACGCTGATTCATGGTAAGCTGGATATTCTTCAGCTTAACCTCCAGGTTCTCCTTACGTTTCTCCAGACCGGAGAGCATACGCTTGGAGATACTGTGTCCCTGCTGACGCAAGACGTCCAGAGCTTCCTCGACATCACGAAGCTCGTCATCGAGAATCTGTTCCTGAATCTCCAAGGACTGGGGAATCTTACCGAACTGGTCATGCGACATGATGACGCAGGCATAGTCGTTATTCTTGATCCTATTGAAGAACTGCACTCTGTTGGCAGGACTGAAATCCTTCTCAGAGGCATATAATATCTTATCATCGGGGAAAGCAGCCTGATAGGTGGCAGCAATCTCTGAGACATTAGCCTTCAAAGCGATAATCATCGGCTTATTGGCCATACCAAGACGGTGCATCTCATGGGCAGCCATACACATGATAAGGGTCTTACCAGTGCCAACTTCGTGGTCGCACACGCCACCGCCATTCTGTAAGAGCATCCAGACACAGTCCTTCTGAGACTTGTAGATATCCTTGACGTTGAACTTGGGAGCGGCCAGAGCCTTCAAGTCAATGCCGGGGAATGTCTGATGGGATCCATCATATTGCGCTTTGACGAAACAGTTGAACTTCCGGTTATACATAGCCTGAAGCTCGTCACGCTGCTCCTTGGGGAGATTGGTGAGATAATCCGTGAAACCGTCGCGGATTTCCTGAATCTTGCTATTGGCAAACTGGATTTTCTCCATGTCAGGGCCTTTGACGTCATTACCGTCATGGTCATAACCGACGCATTTCTGGATGTCAGGCGTAGTGTCATGGAAGGCATGCTGGAGCAATGCCATACCGTCAAAGTCCTTATATTCGCCATGGACGCAGAACTCCTCACGGATCTTAGGGTTCCAACGGTTCTCGGCAGAAACGGAATACTCATCGATATGCTCCGCATAACTGATAGACATCTTGGTACCGAAAACCTTAGACATGTAAGCCTCGTAATGCTCGGTGGGAATCCAACGCTCACCAAACTGCAAACCAATCTCGTCAAATGGAATCTGCTGAGGAACGGCAGCCTCCAAGGCAGCCTTGGTCTCTTTCAGGGCTGCAAGCTCCTCCTGTGACCAGTGCTCAGGATCATTCTCCTGGGCATCAATGGAAGCAGAGACAAACTCCAGCTTCTCATAGATATTACCTGAGAGTGCCTTGGCGGCAATCTCATACTGGCCGTCAGGCATGAAATAAAGCTGACCCTTCAAGACGGCAAGCAACTCATCACGGCCTTCACCCGTGATATCCTCCATAAAGCCGAGGTCAACACGACCATAACGGTTCAGGGACACGAAAAGAGCCTCTTCCGGCGTGTCTACATGCTCGATGTCGTAAGCGACAAACGAGACGGGACGCTCAAAGATGTCGCTCTTGACGAACTTCCCGTCAACGACATTCTCCACACACAGCATGTCACGGGCCATCGTGTCATAGAGCAAGACACGCTGGTTCCTACGCTCGTTGAGCGCACCATACTTCATGAAGAAACCGTCATAGGCCTCGTTGAGCTTCTGACGCAGGTCGGCATGCTCGACCTTTTCCTCAGCCTCTATATTATATAACTCATTATAGAGATCGCGAACGGCGATATACTGACGCATGAGCGGATAGTCACGCTGAGAAAGCTCACTATCCTTGAAGGGATTGAAGACGGGCGTACCTGACTTGACCTGGCTCAGAATACCAAGCTGGTCACCGTCGGCAACGACGACACCGTCACGCCAGTGGGCTTTCATCTCACCGGCAAAGGCACGAGGCTCCAGACTCTCTTCCTGGGCCTGCTCTTCATCCCACTGTGCGAAAAGGTCAAGCTGGATAGGACCTGAACCGACATGCTGCTGGCTCTTAGGCTGCTGCTTGACAGGTTCAGCCTTGGGCTTTGCCTGCTGGACCTTATATATATTTTTATTATATAGGGCGACATCCAGACGCTTGGCGAAATCTATTTCAAGGGTATCTTGAAGCTCTTTGGCAAGCTTCTCGACATCACCGTCGAAAGGATATTCATAGGCCGGCTCACCATACATGTTCTTACCGACCTTGACATCATCGGAAAGGATATGACCAAGCTCACCATAGTCATGGTAGTTCTCCTTGTTAGGAGTGAAAACCCAGTTACAAGTGATACCGTTATCACCTTTCTCAGACTCACGGAACATCCTATCCAGATGAGAATCCTTTCCAACATGCTTGCTGTCGCGCTTCTGGATGATAATCAGGTCGGAACCGGCCTCGGTACCAGCCTCGCTGCTGAACATTCCGTCAGGCAGACGGACGGCACTGATGATATGACCGACCTTGGAGAGGCGGTCACGGACAAAGCCGTTACGAGGACTGTCAAGAACACCCCTGCTGGTAATGAAAGCAACCAGACCACCGTCATGAACGGTGTCAAGGGCTTTCAGAAAGAAATAGTTATGCAGGGTGTTGGCAGCCCACTTCTTATACCCATCATTGCTGTTGGTATAATCGGGGTCGAAGACCTTGACATCCCCGAAGGGTATATTACTGGTAGTCAGGTCAAAAGTCCCCAAGACCTCCTGCGGAATGGTCTCGAAGCCATTGACAATAACCTGGTCTTCGGGATGCAGTGCCTTCAGGATCTTGCCGGTTAGCAAGTCCTTCTCGAAGGCAGTGACCGCCATACCCGGCTGGTCAACCTTGAAAGCCTCGACGAACTTTCCGTTGCCGGAAGAGGGATCCAGAAACCTATTAACGGCAATGCCGCTACCAGACAAAGCCTTGCTGATAGCCTGCACAACAGCATCAGGAGTGTAGAAAGCAGTCGTGACACTACGCTTCAGACTGTCGAAATAAGCCTGGTACTCCTTATCGTCCTTACTGAACTCCTGCAAGACCTCATGCAGACGGATGGTGTCATTGAGGTAAGGACGGTCACTGGCCTTCCAGACGCTGTCATCCTGAAGGCTGACACCATAGACGGGGTTCAGAATGAACTTCAGACCGCCGAAGCCACTATACTTGCGAAGGGCTGACAGCTCCTCGGCAGTGGCCTTGCGGTTGTCACGTTCCAACTGGAGAGCGATACGGATCGCCTCGATATTATCACTGAGCTTTTGATGCTTGTTATATGCCATAATCAACTGCTATGCGTTTCTTTTCCCGACAAAGGAAATAGAAATATGGCACACCACCTAAAATCGGCAAAGTTTCCTCTTGATTTAACACATTTACGATTTTAAAAGTCTTAAATACCGAAAATCAAGATTTTGGCGGTCTTAAATCAAGGGAATATAAGAAATAGGCAGATGACCCCGGAAAAGGGATAACGGGAGGTTATAAGCCTCCCGTCAACTATATTAGTTGTCAATAATAAAACTACTTGATGCCACGGGAGAACTGCTGGGACTCCTGCAGGTCAATGCCACGGTCGTAGTTGTGGCGTACCTGTGCCTGTTGCTCATCATACTTTCTCAGTACGGCATTACAAAGCACGTTAAGCGGAAGCTTACCCTGATAGAAGGCATCGGCACTCTGCTCATCGATATAGATGACACAGGGTTTCTTGTCAATGGTGGCAACAAGGGCGTTACCTTTCATGGCTGGCTGCTCGATACGCTCTGACAACAGCTCGTCGGCATGCTGCACATAGCGCTTAGGTCTCTGCTGGGTACTGACACCGGCATTATCCAGAATCTCATGACCAGCCTTATTCAAAATATTGGCACCGCCAAGACCAATCAACAGCATCTTCAAGAGCGGATTCTTAACGAACAATCCGGCGAAGATGGCACCGAAAGGCAAGAGATTATCCTTCAGGTGCAGATTCTTGGACTGACCTGTCAACATGCCAATAAGCATGTCGGGAAGCATAGCAAGGACGTAACCGAGGTTCTTTCCGATATCGCTCATTCCACCCAAGCCGAACTGGTTCATCAGCCCCGTCCAGCCTTGCATACCTGCCTGCTGATAGACAGACCCTTGCATCATCTGTGGATTCTGCTGGGACTGGTATTGCTGCTGCTGGACATACTGCTGTTGCAAAGCGGTCTGCTGCTGATACTGCTCAGAGGACGACTGCTGGGGAACAGAAACCTTCTCAAACTGAGGCGTCTCGACTTTCTTCGCCTGCTGCTTCTGGAGCTTGTCAGCGGCACGGGCATAGTCGTATGCCCTCTGTACGACCTCGTCAAAGGTGAACTTCTGACCGTTGACGGTCTGCGACTTCATCTTGCTACGCTGCATCGTCAAGGCGATAGACAGGAAATGACTGCTGAGGTCTATACACTCCTTCTGGCTCTTCTGCAACATCCACCCCGGCACGTCAGAGACGGCAGAGGGCTTCAAACCATAGTTCTTAGAGACTGTCAAGACATTCTGCATATGAATGGCAGCATCACCGGCAGCGGACTTGGCAAGCTCATCATAACGGGCCTTCTGCCACGTAGGGCTATACAGCGGACGGTACTCAGGGATGGTCATCGGCTTCTTGAGGTAGTCATTGACCGCATGAACGGTTTCTGACTGCGCCACCTTGACCTTCTTACCCTTCGACCGCATAGAGGCAAAAGCTTCCTCATCACCATAGAGTTCCTTACCCAGCATCTGATCGAAGGTGGTGTCATTCTCCAAGAGGGAGAGACCACCACGGGCAAGGACATCAACGCCAAGCCACTTTCCTAACTTCCCCCAAGAGCCGTAACCACCGGTCACGGCAGCATCAGCGGCAAAGGTGGTGGCAAAGGCGGCAGCCTTCTCAGCAGCACTTGCATCATACATCTTCTCTGCGAGAGTCCTAATATGACTGTCATGCTGACCCTCCGGAAGAGACAATCCAGAAAGGAAGGCAGGGAATGACTCGCCGAAGCCTTTCTTCAGGATATACTCCAAGGAGGACTTGGGAACCTGTGCCTTGGCAAGCTGCTCCAACTCCAACTGCATGAAGCGGTTAGAGACAAACTCCCTGGCAAGATCCTTGGAAGGACACTTAGCGGACAGCTCAGCATAACGCTGCTCTCCCATCTCCTTGACGGCAGCAAGACGCCAGGCGTCAATCATCACGGCGAAGTCATGCTGGACATTCTTGTTCCTACCCAACTTACCGTCAACCATCTTCAGAAGGTCATCGGAGGTCTTGCTGTTCCACTCGCCCACAAGATGGGCCTCCTGGGCAACCATGGAGGCATGCATCATACCGGACATGCCAGGGGCGACAGGACGGTTATCCAGCATACGGACATATTCCTCAGACTGCTTCTTTCTGAGGAAGTCCATCTGACCCTTGACCACAGGGGCGATATTCTCCCTGTAGTACCTGTCAAAGACGTATTCCAAGTCCTGGAACTGCTGCTTATTTGTCGGTTCTGCCATAACGGAACATATATTGATTAAATACCTAACAACTGCCTGCGCGTCTGGTCAATTGCATTGTGATAGACACTCATCTGCTTGGGGAAGAAACGGGTGAGCCAGTCATCCTTGCTAATCTGGTTATGGATAAAGGAGATAGCCATGCGGCGATTGATCTCGATAGCAGGCTCTCCCTTATCACGACCATTGAACCAGGCCTTCGTCCACCAACGCTCTCCGGCATTGTCGGCAAAGACGGAGGCAACACGCTTCAAATCATAGCTCTGCACATCAATCTGCAGAGTGTCCAGCGGGTCTATCAACCCGTCTGAAACCGCGCCGAGAGTACTTTTTTTTTATCATCGTCCCATGTTGACACAAAAATATTGTGTCGGGAGCCGAGAAAGTTAAGGAAATCACCGATCAAGAGACTCTGAGCCTTACCGGCCATCAGGGAGCTACGAGCACTCAGACCCAAAGGATTGGAGAGTGAAGGGATGCTCTCGAAGAAATAATTCTTCTCAGCAGCCTGCATGAAGATGTTCCTCAGTTGGGCTTCCACAAGGTCGGAAGTGTGATAGCTGCCAGTACGCAGCTCATTCATATACTCAGGCAACCAGCGGAGCATGAGCTGGATAATCTCGTTCTGGTCGGCATCGTAATCGGTCTTGATGGGCACGTTCAAATCAACAAACTGAGCCTCATTGTTGATACTCAGGACAGAGAGCTGCATAATGTTACTATAGAGCATCTTCAAAAAGTCAGTAGGGTCAATGATCTGACCATCAAACCTGACCTCGAAATGCAGAATACCGCCACTCTTGGCAATCTGCTGACCAGCCTTGACATGAGTGCCGTAATTACAATAGGCTTCGCTGACATGACCATACTTGACATCGTATTTGCCATAGCGCGTAATGATGAAATTCTCATGAATAGCATCATTGCCGACACCAACCACAGTACCCGTAGCGATAGCGAAAAGAGGCAGATTACCGGTAGCGAGGTCAATACCAGTATGATTGAACTTCTCTCGCGTGGAAGGGTGAAGCTGCTCACCGAAACCAAGGAGAATTTCCACATCATGCTCCTCGTCACCAGGAAACGGCATGAAGAAACCGCTGGCAGACTCCAGAAGCATGTCTTTCTTGTCAAAAGTCTTATTTTCCATAATTACATTCGTCTTGATCTGAATACTGCATTATCATCATCCTGCTGCTGAGCCGGTGCCATCACAGCAGGCTGGTAGGGCTGCTGCTGGGGGTAGTAGCCCTGCTGGGGGACATAAGCCATCTGCGGCTGCTGACGCATGGACTTCAAAGCCATGTTGCCGGTCAGCAGAGAGGCAATCTTACCCAACCAGCCGAAAGGCCCCATCATCATATAGGCAGAGGCAATGAGACCGGCAAGGTTGGTCATCGTGACATTACTGCCCGTCATATTGCCTAACATCTGGAGAATACTGTTGAAGGGAGCGGTAAACTGGGAGATACCGCCGTTCATCATCGTCTGCTGGGGATAGTAGCCCGTATTGGGGTCTACATACTGCGGCTGCTGGCCGTTGCCCGTCAATCTCTGGACACCGCCCTGCACCATGTCAACACCGGCACCAAGAGCACCGGCAGCGGCATCCTTGACCTGCTTGGCACCATCGACAGCACCCTGGGCAAGTTCACCGGCCTTCTGGTCAATGACATCGGCAGTACCCTCACCCAAGGAGGAATCGGCAAGCTGACGATAGAGACCCTTGATGGCTCCTTTCTCGCGCTCCTCCTTATCCAGGAGGATATTCTTGGCAGCACCAGTGCCTATGGTAATCAGTCCCTTACCAGTGACAGCCGTCGTAGCATAGGCAGCACCACCCAAGGCCAAGACCTTACCGGTCTTGGAACCCAAAACGTAGGAAAGACCCTTTCCTGCTAACTTGAAAATACCTGCTCCCATAATCTATTCCTTTCTTTTTATACGTTAGTTACTCTTATACGGATTATATACATACACCTTACGGGCATGATGAACCTTCTCCTTTCCTGTCTCATGGGCAGTACCGCTGTTCAGGGAGAACAGCCAGGCTTGCAAGGCCTGATTGTCCTTAACCTCAGTACTGGTCCAGTACCAACAGTCATCAGAGGCACGGTCGGTAGACAGCGGCACGGCAGCATAACGCGGATCCTGATCGTTCAACTGCTCAATAATACTGTTGACCGTACCACGCTGGGCATAGAGCATCTTCATCTCCGCAACGGAAGGAATGAAGTCGCTCATCCCATACTCATGGGCAGAATAGGCGGCATTGGCCAGCGGACTGCCATGCAGGGTCTTGTTGTCAAAGCTGTTCCACAAGGCAATGGTATTGGTACGACCATCCAAGGCAGTAATATTACAGCTGGTACCCTGAACCATGCCCAACAGGGAGTCGCAGAACTGCAAAGGCGGCAGCTCGTTGAGCATCACCGCCAGGTAATACTCGTTATCTATCATCTCAGAGAAGATGATACCGACGGCAGTACTGTCACCCCTGCTGAAATACTCATCCTTATTGATGACATTTCCATCCGCAAGAAGGATATGCCCCGGATGAATACCCAGGTCTACAGGCTCATGCTCGTCACAGGACACCAAAGAGGCTGAAAGCAGCAGAGCTGCAACAACCATCACACACATATCGCCGAAAAGGCGCTTGAAATTCTGATAATATCTCATGATAGACTTCAGTTTTATAAACTTAATGACTTAATTTATTAACATACGGCGGTCATGTTCCCAGATAATGCCTCTTCCACCGCCGGGAAGCTCAATGACATAGGGGTCACGGATACCTATAATGTCAGTACCGATCTGTCGAGGAGAGTCATCATCCGATGACGAACCGCCACCGGAAGACAGCTCGGCAGTAGAGGCATCCAGACCAAAGAAACGGGGTAGCGCCGTACTCGCTGTGATCAGGAAGACACACGAGAAAGCAAGACGCATCACCTTCATGCGAACCTCCGGCTCGCCGTCCATCATGTCTGAATAGACAGACAACGCGCCGACAATACAGATGACGGCTGCTATCGCATAGCAGACGGCACGGACGTAGAAAAGGTAGCTGGCGACGCCTGTAGCGGCGAGGCCCAGCGGATCAGCGGTTAAAATCAAGTGTGTCATAAGCATCAAGTTTTTAGAGTTAATAATAATGAACTATAACGGCATCTTCATGCCAAGGGCAACGCCCGTGCGGAACAAGTCCTCACCACGGATGATGACATCCGTCCTGACCTGGAAGAAAAACTCCCAGCCGCCACGCAGCGCATAGCTGTGCTCATAGCCCACCGTACCGCCACCGATGATATTGGAGGTATTGGAGCCGCAAAGGGCACCGATACGGAAATTGCCGTGACCGTTACGGTGACGGACAATACAGGGCTTGTAGGCAATACCAAGGAGCCAGGTACGGTAGTTGTTCCAGAAGCTGTCCTTGGTGATATGACCGGCTTCAGGATCCTCGGCATACTTGATGTAGTAATTGCCGAAATACTCCCAGGCATTATGGTACTTTGTCTCGTGCTGGCAGCCTAACGTGACATCAAAGCCACGCTCATAGAGGGCACCGACAGAGAGCTGCAGGTGATTAACATTGGAACCGGACTGGGCTGACGCGGAAAGAGGACAGCCGCAGACAAGCACTGCCAGGAAAAGCAGGCTGATCATAGCGTCACCGCCCAAACGTCGGAAAATAGATAACTGTCTCATAGCTATACTGATTAAATAATGAAAAACTACTCTTCCTTCAGCAGCAGGGTGCTGAACGAGTCAGCAGCGAGGATTTCCTCATAGTCAAGCTGCATATAGATGGTACGGCCACTGATCTGCTTCTCGCTGAGTTCCAAGGTCAACACCTTGTCATTAGGGAAGGTCATCTTCTTCAGGACGATGACATTACGGTAGCCATGCTGGAAATGCTGACTCTTGTCAAGCACCAGCACGGGCTTCAGCTCGATACTCTGCACATTGGTAGCCTTGGACTGCTTCTTGTCATCAAGCTTCACCCTCAGCTCGTCAATGTCGAAACGCAGGTTCGTCCTGTTCTCCACGCTGAAATCGATGAAGAAATACTCACCGACGGTATAGACGTTGTTCAAACGCATGGTCATACGGTGCTTGTTGACCTTGGTATTGCGGTACTTGGCAGGAGAGTTCCAGATACGACGGGCATAACGCACCATCTCCTCCGTACTCATGCTGACGGCAGGGTTACGGAAGGCATTACGCTCGGCAATGTCAACCTCCTTGTCAGAGACTGCCTCTTCAAGACGGGTCGTATAGACCAGGGCATACTGGGAACGGAAACGCTCAGTGACGACAGTGACAATGGCAATAACCTCACCGTCCAGGTGACCGCCCTCCTTGGGCTTCAGACGGATGACATTGTCAATAGGCTTGTCACCAGCCACCATATCGGTACTGATATCCACCAAACGGATAGGCTCAGGAGCCGTGATGACAGTGGTGACGTTCTCGTTAACCGTCAACTGCTCCATCTCAAAATAGGTCTGCTGGGCAAAAGCGCTTCCAGCGGCCAAGGCGCAAACTACAACAGCGCACAGTCTGTGAAAAAATCTGATGTTCATATCGTTATATTTTAATGTTTCTTGTAATACGTATTACTTTAAATACCTATATCAACTACTGGCCAAGAGCCTGACCGTAGGAGCGAAGCGACGGACGGGGCACGGTGCTGCCGCCTGAAGTTCGCATATTACGCAAAGCTGGAGGCGTACCATACTGCATGTTGTTATTGTCAGCACCGGCACGGGACTGTGTGCTGCCCTTCTGCCTGCCACCGCCCTTCTTCTGAGCGGCATTAACCAAATAGACCTGGGTGCCGTACTTGATCTTGGCCTTGTTCTTACGGATATTCTTGCTCACGGCATTGGCGACACGCTGGTAGCCGTTCTGCATGGCATTGGAGGCCCATGACACAAAGCTGGTAGAGGTAGACATACCATCCACGACATTCATGTTACTCTGCAAAGCCTGGCCTCCCACATCCTTGGCAGCCTCGCGGAAACGGCTCTCAGGTACGTAAAGACCCTCCAGACCGTCAAGGTCATAGACAGACAAAGAGACCTTCTCCAGATGGTCATCGACCATCACGCTCTCCACCTTACCCTTGACACGCTGAGAGCCGAAGCCGGACATGACACAATAGAGGTACGAGCCTTTCTTCAAAACGACATCGTTGATCTCGATGTCATCCAACAGGCGCAAGCGGACACGGCTGCCATCGACAGCCTTGATATCCTCATCGACAATAGCCTTGATCATGCTGGACTCCTTCTCATTGACACTGAGGGTGTTGAAATAGTCGCTC
Source organism: uncultured Prevotella sp. (assembly GCA_947164965.1). Classification (GTDB taxonomy): domain Bacteria; phylum Bacteroidota; class Bacteroidia; order Bacteroidales; family Bacteroidaceae; genus Prevotella. The sequence continues at coordinate 39,555 of CAMUYR010000005.1, read as the reverse complement.
TCCTCACGGACTTTCTTCACCACAGAGGTGGCTTCCTCATCCTCGTCAAGAGCCGTGACAGCAGTCTTCGTCTTGACGGAGAGCTTGGCATTGATACCCTCACGGACATCGTTGAGACTGTCCAGACGGGCAACCTCGCCATCAGCCTGCTTCTGGGCATCGGCAACCTTACCGGCAGCATCCTTGCGGATATTGCCAAGAGCCTGCTCGACATCGTTAAGCTGGTTGTTACGACGCAACTCGTCAATCTTGGCACGCTCCTCATCGGAAATGTCCTTGACAAACTCAGCACCAGACTGGTCACGGGCAGTACCGGCCTGTTCCTGGAGCTTACGGCGCATATCGTTATAACGGTCACGCTCGGCCTGCGACCTGGCATTCTTGGCAAGCTCCTCCAAGTCCTTCTCAGTATAGTTACTACTGAAGTCCTCCTTCTTCTTAACAGAGTCAAGGTCATTCTCGATATTCTCCATGGCCGACAGGTCTCGGATGTTACCGAAGGTCTTCTCGACATTCTCACGCTTGCCGCCAAGACCTTCCTTGACATTGGCAGAAGGCAGCTCGGCGTTCAGGTACTCGGTGGTCTGCAACTCGGTGTTGACCTCTTCCGCAATCTCGGTGTGGAAGATATCTATAAAGAGATACCCCAAACCCAACAGAGGGAAGTAGAGGATAGCCGGAAGGATGTACTTCGGCTGCTTCAAATTAAGTTTATTCGGCATGTTCATAATCATCGGGTTTTAGGGTTTTCACTTCCTGACCTTTCTTGTGGATGGCACCATCGACACGCTCCACGGCGACAGCCTTACGGGATGGGCTGTTGGCAACGCGGACGATACGCACCAGGTTCAGGATAAACAACAGGATAACAAAGCCAAAGGCAAGACCAAGAAACAGCTTCTTATTGGCCGCTCCCCAAGACTGGAGATGGCCAGCAAGCCACTTGATGCCAACGACCTCGGCAAACTTCTCACCGGCGGCGACCTGCTGCTCGTAGGTCTCACGATACTTGGGATCGTTCTTGTCGGGCATCTCAATACGCTTGAATAAATTCTTCCAACCCATAACTGATATCATTTAAAATTCATTCTTCTTACGCTGTTCCAAATCCTTGTTGAGAAGAGTACGCCAGTTGGTGATCAACAGCCCGTGAGGATTGTTGTCGGTACGGGGTACACGCTTCAACTGACCGGCAGTGACCAACTGACGCATGAGGATGTTCGTGCGACGCTCGATACGCTGCCTGCCATAATAGGTGAAGGTCATATTCTCCTTATCGAAATTGATGGAGTCACAGAAGATGGAGAAGACGGCACTGGTACCCATGATGTTCTGGTAGAAGCCCTTCTCCTTCAAAGCATTATACTGGGCCAAGCCGGTCTCATCGACCAGGTACATGGCCTTGTCCATCGTATATTTGATATACTTGTCATCAGGTGCCAACGTGAAGAACAGATGATGGAAGGCCTCGACATGGCTCTTGGCCTCGACATCCAGCGTCTCGTCCATCGTACTGCGCTGCACGAGGACGGGAACGGTACCGTCCAACACATACACCTTCTTATGGGCGTCATCAACCATACCCTTGGCCATGACGAAGACACCCAGACAGATAACGACACAACTGCTAATGACTGCCAATGTGACAATCATCACCAGCTTGATCTTGTTTTCCAAATTCTTGATAACTGACATAGCGTAAACTGATTTATCGTGAATAATACTGTTATTATCTCATGAGACTGGAAGCACCGCCCTTTGCACCCTGGGCAACACCCTCACCGAAGTTACGGGCAGCGAAGGATGTGTCACCTTCGGGAATCATCCATGCGGCAAGGTCAGGAACGAGGTTCAGACACTTCAGAGCCACGACGGCAGCAACGAGCAAATAACCGGCAGTAAGGAAGATATCCTTGATATAAGCCGTATAATGCTCGCCATTGTCAGAGACAATCTGCGTCACCTGGTCAATCTGGATGCTGATGACAATATCAAAGAGCAGAAGGACGTAGAAGCCCACGAAATAGAGCATGGCACCGTAGAAATGGACAGTGAGGTAGCGCGTCAGCCATTTCGCCCAGGCTCCCTCCCACTTAGGCAAGAGGGAGAACGCCCACTGGATAGGCCCGAAAATCGTCAGCATACCCAACATGATCTGCTGGATGAAGATGGTGGCCCACCAGCCGATACGGTAGATGACCAAGGACAGAAAGAGGATGATCTTATCCATCAGCACCATCGTACCCGCCAAGGCAGCCTGCGTAGCGGCTTTCTTAGCGCCTTGCTGACTGGTAGTGGTCTGCTGAGTGTCAGACATTTGCTGACCGGCCTCGGTACCTGCGGCACTGTTGATATGCTCGTCACTGGTCTTAAACTGTGCCTCATAGTCCGCCTGGAGAGAGTCGCGCTGAGCAAGCAGCGGCGTCAGCTCCCTGTATTTCTCCTCGACCTGCAAGGCCTCGATCTCATAGAGGTCATGAGTATAGGAACCGATACAGTTAGGAATATAAGCCAGCATATCCAACACACCACCGTCGAAGACATAGCCGTCAGAGACCATGCCACGCATACCGGCCATGGGATTGCCATACCAGCACATCATCACAGTGGCGATACCCAGCGCCCTGAGAATCTTCAGGACATCGAACGGCTCACCCTTGACCATCATCTTATAGGCCATACCGGCAGCCATAATCAGGGCAAACAAGGCACCCAGACACATGCAGACCTGCATGATCATCCAGAAAGGACCGTTGTCACCGATAAAGGTGGCATCGGTCAGGAACTCGTTGGTGGCGAAGATGACATCATCAATCTCCTCTTCAAAAAGCTCTACGCCGACACCCGTAGAAGACAGCTCACCAAGGGCATCCATCATGTCGCTGGCAAAACAGACGACAGATGAGGTGAAGAACACCGCGACGGTGAGCAGGAATCGTTGAAATTTTCTCATATCATATCTCATTTTAATATTTTCCTAATACTTATGCTCCTTGGCAGTGCCAATTTCAATACTACCGGCATCAATGCCGATACCGCCACTGCCACCGTGACCGCCATTGCTTGACTTACCAGACCAGGCAACCTTCCAGCGACCGTAACAGTCCTTGACCATGGAGCGCGACTTGGAGAAACTGAAGGTCTTGTCCTTATGGTCACGGATGAAACGCTCAGACCACCAGATATTCTTCAGCTTGTTAAGCGTGACATTATACTGGCATAAATCCTTATAGAGCAGGACATAGACGGCCTTACGCTGAGAGTTGGGCATATAGGCGTCATGGGCTGAATCCAAACTCTCCTGAACCATGTTATAAATCTGCGTCCAGGCAGTCTTATCCTCTGAGGTGCCTCCATAGAAGACAATATCCTCGATATTCTTCTTTAAGATGTTCTGCTGACGCTGGATCTTGCCCTTCTCAACCAGCCACTCGACATCAACCTGACGGTCGGCGATATTCAGGGCCTCTATCTCTGCACGTTTCTCCAGCGAGTCCTTGATGGTCTCAGCATACTTCTCTTCCTTGGTGACCTCGACATTGGTAAGAGTACGGCTTGCAAGCTTGTTGTTGACCGGATTATTGGCCATGCTACGATAGGAACTGTGGGTAAGATTATAATACTGGTCGGCAAACCAACCGCCATTACCCAACGTACCAGAACCTATCTCTGCCTTCATGAACTGATTCATGACAACCTCATCATGGTTGTAGGTCATACCCTGTGCAGACACCATCAGCGAAACGGTGAGCGACAGCAGCATCATATGTATTCTCGTCATTTTCATAACTATTTTCCAATATCATATTTTCTTCCAACAGTACCTTCGACCATGCCTGCATCCAGCTTACCATGAGACGGATCAATCAAATGACTACCACCATGATTTCCTTCTTGGCCCATCTTACCATAGGTGGCACGACGCCACCGTTGTAAAGCATTCTGGGCATGCTCGTGGACACTCTTGGTCTGACGGGTGATACCCTTCGTCCAATAGCCTGTACGCATATGGATATACCGCCAGAGCAGGAAATGGCCGTTATCGACGGCTTTCCTCAGCTCGGTGATATGGTCATCGAGAGACTGAATGGTCATCAAAAGACCCTCAGTACTGCAGGCCAGCGCACCAGTGGCGTAGCCAACAAGTGTAGTCATGCTCAGATAGATATCCTCGCACTTGTCAGCGACCTGCAAGACCATGTCGCGACCGATGGTGAAGATAATCGTGTCCTGAGCATCTATAATGGTTCCCTGGTCGTAGAGATCCTTTGCATCACGATACCACTCCTTGGCACCGTTGATGCTGTGGATATCAGTGATACCGGCAAGGATATTACCGGCTTCCTTGATCTGTCCCAGCTGCTTCATGATGATGCAGGCACGGTAACGCTCCAGCAAATCCTTAATGCTGATAATCTTCTGCTTGACATCCTTATAGGTATTCACGACATTGACAGAGACGCTGAGACCCGTATAGACAATATCCAGGATGTCAAAGCAACGGGTGTAGAGGTCGAGCTTATCATTGATATCCTTATAGTCCAAGACCTCCTCACGGTTCTTGTCGTGAAGCTCCTGGTTGACAACCTCGATCTCGGCACGGTACTGGATGGGGCCTCTGATACGCTTGTGGTCACTAATCATGGCCTCAAGCGTTCCATAGTCCATACGCTGGGAATGACTGACCATCGGCAGGCCAGCCAGCAACAGGAGCAATATGTAGAAGACCTTAGTTCTCATGAGGCGTATTCATTTCAACAGGTTTCGTTTCCTTTGGCGGCAATGCCGCAGAAGACACATCAGCACGACGCACTGGAGCCTGGGAAGGCTTGCGACGCTGATGGATAGAGTCCAGACGGTCACTATGCAGGGCATCGATGCTGCTCTGACGCCAACGGCGGTAGGACTCGTTGGACATGGCACCACGCATACCCTGACGGTAGGCATCCAAGAACGGTGTGGCCAGGTAGTCGAGGATGCTCTGGCTGTGACGCAGGTAGCGTTCCATCAGCACCAACTCGGCATGGATGCGCACAAGACGCATATCCACCTCACGGGCAATCCTCAGACGGTCGGACATCCACAACAGGTGATAGGTTCCGTTGTCTTCCTCCGGCACCTCATTATTGCTGTACTGGTAGCGTATCTCAACGGAACAGTCGGGATGCTCCTCCAACAACTCCTGCTGACGCTGATTGGCAATATTGCTACGCTCCTGCTCACTCATATCATTGGAGAAAGCAATGACATCCACCTGGTCGGAGGTGGAGTAATTGGAAGACAGCTCCCAGGAGATCTTCAGAATACTACGGTGGATGCGCAAGGTAAACAGCCAGCAGTCAATCCATACCTCCGTGCGGACATTGCTGACCGTACCACGGAAGACGACATTAACGCCCATGGAATTAATCTTGCCGTTACGGACATATGTCAGGCCTTCCCAATGACCTTCATCCTCCCAATCAACTCCGTAATTGACCTCACAGTCATGCATGATGGCAGGAATGCGGTAACAGTCATCAGACTCATTGGCATACTCGCCATAGGCAGCATTATAAGCCTGCTGAGCCTGACTAAGGGCTGACTCCCAAGTGGAACGCTCGGCCTGCTTGTCCTCGATGGCTTTCTTATTCTTCTTATACTCCTCGCGATATACGTTTGCCTGATAGTAACTGGAGTTACTGATAAGATCCAGAAGCTCTTTCTGACGCGCCTGAAGGGCTGCTATCTCAGCGTTTATCTCGGCAATCTTCGTATTGCAGTCGTTAATCTTCTGACGACACTCCTGAAGGTCGCTGCCATCACTGCTGAGAGTGGTAGCCATGGCTTCTTCCTTATAGGCATCAGGCTTGGGACCTTCATCGTCATAGATATGACGGTTTACCTTCCACTCGGTGGCTCCCTCGGCGAGCTTCGCGCCATTGTCGCAGTTAAGCCAGAACTCAACAGCGGTACAGCCGCGCATCTTCTGGGCATTGGAAGCACTGTAATAGCGCTTCGAGTCCTTACCGATCTTATAGTCATGAAGGGGATGGTCCAAGCCATTGTCGGCTTCATCCTGAGCCTTGATCTCCATAAGCTTGGACTGCATATGCTGGGCAAAGGCAGACTCGGACATGGTATAGGAGTCGAACTCCTCCTCATAGACGGTCTCACCACCGTTCCACGTGCGATAGACAGAGACGTCATAGGAAAAAGACCATCCCTCGATATTGTCCTTGCTGCCACGATAGATATAGTAACTGTGAATACTATATACGATATAGTAATGATACCAACTCTGCTCGGCATTCATCTGGTCAATCTTGGCCTGGCTCCAGCCACACTGGGAGGCACAGGCAGCCTTAGTGGCATTGATGACGCTCTCATCAGGCCAATAATTAGCGTCGTTGGTGTTGATACGATACCAGCCGTTGGTACCGTTGATAATGTACTCATCGACAATAGGGGGACTCCAGCTATCCAGCAAGTCCCGCCCGCTCTCATGCCAGTAGATATACCAACGCTGCTTATAGTAGTCGCCGGTGAGCTGGTGGAGGTAGTTGCTGACATACTGACTGATATTATACTCATCGAACTTGAACAGCTTCGTGACACCTATAGAGTCCGTAGACTCAATCTGGGCCATCAGGGCATCCTTGACCTTCTCGACGCTGTTCAGACTCTCAAAGGTGTTGGCATACTCCTCACCAAGCGCCCACAGCTCCTTGGGCTTCATATGGAAGATACCGCCGACCTTGCTACCCTGAATCCACAGGGAGTCAAGCATGTCGCCACCGGCATTGGCAATGGCACCGCCGACGGACATCAGGTTGGTGAAGTCATCCTCCAGGTCGTCAAAGGACAAATCGCCAAGGTTGGAGATATTGTCCCACATACCCTTCCAGTCGACACCGCCGAAACGGCTCAGGTCGAACAACTCCTTCAGGTCATCGACGATGACCAGGAAATGCAAGTCCTTGAAAGAGAGACGGCCATTGGAACATACCGTCTGGAATATCATGCAAAGCTGCTTGACCTCCTCGGTGGTCTTGAAAAGGTAAGGCCCCCAATAAATGGCCTTATCGGGATGCTTGATCATCATCGAGGCGACATTGAAAATCTTGGGCATGATACGCTGGGCGACCATCTGACGGATATGCTTGTAATACCAGTTCTCCTCGGAACCGAAGGAAAGCTCATCCTTCAGAGAGAGACGATCCAGATACTTGGAGGCGAAAATACCGGCAGCGGCAATCTCGGAAGCACCGTAATGGTCAAGGATCTTTCCCCAACGCTCACGAGTAAGCTCCTCCTGAGCCAGTTCAATACCCATGGCAGCATTCATCTGCGCTGTTGTCTCAACGTCAAAATTGACGCTGTAGGACTGCGCACGGGTAACAAGGGCTACCAGTGACAACAGCATCAATATGACAACAGACCGTCTCATGGGTATATTAGTATTTCGTATTACTATATTTCTTTAAATATTTATTTCTTATCAGGTAGGGGTGGCAGGTTCAAGACCCTTCCTTCCTTATTGACCTTCGTGGCAAAGTCAAGGGTCTTCTTGATGCCACTGCGCTGATAGTCACGGACGAAGGCCTCAATGGCATGCTGATGGTCACACTTCAGCTCACGTTTGTAGAGCTTCAGGGCTTCCTTCTCAGCCTTCTCCGTCGTATAGCTCATATAACACTCAATAGGCTCCTCGATGCCATAGACATCGGAAACGGTGTCATTACCGGCACGCTTGATGAACACCTCCTTGAAAGGAGAGCGACCGTCCTTGTTATCCAGACGGTTGATGGTGAAGATCTTGCGGCACTCGATATCGGTCAAGGCAAGGGTAGCCTTGATGTCATCGAACTTCTCCTGGAACTTCGACTGGTCGAGCAACATAAAGACATCGGAGTTATTGATGATGGCCTCCTTGACAATAGGCGACGAGGTGATGTCCTGTATCTCCTGAGTTACAACACCGACCATAGCCCAATGCTTACGGGCGGTCTTGTAGAGATACTTGATATACTCGGCCATGACAGGCGTGGCGATAGCCTTCCATGCCTCCTCGATGACCAGGCACTTACGGCCTTTCTTGATACGCATCTTCTGAGTGAAGACGTCCATAATGATAAGGACGATAATAGGAAAGAGCACGGGGTCATCCTTGACCTTATCGATCTCGAAGACGATGAACTGCTCATCGAAGAGGGAGCCGTCCATATCATTGTTCAGCGTATATTCCAGCTCACCACCCTTGTAGAAGGGCGCGAGGATGGCACGATAGTTATCAATCTCAAAATGAATCCTATCCTGCTGCATGATCTGGGGAATACGCTGGATGGAATACTCGTAGAACGAGTTGAAGTTAAGCTCAGTGACCTTCAGGGACTTGCGCTTCTGCTCCATACGCTCAATCTCACGATTGATCTTCTCCAGGAACTTACCCTCGACAACCTCCGGGGTAAGACGCTGGAGCTGATTGGAAGCGGCAGCCTTCTCGCCGTCGGTAGCGGCAGAGTCATCGATGACAGCCTGTAGCTTCTCAGAGATTCGCTTATTCTTCTCGTACTTCTCACGATCGGCATCGGTGACATCGTAAGTGCCGGTGCCGTTACGGCTCTGAAGCTCCTCCTCATACTTCTCATACTCGCCATTGGTCTTGGAATCCAAGATCAGGCGGTCGTGAAGCTCCCTACGCTCATCATCACTATATCCCTTGAAAGGCGTGAAATACTCGCGGTAATAGTCCACGATGACCTTATTGATAATCGTGTCCTCAATCTTCGTGGGTTCCTGGGCACCCTTGAAGATCAGGAAGATGAGGGACTTCAGGAAGTTCTTCTTCTCGCCGAAATTCTGTGTGTACTCAACCTCGGTGACCTTGAACGGGTTCATCGAGATAGGATGCTCCTTGGTATAGCTGATGTACGTTCCGCCGAAATAGCCGCAGATACCCTCGTAGGAGTCACCGGTATCGACGATGACAACGTCAGTGTTCTGCTCGTAGTACTGGCGTACAACGGTATTCATGAAGAAGGACTTACCACTACCAGACGGACCCAACACGAAGAAATTCGAGTTGTTGGTGTGCTTGACCTTTCCCTCCTTACCGGTGATATCCACGGCAAGGGGAACACCCTGGCGGTCGGTATAGTAACACTTCAGCGGCGTGTCCTCAGACTTGGACTGGCGCTCCTTATACATCAGACACAAAGCCGCATCACTCAGCGTGAGGAAGCGGTCATAGTCTGGCGAGAGACGGTAGCAATTGCCGGGGAAGCAGGCCACGAAAAGCTCCAGCTGGTTATAGGCCCTCTTGGAGATATGGATGCCCTGACGGGCGAAGATGTTCTCCAGATGGTTCGTGACCTTCTGCATGTCCTTATCGGCATCAATAGTGACGATCAGGTTATAATGGGCATACACCAACTGCTTGGACTCCTTGGCAATGACATCCTGCACCTTCTTAATATCCTCGGCAGCAAGGGTGTTGCTGGGATTGGGCATGGAAGCATGGCGGTTACGCTTCTTGTCGAGCATGGCCAGCTCACGCTTCTGATTGGGTAGGAACAAAACCTGGTTGAAGACAACACAGTCCGCATCGGGAATGCGGTCAATCTCACTCATCAGGTCGACAGGCATCACACTGTTGTTGACGGTCATGTCAACATAGGGGCGCACGGTTCCGGGGAGGCCGATGGAGTCCACATCCAACAGACTGTAGACCTTCGACGTACGACGGCCCATATGGATCTCTTCACTGTCAACCTTAAAATCGGTCATGCTGACAATCTTCGACGTGAAATCCTGGGCGAAGAAACGGTCAGCATACTGACGGCAGGCATTGGCATCCAGGAAGGAGGCAGCGACACCGCCGTCCTTCAACTGGTCATAGACCTTACGGATCTTGACCGTGAAATCGCGCCACTTCGAGGCATCATAGCTCAGAAGGGCACTCTTCTTACACTCCTGCGTGATGATAAGATAGGTGCTGCCATCGGTGTACGGACGACCGTCCATGAAACGGAAATAGCTGTCCGATAGGAACAGACGGCTGGTGTCAGCATTGGGGTCACGACGGGCAGAGACCTTCTTCATATCGAAATGCTTGCGGGCGAAGACGTCCTGCTTATGCAGGGCATAGCCCTCACCAAGCGTCTGGAGAATACTGGTCATCAGAGCAGTAAACGCATAATAGCTCTCCACGTCGGCAGAGTACTTCTGAACAGGATTCTCCATACGGAGGATGGCTGAGAACTCGCCGGTCTTGGTATAGACGACACCAATGCCGTCAACATTCTCGATACTGAAATAGATATCCTTGAAGACGTTGGCACGCTTGCCACCAGTACCGAAGGCATAGACCGAGACGGCCATGCCGATACAGAGGAAGACAAACGACACAATCACGAAAAGTGTAAGCATACTGATAATATTTATAATATATTGCGCGAACGCGCAAAGATAAAGATTCCTTTGTCAACGGCCTTGCTATGCAGGCCCTTGCGCTGCTTGACGAAAATCATGACACCGCCGACACCAAGGGCAGCGGTGAGAATACCAAGACCGACCAGAAAGCCAGCGACAAGGTAACCGATGATGAAACCGCAGACAGCACCGCCAGCGGTAGCTGCAGCCCAGTAGATATACCTGCCCTGCAAGCCCATCATCTCCAAAGGTCTCTGAAGACCCTTGAAGACGGGAAAATCCTGATAGTCGGTCTTGGCATCCATCAAACACGAGCAAGTTAGAGGTTACTCACCACCGACGCCGAAGAACAGAGGCAGAGCCTGGGCAGCGGCGATCAGGAAGATACAGGCACCGACGAGCATCATAATGCTCTTCTTGACATCCTGCTCCTCGTTGTTCATCTTGATGTACACGCTGATAGCGCCCACAACGGCCACAACGCCGGCAATGGCATAGCACAGCTTGACGGCAACAGGCACGTACTTGGCAATCTCGGTGGTCACCGTGCCAAGGGCGGTAGTTCCTGCGGAGTAGTCACCGGCACTGTTCTGGGCCATGACAACACCGACACACATCAGCAGCATGAGGCAACTCGCGAAACGAGGCGACATGACAGCTTTCTCACAAGTCGAGACGATGGCACTACCAACGCTCGAAGCTCCCTTCTTCAGGGACTGGAAAAAATTCTTCATACTCATTTAACTAAAAGAAAAAATAAGAAAAAACTATATTTGTAAAAACATTCATTCTTCGAGAGGACTCCACACCGTAGGGTGGGAGCGAAACATCAACCAGCCCTATCAGCCCCATTGGACATCAAAGAGGGCAGGCATCACGATAGTGGCACCAATCAGAAACAGGATGGCGCCGAGCAGCACCATGAGGGACTTCACGAAGCCCTCCTCACCGGTGTTGAGCTTGATATAGATGCTGGTGGCGGAATAGAGGGCAGTGAGGGAAGCGACGGCATACAGGATGCCGACGGTATATTCCATCACCACCAGCACGAAGACGGAGGCCTCATGCAGGGCATCGGCACCCCAGTCATAGCGCGTCTCGCCACAACGGGCAGAGACAGCCTGGACGGTGGCGGCAAGCAGAGCTGCCAGCAACACACGACGGTCGATATGTATGTTTCCTATCCTCATAGCTTGCTATTCGTTAATAAAGCTGGGTACGCTTGATCCTCGACTTCTTGTTCATCGGCTGGTTCATCATCAGCAACATGGTCTGAGAGTCCAACGTCTGCTGATAAGAAGGATTCACCGGCTCACCGCCGGACTGCAAAGTCTCCTCGATACGGTTTTTCATCTCGCGGAACTGCTCCTGTTGCTGCTGCTCAGGAGTCAAGGGAACCTGGGGGGATTCCTCCTCCTGCTGAGGAACAGGGGCTTCTTCCTCTTCCATGACAACGGTGGTGGGCATCTCTTCCTCCTCGTCAGAAATGACGGGAGCCTCGTCACCAGCACCGGTGTCGAAAACTTCAACGCCATCTTTCTTCTGACCTTTCTTGCCAAACAGGTCAAGGAAGATCACGACAGGATAGTAGATAAGGTAGATACCTGTCAGGATGATGGCCCAAATACCAAATGCACTCATAATTTTCTCGCGTTATTTTGAAATTTCTGACGCAAAGAAAACACCTATTTAATGAAAGGGAAAATATCGGCAAAACTTCCTCTTGATTTAACACATTTACGATTTTAAAAATCTTAAATGCCCGTAATCAAGACAAAACAGGTGTTTTCGTGCGGTTTTTCAGTGCCTCAGAAAAGGAAGAAAATAATGAGTAAAAAGAGGGTATCAACGATACCGAAAAAACAATAAAGTTTCCACACCCCAGTAGAAAAGAAATGGACTGGAGGTGTGAGCCAGCGAACACTCCAGGATCACGCTTCGCCATTTGACATTCCAATATGGAACATCAACATCATATAAATATTATTATAATATGTACGCACATACGCGCGTACAAAACCTGACGGCAGGACAGATATCACTATCAGAGAGTGATAGCCGACTTCTCACCCCTTCCTGTGATTGTGTCGGACATCTGAAGAGTCACAGCATGAACCACCTTTTTTGCTTTGCAAAGTTATGCTGCACCGGAGCCACGTCAAGTACCGTACCTATTCCTTCTGAAATTGCCTGGCAGCCTTCCGCAGATTACTGCATAATCTGGGTATTCCATGAAATTTCCTCGGAATTACTTGCCTAACACCTCCTAAGAGGGTGCCGCATGGTCACAAGCAAACAAAAAAGGCTATACTGCGATCTTTATACCGATGTAACAAAATCAAACCACAACGGGGTGGAAGAAGAGCATACTCACAACGAAAGTGAGTAGAATCCATTACATCTTTTTTAAGAGTGTATAAGGAAAAACAAAAGGCTACCTGCTCCCATTACCCGATATAACAAGAAAACAGCGACGGCGTACAAAAGCGCACGAGCACATAACAAATAACAATTAAACCCCAAGTCCCGGAAGGGCAACAACGCAATGAATTTTACAACAACAGCCAAGCAACTGAGTGAGCAACTGGTTAACATGAACCGTGTCATCAACTCCAAAAACGCTCTGCCTATCCTTGCAGACATCGTATTCACCGTCAAGGACAACATCCTGTCACTGAAGGCATCGGACAGCGAGGTAACACTCATGGCAGACATCGAACTGACAGAGAGCGAGGGTGAGGGATGCTTCGCCATTAACGGCAAGGACATCATGGAAGCCGTCAAGGGCTTGCCAGAAAACCCACTGACATTCTCCATGGACAGCGAAGAGGACACCATCGTCAAGATCGACTACTTCTCAGGCATGTTCACACTACCCGTCAACAACGCCATGGAGTTCCCGACACTCCCTGCAATGGACAACACCAATCTGGTGACATTCAACATTACGGAAGGACTGCTCCAGGAGAATATCGCACGTACCGTATTCGCATCGGCAGACGACGAACTGCGACCCGTCATGAACGGCATCTTCTTCGACCTCACGGCAGAACATCTGGCAGTGGTGGCATCAGACGGTCATACACTGGTACGTAACAAGGTACTCTCAGTCAAGGCTACCGATGAGACCAAGACAGGCAGCTTCATCCTCCCGAAGAAACCGGCACACATCCTGAAGAACATCCTCAGCCGCACGGCAGAGACGGAAGTGACCATGACAGCGGACGGCAGACAACTGCAGATCGTGGCAGCAGGCTTCACCATGCAATGCAGACTGATTGAGGGACGCTATCCCAACTACAACAGCGTCATCCCCAAAAACAACCCGAACATCGTACTGGTTGACCGCAACACATTGGTAAACGCACTGCGCCGCGTATCGCCCTTCTCGAACAATAGCAGCAACCTGGTACGCATCCACGTGGAGAATAACCAGATCCAACTCGACACCGAGGACTACGACTTCTCAAAGACGGCTACAGAGCGTATGGCATGCGAGTACAACGGAGAGGCCATGAGCATCGGCATGAAGGGTGCCAAGACCATCGAGATCTTAGGCAACATGAGCGCACAGGAGATTGAAATGCAACTGGCAGACCCCTCACGGGCAGCACTGATACTGCCATCGGAACAGCCGACGGACATGGAGATACTGATGCTTCAGATGCCCATGCTTCTGAATGACTAAACAAAACACGATGGGAGTCCTGCTCCAATAGGCAGGGCTTCCACCTCATTACAGATAGTAACTATATATAAGGATTTAATAATTTTGATTTATGGTACAGAGAGTCAATATACTGGATTTCGCACTGATAACACTGTGGTGCATCTCCATGATCTTCGCACTGGGCGTGATGTTCTATCTGGAGAGTTTCATTAAATGATATAATATTGTAATACGTATTACTAATAATATTTATTTCTATGAAGACGATAACATGTAAATTCAAATCCAACGGCGAGGACGTCAAGGTGACAGCCGTCATCAATGACAACCTCACGGAACTTTCCAAGTCAAAGAAAAACGAGGCAACTGACATCATCGATGACTTCATCATGGAGGATAGCGTCTGGTGCCTGTTCTTTGAAAAAAACGAAAAGCTGGGCTATGAGCTGCAGTTCAAGGTTATCGAGAACAGCAAGACCCTCAAACCGGTGAAGGCCATCACATGGGAAGGCGGTGACGATGCCGTCATCACGGACGCACAACGCTTTACAGTGAAAATCAAATGCTAACCATATAACAGTATGACAAGATGAATAAGATAGGTACAAAAAATGAGCAGAACCAGACGGTTAATGAGGACACCACCTGTTACGTCTATGCAAAAATGAAATGGATGCGAACCTTCAAGGCATTCGACCTGGAGGGCTTCTTTCCGGGAAAGCTGATATTCGCCTCACTGCTGCTGAACAGCGAAGAGAACAGACGGAAGCTGCAACAGCTGGCAGAGAAGAACAGCTACGCACAATGGCAGTTTCAGCTTCGCAACCCTGCCACCAACAAGGTACTGTTTGAGACAGTAAGGGCATAGCATCCGGAAGAGACAAACCAAGAGAACAAAAAACATCATTGTTGAACCCTTTAGAAAATAGAAACTATGAGTATTATCGACAGCATCACCAAGGGAATGGAAAGCGTGTCAACAGAGGGCATTATACCACAAGGGTGCCTGCTTTGTGAGTTCTGCGACCTGTACCAGGCAGACAAGAAAACATGCGCGATACACAAGACAGTGGATAGCTGCCCGGCAGGGAAGAACAGCATCCTCGTGAAGGCAACCGTCCTGGGGACAAAGACGGACTTCCACTATGCGTACTGCAAGGCACTAAACACCTCCGTACTGCTGAGTATCTGGAACTATACCTCAGACCTGGTGACGACACAGGAAGGATCGTTCAAGTTCATGACAGACCTGATGAACGCCAAAGAGAAGAAACCGATGAAACATACCCCGACACCGGACATGCTGAACCTGGGCATCGGCTTCGCCGACGAGGTACAGAGGACTTGGAAGATCATGATGGCCTACCAACTCCAGAAAAGGGCCGTCAAGAAAGACTGGTGGACAATCGTCAACAAAGGACATATCCACTATCTGGAGAACCCCTACGGCAACAACGTCCCAAAAGTGGTCAAAGACCATGCCAGACCACAGGACGCACTTCCCTACGAGGTGAGGATGAAATATATCATCAAGGAATTTATCGCCTTGAAGGAGAAATATTCCATACTGCATGAGGCGACAGACCGGGTGAGGGCAGAAAACAAGACACTCAAAGGTTACAGGGTGGAGAACATCAACCTGAAAGCATCCAACGAGAAGCTGAAGAAAGAGAACAGCCGCCTGCGCGACGAGATAACGAACATCAAAAAGGCACTGAAGCAGCTCTCCAAAATGGGGATGCTTCCAGACTGAACAACCCAAAAGAAAGAGAGATAATGAACACAAAGCATATCATCGTCCTGATCCACGACGAACAGGCAAAGCCATTCGTCCTGCACAGCGACAAACGCTTTCATGAGAATATCATCGAACGGCACGGCTGCCATGTCACGGAATACCTGTCTGAGGTAGCAGCCAAGAAGAAAGCGGCACAGTGCTGCAAGCAGTACACCTACGGCAAGAGCCACGCCATGACATACGGCGACCTGGAGAGACTGGAGGCAAGGCTCCAGGGGTGCTACGCCCACGGGCTACGCACCAGAATGATAGAAGAATTTCTGGAAGAGCTATAGGATAAATCCCCAAAGGTACGATAAATTACGTTACCCTTGGGGATTTTCCGTGGGAAACCTACCATTTTCCGTTGAAAACGGAAAAATTTCCTCAGAATGCACTAAATTAGTGCAAAAACAAAGGAAAATTTCCATTTATAGGCAGGAAATTTCCGTTTTAACGATTTTCTTGCAAAAAACGACGGTAAAATTTTGTTATTACAAAGAAAAATCGTAACTTTGCAGAGTGTCAATAGATTTCTATTATCGGGGCAGCTGTTTGCCCTTAACATGAGGGATAAATCCACTCATGAATCACGCGGTCATTCTCATAGTGATAAGCTGAATATAGCATTAGACGCTCCAGCCTTGTACTCCTTGAAGGTGTTAGACACCTGGGAATGAAAGCTGAATACAGCTGAAGGTATAAAAGCCAGACGCATACTCGAGGTGTTAGACACCTCTAATAAAACAAGGTAAGATGACTCCTACCTTATTTTATTTGTCTATTTTTTTTGTCCTCCTGTCTGGCTTCACGAATCAATCTACGCCATGCAAAGCGACTAAAATGATTATGCCTACGCTTTAGCCTCCGGCGCGTAGATGGCTTGTTGAGAATACCGTCCCATAACTTATAATAAGTCAGATGACGGTAACGCCAGCCTTTGCCGAACAAGGCAAAGGAGATATTCTCAATGGATGGCGATATCTCCCTGCGCCAAAGCTGGACAATAGCGGAGAAAAGTACACTCAGTAGTATGGATGCTATAAACACCCATACTACAATGCCGGTCCAGTAGAACATCCTATCCATCGTTCCGTTACTTTTGAGTAAACAGGCTCCAGTCCTTATCTACCGAGAAGGCCTTGTTGCCAAAAACGTGCTCGTTATTGAACGCTCCGTCAGCA
The DNA here is from genome assembly GCA_947164965.1 of uncultured Prevotella sp. Classification (GTDB taxonomy): domain Bacteria; phylum Bacteroidota; class Bacteroidia; order Bacteroidales; family Bacteroidaceae; genus Prevotella. The sequence goes on along the minus strand of CAMUYR010000005.1, from coordinate 22,511 downwards.
AACTTCCGGATGCTCTCCTTCCAATAGACCTTCATGCCTTTGTCAATGGCCAGCAAAGCCGTCTTGTGAAGGAAGGCATCACAGGCCTTGCCGTCATAAGGCTCGAAACCGTTGGCCTTACGGTTCGACATCAGACCTATCAGATGCTGGTCGGCAAAACCGGCAGTGGCCTCAATCATACGCATGCTGCTGTCAAAGTCCACAATAGGCTCGATGCTCACAAAGGTCTTCAATCCCCACTGGTGCAACAGCTTCAGGGTCTCGATACGCTGAGCATTGCTGGGAGCATGCGGCTCCACATCATCCCTGCCAGTGAGGGTGAAGCCGATGGCAAGATGACTGTTAAAGGAATTGTTCAAGAACGGACGGAAGATGGCAGAGGTGGCTCCGGCATTCTTCGTAAGAATCTTCACGTTGATACCCTTGGAGGCTGCATAGAAAGCGGCCTTGATGGTCAACGCGGAAGTCTCAGGAGAGAGTGGATCCGTTGAGAACGAGAAGAAAATACCATGCTCCAGGAGGTGGTCAAAACACTTATCCACCTCACGCTTGAAAATAGTCAATGCGAAATCGATGGACTCCATATCGCGGTATTTCTTGGAACGGTTGGAGAGCTTCGTAAAGGAATCCTCCAACTTGGCATAGGGCAGACCGTTGACCTTGGCGGTCAGGCCCTTGCGGTTATAACAGTAGTTGCACTGGAAAGGACAACCACGATAGAAGTTGCAGCCGACGGCAGCATACTCACGTGCCGCACCACCTGGGGTGTAAAGGCACTTTCCATTTAAAATCAATTCTTCCATAAGCTTAACTATATTGAATTTTATCCTTGTCTATACGCTGTCCAATCCTGTCACGAAGGTGATTCTGAACAGCATCAATCACATTGTCGATGACACGGTCAATGAAATGCTGGGGAGCTTTCTCGCCTTCAAGGGCGGCAGAGAAAAGCATGTCTGCAGGAACCTGGATGCCATGGTCGGCATGAATACCGACAATGCCCTCTACAGCCTGATTCACCTGATGGTTGGCAATGACGAGGACATAATCCAGGTTCTCGTCTTCCAACTGCTGACGGATGCCGTCAACCAATTCTTGAAATTTCTGATTATCCATATAACCGGTGCTTCTTAGTTGAACTTGTGAGGAGTGAAGGCAGGAGGATTGGAAATCAAAGGCGAGAACAGCCAGGGCTTATCATCATACTCCTGCTGTTGACGGTCAATGATGGCATAGACCTTGCTTAACTCCTCCTCAGAATAGGCAGAGATATCGGCAGAAGGCTGATAGGTCATGAAATAGGAAATCTGCTCATCCTGAGTCTCAAAACCGAAGAAAGCACCTTCCCTGGTGACCTCAGAGAGACGATAGACCTTCTCATCGGCAATCGTAAAGTCCTTGACAGGCTCACTGAACTCACCTGTTCCCATCTTGGCATGACCACGACTTCCCCAATAGGTTTCCTTGATAAGACGCTTGATGAGCTTATCAAGGTCCATTTCATCCGGCTGACAGCCAAAATGATGTTGGCAGAACTGCTCCAGACAAACCCAGCTATAAACAAAGAGGTAGCATCGGCCATAGTCATCACCTTCAAAATGAAGGATGTTGAAGGTCTTTCCGGATGGATCGAGATTGTTCTTCTCAACCAGAACGGCACTCATACCGAAAATACCGAGACTCATACGTTTTTTGCTCTCGCCAACAACACTGACCTTGAAACGGCCTAAGTCACCAAAGGTACGCTCGACCAACAGCACACAAGGAAAACTGGTGGCCTTGGCAAAGAAACGATGGTTCTGCTCGATAACACGCAGGCCATAGTCCGTCAGATAGTGACGGACAGACTTGGCAATAGTTCTGAAACTACATTGGATATTGATCATAGTCTATCAAAATTTGATGTTATTACTTTTGAGGTTTCAAATCATCGGCATAGGCCCACTGGACAGCCTCGATGATGATACAAGTGAAACGCCAACGCTCAGGTGTCGGAGCGTAATACGGCGCAAAAAGATGACCTTTCTTGTCTAAAAAGACAAGCTCACGACCCCTGTCAGGGATATTGTTGACGTCACGCCACACAGCCTGAGACTGATCGGCGTTACAGTTCTTATTCATTGTTTCTTCCATCACAATTCTCTTTATAGTCAAATTCCAACTCGCCGCCGGTGAGGAACCGCATAATCGTCTGAAGCTCATGGACGCAATAACAACTGATACGGGTATAGGTCTTCGTAAAGTCCGACATGAAACGGAACGAGGCTCTATTCTGGGCCTTGTTATGACGGTACAGCAGCTTCATATCACCAAAATAATACATCAGTTGCCAGCCGGTCTTGTCAGCCGGAACAAAGTCCATGCGACTCAGACTGAACATGTCAATGGCAATCCCCTCAATACGCGAATGCTTGAAACGATACAGTTTCCCGATGGTAAACCTCCTGAGACTGGCAGGAACAAGGGTCTTCTCGATAATGAACACCCCTATCTGTCGGCGACCGATCTCACCGACCATGCCAGTCAGAAGGCCATACCTGCCAAGGTTGACCCTGACGAAACTACCGACGGATAACTCACGGATATTCATCTGCGGAATGCTTTAGGGGTTTCCTCTTGCTGCTTGTCATGCGGCACATTCCTGTCCTTCACATCGTAGGCTGACAAGTCAACCTTCAGATTGGTGAAGACCTTACCGAACAGGGCCAACATACGCTGACCATAAGCACCGCCTTTCTCGATGGACTGGCTGATGAGCTTGGCAGCAGCATCGACATCATTCATATTGATGCTGGCACTGCCCAGGACGGCTTCATCATCCTTAGCCATCACGGACAGGAAGTATTCACATCCTGCCTCGTTGAGCTGATTGGTAACATCAACCATCAGATCGTTTAACTCTTCTGTCTTCATAGCCATAGCAATTAAATTTCATTCAGAGACAACAGTCTCACTACTATCACAAACAGGCTGATCGTAAATCAGCCCGACTTCCTTCAGGGCATCATCAACCATACAGCAGACGGGATAGGCCTTCATGGTAACAGTACCCTGACGGCGCACCCAACGAAGTAAGGACTTCTTATTGAAAGAAAATCCGTCATGGGGGCTGTAGGTTCCTGCAATACCAGCATCATCATCTTCATCTCCATTCTCACGGAAGGCATCCTTGATGATATCCATCGGCTTCTTAATGCCAAAAAGCTGGGCTATGCCAATAGCCTGATCCATCGTCAATACCTTGGCATACTTCAAGCCGATGACAAGATCCTTGGCGTACTTGGAAGAAATGGACGGATAACAGCTATAGTCATCCTTACCTTCCTGAATCTTGTCAACAAGGAGCTGGTCGGAAAGGGCAGTGGGGTTCAGGGAACAGAGATCGGTAACGGTGTTCCCGACAAGCACCCAGTCAAGCCATTCCTGAGCATCGGCTTTCTTGATACGTGCAGAGATAGCTGCCTTGGCTATCTCCAGACGGACTTGAACATTCTCATTCATATTTTCACGCTTTTAATTGTTAGTAAAATCAGCTGGAGCAGCAGCTTCCATGATGTTTCTCATGTTGCTGGAAAAACAGTCGGTCTGCATCTGGAAGACCTGCATCTTCAGGGCTGTAAAGACATCAGCCACTGGCACAACGGCCTGCTGACTGTTGAAAGTTCCGGCAGCGCCACTCTTGCTGAGAATAAACTCAGCAGCGCTGTCAGGCGTACTGTCAAGACTGCCGGAGAATGCGTTCAGACGGACATACTTGCCTTCAATACGGCAGTCACGAAGACGCTGGTCGGCCAGCTGGCCGAAGGCAACCAGACAATGACCCGTAGGGGGATTGCTGGAACGTCCGTCAGGATGCAGGAACTTAATCCGGTGTCTCAGGAAGAGCATCGAGGCAGCCTTGGGGAAGATAACCTCCTGGAACAGCAGGTTATCCTGACGGTTGATAAGCAAGGCAATGCCATGATTATGCTCAGCCAGCTTCTCGACAAACTGACGGAGCAGCTGACGGCTGTAGGGTGGGTTCAGCCAGACAAAGCTCTTACCCCACGGCATCATCAACCCGTCCTGCTCCTTCGTCCAATGGACGGTAGCAGTATCAAAAGGTCTCTCCTTCGGACTGCATGGATCCAGGTCGAAAGGCCCAAGGGCATCAATCATCCACTTCGGGGTGTACCACTCGTCGGATGAAACGGTCTTGTTCTTCTGTTGTCTCGTGTCCATAACTATTTCAGATATGATAAATACTTTGAGTCGATATCGTAAATAAACTCAGAAGGTTCCATCTTCTGATAACTTCCAAACATATAGCGGTTAAAAGCCATCGTAAGAAAACAGTTTTTCTTGGCTCTGGTAATCGCTACATAACATAAGCGACGCTCCTCTTCGAGGGCTGGAACGCTATCGAGGGACTTCTTGCTGGGGAATAGATCTTCTTCCATGCCTATCACAAAGACAACGGGAAACTCCAGACCTTTTGACTTATGTACGGTAATCAGTTTCACAGATACACCTTCAACGGCCAACTTATCTTTATCCTCTTCATCAGTATAAAGGGCACGGCTATCAATGTAGTCCTGAAGAAAAACTTTCTCGGAATGGTTCTGACGGCATTCTGAGACGTACTCAGAAACATCACGAAGCAGCTGATAGAGATTGTCAGTACGTGTCTCGTTATTTTTTAAGTCAGACTCCTTCAACACATTTATCATATCCGTTTCTTCGACAATAGAGACCGTCAAGGAAAAAGCATCCTCTTTCAACATGGAGCGCCAACGCTCCATGAGCGCAACGAACCTGGCAATGGCATCACGTGTCCGCTGACGCTTGATAGCACAAGAGTAATTGTTACTGTTGGAAAGAACCTTCCAAAGACTTATATGGTTAGCATCGGCTATCTGGACGAGTTTGGTAAGGGTAGTATCACCAATCTCCCTGTTCGGAGTGTTGATAATTCTCTTCAAAGAGAAATCGTCATCTGGAAAGATAATGGCACGGAAGTAAGCGAACATGTCCTGAATCTCCCTTCGTTGGAAGAAACCAAGACCTCCATATATAACATAACTGACATCATTCTGTATCAGCTCTTTCTCAATCATACGACTGAGACTGTTATTGCGATAGAGGACAGCAAAGTCTCCGTAAGAGAAATTGCCAGAATCTACCATCTCCTTGATGGTGCTGACAACAAACTTACTCTCGGCGGTGTCACTGCTGAAACGACCGACAACAACCTTATCACCCTGCTCATTCAAACTAAAGAGATTTTTAGGACGCTGACGGGTATTAGCCTTGATAAGACTATTGGCAGCAAGAACGATATTCTGGGTGGAACGGTAGTTTTGTTCCAAGTTAAAATGAACAGCCTTGGGAAAATCCTCCTCGAAATGGAGGATATTTTCGATGACGGCACCACGGAAGGCGTAGATACTCTGGGCATCATCACCGACGGCAAAGAGATTCTGCTTTTCCTCAGCAAGCTGCTTGATGATAGCCTTCTGAACAAGGTTAGTGTCTTGGTACTCATCGACCAAAATATATTGGAGCCGGTTGGCATAACACTGACGGCGAACATCGTTCTGACGGAAATGATGATAGAGATTCAACAGCAGATCATCAAAATCCATAGCATTACAGCGACGTAAAGCGGCAGCATACTTCTCGTAGATATGAAGGATCTCTCTCTTCTGATTGAGAACATCCTTTTTGTATAACTCGCTGCTTCCATAAGTACCTGGGGTAAACATTTTATTCTTGGCACAGCTGATACGCTCGGCAACAGACTTTACATCATAGACTTTCTCGTCAAGCTGCATCTTCTCGATGATTTCTTTTAATAGCTTTTCACTACTCTTATCATCATAAACTGTAAAACCAGAAGTTAGTGTAGTTTGCATATAACCTTGCTTAATCTCATACTTTAGCCAGTTCATGAAAATCGAATGGAAAGTACCAACATTCAAAAACTTGGCAATGTCAGCACCTAAGAGTGTCTTGATACGGTTCTTCATCTCACTGGCGGCCTTGTTGGTGAATGTCAAGGCTAAAATACGACGCGGATCATAACCTGCCTGGAGCAGATAGACAATCTTGTGGGTAAGGACAGTTGTCTTACCAGAACCGGCGCCAGCAATAACTAATTCAGGGCCACCACTGTAGGTGACGGCCTGAAGCTGAGCATCGTTAAGCGTATTCTTCATATCATTCATAAGCTAACAAATAATTAAACCTCAGAAGATAAGTCTTCAAAAAAATTAGAATTTGGAAGAATAGGGGAAACGGAAGAATGACTAACCTTCTGCTTATCAAGACTGGAACCAATACAGTTGTGACAAGCAAGGTGAGACTTGCTGAAATTATGCTTCCAACACTGACTCATGCTGGAATAAAACTTACAGGTTACAACAGAATCATTGGCAGGGAAAAAAGACGATATTACCTGAATAGGCTCGTCGCTCCATGAATGGCGGCGAAGATAAATGGGAAGGTTGTCCTTGATAACTGGATAGATAAACATACAATCTTCCAAGTTCCAAACATCATACAACTGGTGTGTATTCTCATCTTCCTGCTGACAGCGATAAGGAACAGACGATGACGTACCAGCCAGTATATAGTGGTTCCCGTCGGGCTGGGTAACCAGCCAGAGTAACGGATAATGAACTTTCTTCTTCTCTGCCATAACTGTAAACAATTAAACTGATAAACTACTTCTCTATAACTTCTTCATGTTTCTTCAGATATTCTTCAGGAGAACAGCCGTAACGTTTCTTGAATACATCACGCAACTGAGCAATACCACTCTTGTCAAGACGAAAGGTGTTGTCAAGGACGGCATGAGCGGAATTGACTCCTACACGAACCTCCGACATAGCGGAAGGCTGCTTGCGGACAGTCTGAACCTTGACAGGATCCTTCTGAAGGGTTCCTGGGTAGGGCTTGCCTTCCATACCGTTGAGTTTACAATATTCCTCCCAAGAGATACCTGGAGTGACAGATGCCTTCTTAGCATTCTCCTTGTCACGCTCTATCTGCCAATAAATGTTATTTAAATCCTTCTTGAACTGCTGCAGAGAACGGGTGATGGCCAGAATGTAACTGTTCTCACCATAGAACTCCTGATATCTGCCCCCAAGGAAATAGCTCTCGAAAAGCATAAACTCCGTCAACTTCATGGTGGGGTGGTTGGTGACAATGACACTGGCGAGAAACTCAATCTGCTCATCCGACATTTTCTTCTCATCAACCAGAAAGCGGACAAGCAAACTCTTCAGGTGAGTATAGAGCCAGAAGATACTGGCTTTCTCACCGAATGTCTGGTTGAGACGGACAAAGGAGGGAATGTCAGCAGAAATGGCAGAGTCTCTGTCAGCTGCAACCTTGCCAATGTCAGTAAATGACATCAGCTTGCAGACGCCTTCGAGACTACCATACTTTTGTCTGTACTCCGTCAAGTATGCTGGCATCGTTTCTTGCAAGGATTCCCTTGGCATATTCGAACCCTCTCTCAAGCTCTGCGTCAATGCGCTGCTGAGCTGTAAGTTGTTGACCTGTTCCATTGTTATTCATATTTGAGTTAAACATTCCCTTCCAGCCGTTCGTGATACTCTGCTCGACAATGAGCATCGCCTTCGCAGGGTCACTTCTGGAAAATTTCACAAGACTATTGTAACACGTCTTGATACTCGTCATAGACTTGTACTTGAAGCGCTGATCGACTCTCTTATAGTCAAGCCATCGGAAGAAAGGCTCACGAAGCTCGTCACAGACAAATGACAAATCAAACTTCTCATAACCGACGGGATTGGATGAAACCACCTCGGCAGCAGGAACTTCCTCGGCGGCGCCAGCATCATTCAAGTCAGAACCCCCAGAGGGTGAGTCACCCATTCCCCCCTGGGGGGATATAGGGGGGATATCTTTTTCTTTTCTTTCATTTCCTTTTATTTGTGTACTTTTTCCGGAGTTTATCCCGTTAGAAACATTATTTCCTCCGTTTTTATCAGAGTTATCGTCAGTTTCCTCGGAGTTTACTCCCATTTTCTCGGAGGAAACATCATCTGAAGCGTTGCTTTTCAGAAGATAAGGTGACGAAGGGTCAAATTTACGCTTCGTGAGTGCACAGATAGCGGAATAACGCTTCTGAATACTTAAAGAGGTGATGACGTGGTGTGCATCGAACATTTCCTTGTCGAACAAACCAATCTCTATACAATAAAGAATGAAAGACTTGACCTTATCTTCCTCAAAGCCAGTGGCTTCACTGATAAGGAACGGAACATCATCACTCCATTCAAGGTAATACCCCTTCTCATATATATTACATAACAGGACAGTGTAAACACTGAGAGCTTCACCGCCCTTGCGACGAACAATCTTCCTAATCTTGATATCATTATAAAAATTCACATCAAGGGAGAAATAGTCGAGTCCTTTCTTGATAGGTCGTGCCATAATTGCTATTTTATCAGATTATTACCGTGTAAACTCGTATTTACTCTTATTTCCTCGGAGTTAATTACAGTTTCCTCGGAGGAAACCATAGTTTTATCGGAGGTAATATATTTATCATGAGAGTTAATGAAGAAATAAGGCAGATTATTGCCAGTATTATCTTTATTATCAACGATATTCCCTGAAGGAATAGCCAGCACATGACGGTCGGCATACTTTGCCTGGTCCAGAAAACCATTCTTGACCATACGATGCACGACCATATCTACAAGACGCTCTGAGACGTTGTTACGCAGAGCGACCTTATCCCTGAACTCCTTACAATAGGGAGTCTCAAAACCCGTCTCAGTAGTCTCGATCAGAATGTCGAGAACTAACTTAGACCCCTTGAAGCCAAACTCTTTCTCGATGGCTCTCACAAACGGATGTTTGAAGAAACCCCTGGAAAGGTGGATTGCTTCGGCTGTTAAAGATTCAATCATAATAATATAATTATAAGTTAATAACTCGACTTACGCCAGATCAAGACCATCCAGGAGTATCTTCATGGCTAACTCCTGAGCAGAGATAACACTGACACCGGAACGGCGCTGGTTCTCAAACTCCTCAGAAGCTTTCTCGGCACGCTCGTTAATAAACTGCTGGTCAAACAGCTTCTCGTTACGCTGCTGGCGTAAAACTCCCCTCAGATAGCTGCTGTAGTAGTTGGGAGTGTTCTGTTGAAATTCTTGCTTATCCATAGCTGTATTTTATTAAATAAATATTTAAGTATTATCGTATTACTTTTTATATTGATATTCATATATATAAATATGACCATTTGAGCCAACCTCGTAAACCCAGTCGCAGACGGGTGAAGGAAGCTCAGTAGAGTTTTTTTCCTGGTCTTGCATAACTTCATTATAGCGCGACTCAAAAAAACTGAAAAGAACGAATAACAAGATGACGGCAATGACACCTAATATGGATTTCAGATTTCTATGCTCAATCTTACGATATTCAATACAGAGCGTTATAAGCACCGTCCATAACAATACGGTAACTAAAACGGCGCCACTGATGGCCATACCCAGGATCCACCACCTTGCAGGATGGTCAAGGATGCCGGAGCCTAATATAAAAATCAAACAGTTCATCATATCGTATATTCTTTATCGGTGATTCATTCAATAACGTAGATCCGTGAAATGGAGAATGACTCCATTCATAACTTTTTTCTTCCTGGTCTTCATAAACCAGTCAACAAAATCATCTGCAGAAAGACCGTCATTCTGGGCGACATCAAGAAAAGTTGGATAATGGAAATCACCACTGGCCTGACGAACACCGATAAACTTGTCCCAAGGAGCACGGAAATCCAAGGTGACACGCTGGGTACCTAATTTGGTGTGACGGGCAATCTCTATCTGGTGACTGCCTGGCTCGTAGGGCTTGCCACTCCACTGCCTGACAGAGAGAATAGCCCTGCCAGCGTTAATTTCTTCCGCTCTGTGTTCCCACAACTCGGCATTTCCACGGATGGTGTGTTTCTTGACACCTTCCTCTTTCTTGGTCTTGAAACCGGTAGGTTCACCGGCTCTGGGGTGAGTCTTTGGAAACTCACGCGAGAGCATCAAAACGTATGTCTTCATCTTCTTTACCATCTTCATCACTATTTAAGTTGACCGGCAGCTCTACCAGAGGTGTTGAGCTGCTTACTAAGATTAACATTTCTTCCATCGTCAAAGCCGGCATTAAAGCCGTCAGGTCGTACCTTGGTGGCAGAACTACGACGAGCCTTACCGATGGACTTGGAAGCCAGATAGTCTTTGATAAGTTCCTTATGGCAGACCATCAGACCCGTTTCCTGAGAAGTGGGCTGCTGGGACTCGTAGTTTTCCTGCAGACCTCGGCTGACACCCTCCAGGTAGGAACGGAGGAAGTCTTTCTTCTTTGGCTCAGTCATAAAACGACCTGTGCCAAGATACTCGTTCTGGGCCTCGTTCAAACGCTCCATGGAGAGGCGACGGAAAACCTGAAGGAGGTATTCGTAGAACTCTTTTACGATGATGACATTGGCATCTAAGCCGACAATGTTCATCTGCTTGGTACGAGGACATACAATCACAGAACAGAGATTGTAACGGCAGATAATCATCAACAGGTTCTGCTTCCAGGTAACACCGTACTGGTCGGCATAACTCAACGGATCTGACTCGACAATACGTGACTGCTCCTGCTGGTCGGCAGCGTGGATATCACTCATGGAGAGATTATACTCCAACAACAGCTTACGAACCATCTTAGCAGCCTGAAAAGCCTCGCCGCTATTACCAATCTTCTCAGCACCATACTGGAGCTTCAGAAGCTTGCTGATTTTCTGAATGACAGTCTCTTTCTCCATAGCAGAACTTATTTGAAGGCGTTAGAATGGTCATTAATGCAATGCTCTGTCTCAGGATCATCCTTGATGGAAGGGAATACCTTTTTACCATCAATCAGAGTATCAGCACAATGACTGCAAATGGTGTGGCTGCTGTCATCCCACCAACAGTTACCATGCTCAGGATGATAACAGGGATTCTCCATGGTGCATCCACAGACGCGGCAGACACCCGGAATGGGTTTGTCAACAGCCTTATACAGCTCCTCAAAATCTGAGAAATAGTCATCCAGGGCAAGATACATCAGCTCAGGAGTAACCTCCTTGCTGGTGTCCATCACGAAGACACGCTTACCCATGCCGTTCATGTGACCGGCCTCGATATGCGAGGAACGTCCGGCTGGAAGCAACAAGATACAAGTATCTGCATCCTGCATGGCAGAGAAATGCTCATTGAAACGCTCAACGCTAAGACGATCCATCAGCATACGCTTAAAATCCTTGCCATTCAGACATTTCTCCTTATAGGCACTACGGAGGTTCTGCGTAATAGAGACAGACTCCCAAACGGGAGCATCGTTACGTCCGTAGGGGTGTCTGAAGTCATAGACCTTATGACCCCGCTTGCGTAACTCCTGAACTAACTGCTGCTGGAAACCGTTTCTCCAGCTGCTAGCGATATAGATTCTTGACATAAGCTATACTTTTTTATAATGTTCATCAACCTTATCTGAAAGGAAAGCAAAGAGATCTTTATCTTTCGAGACTACAATTTCTTTAATTTCATTGAGAATGTCACGAGCATGGTCATATTCTGATTGCTTATCAGAGTTAAACTCCTTAAATCTGAATGCGGCAGCATTTATAATATGCGATGGCATAATGTCTTTAATCTCTGGAGAAGAATGATGGAATAAATCATCTACAGTCGTACTTCCGTCTAAGTCACAATCCATGGCACTTACCATCAGAATGGTGCCGTCATGTTCGTCAACCATAAGAACGCGGTACTTGGCAATGTCAATGTCCGGGTCGTCGGCATTCAAAAATACTACATGAGGGTCTTTGATAAGCTGAATAATTTTCTTCATAAAACTACTATTTTATAGGTGAATACTCCTTGTTCAGATAGGCACAGATTTCAAGAACCTGCTCAACTTTATCCAGATCAAACCAGTCCTCGGTACGGACACGGGTTTCCATGTCAATCCAGAACTTATCGTCAGTAGGATATTCCAACAGAGTACGCAGTTTCCCTTCTACATTGTCAGGCCCAATACCACCGGCATAGCCGATATGGACACCAGGAGAGGTGACAATCTGGATAGGTGTGTCGATGCCAGCACCACAGGAGGCGTCTAACAGGTAGGATGCAAAACGGGGACGCTGACCAGCCAAGAACTGCTCACATAACTCAGGGGTGTGCATCTGGATAATCACCTCTTCGATGAATGGGATGGGTGGCAGGCGACGCAGCTCAGAGAACAGACCGGCAGCTTTAAGGTTCAACTGACAACGCTTGAAGATTCTCGCATTGTTACCCAGCAGCTTCTCGATCTTGAACTTCTTACCGACGGCAACGTCAATAGCGGCCTGTCCACAGAAGTGAGCCGAGAGGTTCAGCTCTCTGTCTCTCAGAACGGAGATAATTAACGGATCCACAAATCTGTTTCCGTTAAACTGCCAGTCATAAGACAACAGCACACCGAACTCCACAAAAGGGAATCTCTTCTGGAGCTGCACCAGACGCTTCACGTCCGTACGCTCATCAACACCTGTAAATGTTACTTTCGTTAGCTTCATATTCGTATATCTTTAAAATAATTTATGTTCTATCTGATAATTGTAAACCATCACCTCCTGTTTCCTTTTTACCCCCCCCAATACGCGGTTGGCAACTCTGAGGGGCATATCCTTGACGGACGTTTGCCAACCCATGCGCTTCACATAGTCGGCAAGCATGGGACTGTCAAAGTTACACAGGATGAACTTACCCTTGATCGTGGATATCAATTCAAGCAAATGCTCGAAATCATCAAAGGTAAAACCGCTATAGTGCTTCTGAACACGGCCAGGATAAGGAGGGTCGAGGAAGAAGAAGGTATCGGCAGTATCACGCTGGGCGATAACCTTCAGAGCGTCACGGCAGCTTATCTGTACATGCTTCAGGCGGTCGTGAACCTTCTGGGTGAACTGGTTGCGGTAATTATCCATCACAATACCACCATGGCTGCCGGATGTGCCGTTATCCCACTTCCAACCACCTAACGGGGAACCTCCAAAACCCATATTGCACTGGAGCCAGACGGCCCAGGCAACATCAACCTTATCTGTGTCCTGCCCTACATGACGCCAGATCTTATCGGCTTTCAGAAACTCCCTCTCAGCATCAAGGGTGTTCTGAACCTTCATCTGAAGCTTGGTAAAAAGGGCTTCGTCCTGACAGACCTCATAGAACGTGACTATCCTGTCATCGATATCATTGATGACCTCCAGATAGCTCTTGCCCTTGGCAAAGAACACCGCACCGCCACCGAAATACGGCTCACAGTAGATACGGTGAGCTGGTATCATCGGAAGGATGGTACTGACAAGCTGCTGCTTGCCGCCATAATAGGTGATGGGTGTTCTCATATCTTCTTATCTTACAAATTTTGACAAACTCGAAACAAAGCGCGTGATGCGCAGTACTCTTCGCAGAACCCTCAGAAGGTTCATGAAGCGAGAATGACGGTTATTGACCGGGTTACGCTTACTCATGACTTACTGACTTCTGCAACGGGAATGTATGCTTCACGAGACTCATCATGACAACATGGAATCCATGAATAACCCTCGGCATGGCGATCTACGTTTTCACCATAGACGAAACGGGAGCATCGGCTACGCAGCATGCAGCCCACGCCTTCACACAGTAAATAAGGAACTTGTGGCATAATCATTCTGATTTAATGTTCTTGTTGGAAGATGCGCTCTGAGAAACGCAGAACTTGTGCTCGGCATGAAGGCGCTTTCGGAACTTGAAAATGCTACGCTTGCGCTTCTGCTGCTCTGGGGTAAGATAATGACGAGGGGATTTGTCACGACGATAGGTACACTTCTGATCGATGGTGTTGTTCACCTTCTCGATAACGAACTGAGCGGTATCAAGATCACGGATGATGACAGGGTGGACAAACCGACGGAGCTTATGATACCAGATGTCATCGTCGCCAATACGGACGGCAATACGCTGCTTGGGGAGAAACAGCGGAATGGTAACGCCGCTGTCACCTACGGCGACATTCTCCCAATACTCGGTATTGGTCTGCTTCAGGACGGCCTTCAAGGCTTCTAATTTCTCTTGGTTAGTCATAACGGATCATATTAAATTCTAAACTCTTCATACTTGATAACGCGGACTGGCTTCTGAAGCTTCCAGCCCATCTTAGCCAACGAAGTGGCCATGACATTCTCACCATAGGATATCCCATCTTTAGCAGGATGCTCGACAATATAGTCACACAACAGGGTCAACAGGTCAAACTTGGACGGAACAACATTGTGAGGATCAACAAGAAGTGAATTGATATAGTCAACTTTCTCTGAAGTATTCATGTCTTCCCATGTCTTATCAGGCTTAGGAACAACAGAAACAGCAGAAGCAGGAGATTCTTCCTTTTTCTGAACCATCGGATGCTCTTCCTTACGGATGAAACGGATGCTCTTATAGTCTTCTGGAGAATATACCTTCAACACCTCGATAGTGATGACATAATCTTTCTTAGAGGTATTCTTAGATAGGTGCAGATAGAAAGCATCCTCAACAGTCTTCCGGAAGAAACGGGTTAGAGACTTTGAAATCTCTATATCCGAGACGGAAAAGGCATCAGCATATTTGTAGTATTTAAGGTTCTTGGACTTCCCGGACTTCGAGAAAACCAGGAAGATGTGACCTTTACGTGACATGACCTTGCAGGATTTCAAATCCTTATCCTTGATAAGGGTGGAGAGATCCTTGCTAAGGAAAATTCTGTTCTGGCTATAGACTCCTTCATGAAGGGTCAACACCTTGACAGGCGCATGATTGTCAGTAGAGCTGTTACAATCCTTGCAATAGGGGCTATAGCCGTCCAAACGAGACTTCTCGTTGTTGAACTGATGAAGGGACTTTAGCTGATAGCAGCGCGTACAGAACTTGTAACCGCTGAGCGTGGAGGTGTAAGCAAGCTGCTTATCGTCCATCTCTTCAGCAGGAACATTCTCATTCTTACCCTTGGCAAACTCAATGTTCCAAAGCTCCTTGACAGTCTGCCATTCCTCATTGTTGGCATAAGGACTGGCATCAAAGATGGCAGAAGGTTCCACTGTGGCCAGAAAGTCGTCAATGGTAAGAACCTCACCATTATAGGCCCCTTGACAATTCTGGTGGTCGCTCATAAACTGCTCCCACATGCCAAGGTCAGTCATAAATTCCTTGAATTTTGATATGTGATTAGTAGTCATAACTGATAATATTATAAGTTATTTTCTGACATATAGTAATTATTTGTTATCTGTACCTGGCAGAAAGTCGGGCTTGAAAGAGAAGCAATGGAGTGTGCCGCCTGCCTTGCGCCAGGCATAGCCACCATCCCAAAGATGAACGACTTCCGCATCATCTGGAATCCGGCTAACAAACTCCTTGAACGTCTTACCATCCATAACATTACTTTCTTTAATTATCTCGCAGACGTCTCACAGACATCCTCGACATATTCCGTCATCTGACGCAGAAGCCTGAAGGTCTTCTTTGTCAGCTTCTTGTGCTTTAATTCTTCCAGAAGCTCCTTATAGATACTGTTATTCTCCTTGTATTCTCGTGTGAGGAAATAACGCAGCCATTTGGAGTTGAGTTTCTGAGGAAACGGCAAACGGAGCTTACGGACTATCATGGCACTCATAGCCATCTGGTAGGACTCGTACAAGTAGAAACACTGCTTGGCCTTATAGTCATACCAGTCGAAGAGCATGTGAGCGACATTCTTCTGGCGGTTGATGCTGATCTGAAAGCACTCAATCACACACTCTTCCTTGATGCTACGTGCAAGACTCTTCAGCTCGTCTAAAGTCGTAGACTTCTTGATCTCGAAGATAACCTCACGGATAAACTTCATGTTGGCATGCGGAACTGAACCATTGGCAGCAATGATCTTTTCCTGCCTGACATCATAGGTATCACTGACCCAAAACTCCTTGGTAGGGTGGAGGTCGCGATAACGGGGCTTTATTTCAAATACTTGCTGGATCATAACACTATTTCTTTTCTTTATTTGAAGAGCATACTATCCAAAAAGCGACGGCAATGAAAGCCCATACTATCAGGGCGAGGCCTGAAAGGAACAGTGTAAGCATCACTTCCTGTAAGTAAGAT
Source organism: uncultured Prevotella sp. (assembly GCA_947164965.1). Lineage (GTDB taxonomy): Bacteria > Bacteroidota > Bacteroidia > Bacteroidales > Bacteroidaceae > Prevotella. Next base: position 6,306 of record CAMUYR010000005.1, on the reverse strand, counting down.
AAAATTTCCATGAAACTCATATTCTATCGGATGTCTGTAGGTGAATGAAAAATTTCGTAGAGTACAGCGGCCAGAAGGCCTAACAGTACAAAACAGATAGAGAAGATAACCCAGGAACTCATAGTCACTATGTTTGAGAATGATGATCCACACCCTCACAAGGTGGCTTGTCCTCATGACCATAAAGAATCTCCATTTCGAGATAACCACAGTAGGTGCCAGTACGGGCGGCACAATGCTTGCATTTTTCGTTCATAATATCATTATTTTTGTTTTGTCATATACTCATGAAGATCAAGATAACCGCTATACACCTTGGAGGTGTCAGAACAGCGGCCTTTGTTACGGTCGCGGATCGTCAGGGTCATCATCTTACCTACGTCGGTGGTAGGAAACAGACAATAGATGTGCTTGTAGTCCTCACAGTCCAAAAGGGCATTGGGAAAGTTGCTGACATTGTTTACGACAATGCAGTCACACATGGACGGCAAGGCTGTTTCTACATTCTCCTTCAAAAGGGTGAGGTAGGACATATAATCCAGAAAGCTGGAGAATACACAGCAAGAGGCTGACTTCTGACCCTTACGAAAAGGATAGAAGGAAATGCCAGGTGACTTGAAAGTGATAGTCTGAGGAATGACGGCTTCCGTCTCTTCCAAACCAGTGTCCGTTACAGAAAACCCTTTTCCTTCCTTCAGGGCTTGCTTGGCCAGCTTGCGCTTGGAGCGGCGCATTACCTTCAAGGAGCGGATAAACTCCTGTTGCTCCTTTAGGGCACTGTTAATACGATGGGAGTTATTCATATTGCACAGGTCGTTGATGAGCTGGCTGCAATAGAACTCCAGACCGCCATTTTGGTTCTGCAATCCGACGCCGGTATAGACCTTGTTCAGGATCAGCAACTGAATGGACTTTGTATCATGGGGTACGACGGCATAATTGATACCGATGTCGGCAAGCTGGTTCCTACCTGCAGCATCAAGAGGCGAAATGCTCTTGATGTTCGTACCTTGGTTGGAACAGGGGATAATCAATGAGGTTGTCATACGTTATTAGTTTAAATTATTCAATGATTTCTCGATCAGTAGCATTAAATCGACTGGGGTGTGACCCATCTTGAAGTAGTCGCTGATATCTTTCTCGCGCTTGGTACCGCTGAGAGGAAGAATAAGCTGAGAGACGTTGAAACGTCCCGAGAACTCTGCCATACGGGCAGCGCTCTCGCGCTTGCCGGTTGTATCGCAGTCAAACATGAAGACAATATGATGAAAACGCTCAGCCAAAGCAGTCAACTGACTGTCGGTAATCCTGGCTGACTCGCTATTGAAGGCAAGGGCAGTGAAACCGTGAGCGGCAAGAGTCATCACGTCTTTCTCACCTCCGGTGATAACGACAGTGTCACCCTTCTCTGGAAGCTGGTTCCATCCGAACACATAAGGCTTGGGGAGGTTACCACCATAAAGGAATCGGGTTTTAGAGAAAGGTCGATAGACCTTGATACCGGTACAACCGTTGAAGGTGTAGCCGTACATCGGTTCCATGAAAGAGCCTGTATAACAGTAGGACTCTTTATCCTTGGGGAAGAAACGGCAGCTACGCACACTCTTCACCTCGTACTTGTTAAGGATGTCCTGAGTGATACCGTAACGCTGCCAATAGGCTAACTCGCGGGGCTTGAAAATCTGATAGGTGGCCTTGAAGGATATCGGACCTTCCTCATCTGGCTTAGGCGCAACCTTCTTAACCGGATGATAGCCAGCAGGGGCTTCTTCCATTACAAAAAGATCCAAATCCTTATCGATGGTGCGCAGCAGCTCACGGAAGTCAGTCATGGGGTTGATGTTCATGCTCTTGGCAACGACGCTGAAGCAGTCACCAGACCATTCACTGGCTCCGTAGTCCTTCATGATCCAGATGCCACCATTCCTCTTGTTATAGTACAAACGGCACGATGGAGACTTGTCACCACGGAAAGGATTGACGAACAACTTTCGCTGAACGTCCTTTCCGAGATAGTGGGTAAAAATGTCATACCCCCTATTGGTCTTGTCAAGTATCTTCTCTTTCTCCATCATGGGTTTTTAATTACTTTGTCTTTTCTATGTTAAAGGACAGGTAGGGCCTGCCGAAATTATTCTTGATAACGAGCTTGTCTGAACTGCTCTCCAACTGTAAACGGCCTTTCTGCTTGATGATACGGCTCTTGTGAATCATCATCCTGATATAGCGGAGAATCACCTTGGCCTTATGCTCAGAGGGGAGATTGCCGTAAAGCTTGGGCTGTAGCCGTAGCAGGAGGGTAATCATCCAGGCAGGCCGTCGCTCCAGGTACTCACTTTTCGATACCTTATACATCATGGACACCTCCTTCCTCTATGAACTCTTCCTGATGAAGCGAGGTTCCATCCTTTGAAACATGGATGTGACCCTGCAAACGGAAATAGTGCAGACGGATAAAGTCACCGTTATCAGCATCGGCACGTCGAATACAAAGTGTACCGGCTTCCTCATAACGGGTATGGAAGACGGAAATCTTCATGCTCTTACCTGGCACTTCCTGCTGAAGGTTCTGCTGGACGGTATCGAAAAACCGTTCCATCTCCTCCTTCTCTACAAAAGCATGGTGGATAGACTTGCGAATCTCAACGGCAAGCGGTTCAAGGCGCTTGGGGCAGGAAGAGGCGATATATATGTTATCAACAACGAAAATCATAAGAGTGACAGTTATATATTTATTAATTGTTTCTTAGAGGTAGTCCTGCATGATGCCCTGGCAGCAGCGGAGGTCGGAAATGCGGTATTCTACCTTTCCCGGACGCTTGGCGACGGGCACCAGCTTACCGTTCTTGACCCAACGCATGACATTGGCCTGACCGAACATCTTATAAGCCTTGTTCTGAGATATCACCTCGCTGGGATCGGACATGGCCTGTTTGAGCATGGGAGCCAGCTCAAGGGCAAGGTCATGAAGAAAGACCTTATAAGGTACCATCTTATCAGCGAACTGCAGCATCATAGGCTATAAGTTGAAGTTGTTCACAATGCGGTTAGTAGCCTGACGCCATGCCAACGGAGACTTGAAGTTTGATAGAACGTCGGCATACTTGTACTTAGGTCCGGCCATGGCCAGGTAGGCGGTTGCCTGCTGCTGGGCAGCTTCGACATTGGTACAGTTAGCCTCCCACATCATAAGCTTCTCATTCGCGTCCTCCGGGGTTAGCAGTATCATAAACTTTTCCATAGACCTTAACTTTAGAGGGTTTCATTGATAGTAGTAGTGACATCGATACTTACAGTACCATGCCAGTTGGCACGACTGCGGATCTCTTCGAGAAGGATTTCATCGGAAATCTGAGACAGGAACTCTCTCTGCTTCTCAGGGAGAGCTGACGACAGGACGGAAGCATCTGTACACTTCTTGATGACTCTGGTCTTTTTCTGGGCCGTTGCCTTATGAGAATTGATGACCGTCTGAGGAACGACACGGCGATAGCCTCTTTCTCTCTTGACGGGATGCCAGTCGGCATTGAACTCGTCGGCAAATGCCCAATGGAATCCACCAGAGATACCGCAACGGTCGATAGCACGAAGGACGTTCTTAATACCAAGGGCTTTCTCAGCAGCCTTGGCGGTTTCGAAACGTGCGACCTCCTTCAGGGTGGTCGTGTCAATCTGAACGACTGGACGGCGAAGGTACTGGCCGTCAGTGACCGTCTTCTTTTCTCTCTTAACAACCTTGGCTTTTGGGTTTGGCTTGAATGTCTCGGCGTTCTCTGGAATACACCAGAAGAAACCGGCAGCGAGACGGGCATTCTTGACGGCACGGTCAAGATTGCAGGCACCAGTCTCTCTCTCTGCCTCACTGAGCGACGGCCAAATCTTAATAACCGCAAGGGTCTTCTGGTCAAGCTGGGCAACAGAAATGGGTGCCTTCCCTGGCTTCTTGACAGTAGTATTGTTTTCTTGCATAACGGATATATGATTTAGATTTTCTTTTTCATCAGAAAAGTCAATACCTTGCAGGGGATCTTCTGTATCATCCTGTGCAGGTGCTTGGGATTTTGATTCAGAAACTTCCACCTTGGGCTTTTCAACGGACTTTGCTTTAGGTTTAGCAATCTTTGCGGGCTGTTCTGTAGGCTTGGTGGAAGCTATATTGTAGTCGAAATCGGGAGCAGGGTAGGTTTTCGGGTCATTGCCATGAAGCCATGTCAAGACATGACAGAGAACGGAACAAGCATTAACCTGGGCACGATGGTCGGCCTTACAGTCCTTCAGGACAATGTCCATGAAGTGGCGATCGATGAGCGTCACATCCATAGATCCATGCTTCTCCAGCAGAACCTTCTGCATGTTCGTTCGGTTCTTGGCAGCCAGAACTTTGTTGTCTGGAATTGCGGCCCATTGGGTAAATGCTTGCTTTAACGTCATATACCTTATTATTATATTATAGTTTCACTTCAGGTTTAGCAGTACCGACTGCAAACGGAATGGTAGCCTGACGGGCAGTAGTCTTCTTGATAAACACTGGTTGGTCGGCACTCTTATAGATGCCGCGACGTTTTAGGATAGTCTTGATGCCTTCACCAGACATACTGAAACGGTCTGCAAGATACTTGATGATACGGTTGGGAGAGACCTTCTTTGCAAGGATCTCCGTAGCGTAATTCAAATACTCACGCTCGATATTTTCAGCCCTCTCCCGAAGAAAACGCTCATAATCTGTTTCAAAAGCGTTAATTTTTGTCATATTCTTAGGTAGTTTTATTATTTTTAGTACCTTTGCACTCAAATTTGTACGTCCGTTTGTATCTGAAGTTGCATCGGATTTTGTGCAAAGGTAGGGATAAAAATTGATATTTCGTCAAGTTTTGAAGAAAAATACTTGATATTTAATATTTTTTAATCCTTTTTGTTGATTTTGCGTCAAGTTGACATCAACCATTAATGTGAAAAAGTATATATGGACAAAGAACAAAGATTGAGATATAAAAGGTTCAAAGAAGCCTTTGATTATTTGAAAAGTATAGGAAGAATAGACAACCAAAAAGATTTGGCTGATATTCTGCACAAGACACCAGAGACTATTAGTAGGGTTATGGCAGGAAGCGGCAATAATCCAACCGAAAAGTTCATGTTCTTTTTTGCTAAGGCGTTCGCTCATGATCTCAACGAGGAATACCTTGTTAATGGAACTGGTGAACTTATCAGGGTAATACCTGAAAACGAACAATATAAACTTGGTGACCAGCGTTATATTGAACATCTTGAAGAAAAACTGAAGAAAGCTGAGTCTGAAATTCTTTTCTATAAACAACAGATTGCCATCAAGGATGAGCAATACAGAGACCTCCGAAAAGACAATGAAAGGCTTTATGAGTATGTGGACAGACTAACTCGCCTTCAAGAAAATAAAAAAGACCTGGCAAGTGCAGGATAATCAAGTTAAACTTCAGGAGATTTGCTATGCAGTGCTCTTCAAAAGTGCTTTTAACGAAGCAGATGATAGAAAACGGCCTTTCGTCTAAAGGAGGCTATAACAAAAAGCAGTTGGAAATCCTTGGAGTTGAATGGCCACCTCAAAAGGGCTGGAAAAGTGCCTTGATCGGCACAATGATATCCCAGAAACAATATCAGGACTTCTTAAACGCGAAGAAATAATGAAACTGGCAACGGTAGGTTACCCATTTACGCCACTTATCAAATATATACCTCTCAGGTATGATAATCTGGAACACTGGCAGAGGGCAGAACAAAGGTCTGTCCTTCAGTTCTCCAAGGGTATCATAAATCATGAAAACCTGGAGAAGCTGACAAATATCATTCTGGATATTGTCAAAGACGATCCAAAGAAATGGATAGTCTGCTTCATGCCTGCAGCATCCAAGGAGAGGACTGAGACCAGATACGCGAGATTGTCAGCATATCTGGCCCAGGTGCTGCCGTGTCCGGTTACCTTGAAAGCTATATTTAATAGTGTAGACGCCGAGCCTTCACATCTGACGGACAATATAACTCACTACAGGAGCTTTGTCTATATGGTCAACGACATTTATAAAAGAAACGTCGTTGTCATCGACGATGTGATATGCTCTGGCACAACATTCCATCACGTAGGCGACAAACTGAAGGAGTGCGGTGCCCTCTCAGTACATGGCGTTATGTTCGCCATATCAATACATCCAAGATTACCGGTCAAACAAAAGAAAAGGTAATGAAGATCATTGAAAATAAGTAGATTTTGTTGCGAATTTGTTGTTGTTAATCGCTCGAAGCGCCCATTTACAAAGGAAACATTGCTGCCGC
>CAMUYR010000004.1 GCA_947164965.1 uncultured Prevotella sp. | reverse complement strand
AAGCCACGCTGGTGTTCTTTGACAAGAACCTGTCGCGCTACATCCCTCACATGATGCGCATGTACCAGAAAGGCAAAGCGCTTCATGAGCAGATATGGACCAGTGATTCCATCTATCAGCCAGAAGCGCCCTTGCTGTTATTGACAGACTGGGAAGACGACGGTAATGGCGGAGCATCGCCATTACCGCGTTCTTTTATACAAATCGGCATGGCTCCGTTGAACATGTCATATTACATCAACCCTTCAAGTGAACGATACAGTCAGTTGTTCAAGCACGAATATACGCACATTGTCATGACTGACAAATATAATCGTCGCGACCTCAACTGGCGTCGTTTCTTTGGTACGAAGGTGGACACCGACAAGTCTCAGCCCATCTCTGCCCTTTGGAGCTACCTAAGTGTGCCCCGTTGGTATTCGCCCCGTTGGTATCATGAGGGTATCGCCTGTTTCATGGAGACCTGGCTCGGCGGTGGTATCGGACGTGCCTTAGGTGGCTACGACGAGATGTACTTCCGCAGTATCATAGACGGGGGCGACAAGCTCTATTCGGTGGTGGGCCTGGAAACGGAAGGTTCCACCAAGGACTTCCAAGTGGGCGCCAATGCCTATCTCTATGGTACCCGTTTCGTGAACTACCTCACCAAGACCTACGGTTATGAGAAGATGATCCAGTTCTATAACAGAACGGCAGACAGTCGCACCTTCTTCGGCAAGCAGTTCAAGAAGGTCTATGGACAGTCGCTCAGAAAAGTATGGAACGACTGGAAGGAGGATGAGAAGCAGCATCAGGAGGAGAACCTAGCCGCCATCCGCCAATATCCCATCACAGAAACCAAGCCGCTGACCAAAAAGCCGCTGGGTTCTGTGTCGCCATTCGTCTATGACCCAGACACCCAAAAGGCATACGCCGCCATGAATGCCCCTGGCGACTTCGCACACATGACGGAGATTGACCTGCTGACAGGTGAGCAGAAGCGGCTGAACGACATCTGCGGCATACAGCTATATGATCCTGCTTTCGTAGCCCTCGACCGTAAGGGCCAGCGCCTCATCTATACAACGAACAATGCTAAGATGCGTGGCTTGGAGATCTATGACATCCTACAGAAGAAGGTGGTGAAGAAAAAGAAGTTCCAGCGCATCAACAGTATCGTATATGACAATACCCACGACTGTCTCTACGGCCTGTTCTCTAACCGCGGTACACAGTCGATAGTGCGTATGGACCGTGATTTGGAGAATCCGGAAGTAATCTACGCCTTTCCATTTGGCGTAAGCGTGTTTGACTCAGATATCAGTCACGACGGCAAATGGCTGTCGCTCACCAGTCAGGGCGACAATGGCGAGCACACACTTTTGCTGTTCAATACCGAGGAACTGGCTAAGGCCATCTTCAAACCCGTGAAACTGATTACCTGGAAAGACAGCAACTTAGGACAGTTCCGCTTTTCGCTCGACGACAAGAACCTGATTGGCAGCTCTTACTATACGGGGGTCTCCAACCTCTGGCAGATTAACTTAGAGACACGCGAGATGGAGATGCTAACCAATACCGACATCGGGCTCTTTGCACCATTGGAGATTACGCCTGGCCAGCTGCTGGCGCTCCAGTTCAAGCGCGACGGACTGCAACCCGTCTTACTTTCCCGTAAGGTGGTGAAGGATGCCAATGCCGTGAAGCTCTACGGTCAACTGGCATACGAGAACAACAAGGAGGCATTGGAACAGATTGGTCTGCTCAGAGACTCGCTGCCCGGAAAGAATTTTGGCGATGTATATAACAACATCACATCCTACAATGTCATTAAAGAGATGAGGTTCGCAGGAGCCTATCCTATCATCAGCGGTTTTACGGATTCCAAAGCCTGGAATCACATGACTCCCGTGTTAGGCTATCGCTTTAACGTGAACGACCCCGTAGGACTGAGCAGCATGAACATGTCTGTCGGCCTCTCCCCATGGAGTAACAACGCCTGGAAGAACAAATTCCACGTTGACTTCGATTGGAAATACTACTTCTGGAACCTCAAGGCTGCCTGGAACCACATGGACTTCTACGACCTCTTCGGTCCGATGCGAAAAAGCCGTAAAGGTTATGTGGTGCAACTGGCCTACGACTATTCCAATTCATTAGTTACGCCGTATAACAAATCATGGGGTTTCTCGGTGGCTGCCTACGGCGACATGGATGCACTGCCCTTGTATCAGGAGATAGAGGTGCAAGATGTAAGGTCGATGCAGACGGCATCAGTTTACGGGAAGTGGTCAAAGACCCGCACCTCGTTGGGTGGTGTGATGAAAGAGCAAGGCTACGAGTTAGGCGTTGAAGGCTACAGCTATCTGGCTGGCGGACGGGTCTATCCCTCGGTAGAGGTTTCAGGCGATTTTGGCACCCTGGTGCCCTTTGACAGAAACACCTCTTTCTGGCTCCGTACGGCAGCAGGCCACAACTTCGGAGATGCGGAGTCGTTGTTTGGCACGACCTATTTCGGTGGTTTCCGCAATAACTATGTGGATAATCGGAGCGCCTTCCAATATCGAACAACCTTGGCGATGCCTGGTGCCGCCATCGATGCTATCTCGGCACACTCCTATGCCAAGGCGACGGCAGAACTCAACCTGCGTCCGCTCCGCCTGAATAACTTCGGTGCCCTGTTCTGCTATCCGACGTGGATCCAGTGCTCGCTCTTCGGAACAGGTCTCTCCGCCTGGAATCCCCACGCATCCCACAAGATGTACTACAGCACAGGCATTCAGCTGACCACCGAACTGGTGTTCCTGAATTATCTCAAGACAACGCTGTCTATTGGTTACGGCCATCTGTTTGCACCATCAGGATTCGATGGTGGAAGACGTGGAAACAATGAATTTATGATCTCACTAAAATTGTTGTAATGTTATTTGTCGCTGCCCTGCTCCCTGTTGTCATCTACATCTTTGTAGTCTATAAGATTGACAATTTCTCACTCATCAGCATCAAGAACCTCCTCTTGCAGGTGCTGTGTGGTATGGTGGCGGCATTGGTCTGCTTCGGCCTGTTCCAACAGACAGGGCGGATTCTCACCGGAAACCAGTCAGATTTCCTCAATCCTGTGATGGAAGAGATCGTGAAGGCTATCCCACTCCTTTGGTTAGCCACCCGGAAGAAGATCGTGTTCTTCATCGACAGTGTCATCTGCGGTGCTGCCGTAGGTGGTGGGTTCTCCATCCTTGAGAACATCTTCTACCTGCTATTGGGCAATGAAATGGGCTTTGGCACCGTACTGTTCCGAGGTTTGGAGGTGGCCCTTGTCCACATGGGCTGCAGTGCCATTGTCGCAGCTGGACTCATGCTGGCAGTTCGTATAATTGAACGTTCCCGTTCTCGATTAGGTCTCAAAAAGAGCGATATTGGAATGTCTATTTTTCTGTTATTGGAAGCACCTGTGCTGCACGTGTTCCACAATACCTTCCATTTCGTGCCGCTGGTGCAGTTCATTTTCGTATTCGGCACCTTGGGCGGTCTTCTAATGTGGACTTATTACTTCGATGTAGATATGATCCACCGCTGGATTGACAAAAGTCTCGACAAACAATTCGCTTTGCTTGACTCCATCAAAAGCGGTCAGCTAGACAACACCCAAACAGGCATCTTCTTAGAGTCTATTAAAGAGAAATTTCCTCCTGAGGACTTTTTCGACATTATCTGTTATGTGCAATTGCATGTGGAGTTGTCGGTAGCTGCTAAGAGCAGGGTTATGGTTCGGGAATCAGGGCTGGTGAAAGATCTTCCTTTGACGGAGGAAAATAAGGAATTAATCCTCTCTCAATATAAAGAATACAAAATTCTTGAGAAGAGATTAGGGAAGCTGGCAAGAATGACCATCGCCCCTATCGTGAAATATTATCCTGCTGATTTTAAAGCCCTCGAAGACCTTAGGATTGAATGCCAAATGTCATCAGATTCACCATGATGTCTTGACAGATGACAGCTTTTTATGCGACTTTCTTATCCCGAACTGGGGTAACCTCTCAACGAGTGCTCTCTGATATCTTTAGAAAGAGTGGCTTGATTTTTATTCCCAAATCACCCATTCCGAATGATAACAGTGGCATCTGACGTTCAAAGAGTTGATAAAAAACTTGCATGGAATCAAAAAAATGTATCTTTGCCAACGCAAAGAAGCAGATGAGAATAGATAATAAGTTTGTCGAACCTGCCAGCGAATCGCCTCTGACAGTCTCAGACCGTGCGGTTTATTTGGCTAAAAATAGTTAATTATGGTGCAGGTAATTGATAATCAGTATAGAATCGTCGGAAACCAAGTTTTCATTATTATATCATCTGCCCTTGCTTTGTTTTTAACTTTCAAAAGTAAAAAACTAGTAGATTATTTGTTTTTTCAAAGTAAATAATGTATCTTTGCACGCAAAAAGCGTGCGAAATGGATAGATTGTATAAGACTTATGGCCGCCTGCTTGCGGAAACAAATTTGAGTTTTACCAGGTATCTTTATGAAAAGATAAACTGGGATAATAGGTTAATTGTGATAAAAGGTGCAAAGGGTGTCGGCAAGACAACGATGCTCCTTCAGCATATCCTACGGACTTTTGAGGACAAGCAGAAGGCTCTTTATGCATCACTTGATCATATTTGGTTTGCCAGCCATTCGATTCTTGACTTGGCAGAATATCACTATACGCATGGTGGTACTCACTTGTTTCTGGACGAGGTACATAAGTACAAAGGGTGGCAGCAAGAAATTAAAAACATCTATGATTCCTATCCGCAGTTGCACGTCGTAGTGACAGGTTCGTCGATGATGAAGTTGGAGGAGTCGCTGATGGGTGATCTTTCACGTCGTCATCGCCAATACACGTTGGAAGGATTGTCATTCAGGGAATACCTGCAGTTGGAACAGGTGGCCCAGTTGCCTGTTTTCTCTTTAGAAACAATACTGACTGACCATTTTATGTTGGCATCGGAGATGACGTCGAAGGTTAAGGTGCTTCAGCATTTCGAAAAATATCTTGAGACTGGGTATTATCCTTTCTATCGTGAAGAAGGCGATGGTTTTTTCGATCGCCTCCAGCAGGTGATAGAAACTATCGTCACCAGCGAGATTCCTTCGGTGAGCAACATAGAATACGATTCTGTCTATAAGGCCAAGCAACTACTGGCGGTATTGGCAGAAAGTTCGCCTTACACCTTGAACATATCTGGACTCTGCGTCACATTACAAGCTTCACGCAATAATGTGTTGAAGCTCATCGATCTGATGGATAAGGCGGCATTGGTGCGCCGACTTTACTCTGTTGATAGTGGGATGAATATGCTAACGAAACCTGAAAAAGTTCTGTTCTACAACACCAACCTCATGCATTGTCTGACTCCACGTGTTGAAGCGGGGACAATGCGTGAGACATATTTTGCATCGCAGGTGGGTGTTGGCCATAAGCTATCGATGCCAAATCAGGGCGATTTAGTTGTAGATGGGAGATGGCTTTTCGAAGTGGGAGGAAAAAATAAAGGTTTCAAACAGATAAAAGGAATTGAAGACAGCTACGTTGTCAGTGATGGCATCGATATAGGTCACGGCAAGAAGATACCTCTTTGGCTTTTTGGTCTGCTTTATTAAGAACGATTACAATTGAAAGGTACATTGAAAAATACATTGAAGAAAAGAAGCAACCTGTGTAATAATTTTATTCCCACGCTGGGAACATTTTATTCCCAGGGTGGGAATGTCTTGTTCCCAGCGTGGGAATATTCCGTCCCTTCGGACTGTCAGTCCGAACGTTACGGACTGCGAGTCCGATGCCTACGGACTGCCAGTTTAGATTAAGTAAACGCAAGGTTTAGTAGGCGTAAACTCAAGAGTTTGATGAAGCATAGGCTAATAGGCGATGCTGAGAATGCAATTTTTTCGAAGAAATCGGAAATGTCCCTCCCTTGGTCCCGTCGCAGACCTCAAAAGCCGATGCACAAAGGGCTGAGGGCACGGGAGGGATATTTTAATATTCCTATAGAGAGCAGTAATCTCTCTGCCGACGACATTACGGCTCTCTGTTGAAGAGATTACGGCTCTCTGTTGAAGAGATTACGGCTCTCTGCCGATGAGCCGTAACCTCTTTTGGGTTTCAATGCACGCATTTGGTACATGGCCCAAATGCGTGCATCATGTTTCTTGTTAATACCATTTTTTTTTGTTATCTTTGCATCCACAATCTATTCGAGAAAAATGACAGTTGTTGCGAAACAGTATGTCCAAAAACTAAGAAAAAAGAAGACGATTACAAATATTATATAAAACAATCGATTTATGACAAAAGAACATGATTTTTTTAAAGTCCATGCACGCGCGTTATTATTAATAATGTGTATGCTGTTCTCAGCTCAGAGCACCTGGGCCGATGATTATTTGCAAAACACGATGTATTTCACTGCTATTCCGCAGGGAATTGACAAAATTCGTTTTACGTTGCCTACCCAATATGATGGCAATCAGAACGAGGGTATTAGAAAGGGCTATATTTATTACACCGTCGATGATGGTACTCAAATGGTAAAGTTACTGGAATGGGGACTTTACAATCATTATAACGAATTGACGAGTGATGATGAGAGTGGCCCTGTTGACATACAAGTATATGAACCTGGTACATGGCAGCTTGTAGGTAAAACCAAAGGAGGCTACCAGTATTTTACTGTTAATACGTGTATTACGTTAGGACCTGACGATAGCAACGACGATCATTTTACGACGGTAGTCGACTGGACTGTTGATCTGGATATGCGCGGCCATAAATACACGTTCTATCTGTGGTGCCAAAGTGAAGATATTGGCCATACCTGGTATATTCCATCTAACGTTAAAAGTGCAAACGTCAACAATACTAATGACTGGTACAAGATGGCCGAATGGGATTGTCCCGCAGCTTCGAAGGTAAGTATATCGCTCAACGATCCTATGCTGTCGTATAGTACCGATCACCCCGGTACTATCATGATTCCATACACCGTTGAAGCCAAAAGCGTTACGAGTGCAACTGCTTACTACACCGACGCGATTACTGGTACTACCTATAGCCAGAAACTGACTGATAAGATATTAGACTATATCTATATACCTGCCGACCGCCCGTGGAAGGACATCTATGTGAATGCAAAAGTAAAAGACTTTGAGAATTATAATAGAAATGTAAATTCTGTTAAGGTTGCAACTAACATGTTGCACTTTCCCGTAAATCTGGAGGCTCAAGTACTGCCAAGCGGTAAGGTCTCGCTAACGTGGAAAGTGAACAGGGCCGACCTGGATGACTTTGACGACAGCGATAACTTTGAGTTACAGCGCAATGTGAATGGTTCCATCGCCTCGAACGACAATGGATGGACCACCATCTCGATGGAAGATGCGTTTGAGAAGAATAAGGATACCTATAGCTACACCGACACCACGTTGCTCGATCGTTATAAGAATAAGCCTGTAGCCTATCGTGTGCGCCGTAGTGTAGCGGGCATTTGGAACTGGAAATCTGGGTCGGGCGTGTCGATGGATGTTGTGCCGGCTGTGTTAGCGCTGCCAGGATTTGCCGAAGCAACCGTTCAGCGCACCGACACATGGAACGACGAGGAGCACATTGTGAAGTTTAACTACAAGTCGGGTCCTAAGTACGACAATGAAGGCCGATTCATTGTTCACAACGACAATGAGTGGGCCGAGCTTCAGGAGATGGTTGGAAGAGGCGAAGCAAGCTATGACAAGGCTGTGATGGTGCTTCTCAATCAGGATGACTGGAAGAGTTTTGTAGCACGTACAAATGATAATTATCAACGTTCCTTGAATGCTGTCATGCTGGATGATATAGATATCTCCGACTGTCAGGATATGGTGGGAACCAAGCTTTATGCGTATAAAGGAACTTTCGACGGTTTCGGCCATACGCTTACCGTGAACTATAGTGGCAGCCAGCAGTTTATTGCGCCATTCTCGGAGGTATATAATGCTACTATCCGCGATCTGACCATAGCCGGAACGATTACCAGTTCAGCTAAATTTGCCGGCGGCTTGATAGGTACTATTCATTCAGGAGGAAATGTTACTATCGAACGTTGCGTGGTGATGGCCGACATGAAGTGCCAGGTTGAAGGCGATGCCAGCAGTGGTGGTGTAATAGGATGGATGGACGCATCGTCTGTAAACATTACCAACACTTCCTTTATCGGTACTATTCAAGGTGATAAGTGTAACAATAACGGCGGCTTCGTAGGTGTAGCCGGGCCGAACTGCGGTATCACGATGACCAACTGTCTGTTCTCGCCTGCTTTCGTACCGGCCGATATGACCGGATGTAGCACCTTTGCCCGTAAGGACAATACTGCCACGCTGACGCTCAACAACTGTTACTACACCATGAGCTATTGTGATTACGAAACCGACGGACAGTCGTATTTTATCGTTGGAGATGAAGACGGCTGGATGCGCTTGCAGAAAATAGTAAATGATGCGAACAAGGGTACCAAGATTAATGCCATTCTGACTGCCGACATTACCATTACCGATATGCTGGGAAGCGATGATAAGCCTTACTGTGGTATCTTCGACGGTAACGGCCACACGATAACCGCAAACATCAATACCGCCCAATGGGCCGCAGCTCCCTTCAGAATCGTAGGCGATGTGACAATCAAGAATCTGCACGTAACGGGTAGTGTCACTGGTGGTCGTCATGCCGCAGGTCTCATTGGTGCCAGAGATGGCACCCCAGACATCCACGTTGAGAAAGTATGGGTTTCAGCCAACGTTACCACAACAGATCGCTATCTCGGCGGTATCATAGGTCATGTCGGTGGTGCAAATGCATATATCAGCGATACCCGTTTCGATGGCACGCTTACAGCTTCTAAGGAATGGTATGACGAGACACTTGAGGCAATAGAATACAATGAAGAGTCATGGCACCTAATTAAAAAAGATATAGATGATTATGCTACGTTCGGCGGTGCCATCATCGGCTGGGGTGGTGAAGGCGGCTGGTTCTTCCATCGTGTCTACGACCACAGTACCAGTAAAAATGTATATTGGTACTTCTACTGCATAGACTCTTCGAATAACCTAGCGAATAGGAGCTGGGGAGGCAATGGTGTGAGCACCAATACCACGACCAGGAATTCGTGGGCTAACGTAACTAATCATGATAAATCGGACCAGGATGAAGTGCTTGCGCTGATGAACGCAGAGAAAGCCGACTCGTGGCAGCTGACAGATGGCATGGCTGTGCCTGTTGCAACTTCTGTCAGTGTGAATAGGCAAGGCACGTCGGCCGAAAAGATGACGCTGGCCGAACTGAAGACAGCCCTTGGTGATGACCAGTGGTATGAAACCGATGGCTTGCTGCGACCACTGGCAGATGTAACTAACCAGAACAATTACTACGTCACATTATGGGATTCGCGCGCTAAATTTATGCTCTACTCAAAGATGAAGGGCGAGAATGGTGTTACTACCAATATGATTGATTTCTCGGGTAACGAAGATGCCGTCAAGAAGCACGAGTTTACCTACAACCTGACTCGCAAATGTGTGGAGTACGACTTCGACTTGGTGGTAAAGCGTGGCACATCGTCGCTGATGATTGCCGGCACCCAGGCCGACACGCTGGCCTATCATGTTACGAAGAAGGAGGGCGCCGATGCCTCGTACAAGTTTGTTAATCTGAACGAGATTACGAGCGTTTCGCCCGAGAAGAAACAGAGCAGTGTTGGCCTGACATGGGAAACATCAGGCGGCGAAAGCGACTACTACCGTGTGTTGCGACGCTTGCATGCTGCCGACGAAAATGCCGCATGGACCGATACTATTGCTACCAATCTGGTACAGCAGTTCTACGAAGATAATACGGTGCTGATACAGCAGGTGTACGACTACCGTGTAGAGAGCATTCTGCAGTGTGAGGGCATGCATATAAAGTATGCCGTTGCCACAGGTGCCCAGTGTGAACCTACTGGTAGAATCAGTGGCTATCTGCGCATGGCCGATGGTACTGCCATGGCCGGCGACACAGTGATATGTAAACCCGTTGGCGAGATTATCGGTGCCAGCGCTCAGTATGTCACCGTAACCGATGAGGTTGGTTTCTATGAGTTCACCGGTCTGCCTTATCAGGGCACTGGTACCTATCAGATATATGTAAAAGGTGGTGGCTTTACCGGCCCTAATGCCGATGGCACTGTAACCTTCAGCCAGAACTCTAACTGGTCGCAGGGCTTCAACTATTACATGGATAACTATTACATCTATTCGGGTAATGTGTTCTATCGCGACACCTCGATTCCCGTGCCGGGCGTATCGTTCAAGCTCGATGGCATCCTGATGCGTGATGCCAACCAGAGAGAGATTATTACCGATACCCAGGGTGCCTTCTCGTTGAGCATTCCTGCCGGAAGTCACTCGGTACAGGCCGTGAAGGATGGCCACGTGTTTGCCAACGACGGTTTCTTGATCAACAAGGATGCGGTTGCAGGCATGGAGACCATGTATAACTTTAATACAAACGTATCGAGCGTTTATCTTTGGGACTCTACCACTGTGGTGCTGCGAGGCCGTGTAATTGGTGGCGACGATCAGGGTAGTCTGCCGCTGGGCGAGTCGATGTCGGTGAACAATCTGGGCGATTCTATCAAGATAGTGATGCAGCTGGAGGGCGACAACGCCTCTTACCTTATCCGCATACAAGGCGACGAGACCGTAAAGAGTGCCGACTATCAGTACACCTACGGATTGGACAACCGCGATACCACACGTGTAAACGTAACGCGCCACACCATTACCGTACGTCCTGAAAACAAGACAGGCGAATACCTGTTGACTCTGCATCCTGCCAAGTATAAGGTCATCGAGGTATCGGCTCAGGGCTATACCACCCTGTTCCAGGAAGGTAAGGTGGGCGAGACACTCGACCTGTCGTTCAACGTGCAAGGCGATACCTGCGAGTATAACCGCATATACCACGCCATACCTACGGTAGATGTGAAGCAGTTTAACGTAGGCGATGAGCCCTACTTCGGTGTGAAGAAGGTGACGGCTGCCGATAACATAGGTAACAAGGCCGTTATCAATACCTGGTATTGGAAGAAGACCGGGGAGAAAGACAGCATAGGTGTGTACTCATTCAATTATCCTGTGTTTATGTGTAACTCGCCTTACGGCTGGATGCTGCAGGCCTGCGAGAAGTACTATTATAATAACAATAGCAGCAACGAACCCGACATTGTGAAGCTGAAGGGTGGAAAGGTGACCATTAAGAACGGTATGATAAGCGGTACCGACACTCAGGAACTGACGCTCGACGAAAACGGCGGTGCGTCGTACATCTTTACCCCGAAGAATACAACCGCTCTGCAGACAGACGAGTCGGCACTGATGAATGTTAGTATCACGCTGGAGTACGACAACTCATTCTTTGATATCAAGCCAATGAATGGCGAGATATTCAAGGCTTACGTGATGGCTACTAAAGCCAAGGCCGAGGGCCGCAAGTCGGTGGCCAGCAGTATTCCGCAGCTCATCGATATTCTGCGCGACCCGCCAGGCGGTAACAGTTCGGCTTATCTGGAGGCTGGATCGAAACTGAGCTACACCTATAATGCCGACATGAACGGATCGGCCGGTGTTACGTTCTCGTACGGACAGGGCGAGAATGCCAGTATCTATAAAGGTCAGGTGGTTATTCCATCGATGGGTGGAGCAGGTACAGAGGCCGGTACGTTTACCGATTCGAAAAAGAAGAATATCATGAGTGTAGACCTCATTACCTATTACAGCCTGGGTTGGAACTTCAGTTACAACTTCGACGTGACCGAACGTATACAGACGTTGACCAGCAAGAAGTGGATTGGCGGTAAGGCCGATGTGTTTATTGGTATGACCACCGAGGTGATGGTAGAGGATGCCATTGCCCTGCGTGTTGTCCCCGACAGCATGTATCAGATATACAAGACCCACGAGGGCGGAACCTTCAAGGCAACCGACAGTTTAGGCAACACAGCCAAGTTCAAGGTGCTGACCGGTACTGCCAAGGTGCTGGTCAAGGGTATTGACGATACGGGTAAGCCTATCTACCTGATACGTGATGAGGTGATGGCCTTAGGCCCGAAACTGAATTCTACATTTGTACACTCACAGCACTATATCGAGAACGAACTGATACCAGATCTCCTCAAGGTGCGCAATGCGCTGATTCTGCCTATGGGCACTTCGGCTGAATATGCACAGGCACTGGCCGACAAGAACAGACGTACTACTTATGTAAGTAAGGTGGCCGAGAACGATGTAACATTCGGCTATACCAACAGCTACCAATGCTATTATCCTGAAGAGGGTATAGATGGCGACAGTATCAGGAGCCTGAACCAGACTATTGAGGCCTGGCTCTATATACTGGCACAGAATGAGCGCCAGAAGATTGAGGTATCGGAGAGTGATCTTGTGAAACGATACGATTTTGATGGTGGTGCAAACATCCAATATAGCGAGAGCTTCTCGGCCTCACAGACCAATAGCCGTAGTCTGCGTTATCCTGGTATCAACGATCTGGGGCAGGTAACGACAGGAATTCTGAATGTGATACAGACATTTATCAAGGCTTTCGAGAAAACCGGTGTTAATGCCCAAAACAAACCACAGGAACAAATAGTACAAGGTGAGCATGATACACAAAAGGTTGAAGTGAGCTCGGGCGGAAAGTACTTTATCCTATCGTTCCAGCCGGTATTTGCGCTGAACTTTACCGACAAGAGCGGCATGTCGCAAAGCAAGTCGAAGAAGGTAGGCTTTACATTGTCAGCTTCGAGCAAGTCGAGTCTGACGGTCGATGTTTATCGCACGGCCAACGAACAGACGATGACCAGAGACGGTGATGGCAGTTTCGCCAATATGACCCTCGATGTGCTGGATATGCTGCGCTATGGTAAACTTGGCTCTAACCCTACCGACTATCTGAGCGACAGCGAGAGGGTATACTCAAGCTTTGTTTACCGCACCCGTGGCGGTGTTACCTGTGAGCCTTACGAGAAGGAGCGCACCACGAAGTGGTATCAGCCCGGCACCGTGATCGACGTGGCTACCGTGCCTGCCGATAAACCCAAAATATGGATAGAGGAACCCGTAGTGAGCAATGTGCCTTACGACGAGCCTGCCCGCTTCACGCTACACATGGCCAACGAGAGCGACTATCCCGAGCGTGCTTCGCTGGTATTCAACTACTACCTGCTGGCCAGCAGTAACCCCAACGGTGCCAAGGTATATGTAGATGGTAACCCGATAACCTCGCAGGGCGTCAACATCACACTGTACCCCTGTCGTGACAATAATAACGAGGTAGTGGTATTTACCAAGCAGATTGAGGTTTACCCAGGCAAGGAATTCGATTATAACGACCTGACACTATGCCTGTATGACCCAGAAGACGCCAGCCGTGTGTTCGATTGCAAGTTCTCGGCGCACTTCGTGCCGACAGCCGGTAAGGTTAACGTTACCTCGCCGGGCAGCAATTGGGTTGTGAATACCGAGAGCCCGTACGACGGAAAGCGCCAGGCATGGTATCTGCCTGTAACGATCGACGGCTTTGACACGAACTATCGTGGCTTCGACCATATTGAGCTGCAATATAAGTTGTCGACACAAGGCGACAAGGACTGGGTGAACGTCTGCTCATATTACGCCGATAGGGATCTGATGGCTAAGGCCAGTGGTGTCACCGACACCATTCCTTCGAACGGTGTTATCGTGGCTTCGTTCTATGGTGAGGTTGACCCGATAGAGCAGTACTACGACATACGTGCGGTGAACTACTGCCGCCACGGTAATGGGTTCCTGACACGCTCGTCGGATATACTGTCGGGTATTAAAGATACCCGTCGTCCAGTGGCCTTCGGCACACCGGAGCCAACCGATGGTATCTTGGATATCGGCGACGACATTATCATTAAGTTCTCGGAGCCTATTGCCGGTAACTACCTGCGTAAGATCAATAACTTTGAGATGCTGGGAACCAAGAACAGCAACGACATCACAACGTCGACATCGTTGACATTCACCGGCACAAGTCTCGCTTATACACAGGGCACCCGCAATCTGGCCGGCAAGAACTTCACCATCGACGTGATGCTCGATCCTGCCGACGAAAAGATTCCAATGACCGTATTCTCGCATGGTGGCGATGAGAACGGACTGCGCTTCGGACTGAGTGCCGACCGCAAGCTTACTGCTACGATCAACGGCCAGAGCGTTGAGTCGGATCAGACCATACCATTCAACCATGCACTGCGCGAGGTGGCATACGCCGTTGACCAGACTGGGGATAACATGACCGTGAGCTTCTACGACCAGAGCGACTTGATTGGTAAGAAGACGCTGACAGGTAAGTATGAAGAGTCGTCGCAGCTGAAGGTTGGTTTCCATGGTGTAGTTGAGGATGCATACCAGGGCGACATGCTGGAGATGCGCCTGTGGAACCGTGCCATGACAAGCAACGATCTCGACACCTACGGCCGCAAGACACTGAACGGCTATGAGACAGGACTGCTCGACTACTATCCGATGAACGAGGGCGAGGGCACTGTGGCTTACGACAAAGCACCAGGCAGTATGGATCTGAGCATGTGGGGTACAACCTGGAAGCGCCCAAGTGGTCTTTCGGTTGGCTTCAAGGGCGACAAGGGACTGGTGCTGAATCCTACTCCGTTCGACCGCAGCAAGATGCACGACTATACGCTGATGTTCTGGTTCAGGGAGAGCGAACAGAACGTTACACTGTTCTCGAACGGTAAGGCAGAGCGCGGCGACGACAACAAGATTAACATCGGTATGAAGGATGCTAACCTTTATGTTCGCTCGGCTGGATTCGAGAGAATGACGAATACTGCCGTGAACGAAGGCAAGTGGCACCACTTTGCCATGACCGTATCGCGTTCGCAGAATGTGGCTAACGTTTACATCGACAAACGATTGATCGACACGTTCGCTGCCGACAGTCTGAGCGGTATCAGTGGCGATAGCATTGCATTGGGTGCAACCTATGCCGACCGTGCTGCAAAGACAAATGTGATGACTGGTAACATAGACGAGGTGGGTATGTTTGCAAGCGTGCTGCCACTGAACCTCATCAAGGAGTATGCGAACCACACGCCACTTGGCACTACAAGTCCGCTGATGGCTTACCTGAGCTTCGAGCAGTCAGTGAACTCTGACGACAACACCCAGATGCTGGTTGCTTCGGGTGAGAGCTTGAAACGTTATGTTGACAGTCAGGCCAAGATACAGGACCGTCGAGACATATTGGTTGCCGAAGAGGTAGTGAAGACCTTTGCCGACAAGGACTACTACGCACCAATGGTGAGCAGCGCCAAGCTGGAGAACATAAACTACAACTTTGTGGCTAACGCCAATGAGTTGTATATCAGTGTGAACGAGCCCGACTATATGGTAGAGAAAACTAACCTTTACGTAACGGCGAAGGAAGTTCCCGACCTGCAGGGCAACCTGATGGCATCGCCCATCACGCTGAATCTTTACGTATATCGTAACCCGCTGCGCTGGGATGTGAAACGCATTGATCAGGATATTAACTACGGCGAGGGTATGACCTTCGAGGCTACAGTGAAGAATATGAGCGGTTTGACTCAGAACTTCAATCTGCAGGATCTGCCGGTATGGATTACGGCATCTCAGACTGCCGGTACCATTGCCGCACTCGACGAACAGGTTATCACGTTCACCGTATCTCCTTATATAAACATAGGTACGTATAACGAGCAGGTATCGCTTATCGGCGACAACAAGATGACCGAACCGCTGCCTATCACGCTGCGTGTTCGTGGTTGCGAACCCGAATGGGCCGTCAGCGACCTCCTGAAGCAGCAGAAGCAGACGATGATGATGGTGGCACGCGTGAAGATCGACGGTGTAGTGTCTAACTCAGAGGAGGACATCCTGGCCGTATTCGATGAGAACCAGCAGACGCTGGGCGTGGCTCATATCGAATTGAAGGAAACGGCTAATGCCAACGAAGCACTCGCCTATCTTACTATCTACGGCTATACTAACCCCGATGGTTCGAAGCCGAAGCTTAACTTCCGTTTCTTCAAAGCCCAGAAGGGATCTGTTTACAAGCTGATTCCAGAAGATGGTAAGACCTATACCTTTGAAAAGGATGCCTTGTTAGGTTCGTCGACTAATCCTGTTGTCTTAAAGGATGATCCATTAAACAATGTATGGTGGCTTGACCTGAAGAAGGGATGGAACTGGGTAACCATACCTGTCGTACCACTGAACAAGACCGTAGGTCAGTTCCTGAACGACATGACAATATGGGAGGCCGGCGACATGATCACGACCGTGGACGGCTCTGACGTGCAGCAATATACCTGCAATGAAGACAAGAACGCCGCTCGTGGCTACCGATGGAGCAATGAGGACCAGCCTATCACCATCAAGGGCAATCAGATGTACAGCATCTACTCGATGAGCGACAAGACCGTATATCTGGAGGGCTTAATGATGGCATTAGGTTACGTCAAGGTACATAAGGACTGGAACCGTATTGGCTACCTGTCGCCTATCAACCTGCCAATATCTCAGGCATTGTCTGACTACGCAGAGAAGGCTCAGGAGGGTGATGTGATTAAGTCGCAAGATGAGTTTGCCATTGCCTGCAGTTCGCCTAATGGTATGATATGGAAGGGCTCGCTGCAGTACATGGAGGCCGGTAAGGGCTACATGCTGAAACGAGTGGCCAACAGCGATGCAGAGTTCTACTACCCACAATACTTCTCAGAAAACCGTTATAGCGGCAGCAGTACGAGCCAGGCTCCACGTCTGGTCAGCACTGCAACGACGATGAATATCGTAGCTGCCGTAGAGGGCTTTGAGACTGAGGTCGGCGACCGTCTGGTAGTATTCAGTGGTGCCGAACGCATGGCCGAGGCTGTTGCCGACGATGAGCAGAACTACTATCTGAACATCGGCAGTGATGCCAAGTACAGTGAGCCGTTGACCTTCGTGATTGAGCGTGACGGCGAAACGGTGGCCATGACTGGCAGCCGCATCAGCTACGCACCCAACAAGGTGCTCGGTACGCCCAGCAGTCCTACTGCCATCAGCTTCACGGCACTTGACCAGATGCCGCACGACGGGCAGTGGTATAATGTGGGTGGTATCCTGATTGGTAAGAAACCGACGCAGAGCGGTGTATATATCTACAACGGCAAAGCAGTGGTGGTTAAGTAATTGAGAATTGAGAATTGAAAATTGAGAATGATGATGAAAAAGAGTATATTAGCATTAGCAGCCCTCGCCCTATTGGCGTGGGGCTGCTCCTCGGACGACGACGGGACAACTAAGGAACCAACGCCTCCGACACCAACCGAGATTTCTTCGGGTACAGATGTGCGTCCATCATGGCAGGTGCCTAACTACAACCTGTATGAGCAGATTATGAGTGTTGACGTACAGCTACAGGACACGCTTGCGAAGTATGCCTCGACGGAGGACCTGCTCTGCGCTACTATCGGCAATGAGGTACGTGGCGTGGCTGTTGCAGTACAGAATGGCAACCAGTGGAAGTTCCCGCTGACCATTGGCAGCAACGAAGCAGGTGTTGCTGTAAGTCTGTCGTACTATTGCGACAAACTGCATCGCATCTTTACCATCGAATGGATGAAGTTTGATGCAAACATTGCACCAACAGGAACAGATGGTATCTACAAACCGATATTCATTAAATAACTAACTAAAAAAAATAACCTATATGAAAAAGATTTTATTGATGGCCATGGCCATTGTTACCGTAACAAGTGTTTGGGCACAGAGTAAATTTCCTGAAGGCTACCTGACTGATGAGACACGTCCTAACGGACTGAGATGGCTGCCTGCACCACCAAAACTGACTGGCGCTGACTTTACCTACGACTTCTACTACTATCAGTGGGGCCGTGATATGCGCGAGAACGAGACTGTCAGTGAACAGGCTCTTTACGACGAGAGTGCTTCGCTGGACGATGTGTATGAGGGAATATTGGGAGTGAAACTGACTGACGAGACGACACCGGAAATAATAACACTGCTGCAGCGTGCTGTTTCTGACGCTCATGCCGCCAATAAAAAGGTGAAAGATGAGTGGAAGCGCGTACGACCTTTTGCTCAGTTTAAGGAACCATCGCTGAAGCCTGAGGAGGATGAGGAAGAGGCAGGCACATATAGCTATCCTTCAGGTCACTCGTCAAGAGGCTGGATATCAGCATTTGTATTTGCTACGTTGGCTCCAGACCTGGCTGAGGATTTTTTCTGCCGTGCTCGTGAATATGCACTGAACCGTGTTATCTGCGGTCACCACTGGAAGACTGATGTTGATGCCTCGCTCATGCTTGCTGCTGGCATCTTCGCAACCATCGTATGCACTGATGCCTATCAGGCTCAGTTGGCCAAGGCCCGTGCAGAATACAAGAAGATTAAAAGCGGTACCGTCGGTGTTCCACAGGCTAAGATTGTAGAGCATCCCGCCAGCCAGAAGGCTTATACCACCAGTGGTACGCCTGCTACTGAAAGCAGCCGCGGCATCATCATTCAGAACGGACAAAAGACCGTCAAGAAATAAGTATGAGTAAGAAAACATATCAGACACCTTTGTCGAAAACTATCATACTCCGCCAGCAGGTTCATCTGCTGGCGGGTAGTTCTGGTGTACAGGCTACGCGTAGCGGTTATAAAACAGAAACTGACACATGGGAATAAGGAGGACGTCGAATCATATGATCAAGAATAAATATCTTAGCATTCTGTTGATAATAGGGCTTGCACTGACTGCCTGTTCGTCTGACGACGCAGTCGTGGAGCAGAAGACCTTGGAGCCAGGCAAGACCTACTACCTGACTGTGGATGCCACGAAAGGCTCTGATGCCACAACGCGTGCCCTGACCCTGTCCGGTAGCACGCTGACACCAACGTGGGCTACGACAGAACATGTATATGTAAAAGGTAGCACGTGGGCAACTGGCTCACTATCTCCTGATGCCAATGCCGCTACGGCACGGCTGAACGGAGCAATAACTGGCATTACTGGCGACTTGCCTCACGATTTGACCCTGCAGTTCCCTCAACAGACATGGAGCTATACCGGTCAGGTAGGTACCATTGCTGACATCGCAGCGAAATACGACTATGCCACAGCTACGGCTCACATTACAGCGATTGACGGCAGCAATATCACAGCATCTTCATCTGTTACGTTTACTAACCAACAGGCCATTGTGAAATTTACGCTGCAAGACAAGAACAACGGCAATGCGGCTATCAATGCAACGAGCCTACGCATCTCAGCCAACGGACTGAAGACTACGGATACAGAGACGGGTGACATCACCATCACGCCAGCCTCTCCCACCAGTGAAATCTTTGCAGCATTAAGTGGTATCAGCAGTACAAATGTCACCCTTACCGCAGTTGCTGGCAATAAGACCTATGTCTATAATAAGAGTGGGGCCTCGTTTGAGGATGGGAAATACTACGAGATAACGGTTAAGATGCTCGAAGCAACGGAAGGTACTTACTTGGCTAACGTCACGACAGACCATATTGGTTGGGTAGTTGGACAAGATGGTAAGGTGTATTCTACCGTATCCAAAGCAACTGATGCCAGCACGACAGCAGTGGCCATGGTGGCTTATGTGGGTACTGCATCCAATTTCACACATGGCTTAGCGATAGCGTTGGCTGATGAGAGTACCGATATGAACCAAAGTTCGGCCATTACTGCTGCTTCGACAACAAAGAATACAAACACAGCAGTAACTAATGGCACATGGCGATTGCCGACCATTCAGGACTGGCAGTATATTTTGATTGGCTGTGGCAATGGTGCTACCTATAGTTCTACTCCAGGAACGGTAGGCATTGGTTCGCTGAATGCCAAACTTGCCAGTGTGGGCACGGCCCTGACATCTGGCTGTTATTGGTCTTCAATTAAATATTATTGTCCGTATGTCAGTAGTACTGAAGTCGACCTTAGCAGAACAGACAACTTAGACGGAGTTTCTCCATATCACGTTCGCGCCTGCCTAGCATTCTAAACACGACATAAGATGATGAAGATAGAAAGACTATGGGTGTTGGCCGCCGCCCTGATTTGCGGTGCAAGTATGTTTACATCGTGCAGCGTGGACGATAATCCTATCGTAACACCTACGGCGAAGAGCATCGTGATATTGTATGATAACGATGTGCATTGCAGCATCGGCGGATACACGAAAATGGCCGGACTGCGCGACGCCATCAACCAGAGCGATACGGCATACGCCGTGGTGGTAAGCTGCGGAGACTATCTGCAGGGCGGTATGGTGGGCGCTATTTCGCGTGGGCAATACATCGTTGACATCATGAGTAAGATGGGCTATGCAGCCATCACCATTGGTAATCATGAGTTTGACTATGGTGGACCACGCATGAAAGAACTGCTGCAGCAGGTGAATGCCCCCGTGGTGTGCTGCAACTTCTTTGACTACGGTGCTACACAGACTGTGTATTCGCCTTATACTGTCTGCCAGTATGGCGACAAGCGTGTAGCCTTTGTAGGCGTCTGTACACCTGAAACGGAGACTGCCGAGAGCTATGCTTTCTTTGATACTGACGGCAGTCAGCTCTACGATCTGCGGAACGAAGAGGTGCCCGCACTGGTACAGCAAGCTGTGGACAATGCCCGCAGTGAGGGTGCCGACTATGTGGTGCTGTTGTCGCACTTGGGTGAAGCCGAAAAGGAAAATGCCATCAGTTCGTACTCACTGGTGAGCAAGACTGCTGGCATCGACGTAGTGCTGGACGGACACTCGCATGCCACCATAGAGCATCATGATGTGAACAACAAGGACGGACAACCCGTCAACGTCACTCAGACGGGTACGCAGTTCGCTCATGTGGGCAAGTTGCTGATTAAGGATGGACAGCTCACCACAACGCTGATACCTCTCGACGAGATTCCTTACGAGAATACATCTGTGTCGGCAGCTATTCAGGTTGTGAAGGATGATATGGCGACGATTGTTGATCGCTTGGTAGCGAAAAGCGATTATGAATTGACCATCAACGGCTCTAACGGCCGACTGGTACGTTGTGGCGAGACTAATCTGGGTGACATCATTACCGATGCGTTCCGTGAAAAGATGGGAACTGACATAGGACTCGTCAATGGTGGCGCTGTGCGCAACGGCATTCCTGCAGGCGTTATTACCTATGGCAGCATCATCAATGTACTGCCTAACGATAACTATTTATGTAGCATTGAAGCTACTGGTGCTGAACTGATGGAAATGCTCGTCAAGTGTACAGCAAAATGTCCGGAAGAGGATGGCAACTTCCCGCAGGTGTCGGGCATGCGATACACCATCCATACGGCCTCGCATACCGTGAGCGATGTGGAAGTGATGGATGCCAATGGCACCTATCAGCCTATTGTCGAGACCCAGAAATACACGGTGGCTATCAGCGACTATTATGCTGCAGGTGGCTACTACGATACACTGAAGGCGTGCGAACTGACATACAGGGGAGAGAGCTTGCTACGTGATGTCCTGGCCAGCTATTTGGAAAAGATCTTAGGTGGAACTACGGGCACGACATACGCCAAACCACAACAGCGTATCACCATCATTAACGACTAAAAAAGAAATATACAATGAAGAGAATCATGCAATGGGTGATGGCTATGGCGCAGGCATCGGTGCGGGCGAGGACGCTGATTGCGGCCACATCACGATTACCGGCGGTACTGTGCATGGTCATGGCGACGAAGACTGCTGTGGCAACTGGACGGGCGCCATGGGTGCCTTCCACAAAGACCACAGAGACAACGATTGGCAGGACTGCAAATCGGGCAAGTACGGCTGGCAAAGCATCTACATCGGCAAGTGCATGAGGCTCCATACCTGGACGGCATATAATGGCTACTGGGAGCATGTGAGCTACACCGCAAACTGGTGGGACTACGTTCATGGACGTTCGGAGGTCATCTTCGAAGAGTGTAACCACGTAGATGGAGCATACGACATTACGAACTGCCCGTACTGCCACTCATACACCTTGACGCTGGAATAACCATCGGTCGTCCGCACGACCCCATCAATCAAGAAGCCCGAGCCTACCGCCCGGGCTTCTTTACAAGTTTGTAGCGTCACTTTATAAGTGTCATCCATTTGTCGAGCCATCCTGCCAATGGGGCTGGACTACTGAGTAGACCACAGTTATATTGGAGGTTCAACATCGAGAAACGCATGCGATAGTGGGGACTGTATGTCTTGAAATAGACAGAGAGGCTGCTGCCACTGATATTTTCTTCGGCCTTGACCTCCACGGGGATAATCTCATCGTCCCATTGTATGACAAACTCTACTTCTGCCGTTCCAGGTGATGTCCAATAGTATGGCTTCTGGTCGTCCATGAAGGGCAAGATGGATTGTAAGACAGCATTTTCGGCCATAGCCCCCTTGAACTCCGTATAGTTGGCTATGGGGTCTGTAACTACAGTTGCAGGCAGATGAGCCAGACGGCGAAGCAAGCCACAGTCACAAGCATAGACCTTAAAAGCGTCAGTCTCCTCGTATGCAGACAACGGCATGCCAGGCTTACTGATGCTAAAGATACGATAGATCATTCCAGCATCCTCTAACCACATCAGGGCATCTTCATAGTCCTTTGAACGGGCACCTGTCTTGATGACCTTGTAGATGAATTTGCGGTTTTCCTTCGACAACTGGGCTGGCAATGAATGCCAGATGGCATGAATGCGGGGAATCTCGCGTGGCTCGGCATATTTGGCGAAGTCCAACTCGTAGAGGTCGAGAATGCCCTGAAGTGCTGACTCCACCTCGCCGACACCTCTGTCTTCAAGTAGCGCCACAATAGCTTCCGGCATACCGCCGGACACCTGATAGCGGCGATACTCAGTGCGCAACTTGTTCATGATGATTTCGGGCAGATGGCGGATTTCATCCAACGACTCGATGTACTCGTATGTACGTATATCGCTGGCACGTAGGAATTCACGGAAGGTGACAGGGAACATATTGATGATCTTCACATTTCCTACAGGAACCGTCATCTTGCGCTTCTTGACTGCCACACCCAATAGCGAGCCTGCGGCAATGATATGATATTGAGGAGCCTCTTCACGAAAATACTTCAGACTGTTCAGCGCTTCTTCGCACTCTTGTATCTCGTCGAAGATCATTAATGTCTCGCCTGCTACAATCGGCTGATCACAATAGAGCATCAACTCTTTGATGAGTCGCTGGGGATCCTTGGACACCTGAAACACCGACTTCAATTCGGGATGACGGTCAAAATCGAACTTGACACAGTATTTGAAACACTCTTTGCCGAATGTCTCCATCGCCCACGTCTTGCCTATCTGACGGGCACCTTTCAGCAGGATTGGCTTTCTGTTGGGAGCCTCTTTCCATGCTTTAAACTGATTGATAATGTCTCTTTCTATTCTCATAATTTACATCGCAAAGTTCGGTTTTATGTATATTCTCTACACTTTTTCTAACTTTCGGCTGCAAATATAAACAAAATAAATGAAGTACACAAGTTTATGGAGCACTTTTTTCCTTTTCATCACGGAATCAAAGTTTGATTGTATATCATGGGGCATGATACATGTGCCTGTCCCCAAGACCCTTAACATAAACTTAGCAACACTTTCACCTGTATACATGCGCATATATGGGGTCATCGACTGGGGTAAGATTCTCGTCCACAACAAAGGTGATACTCTTGTTGGTTCGTTGCGTAATCTTGCTGTTGTCTGCATATCCTGTAATTCCCACGACAGCAAACAGAACTGCCATAACTATCTTCCTCATTTTTCTTTTAGTTTTGTTTGTCTATAACGTAGGGGAAAGTATATCCTTCGATACCATATGCACGGAATTCTCCATTGATGTACAGCGCCCTCCAGGGCTTATAGGCTTTCATCAACGCAGTCATTTCTTCGGCAAGTCGATTATCAACCTCAGGTTTGAATGCTTTTAGCTTGCACTCTACGAGATTGCCCTCTGCATCAACACTTGCCCGCTTGATGCTGAAAACGATTCGTTTCACATCAGCCAATTCTTGATATCGCTCTATGTGCAGAGGAAACATCTTCTTTAGCTTTGCCTGAAAGTCGGGGCCGCGTCGATCAAACGAGAAACCCTCAACAACAAAGTTGTGAAATACGTTTTGCCCAATGATTTTCCCTTGATTAACTCTAAGAATTTTCTCTTCCTCGTAGTTCCGCTCAAAGCCTAGGTGCTGATAGTAAATCACTTTCCCAGAGGCTACACGAACATCTTGTGTCAGCCAGCTGGCTAAGATACGGTTCTCGTCAACGTACTTTCTGAACACGTGGCGCAAAGTGTCTGTGGGTATGCGTTTACCTACATATACGTTGAGGTGTGAGTCATAGTATATACAGCGAATGCTATCTAAGTAAAGTTTATCCTGAGTGATGCTCCAAAATGCCGTGAATCCATCCCAATTAGCAGTAGAAATAGACCTTTCTTTCGGTAATACTGCCTTTAGATTGTAATATAGGGTTGAATCTGCACAAATGGGACGGCCTAAGAGTTCCCACTTGGCACCATCAATAAAAATGATGTCACTCTCTTGACCTGTTGCATTGGCGAATGTCGTCAATATCAAGAACTGAACATATAGAAATAATCTTTTCATAATGACAAATCTATTGCAAAGGTACATTTTATATTCCGAACCAGAATCATCGAAAGATGAAAAATTGTAGTTATTTAACTTTCAGAAAGGGAAAGACAATGATTGAGTCAGAAAAAATGAGGGAATCAGATGCTTTATCGTTTAACTATTTACCTTTTTGTCCAAAAGAATATGTTTGTCCAACCCGCCAACGAATCGCCTTTGACCGCCTCTGACCGCCAAGTTTATTTGGCTAAAAATAGTTAATAATGGCGTAAGTTGCTGATAATCAGTTAGGAGCCAAGTTTTCAACGAGGATGAGTATTAAGGCTCTGATTCAGATTAACAGGTACAAGCTGAACAGCGGAGCGGCTTTTCGGGTGATAGAGAAGGCTTCTTAGACAGCAAAACAAGTTGTTTTGGTATCGTTAAAGGCATCCTAATCATCGGTTAAAGGCATGTTAAGCTGACCAAAACAACTTGTTTTGCTATCGTGATGGCAGGTGATGCTTTTCATAACACCATCACCTTGCCTAACAACCTGACATTAAATAAGTTAGGTCGAAAAGTGATGCTTTGTGAAAAAACAGTAATTATTTTCTATGAGATTACGGCTCTCTCTCGATGAGATTACGGCTCTCTCGATGAGATTACGGCTCTCTGCTGAAGACATTACGGTCTCTGTCGATGAGCCGGGGTCATGGGGACAGGCACTTGACCCACTTGTGCACAATAAAGGACATGATGTTCCGTTATTAATAAGAGACCATCTAATAACGGGCTATGCCAAGACAAGCAAGAGAACATAGTGGGACTGGGATTTATCATGTGATGCTACGTGGTATTAATCGTCAAGACATTTTTGAGGATGATGAAGACTATGTGATGTTCATCAGGATTCTTTCTGGTTTATCATCCCGTCCTTCAAATGATTTGATGTCTACCATATGTACCTGTCACATCTATGCCTATTGCTTGATGCCCAATCATGTTCACCTTCTGTTACGAGAAAAAGAATGGGAGCTAAAGGATATTATGAAATCTATTGCTTCAAGCTATGTATTCTATTTCAATAAGAAATATGGCCGTATCGGGCATCTATTTCAGGACAGATTTAAGAGTGAGCCATGCGATGATATGCAGTATTTCTTTACGTTGTTCCGATATATTCATCAGAATCCTGTAAAGGCTGGTCTTGTTACGGATGCTGGAGATTATAAGTATAGCAGCTGGAGTAATGACTATTTGGGATTATCTTCTATTCGACTCTGTCAGATACAGCCTGTTTTACGTCGGTCGTCATTTGAGGGGCTTCAAGACCTGATAAGCATTCCTTTGCCTGACGATGTTGAGTGCCTTGATATGCAGAGTGAAAGAGTGGTAGTTGCTGATGAAGTAGTGAGAGAAAAGATTTTGCAAGTAAGCGGTGTTGCTAGTATAACTGCATTTCAGTCGTTAGACAAGAACATCCAGAAGCAAATTGTTGCTATGGTGATGCAGGACTTGCAGGCAGGTCCTCGTCAGATGTCGAGAGTCTCTGGCCTCAGTTATAGTGTTATTCAGCGATTGAGTGGGTCTTGCGGGTCATGGGGACAGGACCGCTGACCCAATACTGGGTCATGTGCCTGTCCCCAAGACCCTTTTATAGACAATAGGCAAGAGCTGCAGTGAAGATAAAGGAATGATTGACAAAAAATAGACGTTAGTATGTCTTGCAAATCCACATTTCCAGGAATTTGTCAGCAACGCTGTATATCTTTGTACGTTCCGCATTTGTGTATGTCAGAAGCTGTTTTTCCAGCAGGGCACTAATGGCATATTGCACAGAACTTGGGGATTTTAGCGCATGCTGCTTCACAAAGGCGACAGAGGTAACACCGCTGGCTTTGCCTTCTTTGGCAATGGCAATCAACGATTCTTTTTGCTGGTAATTTAGCTGGTTCATCACCGAGGCAAATGAACGACCTTTCTCCTCCAGGATGTCACCAAGTATCTTGTAAATGTCGGATTCATCTATGGCCTTATCGGGGTCTATATAGGCGAATGCGTTGTGGAGCACATTGTGAACGTAATAGGTATGTCCTTCGAAAAGGTTGTAAGCAAGAGCTGCAGCTTCGGGCGTAATTTTTCGGTTGGCATTTGTGAACTGTTCTTCAGCGAAACCTGTATAGACTTCCTTGGCGATGCTGTCCAGATAGATCTGCTCTGCACTGTTGTAGAAGGGTTGGGCTGCAGAGTTGAACATATTTTCAAGGATATGCCGATTACTGCCGGCATAGATGAACAGGCAGTTGTTCATTTTCTGAATATGGGTGCGAAGCAAGGCCTCTACGTTTTTCTCAGGATAATTCGCAATCTGCTGGAATTCATCAATGGCGAAGATACAAGGTTTGTCGGCCTGCTCCAAATAGCGGAAAATCTCTTCCAGCGTCAACTCTGGAGCATGGATGTCGCCCAGTTTAATATTGAAAGTCGGTGTATTGGATACCGGGTCATAGCCGAAACTTCCCGCCAAGGAATGAAGTCCTGCCAGAAATTTGTCAAGCACATTCTTTCCTTTGGGTACCAGTACGGAGTAGATCTCCTTACTAAGGAACAACACAAGCTCATGCAGGCTGGTTGTTGCGTAGATATCCGAATAGAACGTATAGTAGTTGTCCTTGACAGACGGCTGCTCGAAAACATGGCGTATCAATTGCGTCTTGCCCATTCTTCGGGGCGAGGTGAGCAGGATGTGTGCCTTGTTTCCAAGTGTACGTATGATCCACTGTGTTTCTTTCTCCCTGTCGCAGAAATAAGGCTCAGGGATGATGCCGGTGATATAGAACGGATTCTCCATAATACTGCTTTTGGGTGCAAAAGTAAGCAAAAAAAATCAATTATACAAATTCTATAATAGAAATTCTATAAAAGGACGAAGAATAAGTAAGCATAGCACTAGGGGGCACCGCGATATAGAAAAATAACCTGCTCTTCTATTGGAATGCTGTTACAATATGGTTACGTAACCGTATTGTAACAGGATTTATTTTGTGGGCAGGACGAATCTTGTTATCTTTGCACATGAAGATAAATCCAATAGAGTAAGAAAATGGAAGCAACACAAGATTATGTGATGGTGTCGCTGAAGTTGCTGGGTGCACTGGGACTGCTCATCTTTGGTATGAAAATGATGAGCGATGCGCTGCAGAAAATGGCAGGACCGCAACTGAGACACATATTGGCAAAGATGACAACGAACCGTCTGACTGGTATGCTGACAGGTATGTTGGTAACCAGTGCTGTGCAGTCGTCATCAGCCACAACAGTGATGACGGTATCGTTCGTGTCCGCAGGTCTGCTGACACTCTCGCAGGCCATCAGTGTTATCATGGGAGCAAATATTGGTACGACGTTGACAGCGTGGATCATGTCGCTGGGCTATAATGTCGATCTGACCAGCGTGGTGTTCCCTGCCTTCTTTATAGGTATGATATTAATCTATAAGAAGCAACACCGCTATTTGGGCGATTTCCTATTCGGCATCGCCTTTATGTTTCTTTCGCTGGTCATGCTGAGCACAGGCGGTAAGGAACTGGACCTGGCGCACAACGAGGCAGTAGTCAGCTTCTTTGCCTCCTTCGACACCGGCAGTCACCTGACCATTTTGGCTTTCCTTGCTATTGGCACCATCATTACCTGCATTGTGCAGTCGTCAGCAGCTGTGATGGCTATCACCATCCTGCTCTGCTCTACAGGCGTGCTACCTATATATTTAGGTATAGCGTTGGTGATGGGCGAGAACATCGGTACTACGGCAACGGCTAATCTTGCTGCCCTTGGAGCCAACACACAGGCGCGACGGGCGGCATTGGCCCATCTGCTGTTCAACGTCTTTGGTGTTGTGTGGGTGCTTTGTGTGTTCTACCCCTTCGTCGATATGGTATGTGGATTCGTAGGCTACGACCCCTCGTTGGCTGGACAGACGGAGCGATTGCCAGTGGTGCTGGCCATGTTCCACACCTGCTTCAACGTCACCAATACCGCCTTGCTCATCGGACTCATTCCGCAGATGGAGCGCATGGTGTGCTGGCTGTTGCCTGAGAAAGCAGAGCCAGAGCATGAGGAGCTACGCCTGAAGTACATCGAAGGCAATCTGATGCAGACACCAGAAATTGCTGTGCTACAGGCACAAAAGGAAACGGCACATTTCGGACATCGCGTGCAGCAGATGTTTGAAATGGTGCGCCAACTCATGGACGAGAAGGAAGACAAAGCCTTTGTGCATCTATTTAATCAGATTGAGCATCAAGAGGATCTGACTGACAGGATGGAACTGGAGATAGCCCGATTCTTAGAACAGGTAAGTCAGAACCACTTGAGCGACGAGACCAAGACGAAGGTGCGCCAGATGCTGCGTGAGGTGGGTGAGCTGGAGTCTATTGGTGATGCTTGCTATAACCTGGCCCGCACCATCAACCGACAGCGTGAAATGGAAAAGCATTTCGTCGAATGGCAGAGCAGTCATCTGAAAGTCTTGATGAATCATTGTGATGATGCCCTCACACAGATGAATATCGTGATGACGGGGCATCGCAACGAGCACGACATCCGCGATACATACCGCATAGAAAATGAAATAAATCAGATGCGGCAGCAAATGAAGAACGACAATATCCGTGCCATCAACGACCACGAATACGACTACGCTGTCGGCACCATCTTTACCGACCTCATCAATGAGTGTGAGAAACTGGGCGATTATGTGGTGAATGTCGTGCAAGCGAGATTTGGGAAATAGCAGCCATATAAAAAGAAATAACCGCATTTGTTTGGCTTTCTCCTTACTTAATTGTACCTTTGCAGTCGTATAGAAGACGGTGACGTGAATAAGTATCTTATGCGTGTCTTTTTTGTCGCCTTATTGTTGTGCGGCTTCTTCCTTGACTCTGCAGTTGAGGTCCAAGGAGCTGTGACAGGTCGCCAGCAAGACGAACAGCAGGTTAAGCAGCACGATAGTTGGATACACCATGTGGCAGAAGAGCCTGAGACGGCTCCTGTCTCTGCATTGCGTCCGTCACCGTCCCATCGCGTAGCCTCTTCGCGTTCCGTCCGCTTGCTTCCTACTCATGGCGGCAAGCCCAGCCAGCATACTGGACGATGGACCAAGGGCCAGTTGCCTCACCTTTTAAATAGTTTCCTACAGCTCCCATGCATCGCCTACCACCGGCTCTGTATGGCTGTTGCGTCTCCGCGCCGATACTATGTTATCGCACTGAGGCGTCTTCTTTGTTAGTGATGAAGTTTTCCCTTAGTCCGAAAGGAGGACAAACATTATTAACAAAGAAATAAGAAAATGGCAAATATTAAGAATCTGCAGATGTGGAATACCATCTGCGCTGATGCTCGTGTAAGCATCAGCAAATCGCTGTTTGGTCTGCGTACCACAGCAACCTATACCCCATCGAATAGCGTCATCGACGCAGAGTCTTTTGAATATACACCCGCTGACGGCGAACGTCTGAAACGTCTGCTCGACACGCCACCTGAGAAATTGGCCAGCGCTATCGGCGACTTCCGCCCTAAAACAGCTGTCAACGGCAACTACATGGCCGAAGTCTGCGTCTCTCGCGATGGAGCATTCTTGGCTGTCCAGCTGCTCCAGTTTGCCCATCTGAGTTATGAGCCTGTGACCGATGTGCTCATCTTCGAGGGTGAAACGGCTCACGCCGTCCGTCAGTTGTTCTAATCAGTCTGTTTATTCCTAACGTGGGAATAATCTGTCAACTTATTGGTCGCTTATTAAACGATAAGCGGCCAATATTGAATGACCTGGTTTTGCCCCATTTGTTACCATAATGTAACAGGCAAAAGTAATGGTATTTGCGAATTTATTCGTAACTTTGTCGCCGAAATGGAACAAAAGAAGATACTTGTGGTGGATGACGAGCAGGATTTGTGCGAGATTCTGCTCTATAACCTTCGTGCTGCAGGCTATGAGGCTGAGGCAGCATATACGGGCGAAATGGCCATCAAGAAGGAACCATTGCAATATGATTTGCTGATACTCGACGTGATGATGCCAGGAATGTCGGGCTTCGAACTGGCTGAGCAGTTGAAGAAAGACCCTGCTACGAGTAAGTTGCCTATTATTTTCCTTACGGCAAAGGATACAGAGGACGATACGCTACAGGGCTTTGGATTAGGAGCCGACGACTACGTTACGAAACCATTCTCTGTGCGCGAAGTGGTGGCAAGAGTGAAGGCGGTGCTCGCCAGGAGTCAGCAGAATAGGGTAGAGGAGAGCATTATCTCTTTCGAGGGCCTTGTGCTTGACCTTGGCAAGAAGACAACGACGGTTGATGGTGAGAGCGTAAGTCTCACTAAGACTGAGTTCGAATTGTTGGGGTTGCTATTAAAGCATCGTGGACAAGTATTCTCACGTCAGCAGATCTTCGATGCCGTTTGGCCTGAAGACGTTGTAGTCAGCAACCGCACAGTTGATGTGAACATTACCCGTATGCGTAAGAAGATAGGCCGTTATGGCAGCTTTATCGTCAGCCGACAGGGATTCGGTTATCTGTTTGAAGAATAATTCGTTTGATTCGTGATATTCGTGTTTGAAAAATATGAAGCATTTGAGTGAAGGCCGTAAGATGTTCATCAGCGTGATGGTGGTGTTTGCCGTCTATGCGCTGACATTTATCCTGTTCGAGGATTATGACCGCAAATTCCTTGAGCCCTTCGACGAGGTAAGCGACTGGCACCTGCTACTATTTTCACTAGTGGTAATGGCAGGCCTGGCCCTATTGCTCCACCGCTATGCCCGCAGCATGGACGAGCGCATTAGCCGTGAACAGGCTGCCAAGGAGAACCAGATGCGCCGTGAACTTACGCA
The DNA here is from genome assembly GCA_947164965.1 of uncultured Prevotella sp. Taxonomy (GTDB): domain Bacteria; phylum Bacteroidota; class Bacteroidia; order Bacteroidales; family Bacteroidaceae; genus Prevotella. Next base: position 184,363 of record CAMUYR010000004.1, on the reverse strand, counting down.
GAACATCGCTCACGAACTGAAGACCCCTGTGGCCAGCATACTCGGCTATACTGACACCATTCTCGATGATCCGCAGATGCCGCCTGATACTCAGCGACAGTTCATAGAGCGCACCAATGCGCAGGCCCATCGGCTCACGGCCCTGCTGCAGGATATCTCGATGCTGAACCGCATGGATTATGCCGCCCACCAGCTGACGATGGAGCGTACCGACGTGTCGGCCATCGTCGGCGACATCGTTCAGGAGACCGTCATCGCCCTGAAGAAGCGCCATATGACGCTCAACAACTGTTTGCCGCCACATATCGTCATTAAGGGCAATCCCTCGCTCGTCTACAGCATCTTCCGAAATCTCATCGATAACGCCATCAACTATGCCGGCGAGGGAACAAACATCGATATAAGTGCCGAACAGACAGACAACTACTGGATGTTCCGTTTCAGCGATAACGGCGTGGGTATCGCCCTGGAACACCTGCCCCGCATCTTCGAGCGTTTCTACCGCATCGACAAGAGCCGCAGTCGCAGTATTGGCGGAACAGGTCTTGGACTTGCCATCGTGAAGAATGCTGTCCTTCTGCATGGCGGCACTATCACCGCCCGCCAATCAGAAAATGGCGGATTGGAATTTGAGTTTACACTGAAAAAGTAAAAGGAAATGGACTTAATGGGACTGCCCTTATGGGCTTGGATAGTATTTTATGTGTTAGTATTGTTGATGCTTGTGGTCGACTTGAAGATGTTCGGCCGTAAAGGTCAGCATGAGGTGAACGTCCGTGAGGCATTGCAGATGACAGCCGTATGGATAGGTGTGTCGCTGGTGTTCTGTGCAGGCATCTGGCTGTTCTATCCCGCTGAACCGCACGAGAAGGCGATGGAGTTCTTGGCAGGCTATCTGATAGAGAAGTCGCTATCGATGGACAACCTCTTCGTATTTCTGATGCTGTTCTCGTTCTTCGGTATCGAGCGCAAATATCAGCATGAGGTGCTCTTCTGGGGCATCTTTGGTGCACTTGTGTTGCGCAGTATTTTTATTTTTGCTGGCGCAGCAATGGTCGAACGTTTTGAGTGGGTGCTGGGACTGTTTGGGCTATTTCTGCTCTATACGGGTGGAAAGATGTTTACGCATGATGAGAACCAACAAGGCAATCCAGGCAATAACTTCATTGTACGGTTGTTCAAACGTTTCTTCCCTGTCACTGACCAGATGCACGGTGAGAAATTCTTCGTTAACAGGAAAGCCACCCCTCTTTTCATTGCTTTGTTGGTCATTGAAACTACTGACGTTGCCTTTGCCGTTGATAGCATCCCTGCCGTATTCAGTGTCAGCCGCGATCCGTTCATCGTACTTACCAGTAATATCTTTGCCATTCTCGGCTTGCGTGCACTCTACTTCGCACTTGCTGCTATTTCGCGCTACTTTACTTACTTGAAATATGGTCTTGGTGTTATCCTAATCTTTGTCGGCGTAAAGATGTTGCTTGCCATGAATGAATATATTAATGCTCTGGGCTCTCTGTTAGGGCTCTCCATCAATATGCCACATATCGTGGTTCCTACGCCTATCAGCCTTGCAATTATCTTTGGCGTCCTTCTGCTGTCAATGCTTTTTTCGGTTGTGGCGACCAAAAAGCAATAATTGGTGGTTACTTGGTGCCTTTTTCGTGTGTCTATGATACACTTGCAAATATATTTGTAATCGGAAGTGAAAAGAAAGACTTGTCCTTTTTTCACGTTTTACCTATTATTTCGTAACTTTGCAGGCTGAAAAGAACAATTAATAACCAATATGTATAAAAAGCTATTTATGACAGCAGCCCTCGTGGCAACTTGCATTCAGATGAATGCACAAAAATTGGCTACCAGCTATAAGGGGACGAGTAACAATAATCCCATCAGTGCCAGTGTTTTCTGCGCAGATCCTACGGCACTGGAGTATAATGGTCGTTTGTATGTCTATGGTACAAACGATCACCAGCAATTCATAAAGAACGGGAAAAAGGGCGATAACAGCTATGGTGATATTAAATCAATTGTTGTTTTCTCTACTGACGATATGGTGAACTGGACGTTTCATGGGACTATTGACACCAAGAAAATATGTGCCGGATGGGTGACTTATCCGTGGTACCAGGGCTATGGTGTCTCGTGGGCTCCTTCGGTTACATGGCGTACGACGGAGGACGGTACCGATGAGTTCTTCCTCTACTTCTGCAATAGCAGTCATGGTGTGGGTGTGCTGAAGGCTAATTCGCCTATCGGTCCATGGACGTCGCCAAATAATAAGTTGATGATCAATTACGATACTCCAGGGGCATTTCCTGGGGGAACTTCTGCCAATTTCGACCCAGGTGTGGTCATCGATGAGAATGGAATAGGTTGGATTTCCTTCGGTGGACTTAATGATAATGGTGCGCTGCTTCCCGACAACGCCCGAATTGCAAAACTGAAGCCCAATATGACCGAAGTTGATGGCAAGCCTGTTAGGATTCCAGCCCCTTATCATTTTGAGGCCAATGAACTGAACGTCATAGGTGGCAAGTATGTCTATACCTATTGTTCTCATTGGAGTCGTAATCAAGATGAGTGGAATACTTACAAGAATGAGCATAACATTAGTGCCAACATGCCAGGCGGAGGTACTATGTGCTATATGGTCAGCGATAATCCTATGGATCCAAACTCTTGGGTATTCAAAGACTATTATGGTCCAGGAGTCGCTGGCAACAACCATTCACACCTGCAGAAGTTTCAGGGCAACTACTATCATATCTATCACGACCACGGAAGTGTCCTGTTGGATGCTATGAAAAGTGCTGGCGCCGTAGATGCCAGTGCTGGTGATTACCGTTCTATCTGCGTGAACAAAGCAACGGTGAACGAGTCAACAGCGACTATTAACCGTGTCACACTGAACCTCGAGGGAGTCAGTTCTGTCAAGAATTTGAATCCTTATGAACTGCAGCAGGCTGAGACTATGGCTAACTGTGCTGGTATCGAATACGAGGACTTTACCAATATTCAAAAGAATGGTACAATCAGTACATTGGGCAACGATGCTTCTGAGAATATGCAGGTGAAGATGGAGGCTGGTTCGTGGATTAATCTGCGTGGTTTGGACTTTGGAACGACAGGTGCCGGAAAATTCACGCTTCGTGCCAAAGGAACAGGTACACTGGAGATTCGTACAGTCAGGATAGGTGCAAAACCTGCTGCCACCATCGAATTCTCATCGAATGAGATGGAAGATCATACGATTGAACTCGACGCCACCAAATTTACCGATATTAAGAAAAACGTCTTTTTTGTCGTCACCTCTGCTACCGATGTGTATATCGATGCCTGGCAGTTTACGGAGAGTGGCTCTGCTGGTATCAGTATGATAGAAAACAGTAAACCAGTCAAACTGCAAAGATATGATCTGGCTGGTCGCAAACTGTCAGATTCCCACAGCCATCGTGGCATCATCATAGAGCAATATACCGACGAAAATGGGGTAAAACACAGCCGCAAAAGGTATTAAAATTGCAGAACATCGACCTTTGATGCAATAAAACAGTAACGTTAAACGTTATTAAAGACGTGTTAAGACGTCTGCTGATTATATTGCTCTTTGTGTCGTTGGCTTCCTCTTCGTGGGGTCAACAAGAGCCGACATTCGCCCATTATTGGGCCATGGAGCCGAGTTTTAATCCTGCAGCCGTTGGTAAACAGGACCTGATTAATGTGACTGGTGCCTATGCTATGACGCTGACAGGTTTTGAGCATAACCCGCGTACGATGAATGTAGCTGCTGACATGCCATTTATGTTGATGAACACGCGTCACGGTGCTGGTGTACAATTGATGAACGATGATATCGGACTATTCTCCCACCAGCGTCTGGCATTACAATATGCCTATAAGCAGCGATTGTTAGGCGGTGTGCTGAGTGTGGGTGTTCAGGTGGCTTTGTTGAGCGAAAAGTTCAAGGGATCGGAGGTTGATACAGAACAGGAAGATGACAAGGCTTTCACCACGACAGACGTTAACGGAACAGCCACAGACATCTCTGCCGGCCTTTATTACCAGCACAAGAAATGGTATGTGGGAGTCTCCGTTCTGCACGCCACAAGCCCTAGTGTAGAACTGGGCGATCGCACCATTTATGATATCAGTAGGGTGTATTATTTGACTGGTGGATACAATATTAAGCTAAGAAATCCGTTTCTAACAATACACCCCTCTGTGTTAGTACGCTACGACGGAGTGACTTATCGTGCCGATGCGACGGCCCGTCTGAAGTATACGAACGACAAGAAAGTGTTCTATGCGGGCGTGGCTTATAGTCCTACCAATTCGGTGACAGCACTTATTGGTGGCATCTTCCATGGGGTGACTTTGGGTTATAGTTATGAGGTTTATACCTCGGCCCTGAGCTTTGGTAATGGCTCTCATGAGCTCTTTGTGGGATACCAGACAGAACTGAATCTCTACAAGAAAGGGCGTAACCGCCATCAGAGCGTGAGATTCCTTTGAAATGGAGAAATTGAGACAATGAAAAAATGAGATAATGAGAAATTGAGATATTATGAATATGAATAAAAAAAGGACAATGGGAATGGAAGAAAAAAAGGAAAAGAGAGTGATGCATAACGCATTTCTCATTTTCTCATTTTCTACATTTCTCATTCTTTTAACAGGTTGTTTTGGCTCCAAGCATGCAACCTCCTCAGGTGGCGAGGTGACAGGTTCGGGTGGCCGTTCTTTTTCTGAACCTACTCCCTATGGCATGACACTTATTAAGCGTGGCCATTTGAAGATGGGTATCGACAAGCAAGATACGCTGTGGGGCAAGCAGACTCCAGTGCGCGACATTTCCGTTGAGGGTTTCTGGATGGATGAGCGCGAGGTTACCAATTCTATGTATCGTCAGTTTGTCAACTACGTTCGCGATTCCATTATCCGTGAACGACTGGCTGATCCTAACTATGGTGGCGATGAGTCGTATAAGATTGAGGAAGACAAGAACGGTGAGCCCGTTACGCCTCATCTGAACTGGAAGAAGCCCATTCCACGTAAGCCCAACGAGGATGAGCAGCGTGCTATTGAGAGTGTCTATACCTTCAACCCTGTTACAGGTGAGAAGTTGCTTGATTGGCGCCAGATGAATTATCGCTACGAGGTTTACGACTATACAGAGGCTGCCAAGCGCAAGTATCGCCTTAATCCAGAGGAACGCGAACTGAATACAGATATTCGTCCCAATCCGAACCATCAGATTTGGATTTCCAAGGATACCGCTTATATTAACGACGAGGGACAGATAGTGCGTGAGACCATCAATCGTCAGCATACCGGACCTTGGGATTTTCTCAATACTTACATTATTAATATATATCCCGATACGACCTGTTGGGTGAACGATTTTCCCAATGCCGAGAACGAGATATATATGCGTTACTATTTCAGTGGCGCAGCTTATAACGACTATCCTGTAGTAGGTGTCACCTGGGAACAGGCTAATGCTTTTTGCGCCTGGCGTACAGAGTATCTTCTGAAGGGCTTGGGTAATGCTGCCCGCTACGTTCAGCGCTATCGTCTGCCCACTGAGGCCGAATGGGAATTTGCAGCCCGAGGCAAGGATCAGAACGAATTCCCTTGGGAGAATGAGGACGTAGTGACGGGTAATGGCTGTTTCTTTGCCAACTTCAAGCCCGATAACGGTAATTACACCAAGGACGGCAATCTTATTACGAGTCGTACAGGTATCTATAGTGCAAATAGTAACGGACTATACGATATGGCGGGTAATGTGGCAGAATGGTGTAGCACCATCTATACTGAGGCTGGTGTGGAGGCCATGAACGACATCAACCCCCAGTTGAAGTACAATGCTGCCAAAGAAGATCCTTATCGACTGAAAAAGAAGAGTGTGCGTGGTGGCTCATGGAAAGATCCTGAAAGCTATATTCGCTCCGCTTGGCGTTCTTATGAATATCAGAATCAGCCTCGATCCTACATCGGTTTCCGTTGTGTGCGTTCGTTGGCTAATACCACCAGTGACAAGATTAAAGTTAAGAAAGGGAAGAAGAAATGACAAGATACAGTAAACTGAATATAGTCTACCGCTTGCAGAAGTGGATGGACAGTGTACCTGGACAGACGTTTCTGAACTACGCCTATTCATGGGGTGCATCTATTGTGATTTTGGGTACTCTTTTCAAACTGACTCACTTGCCAGGTGCAAACTTCTTCCTGTTCCTAGGAATGGGTACTGAGGTGCTTGTGTTCTTCCTTTCAGCCTTCGACCGTCCGTTCGACAAGACTGCTGACGGTATGGACCTTGACCTGCATGTAGGCGAAGAGGATGCCGTAGCTGGAGCTGTAGTTTCTGGCGGTGGAACTATCGTGACTGGCGGTGGCTCTGGTTCTGGCGGCGGAGGCGGTGTTGTTGTCATAGGTGGCGGCGGCAGTGCTGGACAGTCAGAAGGTGTCGATAGTGCCGTTGTGGTCAATGGTGAAGGTGGCAGTGGAAGTATCAGCTTTGCTGGTGGCGGAGGCGTCATTGGCGGAGGTGTTGTTGGTGGACCTGTCGTTGCTGGTGCAACACCAGGAGAAACATTGCCTATGGGTGAGGAACTCAAGGAAGCTACCTCTAATTATATTGAAGAGCTGAACCGTCTGACGGAGATGCTCATTCAGGTATCGGAGCAGAGCAAGCGTCTGACGCGCGACTCCGAAGAGATGGAGAATCTGAACCGTACACTGACAGGTATCAGCCGTGTTTACGAGATGCAGCTTAAGAGTGCATCTGCGCAAATCAGTACCATCGACGAAATCAATGAACAGACACGCCACATGGCCGATCAGATAGTAGAGCTGAATAAGATTTACGCTCGCATGATTGAAGCTATGCAGGTGAGAAGTCAGATGTAAGAAAGACTAGCTATGGCAATTAAGAAAAGACCGGTTTCTCCCCGTCAGAAAATGATCAACCTGATGTACGTTGTACTGATGGCGATGCTGGCATTGAATGTCTCTAATGAGGTGCTCAATGGTTTCTCGCTGGTGGAGGAAAGTCTGAAGCGTACAACGATCAATGCCACAAAGGAGAATCTTGCCATTTATGACGACTTTGCCGTTCAGATGAAGAAGAATCCCCAGAAGGTGAAGCAGTGGTATGAGAAGTCTCAGAAGGTGAAAGAGATGAGTAATCGTCTCTATAATCTTGCTGATGAACTGAAGGAAGCCATTGTTCGCGAATCGGATGGTGACGACGGTAATGTCAATAATATTCGTAACAAGGAAGATCTGGAGGCTGCCAATCAGGTGATGCTGGCCCCAGGACGTGGTCGTGGAAAAGAGCTCTACGATGCTATCAATAATTTTCGTGTCGCCCTTTTGGGTATGGTTTCCGACTATCATCAAAAGAAGGCTATAGCCTCTAACCTAACCACAGAGATTCCAAATGAAGCTAAGGCGATGGGTAAAAACTGGCAGGAGTATATGTTTGAATCCATGCCTACAGCTGCTGCTGTGACATTGCTTACTAAGCTGCAAAATGATGTGCGCTATGCTGAGGGAATGGTGCTTCATACCCTTGTGTCAAATATCGATGTGAAGGATATTCGTGTCAATGCCCTGAATGCTTTCGTGATTCCTAATTCTCAGACGATAGTTCGTGGTGACAAGTTCTCAGCTCAGATAGTGATGGCTGCTGTTGATACGACCCAACAGCCTCAAATCTTCATTGGAGGCAAGGAAGTTCATTTGCCTGGCGGCATCTATGAGACGGTGACAGGTCGCACGGGTGATTTTACCTTATCTGGCTTTATTCAGGTCGAGAATGGTAATGGTGAACTTATCAAGCGCAATTTCGAACAGAAATATACGGTGGTCGATCCATCAGCTACTGTCTCGGCCGATTTGATGAATGTCCTCTATGCAGGTTATTCCAACCCGTTGAGTGTCTCCGTGCCTGGTGTTCCTGTCAATAAGGTACAGGCTACGATGACTGGTGGAACACTTCAGCCCGTAGGGCCTGGTCGTTATATTGCCCGTCCTACTGCAGTGGGTCAGAATGTCACCATAACTGTGACTTCCACCAATACAGGTCGTGCCCAACAGATGGGACAGTTCACGTTCCGTGTACGTCGTTTGCCTGACCCCACGCCCTATATTGCTATGAAGGACGAATCGGGTAGTCCTATCCGTTATAAAGGTGGTGGATTGTCGAAAGCTCAGTTGATGGGCGTCGACGGAATCGGTGCCGCTATCGATGATGGCATCTTGGATATTGCTTTCCGTGTGCAGAGTTTCGAAACGGTGTTCTTCGACAATATGGGTAATGCCGTTCCTATGGTCAGCGATGGGGCAAACTTCTCAGCTCGACAAAAGGACACCTTCCGTAAATTGCAGCGCAATAAGCGCTTCTATATTTCCCGTGTCAACGCTATAGGTCCTGATGGTATTCAGCGTAAACTGAACGCATCGATGGAGGTTATTGTGAAGTAAATTGATAATTGATAATTGACTATTGATAATTATGAAGAGAGTATTGTTCTTATTGATGATAACGCTGATTGCTACTGTTACTGTACAGGCACAGCCTAAGAATCGTAGGCAACAACAGCAGGCTCAGCAACAGCAACAGCGTCAGCAGACGCAGAATCAAGGTATGTCCGTGCGTGCCAGGATTATGTTTCCCACTGCTGCCGATATGCCTGAGGATGTGGTATGGCGTCGCGACATCTATCGTGAAATAGATCTCAACAAGGATGCCAATGGTGGCCTCTATTATCCTGTAGAGCCCCAGGACCGTCAGGTGAATCTGTTTACCTATATCTTCAAGTTAGCGCTCAATGGCTATGTTCCAGTTTATGAGTACAGACTTGATGGCAATGAGGCATTCAACGACTCTGCCCGTGTACAGATGAAAACCATTCTGGACAATTTCCATATCTATTATGAAGAGAAAGACGGAAAGATCCGAGTGGATAATAGCGACATCCCCTCTGCTGAGGTTAAGCTCTATTATTTGAAGGAGAGTGCTTATTACGATCAGGCTAATTCTACCTTCCATCGTAAGGTCTTGGCCCTTAGTCCTGTCATGTTACGTGAGGACGATTTCGGAGGTGAGGCTGCTAAGTATCCTCTGTTCTGGGTTCGCTATGCTGATCTGGAACCTTATCTCAGTCGCCAGACTGTGATGACGTCGAATCTGAATAATGCGGCCACCATGTCGATGGAAGATTATTTTACATTGAACCGTTACGAAGGAAAAATCTATAAGACCAATAATATGTTGGGCAAGACGTTGGCTCAGTATTGCCCTACTGATTCAGCCCTGCAGAAGGAACAGATGAAGATAGAGGCTGAACTGAAAGCCTTCGAACAGAATATTTTTGGTGATAAACAGCGCAAGGATTCGCTGGATAGTATCGCGCGGCTCTCACCTGCTGACCTGAAGGCAGCCCGTAAGGCAAAAGGCAAAGACGGCAAGAAGGCAAAGACCAAGAATGAAAGGGCAAAACGCTCAAAGAACAGCTCTTCTAATAGCAGTGCCGCCTCGAATGGAGCAGCCCGTGTCAGTGTACGACGCCAGCGACATTAAAAAAAAGTTGACCTAAATGTTGCTTTTTTCAAAATTAATGCTTATCTTTGCACTCAGATAGATAATAACAACAAAAAATAAGGAATACAGCTATGAAGAAAATCATGATTTTACTTGTTGCGATGGTAGCTGTAGCTACTACTTCGCAAGCACAAGTGAAGTTCGGTCTGAAGGGCGGACTTAACTTGACAACCATGACATTTAGCGAGAGCGGTGCTAAAGACGCTGTTAAGAACAACGCAGGCTTCTTTGTAGGTCCCACTGTTAAGTTTACACTTCCTGTAGTAGGCCTTAGCCTTGATGCTGCAGCACTATACGATCAGCGTCAGGCAGAGTTGAAGGGTAATGGTGAAAAGCTGAAGAGCCAGTCTCTGCAGGTTCCCATCAATGTTCGTTATGGTGTGGGTCTGAGCAGTGTTGTTAACCTGTTCGCTTTCGCAGGTCCTCAGTTTGGTTTTAATTTGGGTAACAAGAGCAAGGAACTTATCAAAGATGCTACGGAGTGGACATTGAAGAGCTCCAATGTCAGCGCAAACGTTGGTTTAGGTGCTACTGTACTTAACCATCTGCAATTAACCGTTAACTACAACATTCAGTTGGGTAAGACTGGTGAGTTGACAGTTAAGGATGGTGCAAATGCTGCATGGAAAACTCTAACAGGTGGTAAGGCCAATGCTTGGCAGGTATCTGCAGCTTATTTCTTCTAAATTTATTTAACATCCAAGATATGGAGTCCTTGTCGTTGTGGCGAGGACTCTATCTATTAAAAAAGGTACGCTTATGAAGACTGTTTCTCAAGTAATCATGACGCTTTTGGTCAGCATATTGGTGGTAGGGTGTGGTACTACCAAGCCTTCTCTGATTAACCAGCCAACGGCCCTGAAGCAAAAGAGTATAGTTATTCTGTATGAAAACGATGTGCACTGTGAAATTGATGGTTACGCCCAATTGCGTGGACTGGCAGATGCTATCCTGAAGAGCGATACCAGCTATGTAGGCATTGTGAGCAATGGTGACTATCTGCAAGGAGCCTTGGCGGGAGCTATTTCCAAAGGACAGTATATCGTGGATATTATGAAGAATGTGGGTTACGACGCGATTACCTTGGGTAATCATGAGTTTGATTATGGAACACCACGTATGGTAGAGTTGTTGCCACAGATAGGAGTACCTGTTGTCTCTACAAACTTTTCAGAATATGGTGCTACAACACCCATGTATCCACCTTATGTCATCAAGCAGTATGGTAATAAGCGTATAGCCTTTGTCGGAACCACGACCCCTGAGACACTGCGAAGCGAGAGCTATTCATTCTTTGATAAGACGGGTAAGCAGCTCTACGATTTGCATACCAGTCAAGTGTATCAGTTGGTACAGCAAGCAGCGGATAAGGCTCGTGCAGAGGGTGCCGACTATGTAGTTGTGCTGTCGCATCTAGGTGAGTCGGGTAGTGAAGAGGGTGTTACATCACTTGGACTGGTTAGTGCCACACGAGGTATTAATGCGGTGTTGGATGGTCACACTCACGCAGTGATACCAGGCAACTATGTAGCCAACCTTGACGGGCAACAGGTTCCAGTATCTCAGACGGGAACCCAGTTTGCCAACATTGGTAAGTTGTGGATTAGTCCCAATGGTGCTTTTGTGACTTCCTTGGTCAAGAATGCCGATATCCCTTATAGTAATGCACGTGTTGCTGCCAGTACTGATAGTATTAAGGCTATTTTGAATCAGGTGACTAGCAGGGAGGTGGCTACCGTCGCCTTCGACCTGCCAGTAAAGGATGCCAACAGCGTTTGGATAGTAAGAAAGGAAGAAGCACCAATGGGTAATCTTGTGGCTGATGCTTTCCGTAGCAAGATGAAAGCCCAGATAGGACTTATCAACGGAGGTGGATTGCGCAACGACATCAAGGCAGGTAGAATCAACTATGGTAACGCTGTTTCCGTACAACCCTTCGATAATCGCGTTTGTATGATTGAAGCAACGGGTCAGCAAATCATGGATATGCTGGTTAAATGTACAGCCAATTGTCCTGGACTCGATGGTTCATTCCCACAGGTATCAGGCATGAAGTATACCATTCATACCGCTAGCCATACTGTTACTGACGTACAAGTGGAGAATGCCAGTGGTCAGTATGAACCATTGGAACTGGCTAAGAAATACACCATTGCCACAACAGACTATTATGAGAATGGCGGTTTTTATTATGTGCTGAAAGACTGTCGATTGGTGGAACCTGGTGAACAGCTGAGTCGCGATGTGTTGGCCGATTATCTGGAGAAGGATTTAAAGGGTGTTGTGGGTGATGAATATCGTACCGTGCAGGGTCGCATCACCATTGTTAACGATTAATTAGTGGGATGAGATGAGTTTTGCTGACCTCATATTGCCAGTACCTTTGCAGGGACTGTTTACTTATCTTGTACCTGAGGGTATGAGTGTCAGGGTTGGCATGCGTGTTCTGGTGCAGTTTGGACGCAGCAAGACGTATATGGGAATTGTGGCCAGACTTCATGGCCAACAACCCAAAGGCTATGAGGTGAAACCTCTTCTGCAAGTGATGGACGAGTCGCCAATCGTTACTGAACAACAGTTGAGGCTTTGGCAATGGATTAGTGATTATTACCTGTCACCTTTGGGTGATGTGATGAAAGCAGCCTTGCCCTCAGGGCTGAAATCGGAAGACGGTTATCGTCCCAAGACAGAGACTTATATCCGGTTGACTGTACAATATCAGAATACTACTGCTTTGCATATAGCCTTGAATGTATTGTCAAGAGCCAAAAAGCAGTTAGATGCTTTTACGGAATATCTGACGTTGTCTGGCTGGGATCAGTTAGACGATGAGAACCCAACTCCTGACATTGTTGAGGTGACACGCGAAGAACTGATGAACGTCAGTGGCGTGTCGGCTGAGACTCTGAAGATGTTGGAGAAACGTCAGATGCTGGAAACGTATGAGTTGGAAGTGGGACGACTGAATCATGGAGGTGACTACCATCCTGAGTTGATTCAGCGACTGAGTGCACCACAGGAAGATGCCTATAACCAGATATTGCTGTCAATGATGAAAAAGCCCGTAATACTATTGCATGGCGTGACGGGAAGTGGTAAGACAGAAATCTATATCCACATGATACGCAGAGCCATAGAACGAGGCGAACAGGTGTTGTATCTGTTGCCTGAGATAGCTCTGACGGTTCAAATTATGCAACGCCTTCAGCGCGTTTTTGGCGATAAGTTGGGTATCTATCATTCCAAATATTCTGATGCGGAGCGTGTGGAGATCTGGCAGAAACAGCTATCACAAAATCCTTATGAAGTGATATTGGGTGCACGATCAGCTGTCCTTTTGCCTTTCCAACGCTTGGGATTAATCATCATAGATGAGGAACACGAGTCTTCGTATAAGCAACAAGACCCTGCACCACGCTATCATGCTCGTTCTACAGCTATCGTGTTGGCTCAAATGTTTAAGGCTAAGACACTGTTGGGTACGGCAACCCCCTCTTTGGAGAGCTATCATAATGCCAAGACGGGCAAATATGGATTAGTAGAATTGAAACAGCGCTATCAAGGTATGGAGTTGCCAGAGATACAAGTGGTTGATATAGCCGACCTGCAACGGCGCAAGATGATGGCTGGTCCCTTTTCTCCTCTTTTATTAACGCGCATTCGTGAAGCCTTGGAAAATGGTGAACAAGCCATCCTGTTTCAGAACCGGCGTGGCTTTGCGCCTATGGTGGAGTGTCATCAGTGTGGTTGGGTTCCCACATGTCAGCATTGCGATGTGTCGCTGACGTATCATCGGCAGATGAACCAGTTGACTTGTCACTATTGCGGAAGTACCTATCAGGTGCCCACAGTATGCCCCTGTTGCGGAGGGACGGACTTACGCACTCGTGGCTATGGAACGGAAAAGATAGAGGAACAGGTTCGTGAGGTATTTCCAGAAGCCCGTATCGCACGTATGGATCTGGATACTACCCGCACCCGCAATGCTTACGAGCGAATCATCAGTGATTTTTCTGCAGGGCGTACTAATATATTGATTGGTACCCAGATGATTAGCAAGGGTTTGGACTTCGATCATGTAAGTGTGGTAGGAATAGTGAATGCTGACTCGATGCTGAACATGCCCGATTTTCGTGCTTACGAACATGCCTTTATGATGATGGCGCAGGTAAGTGGACGAGCAGGCAGAAAAAACAAGCGTGGGCTTGTCATACTGCAAACCAAACAGAAAGAATCATCTGTCATACGGCAAGTGGTACACAACGACTATCTGTCTCTTTATGGTGATTTGATAGCCGAACGCCAGGAGTTCCGTTATCCGCCTTATAACCATTTGGTTTATATCTTTTTGAAGCATCGTCAGGATGCCGTTGTACAGACTGCAGCGATGACGTTGGGTTCTATATTGCGACAATGGTTTGGTAGTCGTGTTTTAGGGCCAGATAAGCCTTCAGTGGCAAAGGTGAAGCAACAGAATATTCGTAAGTTGGTGCTGAAGCTGGAGTTGGGCATCGACATGAAAAAAGCCCGTGAGTATCTGTTGCTAGCAAAACAACAAATGCTCACGGACAAACGCTATTCGTCGTTACAAATTTATTTTGACGTAGATCCGTTATAACGATATTCCGGTATAACGGAATGCCGGAATGCCGAATAATTTAAAAGTCAATCTGGCAACCTAAGCCTAACACGCGGTTTGTACGAGTGAAGGAATCGCCTTTGGTAACATTACCTGCAGCATCGCGAGCTGCCACCTTGTCATAATTGCCATAGTTGGTCTGGAAATAAGCTGCTGAAAGCGTGACCTTATCAGTAATTTTGTAGCTGATACCAGCACCTACGCTATAGCTGTTGACAACAAACGACATGTCGTTCATATAATCGTCGGTGAGTCCGTAGCGCGTAATCTGGAAACCACATGAGAGGTTAACTTTCTCGCTGGCATCCCATTCTATACCACCCAGATATTCGTCAGAACCACTGCTCAGCAGATCCTGTGAGTCGTTATACCATTTGGCGTTCTTGTCATAATAATGGTGGTAGCCTGCATTGAGGTGCAGTTCTGGGAATGGACTCCACTGTGCACCCAATGCCAGCATGGCAGGTGTGTCCTCGTTAACGTCGGTATTGTTTTCAAACTTATTGATATTGGCAATACCAGGGAAGTTGGCCATTGGACCTTCAATCTTCAGCGGCTCCTCCAATGTAGAGTGGTTCTTCATCTTCATTTGAGTGTTGAATTCGTACTTGGCAGCGAAATTGAAGTTGCCAATCTTGTAATCGACACCAATGATGGGCGCAAAGCCGAAACCAGTTTGGGTGCTCTGCAGGTTTACACCGTTACCATAACGATGGAGCTTGTAAAGGCTCTGCAGTCCTGTCTCAGCAGCAGCCAGTTGCGATTGAGCCTGAGCCTGCAATGCAGCCAGTTGTTCTGCTGTATACATTCCAGATTGTGCAGCCAGCTGCAACTGAGTCTGCGCAGCACCTATCTGACGGTTAATGTCGTTGATGTGACCTTCCAAGAATTCACCAAAGTCAACAGCACCTGTAGATGTAACTACAGAAATGTGACTTAAGCGAGCGCGATAAGATGCGTCACCATAGATGGCACGCAAACCGCCATATACAGACCAATGCTCATTAATCTTATAAGCAGCACCAACCTGGAAACCAAAATAGTATTGACGACCACGCATATAAGCATCCATGTCGTAGCCCTGAACGTCGAACCCGTTCTGTTTTAGCATACCTGCAATGCTACCCACGGCACGTTCGAAAGAACCGAGTCCGTTGTCGAATTCGCAAGCACCGCCACCTCCAGGCATCGAGAAATTAAACTGGTAGCTCCAGTTACCTTTATTATAAGCAGCCTGCAAGGAAGGAATAAAGGGCGCATCAGCCACACCTTCAAACTTCTTAGTCATGTTTCCTTCGTTCTTCTTACCCATCAAATACATCTGATCGGTAGAAGTAACGGTACGTGTCTGATGAGCATACTGCCAGTTGATGGCCAAATGGAATCCTTCGGGCATGAAAGCCACACCAGCGGGGTTGGAATAAACACCGTCGAGACCAATAGCGGCATCACGGGCAGGATTTTTCAAAAATAAAACACTCTGGTTAGTGTTGGTGAGAATTCCGCCTGCCAGGGCGTTCACCGAAGTCATCGTGAAAACAATCAGCGATAATACAATCTTTTTCATTTCTTTTAAACTTCTTTTGCTAAAATCGGCTGCAAAGGTAATGTTATTGCACAAAACGGCGATAGAAGTGCAATGGGAATTAAGACTTATTAACTAAAAAGTGCACACTTTCTGCACAAATGTGCTAAAGTGTGCATGTTTTTGTGTGCGCAGACAGTGTTAAAAACGCCCTTGCTTTACTTCTTTTCTGAAGGATAACTGATGCGTGTGTGATAGATAGTCTTCAGTTTCTCAATAAGCACGGTCTTGGCATACTGGATATCACGGAAAGTAATAGGACACTCGCGGAAGTAACCTTCGGCCACCTGGGCGTCAATCAGCCGTTCTACCAATCCTCGTATAGACTGTTCTGTATAATCAGAAAGCGAACGTGATGCTGCCTCTACCGTATCAGCCATCATCAGACAGGCCTGCTCACGGGTGAATGGATTAGGTCCAGGATAAGTAAACAACAAGTCATCTACTGGCTCATCGGGATGTTCGTTATGGTAACGGATATAGAAGAACTTGGCTTTACCTATTCCATGATGGGTGGATATGAAGTCACGGATCACTTTAGGAAGGTTATACTTGTCGGCCATCTTCAGTCCTTCTGTTACATGACTGATAATAATCTGTGCGCTGTCAATGTCAGAAAGCATTTCGTGAGGATTCACACCAGATTGATTTTCAGTATAATATATAGGATTAGCAAGTTTTCCGATGTCATGATAGAGTGCTCCTGTTCTGACCAATTGTGCCTCTGCGCCAATCTTATTGGCTATTTCGCCAGCCAGATTAGCCACTTGAATAGAATGGTTGAAGGTGCCTGGAGCCACCTCACTCATGCGACGAAGCAACTCGTTGTTAGTATTCGATAGCTCGATGAGTGTAATGTCGCTGGTGAACCCGAATGTCTTTTCAATGAGGTAAAGCAATGGATAGGCGAAGAGCAATCCAATGCCATTGACTATCAGGTAGTTGTAAGTGGACAATTCAATATGGGTCAAGGCATCAGTATGCATCCAGTCGAAGGCCAGGTTGACACCAATGGCAGCTAACGTAACAATGATAGCTGTTTTGAAGAGCTGTGAACGGGCTGTCAGTTCACGCAGGGAATTGATGGCTACCAAACCTGCCACTATCTCTACAACCACAAATTCAAAGGGATGCTGTAACATGATGGCACAGATGAGCACCATGGTGCTATGAGTCATAAAAGCCGTACGCGAATCCATGAATACACGGATGAAGATAGGTACGATGGCGTATGGCAGTATGTAGATATGGATAAAGGTATTGCGGATAAAGAGGGCTGTTAGCAGTACAAAGAAGACGATAAAGGCATAGAGCATCGTGATGCTTCGCGGTTTCTCAAAGTAGTCTTTGCGATAGAGGCTCAGATAGAGTGTGAAGCAAATCATGAGAATGGTCACATAGAGAATCTGTCCCAATAGTGATATTTGGTTTTGTGTGACGTCCTCGCTGCGTCTTTCATTTTCTTTCAAGTACGACTCAATGATGCGGTAGGTCTTGTCCGTCACTATTTCTCCGCGATCCACGATTTTCTGTCCCTTTTGTACGACACCGCTGGCTAGTGCAATGCCTGACAACAGTTCGTTCTTGCTGGTCTCACTACGCACACGGTCGAAGATGAGGTTAGGTGTGATATAGTCGTTGAGATTACATTTCTGCAAAACGCTGCGGTGGGGAGCCAGCTGGTCGTCGATGAACAACTGTTCGTAGGCTGTTTTTGGTGAATAGACTTCTAGAATAGAGACATTAGAAGCCTCTTTGCCATTCACGACACGAAGCATCTGTGCGGTGTCTTTGCGAAGTTCCGCATACTCTTTCTGTTCCATAATGCCCTGCTGATAGAGGCTGTGCAGACGGTTGGAAATGATAAAGATAAATTCGCCAGGAACACCAGGTATGCCTTGTGCATAGTCTGTAATGAATTTGCGTACCATCTGCGTCTCTTTCTCCTTATTATATTTGTAATAAGGCTCATAGAGTTTTAACAGACTGTCACGCTCAGCCTGAATGGCAGCATCCGACTTATAAATAGGAAAATCGTATGGAGCGGTAAATTCAGCATACTTCCAAGGCTTTCCTTGTTCGGCGTGGAAAAAGGTGCTACTGTCATGTGGCATTGACCATACGGCGATAAAAACCGTAACAATCACCATCGCTGAGCGAATCAGAATGTCTCGTAACAGAATGTTATCTTTTAAAATTGGACTATTCATAAGCTGATTTTTCTATCTATTTCACTTTTACCGTGCGAAAATACGAAAAAAAAGCCTAATTCTCAAAAAAAATGCGTACTTTTGCACAAATTATTGAAAAATAGACCATTTATTGCATGGCAGAAAGAAAAGTTAGGGTGCGTTTTGCACCAAGTCCTACGGGAGCTTTGCACATCGGAGGTGTGCGTACAGCATTGTATAATTATCTGTTTGCTCGCCAGCATGGCGGTGATTTGGTGTTCCGTATTGAGGATACTGACTCTACCCGTTTTGTACCTGGTGCCGAGGAGTATATCATAGAAAGTTTCAAGTGGTTGGGCATTCAATTTGACGAGGGAGTCTCGTTTGGTGGCGACAAGGGTCCTTATCGCCAGAGTGAACGTCGCGACATCTATAAGAAATATGTCAAGCAGCTGCTCGACAACGGTAAGGCTTACATTGCTTTCGATACACCACAAGAGTTGGAGGCTAAACGTGCTGAAATCCAGAATTTCCAGTACGACTGCCACACGCGTGGCCAGATGCGTAATTCGCTGACAATGTCTCAGGAAGAGGTAGATCGCTTGATCAGCGAAGGCAACCAATATGTGGTTCGCTTTATGATTGAGCCAGGCAAGGAAATCCTGGTCGACGACCTGATTCGTGGCGAAGTGCGTGTGAAGAGCGATATCTGTGACGATAAGGTGTTGTATAAGAGTGCCGACGAACTGCCTACCTACCATTTGGCGAATATTGTGGACGACCATCTGATGGAGATCACCCACGTGATTCGTGGTGAGGAGTGGTTGCCTTCAGCCCCTCTGCATGTCATGTTGTATGAGGCTTTCGGCTGGCAGGACACGATGCCCCGTTTCGCTCATCTCCCCTTGTTGCTGAAGCCTGACGGAAAAGGTAAGCTCTCAAAGCGTGATGGTGACAGACTGGGATTCCCTGTGTTCCCATTGGAGTGGAAAGACCCCAAGACTGGCGAGACTTCCCGTGGCTATCGTGAGGATGGCTACTTCCCCGAGGCCGTTATCAACTTCCTCGCCCTGCTGGGTTGGAATCCTGGTACGGAACAGGAAATCTTCTCATTGGACGAACTGGTGCCCCTTTTCGATATTACCAAGTGTTCGAAGGCTGGTGCTAAGTTCGCCTACGACAAGGGTATCTGGTTTAACCACGAGTATATCCTAATGAAGTCGGCTGAGGAGATTGCTCAGTTGTTCTTCCCCATTGTGAAGGAACATTGTCCTGAGGAAACGCTGGAGCGTGTCACAGCTGTAACGGCTATGATGAAGGATCGTGTATCGTTTGTCAAGGAGCTGTGGTCCTTATGTTCGTTCTTCTTCGTGGCTCCTACGGAATACGATGAGAAGACGGTCAAGAAGCGCTGGAAGGAGGATTCTGCACAACAGCTGACGGAGCTTATCAGCGTGTTGGAAGGTATCGACGACTTCTCGTTGGAGAATCAGGAGCAAATCGTTCACGCCTGGATTGAGCAGAAGGAATATAAGCTGGGCAACATTATGAATGCTTGGCGACTGACGCTAGTAGGCGAGGGCAAGGGCCCTGGTATGTTTGACATCTCTGCCTTCCTCGGCAAGGAGGAGACAATCCGTCGTATGAAGCGAGCCATTGAAGTATTGTCGGAATAACGTATTTTCGGTATAACGGAATAATGAATGTATAATTTAATTATCTATCTCTACCAGCTAGGCGTCATCATCGCAAGCCTTTTCAACGAGAAGGTTCGCAAGATGTGGCGTGGCGAGCGTGAGGCTATCCGCATCCTGAAGGAGAAGGTTGACCCCAATGCCAAGTATGTATGGTTCCATGCCGCCTCGCTGGGTGAGTTTGAGCAGGGACGCCCACTGATGGAACAGCTGCGTCGCGATCATCCTGAATACAAGATTCTGCTCACCTTTTTCTCGCCTTCTGGCTATGAGGTGCGCAAGAACTACGAAGGTGCCGACATTATCTGTTATCTGCCCCTCGATACGATAACCAATGCCCGTCGCTTCCTACGTACCATCCGTCCTGTGATGGCCTTTTTCATCAAGTACGAATTCTGGTACAACCATCTGCATATTCTGAGTCATCGTGGCGTGCCTGTCTATAGTGTCAGCAGCATTTTCCGTCCTGGACAGATTTTCTTCCGTTGGTACGGTCGCCAGTATGGCCATGTGCTGAAGTGTTTTACGCGTTTTTATGTACAGAACGAGGTGAGCCGCGAACTGCTGGCTACGATAGGTATTACAGATGTCACCGTTGTAGGCGACACCCGTTTCGATCGTGTGCTGCAGATTAAGGCTGCTGCCAAGCAACTGCCTATTGTCGAGGCATTCTGCCAAAAGCCAACAGCTGATAGCCAACAGCCCAATGTATTTATTGCAGGCTCTTCGTGGCAGCCCGATGAAGAGATATTCATTCCTTTCTTCAATGAACATAAGGATTGGAAACTCATCATTGCTCCCCACGTCATTGGCGAGGAACATCTGCAGCAGATTGAGAAACAACTTGATGCGATTGGCTTTAGTCATGCCCGTTATACTAAAATTGCAGCCCAGGGAGATACTACTCCCCTCGCCCTTTGGAGAGGGGAAGGGGGTGAGGCTTTGATCATCGACTGCTTCGGCCTTTTGTCCAGCATCTATCATTATGCCGATGTCACCTATGTGGGTGGAGGCTTTGGCGTGGGCATCCATAACACGTTGGAGGCTGCTGTCTGGGATGTGCCTGTTATCTTTGGTCCCAACAACGAGCGATTCCAGGAAGCCCAGGGCTTGAAGGCTTGTGGCGGTGGACAGGAAATCCATACTGCTGATGATTTCCAGCGTATCATGCAGCGCTTCATTAGCGATCCTGCAACGATGAAGGAGGCTGGTCGCCAGTCTGGCCACTTTGTTGAGCAGATGACGGGAGCTACTCAAAAGATTCTTTCTGACGTTGAATTATAATTGGCGAAATGGTAAAAGGCAAATCAGTAATTCTGAAAGTGCTGGGAGGACTCATTGCCTTCTGCGTAGCACTAGTAGCAGGCACAGTATTCCTTTTGAATACGGATGCCTTTCAAAATAAGCTGCTTCGTTATGCCACCCGCCTGCTGTCTGATAAGTTGCAGACAAGCGTCCAGATCGACAGCGTCAGCATTGGTCTTTTCTCGCAGGCTGTCAACCTCTATGGTTTGGATGTTGAAGACCTGCAGCATCGCAAGATGTTTCAGCTCGACCGTCTGTCTGTCGATGTGAAGCTGTTGCCATTACTTCGCAACGAGATTCGTATTACTAATGCCTCGATTGACGGTGTCAGGGCACAGCTCTATAAGCCCAGACGCGATTCTGCTGCCAATTACCAGTTTATCATCGATGCTTTCAAGAAGGACTCTGTGCCATCAGCTAGCCAACAACCAGCTGACAGCCTGAAAAAAAAGAAAAAGCTGCAGCTCAATCTCAGCAAACTCTCTGCGAGCAATATTGATGTCATCTATAACGACCAGGCTTATAAGCTGCAAAGCCTGTTGTATAAGAATAAAGGTAGCGACATGCATACTGCCATCATCTCTGACTTGGAGCGCTCGTGGGTGAGCCATACCAAGAAGGGTGATGTCGACAATCGTCTGACGATTGGCAGCTTGATGTTGACGAATGATGGTGCTCAACATCAGGCTGAGATTGACAACATACACTTTGTCACAGACAATCACAAGCCTCGAAAAAACGTGGGCAAGCCTAAACGGGGTGCTTTCGATGCTGGCCATTTCGATATTGAGGCGTCGCTCAAGGCCGATATTAACAGCATTAAGGGCGACAGCATCGTCGCTACGATTACCCAGTGTACTGCACTTGACAAGGGGTCAGGACTGATGCTCAAGTCTCTGACGACGAAAGTGTTGGTAGCTAAGGGTGTTGCTCATCTTTGCAATGTCGACATCAAACTGCCCAATACAGCGTTGAAGTTTGATCATGCCACCGTCCAGTTGCCTAACAAGAAGCTGGAGCGTCCTCTTGAATTCTCCACATCGCCAATCACGGGACGCGTCATTCTGAAGGATATAGCCCGTCCGTTTGCCCCCGTGCTTTCCAATTTCTCAATACCCTTGTCGTTGCGTGTCGATTTCAGTGGCAATGCCGAACTGTTGAAGTTTCAGAATGTCAGCGTGAGTACGTTGGATAAAAAGCTCTCTGTCAATGCCAATGGCAGCATCACAGGCTTGAAAGACAAGCATCAGTTGAATGTCCACTTCCGCGTTGGCAAGATGACTGCTAAGGGAGGCATCAAGGAGCGCATCATCAGCCAGTTCCCCGTGAAGAAATTCATGATGAAACAGCTGCATAATCTGGGCACCATCCACTATACGGGCGACTTCAGCGTACTATGGAAGAAGGAAACATTCCAAGGACTGCTTAGCACGGAAGCAGGACGTATCAATTTCAATTTCTCACTCGACGAACTCAATAAATACGTCTATGGTACTGCCCGTTCCGACTCATTCATGCTGGGTAAGGCGATGGCAATGCCCGATATTGGCAAGATAGCCTGTAAGGCCGACTTCCGCTTCGATATCTCCAAACCTCGTACTGCCAAGATGCGCCAGCAGAAGGGCGGCAAGTTGCCTATCGGACAGGTGGATGCAGAGGTCTACGAGGCCAAGTATAAGAAGATCAAAGTGCGCAATATCGTGGCAAATATACAGAGTGATGGTGCTATCGCTGATGGCAAAATCACTATGAAGGGCAGTCGTGTCGATCTGCTCTGCAGTTTCTCCTTCACCAATACCAACGAGATGCAAAAGACCAAGATCAAGCCAGGCATCCGCTTCCATAAACTATCAGAAGAAAAACGAGCTGAAAAGGAAGAAAAGAAAGCCGCCAAGCGTGCAGAAAAGGAGGAGAAGAAAGCTGCCAAGCAAGCAGAAAAAGCAGAAAGGAAAGCTGCTAAGCAAGCAGAAAAGGAAGAGCGCAAACGGCTAAAGGAGGAAAAGCGTGCAGCCAAAAAAGCTGCTAAAGCTGAGGCTAAAGCAGTTCAATAATTAAAAAATAACCCAAGGTTATTGCTGAATAAGGGTCCCTTATTGGAAAATAACCTTGGGTTATTGATTGATAAGCGGCACTTGCTGAAAAATTTTATTTTTGCGAATTATCTGCCATACTGCCATCGGCCTTCTGAATCGCCTTTGTACAAAGGGTTTGTCGGGTTATGGCAGATTTGAAAATTATGGCAGATAAGGCTTCTTTTAGCCGTTTTAAAGGCTAAAATGAGTTATTCTGATGGCTTTTTTTCCTCATTTTGAAGGCTCTTTTGCCTCGTTCTGAAGGCTACTATGGGTTATCCCAAAGGTTTCTATGGGTCATTCTAAAGGTTTCTATGGGTCGTGCTAAAGGCTACAATGGGGCATAGGAAGCTTTACCATCAAGCATAGGAAGCTTTACCATCAGGCAAAGGAAGCTTCAGGATGGGGCATTAAGTATGTTGCTAAATACCTCTTTCAGCCCAATCGCCTCGATCGAGGCTACGATAGCCAATGGCTTCGGCAATATGGACAGCATCGACACGCTCTCTGCCTTCGAGGTCGGCAATGGTTCTAGCCACCTTTAATATACGGCTATAGGCACGTGCAGAGAGTTTGAGGCGCTCCATCGCCATGCGCAACATGTCGAGCGACTGGGCATCGGGTTCAGCAAACTGATGGAGTATCTTTTCTGTCATCATCGCATTGCAGTGGATGCCTTTATATGGCTTGAAGCGCTCTTCCTGTATCTTGCGGGCTGCTATCACTCGTTCGCGAATGGCCGATGATGGCTCGCCTGGCTCCATCTGGCTGAGCTGGGCGAAGGGTACGGCCTGGATTTCGCAATGGATGTCTATGCGATCGAGTAGGGGACCGCTGATCTTGTTCATATAGCGCTGTATCTGACCAGGCGTGCAGACGCAATGGTGCGTGGGGTCGCCATAATAGCCGCAGGGACAAGGATTCATAGAGGCCACGAGCATAAACGAACAGGGATATTCCACGCTGTATTTGGCTCGGCTAATTGATATCTTGCGGTCCTCCAATGGTTGGCGTAACACTTCGAGAACGGAGCGGCTCAGCTCAGGCATCTCGTCGAGAAAGAGGACGCCGTTATGTGCCAGGCTGATTTCACCAGGCTGAGGATTGGCGCCTCCTCCGACGAGGGCCACCTGCGAAATGGTATGGTGGGGCGCACGGAATGGTCGCTGACTGATAAGACTGGTGTCTCTTGACAACTTGCCAGCAACACTGTGTATCTGTGTGGTCTCCAGACTTTCTGCCAGCGACAATGGAGGCAGGATGCTGGGTAAACGCTTGGCTAACATAGACTTACCGCTACCAGGAGGGCCAATCATAATCAGGTTGTGACCACCTGCTGCTGCCACTTCCAAGGCGCGTTTCACACTTTGTTGCCCTTTCACGTCGGCAAAGTCAAATTCATACTGGTTCTGCTGGGCTAAAAACTCTTTGCGGGTATCATGAACTTCAGGTTCGAACTTTTCAGTACCATTGAGGAACTTAATGACATCCAGCAAGGTCTCCATCCCATAGACTTCCAGATTGTTGACCACAGCAGCCTCGTGGATGTTGTGCTGAGGCACTATCAGCCCCTTGAATTTCTCGGCTCTTGCACGAATGGCGATGGGCAAGGCACCACGAATAGGCTGTAATCGCCCGTCGAGTCCCAGCTCTCCCACCATCATATATTGCGAGAGTCGTTCGTGTTCTACCTTACCATTGGCAGCCAGAATGCCGATAGCCAAAGGAAGATCGTAGCCTGAGCCCTCCTTTTTAATATCGGCAGGTGATAGATTAACTGTAATGTCCATCGTGGGCATCTTAAACCCGTTATTGACCAAGGCTGCTTTGATGCGGTCGTAGCTTTCTTTGACAGCCGTGTCGGCCAGTCCCGTCAGATGAAACTGAACACCACGCGACATGCTTACCTCGACCGTTACCGTGGTTACTTCCAAGCCATTTACGGAAGCACAATATGTTTTAACTAGCATAAGAAACGTTTTTGAGGTACAAAGGTAGTAAATTTGTAAGAGATTGACAAATGAATAGTAGATTATTTGTCATTGAAATTGTTATTTCTGCAGAAAGTTTTGCGCTTTCGGTTTTTATTTGTATTTTTGCATAATCATTAAACGAAAGCAGTAATTATGAAGAAAAGAACGATTCTGAGCGTGATGCTCGCAGCGATGTTCGTGTTGACAACGGACGTGATGGGTCAACCGATTTTGAAGACCCATGTTGAAACGGGCGATGTGGCAGGAGTGTTAGAAGACGGTCTGGCCGTTTATAAAGCCATTCCTTACGCGGCCCCCCCGGTAGGTCAGTTGCGCTGGCGCGAACCTCAGCCCGCCAAGGCTTGGGAGGGTGTTCGCGTGTGCGATACCTTCGGCAAGATGCCCCCTCAGCCCACACGTCCTGGTCGCACGGCCGATGTGATGAGCGAAGACTGCCTGTATCTGGGCATTGCTACACCAGCCAAGAGCGCAAATGAAAAGCTGCCCGTCATGGTGTGGATTCACGGTGGTGGATTCCAGACCGAGTGGTATGGTGGCGACCTGTGGAAGCTGCTGGCTCAGCGTGGTGTTGTCATCGTCAGCATCGAATACCGCACGGGAGCCTTAGGCTTCATGGCTCACCCCGAGCTTGCCAAGGAGAACAAGGAAGGCCATGCAGGTAACTACGGTATCCTCGACCAGATCTTCGCCCTGCAGTGGATTCAGCGTAATATTTCGAACTTCGGTGGCGACCCTTCGCGTGTTACTATCTTCGGCGAGTCGGCCGGTGCCATCAGCTGTAGCATCCTCTGCGCTTCGCCGCTGGCCAAGGGCTTGTTCCATGGCTGCATCAGTCAGAGTGGCGGCTCGTTTGCCCCTTGGAGCGATCAGCCCCGCAGCCTTGGTCTCGATGCCTCGCAGAAGGGGGCCGAGCAGCAGGGTCTGGCCTTCCAGAAGCATCTTAAGAAAAAGAACCTCAAGCAGCTGCGCCAGATGGACGCCATGCAGCTTTGCGATGGTAACGTGGGCTTTGCTGGCTTCTGGCCTTGTGTTGATGGCTACGTGATTTGCGACGACCAGTATCGCCTCTACGAGCGCGGCGAGTATAACGATGTGCCCGTTATCGTGATGACCAATA
This sequence comes from uncultured Prevotella sp., assembly GCA_947164965.1. Taxonomy (GTDB): domain Bacteria; phylum Bacteroidota; class Bacteroidia; order Bacteroidales; family Bacteroidaceae; genus Prevotella. The sequence continues at coordinate 158,170 of CAMUYR010000004.1, read as the reverse complement.
GCGACGAGGGCGCTCTGTTTGCCCCAGGCAATATGACAGCCGAGAACTATCAGAAGACCGTGAAGGGCATCTTCGGCTCTTGGGCCGATGAGGCTATGAAGTACTATCCCGGTGCTACCGACGATGAGGCTTGGCACGGCTTTGGCGATGCCTTCCGCGATATGGGCTTTGCATGGCCATCGTTCGCTTGGGCCAACCTGCAGAGCAAGACCGGCAAGAGTCCTGCCTATGCAGCCTATTTGGCTCAGCCCTCAACCATGAGCTTCTCGCAGGATCCACGCCGTCGTGGTGTGGCCCATGCCGACGACGTGATGTATCTGGGTGGTCAGTTCCTCAATCAGGCCGACAAGTACCCCGCCGAAGCTGCCGTATCCGAGATTATCCAGCAGTACTGGGTTAACTTTGCCAAGACCGGCAATCCCAATGCCAAGGGTCTGCCTTACTGGCCATCGTTCAAGGCCGACGAGCCTACCACCATGCAGTTCTCTAACGGTGCATCGCTCATTATGCGCCCCAACCGCGAGCAGATAGACTTTGTAGAACGCTACTACAAGGCCAAGCGAGAGGAGCTGGAGGCTCTTCGTAAGTGAATAAGTAATAATGGATATCATCCGTTTCCTGAAGGACTGGACGTTACCTGTGGCTATTGCTATAGGTACTGTCTGCTACCTTATTTTTTATTATGTTCCTCAGCTTGATACGCTTGGCGACGAATTGGGTGACGTTGTAGATGTCATCTTTCCTTGGATGGTGTTTTCTACGTTGTTTTCCACATTCTGTCGCATTGACTTCCACCAGATGCGCCCACATCGCTGGCATGTTGGTGTGATAGTCACGCAGTTGGTACTGATAGCCCTCAATGTGTGGCTAATCATGTGTGTGGAGGGCGACCTTTGGCTAAAACTATTGCTAGAGAGCCTGTTGACATGTATTATAGGTCCTGCCGCTACGGCAGCACCAGTGGTAACAGCTAAGATAGGTGGTAACATCAATACGATGACAGCCTTTGTAGTGCTTTCTTCGTTTGTCTGTTCGCTGACCATCCCCGCTGTGTTTCCACTCCTTGAGCGAGGTGCAGGCCTTGACTTCTGGTCTGCCTTCCTTATTATCCTTCAAAAGCTGGCCATCGTACTGATTCTGCCGTTGGTGTTAGGGTGGTTTATGCAGCATTTTGCCAAGAAGATATGCGCCTGGATAGTATCCATTCCTGACCTGTCGTTCTACCTATGGGCCGCCCAACTTAGTGTGACATCAGGTGTTACTGTGCGTAATATCGTTCATAGCGATGCAGGTCTTTCGTTGCTTTTGATGATTGCCCTGTTAAGTCTTGTCCTTTGTTTTGTGCTATTTGCTATAGGACGAGGCGTTGGACACAGGTTGGGTGATCCAATTAACAGTGGTCAGGCCTCTTTCCAGAAAAATACAGCTCTGAGCATCTGGGTGGCCTATACCTATCTGAATCCAATGGCCTCCGTTGGTGCCGGCTGCTACGTGTTGTGGCAGAACATCATTAACTCGTTAGAACTCTGGCAATATCGGAAGAAACAGGGTACTTTTAAACTAGATATTTCAAACCAAACAAACTAATGATAATGAAACGACTTTTTTTATTTAGTATCGCATTGTTTCTGATGACAATGGCGAAGGCAGAAAATTATCCCTATCGAAGTGACTATCTTTGGGTGACGGTACCAGATCATGCCGACTGGTTATATCAGGTCGGTGATCAGGCGACTATTGAAGTGCAGTTCTATAAATATGGTATTCCTCGCGATGGCGTAGTGGATTGGGAGGTTGGAACCGATCTGTTGCCATCAGACGCAAAAGGGTCAGTGACACTGAAGAACGGACGTGCCAAAATCAAGATGGGTACGGCGAAAAAGCCTTGTTTCCGTGATTTGCGTCTTAAGATATCGCAGGATGGCAAGTCGTACGACCATCACGTAAAGGTAGGTTTCTCGGTAGACAAAATACGGCCATTTACCCAGGAACCCAAGGACTTTTGGCGTTTTTGGCAGAAGAATATCGAAGAATCCAAGAAGTTTCCGCTCAGCTACACAAAGGAGTACGTGAAGGAAATGTCGAATGCCAAAGTCGACGCGTGGCGTTTGAAAATAGATCTTGACCGTGAGCATCACGCTTTCTATGCGTATCTGTTAATGCCAAAAGGTGCTCAGGCAAAATCATGCCCGGTGGTGCTGACACCTCCAGGGGCGGGCGTCAAGCCCATCCGCGATGCTACTACGCGACGTTTCTATCCCGAAAACGGTTTTATTCGTATGGCTCTCGATATTCATGGACTGAATCCTACGCTCAGTGAGGAGACGTGGGCTGAAATCAATGCAGCCTTCAATAATCGTGACAATGGCTATCTGCGCCAGAATCTCGAAGACCGCGACCATTATTACATGAAACACGTCTATCTGGGTTTGGTACGTTGCATCGACCTGTTGACTCAATTGCCTGAATGGGATGGCAAGAATGTTATCATGCAAGGAGGCAGTCAGGGTGGTGCCTTGGCTTTGATTGGCACAGCTCTCGACTCACGCGTAACGCTATGTGTAGCCAATCATCCTGCACTAAGCGATATGGCGGCAGGTTCAGCTGGACTGACTAGCGGCTATCCACACTTCACGAAGGAGAGCGGAGCCTATTCGGAAGCCTGTATGAAGACTCTTCCCTACTACGATGTAGTGAACTTTGCCCGTCATATCCATGTTCCTGTCTATCTGACGTGGGGCTATAACGACAATGTTTGTTCGCCCACCACATCATATGCTGTTTGGAACGTGCTGCAGTGTGAGAAGGAAAGTCTAATCACCCCCATTAATGAACATTGGACCACCGATGCAACAGATCGCGGACAGATGGAGTGGATGAAGGGAAAATTAAAACAATAAGAAGAGAGGAATAAAGAAAAAAAATCGGCATTGCGAAAAGCAGTGCCGATTCTTTTTATTGTGAGCTAAGTATTAGTCAGCTACAAGTGTGAAGCGCTTGAAGGCAACGATCTTCAGATCCTTGTCCTGCTTAGCGAGCCACTGTGCTACAGTAGCCTTGTCGCCGTCACCGAACTGGAACTCCTGGTCAACCAGGCAGCTCTCCTTCAGGAACTTCTGAACACGACCCTTGGCGATGTTCTCGATCATAGGCATCTTCAGCTGAGCCTCACCCTCGACCTTTGCCTCAGCAATGATCTTACGGGCCTCGTCAGCCTGAGCCTGTGTCAGCCAACCCTTAGCCATGTTGCTCTCGATGTGATCCTCAGAGTCAACGAGGTTAGGATTGATGCCAGCCTTCTTAATCTTCATCTCAACAAACTTCTCTACCTGCTCCAGCTTGGTCTTCTCGAATGAGGTCTTGTACTCCTCGTCGAGGATCTTCTGGTCAACGCTAGCAGCGTCGAGAGCTACAGGCTTCATAGCAGCCACCTGCATTGCTACGAGGTGACCCTGCTCAGCAGCAGGCTTGTTGGTCTGTACCATGGTGCACAGAGTGTGCTTACCCATGTGGTCGTAAACCTCTACGTTGTCACCCTCGAGAGTCAGGTAGCCGTCGAGCTCCATCTTCTCACCGGTGATACCACTGCGCTGTGTAACAGCCTCCTGAGCGGTCTGACCGTTGATGTCGAGAGCCTTAACAGCCTCGATGTCAGCAGCCTTGGCAGCAACAGCAGCGTCGAGGATGCTCTGTGTCAGAGCGATGAAGTCGGCACCGTTAGCCACGAAGTCGGTCTCGCACTTCAGGGCGATCATAGCAGCGAAGCCATCCACCTTCTTTACGAGTACACAACCATTAGATGTCTCACGGTCGCTACGCTTAGCAGCGATAGCCAGGCCACGCTCACGGAGCAGCTCCTTAGCCTTGTCGAAGTCGCCATCAGCCTCGGTCAGAGCCTTCTTTACGTCAGCCAGACCAGCGCCGGTCATTGCGCGAAGCTTCTTGATATCGTCAATTGAAATTGCCATAATAATCTTAAATGTTTAATCTTTAATGTTTAATGTATTATTCTGCAGCTGGAGCCTCTTCAGCAGCAGCTTCCTCAGCGGGAGCAGCAGCCTCTTCAGCTACGGGAGCCTCTTCAGCGGCCTTGCGGGGCTTGCGAGCAGCACGCTTTGGCTTTACCTCCTCAGCGTCAGCCTCACCCTGTGCATCAGCAGCCTTCTCGTCAGCCTTCTCTACCTTGCGCTCCTCGATACCTTCATTGATAGCATCGCAACATGCAGTGAGGATAGCCTCAACGCTGTCCTTAGCATCGTCGTTAGCAGGGATGATGAAGTCGATGTTCTTAGGATCGCTGTTGGTATCAACAATACCGAATACGGGGATACCCAGACGGTTAGCCTCGCGAACGGCAATCTGCTCCTTCAGTACGTCAACGACGAAGAGTGCGCTGGGCAGACGGGTCAGGTCAGCGATAGAACCGAGGTTCTTCTCCAACTTGGCGCGCTGACGGGTAACCTGCAGCAACTCACGCTTTGACAGGTTGCTAAAAGTACCGTCCTGCATCAGCTTATCGATGTTCGACATTTTCTTTACGGCCTTGCGGATAGTCGGGAAGTTGGTTAACATACCACCCGGCCAGCGCTCAATAACGTAAGGCATACCAACGCTCTGAGCTTTCTCGGCGATGATTTCCTTCGTTTGTTTTTTAGTAGCGACGAACAGGATTTTCTTGCCGCTCTTGGCAATCTGCTTCAGTGCATCAGCAGCCTCGTCAATCTTAACGACGGTCTTGTGAAGGTCGATAATGTGGATACCGTTACGCTCGGTATAGATGTATGGAGCCATAGCGGGGTTCCACTTGCGCTTCAGGTGGCCAAAGTGACAGCCAGCCTGCAGTAATTGGTCAAAATTTGTTCTTGCCATTTCTTTTTTTCTTTTTATTTGTTTACTTTCTTTTTTAATTCTTTGTCCAGAACCAGCCGTTGAGTAATTGAAAATTGACAATTGAAAATTGACAATTCAAGTCTCAGCGGTTTAGATACTAAACTGTTCAGCTATATTCTCAGATAAAAGCCAATCAATAATTATCAATTATCAATTGAATATTAACGCTTACTGAACTGGAAGCGACGACGAGCCTTGGGCTGACCTGGCTTCTTACGCTCAACCTCACGAGAATCGCGGGTCAGGAAACCATTATCCTTCAGCTTTTTCTTATCCTCTTCGTTCACCTTTACAAGTGCACGGGCGATAGCGAGGCGAAGAGCCTGGCTCTGACCAGTGAAACCACCACCATCGAGGTTGGCTTTGATGTCATATTTCTCAGCTACCTCCAACAGGTTCAGTGGCTGCTTTACCACATACTGCAGAATAGCAGAGGGGAAGTATACCTCTAAGTCTTTTTTGTTGATCGTGATCTTGCCAGTACCCTCTGACAGATAAACGCGAGCGATTGAACTCTTGCGACGACCTATTGCATTGATGTATTCCATCTTTTAATCTTATTTAATCCTTAAAAATTACTTATACTGGTTAATATCGATAGCCTTTGGCTTCTGAGCCTCATGTGGATGCTCAGTTCCCTCGTAAACGTAGAGGTTGTTCAGCAGGGCGCGACCAAGAGGACCTTTAGGCAGCATGCCTTTAACAGCGTGCTTCAGAATGCGCTCTGTGCCGAATGGCTTCTTGCGGAGCTCAGCAGGAGTGTTGAAGCGCTGTCCACCGGGATAGCCAGTGTAGCGTGTGTAAACCTTGTCGGTCTCTTTCTTACCAGTGAATACCACCTTCTGGGCGTTAATAATAATAACGTTGTCACCACAGTCCTGGTTAGGAGTGAAGGTGGGCTTGTACTTTCCGCGAATGATCTTAGCTACTTTAGAAGCGAGGCGGCCTACTACCTGATCGGTAGCGTCGATAACCACCCATTCCTTCTGTTCGCGAGCAGCTTCCTTACTTACGGAAACGGTCTTGTAACTTAAAGTGTTCATTTCTTCTTTTAATTTTTACTACTAAAAAACATATTCTTTTTTTTTCTCTCTTATGCGCACAAATACCACTAGCAGAGGTCTAACTCTCCGCAAGTAGTCTAACGTACGCTGAACCAGCACTCTCACGAACCACTGTGCCCGGCCAAAGACACGGCTATTCCGTCCTGATTCACGGGGATTCTAAGTCTCTCCCCAATAATCGGACTGCAAAGGTACGATTAAAAAGTGAAAAGTGAAAACTGAAAAATGAAAAAAGCCCCCAATATACCGATATTTATGATTATTTAACACAAAAGGTCTAGGATTTCGCTGAAATGCGTTGCTTTATACAATCGTTCGTGTGGAAACTCTTCCGACTTTTCCATCGCCCAAACGACATAATAGGGAATATGGAAAGCCCAGGCTCCAGCAGCAAGAGCAGGAGCGATATCGGATCGGAATGAGTTGCCTACCATAAGAGTTTGTTCTGGAGCCACATCAAGATTCTCGCACAACTGGCGATACTCCCGCTCGGTTTTGTTAGATACCGTTTCCATATGGCTGAAATAACCCTCGAGCCCTGACCTCTTAAGTTTGTTTTCCTGGTCCATTAACTCCCCTTTGGTAAAAACAACCAAACGATAACGACGCATTTCAGCCAATTGCTTGAGCGTTTCTTCTACTTCGGGAAGTGGAGTGGTGGGGAACTCCAGCAGTTCCTTACCCATTTCCAACAGCTGTTCAACGACATGACCAGTCAGTTGCTGGTTGGTGACTCGTACGGCATTTTCCACAAGCGATAGTGTAAAGGCTTTGGTGCCATAGCCTGTCTTTGAAAGGTTGCGCCGTTCTGTCTCTACAAGCCCTTGGCTTACCTCGCGTGCTGAAGCCCAAGGACTGAGTAGTTCGCAACAGCGACGTTCCACATCATCGAACCACGATTGGCAGTCCCATAATGTGTCGTCAGCATCAAAGGCTATCACCTTGATATTTTTTCCTTTAATATCTATCATTGTGGCTATTAATACTTTTTTTTACTCCCAGTATTCTATAGTACGTTTCTGAAGCACGGTTGTCTGTTGGCTCTGGCTGCCTTTTTCCCAATAGGTCAGCGACAGCGAATTGCTGGTCCAATTGCCATTGTCGTCACGAGTCAGGTAATTATTGTGCATATTGATGGTCATGACACATAAGCCAGTCTTGTCATAAACCTTTTGGCTTTGCGACATGATTTCGCCTTGTTCGTTGTAGGTGTATTCATTGATATAGCGAATGTTCGCCGTTTTGTTGACCAACGTGCGCCTAATCAGTCTGTAACGGCTGTCGTAGGCGTATTCTACGTCGCTATGCCCGTCCTTCTCTGTCATTTGGGCCCGTTGCAGATACCCATATCGGTCGTATTCACGATTAATCAGGTCAGGATTCTCTATTTGTCCGTTTTCGCTAAATCTCATAAACTGATCCTCAGCGACAGCATTCTCCGTAACCACCTCTTGTACAGGTCCGTGCAGTCCCTGAGTGAGGGCGTCTTTATAGTAGGCCGATGTAGGATAATAGAACACGCGAATGTCTCGTGAACCGTTGTCATTGTCAGCAATGGAGACTTTGATACTGCCGAAGTCGTCCATATAATACCAGGCATCGTTGCGCTGACTGAACTCGCCATAGTCTTTCTGCAGTTTATAAAGGAAATACTGATGGTTCTTCTCTAACATTGATTTAGTGCTGTAAGGCCCGATGGTAATCAATGCTGAACGTACCATACGCGTCTCAGTAGAGATGCTGATTAGCAACTTGGCACGAATACCATAGAACTTGCCACGGAAATAGAGATCCTCACCATCTTCAGAACCACCCCATTCTATAAATTCGCTAGCCAGCAGGCGTGGACGTAGACTGTCGATATGACCTTCCAGCGGAATGCCCATGAACTGCAGACTGCGTGGGTCGCCCTCGGCATGAAGCCCCAGAGAGACAAAAAACAGAGCGAATATCAGTATAATCTTATTCATTTGGCTGCAAAGATACGAATAAGTGAACGAAATGCCAAATAAAATTTGAGTAACTCTCAACTTTTTTGTATCTTTGCCACGTTAAAAATCAAGAATATGAAGATATTTGCAGTAGGAATGAATTATATCCAGCACAATAAAGAGCTGGACGGAACGTTATATAAACCAGAGCGTCCCGTGATTTTCACCAAAGCTGATTCGGCGCTATTGAAGGATCATAAGCCCTTCTTTATACCCGATTGGAGCGAACAGGTGGACTACGAGACAGAGGTGGTAGTACGCATCTGCCGATTGGGTAAGAGTATACCTGAACGATTTGCCCATCGATACTACGATGCACTGACGGTGGGTATTGACTTTACAGCCCGTGACTGGCAGAGGGAGGCCCGCAAACAGGGACAGCCCTGGGAAATCTGCAAGGGCTTTGATGGCTCTGCGGTGATAGGCGATTGGGTGCCGAAGGAGAAGTTCCGTGATGTTCAGGCAGTGCATTTCCATCTCGACATCAATGGACAGACGGTTCAGGAGGGTTGCACAAGCGACATGCTCTATAAGATAGACGAGCTGATTAGCTATATATCGCAGTTCTTTACCTTAAAGACGGGCGATTTGCTGTATACAGGAACTCCTGTTGGTGTAGGGCCAGTACATATTGACGACCATTTAGAAGGATGGTTGGAAGAAAGAAAAGTGTTGGAGTTTAATTGTAAGTAATATAATATATAATAAGGTGTAAAAGTAAGCATGATAGTGCGTTTGTTGTGGCATAATATTCGTATGATGGTAAGGGTGGTGCTGCCTCTTTACCTTCTAATTTTATTCCCTTTATCTTCCCATGCCCAGAACTTTTACAATCTGACAGCCGATGAGGTTCGTATCGATTCTCTGCTCCCTGTGTTCAGTTGTTGTGTTCCTTTACCAGGGCAGTATGCAGACTCAGTTTATTCCATCGATATCGTCTATCCAGAATATGTGGCGATGACTCCTTCGGAATTGAAGCGCTATGAACAGATTACTGCAGCTCCACTTCCTGCAACACCAGTGATTGCCCGCCAAATGAGTGTTGAACGCAAACAGGGACAGTTGAATATCTCGTTTGTTCCATTGGTTTGTCGTGATGGGCAATATCAGAAATTGGTTAGCTTTATGCTGAAAGTAAAAGGACATCCTCGCTTTTCTTCTCTTCGTAGAGCTCCTGGTACGGAACGTTATGTTGCTAACTCCATATTAAGAAGTGGCAATTGGGCAAAGATCAGAGTGCCAGCAACAGGTGTATATCAACTCACAGAAGATTTAGTGCGACAGGCAGGCTTCTCTAATATAAATAAGGTGAAGATATACGGTTATGGTGGAGCCCTGCAACCTGAGAAGTTGACTGCAGCCTATCTGTTGGAGACTGATGACTTGAAGGAAGTGCCAACATGTACACAAGGTGGAAAGCGCTTGTTTTATGCCGTTGGCCCTGTAACATGGAACAATAATCATCGTCGTGTGCGTAATCCTTATTCCGACTATGGCTATTATTTCTTGACAGAAAATGATAGCGCGGCTCTTGCCATAGACAGTCTTACCTTTATGCAAACCTGTTATCCACAGGCTGATGACTATTGTACTTTGTACGAAGTGGATGACTATGCATGGTTTCATGGAGGTCGCAATCTATATGATGCCAAAGTGTTGCCTGTAGGTTCTGCAACTACTTATACACTTGCAGCAAATGGAACGGGAGAAGGTTCTTTGACTGTCTCTCTCTCAGCAGCTGCAGGTGCTGTTGTGGAAGTTAGTATTAACGATTCTGTAGTAGGTACTGTCAGCATATCAGCGAATGGTAGCTTGGAAAAGATGCGCACAGATGTTAGAACCTATGCTGTTCGTGCACTGCAGCTTTCTAACAAGATAGTTCTTACCCCTAAATCGGGTAGTGGTGAAGTGCGTCTTGATTATCTCTCCATCTATTCTTCCCAACCAAAGGCTGCTCCTAATCTTGTTGGTCAGTCGTTCCCTGCTCCAGAATACGTTTATCGTATCACTAATCAGAATCACCATTCGGCGACTCCTGTTGATATGGTGATAATCATCCCTACCACCCAAAAATTGCTGACTCAGGCAGAACGACTCAAGGCTCTGCATGAGCAATATGATAAGATGCGGGTGCGAATTGTTCCTGCTGACGAGCTGTTTAATGAGTTTTCAAGTGGAACGCCAGATGCCAATGCTTATCGTCGTTACATGAAGATGCTCTATGATAAGGCAGAGACAGAAGCTGACATGCCCAGCTATCTTCTTTTGTTAGGGGATTGTGCATGGGATAACCGCATGCGGTTGGCCGATTGGCGTACCAGTTCAGTGGACGATTATCTGCTGTGTTACGAGAGTGAGAACTCGTATAGCGAAACAGAGTGTTACGTAAGTGACGACTATTTCTGTCTGCTGGACGATAATGAAGGAGGCAATCTGCTTGGTGGTGATAAACCAGATGTAGCTGTTGGACGTATCACGGCTCGTACTTCTGATGAAGCAGCTATGGTGATTGATAAAATTGAGAGCTACATCAAGAATACTGAGGCAGGGGCTTGGCAGAACGTGATATGTTTCATGGGCGATGATGGCAATGAGAATATGCACATGCAGGATGCTGACTCGGTGGCAAGCATGGTTGAGAAGATATATCCAGATTTGCAGGTGAAGCGTATCATGTGGGATGCCTATACAAGAGTAAGCTCTTCAACGGGTAATACTTATCCAGACGTTACACGTCTTATCAAGCAACAGATGCAACAAGGCGCGTTGATTATGAACTATTCAGGTCATGGTGGCCCTGGTTCCGTTTCACATGAACATGTGTTGGGACTTTCCGATTTTGAAGCAGCGACCTCGCTGAGGCTTCCCTTGTGGATTACAGCCTCCTGCGATATCATGCCATTTGATGGTACAGAGGATAATATCGGTGAGTCAGCTCTCTTTAATAAAAAAGGTGGAGCTATAGCTTTCTTTGGTACAGCACGTACTGTCTATCAGAGTTACAACAAACTCATGAACATTGCCTATACCCGTCATGTACTGAGTCGTGACGAGAACGGACTTCCTATCTCCGTTGGCGAGGCTGCTCGCAGGACTAAGAATGAACTTGTGACAACGGGTGTGCTGATAGGTTACGATGCTTCAGGTAGGGAGATATGGTCTACAGACAGGACTGCCAACAAGATGCAGTACTCCTTGCTGGGTGATCCTGCTGTGCGACTGGCTGTCCCAACGCTGAGAGTGGTTGTCGACTCCATTAATAACACATCGTTGGCTTCTGGCTCTATTCTTAAATTGAAGGCTGGTGCTACTGCAACGGTGACGGGTAGGGTATTGGATAGTAATGGAGCTACAAACCAAAACTTCAATGGTGTGTTGACCACCGTTGTCCGCGATGCCCGTGAACAGATAGTATGTAAGTTGAATGATCCCTCAGAGGCTGAAAATGCTTTTTCCTATTATGATCGCCCCAACACTCTCTTTAGTGGTAGTGATAATGTAAAGAACGGACGTTTCTCTTTTACATTTGCTGTACCTAAGGATATCAGCTATTCCGATTCGGTGGCTCTGATGAACTTTTATGCTGTTAGCAGCGACCATACAGAAGAGGCTCATGGAACCTGTAAGCAACTAGTCCTGAATGGTTCCGATTTGCAAGGAAACGATGAGCAGGGTCCCAGCATCTATTGTTATCTGAATAGCACTTCCTTCTCGAATGGTGATAACGTGAATCCTACTCCTTTGTTTGTGGCAGAACTGAAGGACGAAGACGGTATCAATGCCTCCGGTAGTGGTATAGGTCATGATTTGCAATTGATTATCGATGGTGAGATGACACAGACCTACTCACTGAACGACTACTTCCAGTACGACTTTGGCAGTTATACCAGTGGACGACTGGAATATAGCATTCCAACACTGAGCTATGGTCAGCACAAATTGCTGTTTAGGGCTTGGGATATTCTGAATAACTCATCGACAGCCGAGTTGACTTTCAATGTGGCTAAAGGATTGGAGCCTAACATCATCAGTGTAGACTGCTCACCTAATCCTGCCATTCAGCAGACGACATTCCGAATCGTACATGATCGTATGGACAGCGAAATGGATGTGGTGATTGATATTTTTGACATTTCTGGTCGCCATCTCTGGTCTTACAACGAGAATGGTGTATCTAACAGCAATACGATGAGTATCAACTGGGATTTGACTGTTGATGGTGGACGACGCTTGCAGACGGGTGTCTATCTCTATCGAGTCCGTATGGCTAGTGATGGCAGTACCTATGCCTCGAAAGCTAAGAAACTGATAATACTAACACATAAATAAATAAGGAATATGAAGACAAACATGAAGATAGTTTTAATGACCATCTGCCTGCTTACAGGACTGCCACTGCGTGCCCAGGACACGAAGAGTCAGTTTAATCCTATTGAGCATGCAGTCATTTCTCAGACCATTGCACCAGATGCTCGTGGAGCAGGTATGGGTGATGTAGGTGCAGCTACCGATCCTGATGTCAATTCACAGTTCTGGAATCCTGCCAAGTATCCCTTCTGTATCAGTAAGGCTGGTATAGCGCTGAACTACACACCTTGGTTGCGTCAGTTGGTAAACGATATCGATCTGGCTTATGTAGCAGGTTATTATCGTATTGGTGACTATGCTGCTATCAGTGGTTCATTGCGTTATTTCTCCTTGGGTGAGGTGATGACAGCGGATGACGATAATGCGATGACAGTTAAGCCTTATGAAATGTCGCTCGATGTTGGTGCTTCGCTGATGCTGAGTGAGAAATTCTCTATAGCAGCAGCTATCCGCTGGCTATATAGTGACCTTCGCTACGACTATACGGAGGATGCGCAGCCAGCTTCGGCTTTTGCTGCAGACTTGGCCTGCTATTATCAGAACTATCTGAATATCGGACAGCGTGAGTGTCAGTTAGGCTTAGGTCTGAATATCTCGAACGTGGGTTCTAAGATTACCTATTTTGGTGACGACCGTTCTAACTTCCTGCCTGCAAACCTTCGTTTAGGTGCATCACTCATGATTCCTGTTGATGAGTATAACCGATTTACCATAGCAGCTGATGCCAATAAGCTGTTGGTACCCACTATTCCCAAGCAGAATGACGGCGAGTCGAAGGAAGACTATGAACAGCGTGTTATCGATGAGTATAATGAAGTCAGCTCTATCTCTGGTATCTTCAAGAGTTTCCACGATGCCCCAGGAGGTTTCAAGGAAGAGTTGCAGGAAATTCAGTGGAGCGTTGGTGCAGAATATGTCTACCACGACCAGTTCTCTCTGCGTGCAGGATATCACCATGAGGCAGAGAATAAAGGTAATCGTACGTATTTCACCGTTGGTGGAGGTTTCCGTATGAATGTGTTCTCTTTGGACGTAGGCTATGTGATTGCTACTGCTAAGAGTAATCCATTGGATCAGACGCTTCGCTTTACCCTTGCTTTCGATATGGATGGTATCAAGGATTTGTTTAAATAAAACTACCAGTATATGATAAGAGTAGGAATGGGCTATGATGTCCATCAGTTAGTTCCCCATAGAGATTTATGGATAGGAGGTATCAAGATAGAACATGAGTTAGGGTTGCTGGGACACAGCGATGCCGATGTGCTGATACATGCCATTTGTGATGCCATCCTTGGCGCTGCCAATATGCGCGATATTGGTTATCATTTCCCTGACACCTCTGCTGAGACAGATGGAATGGATAGTAAGATTATTCTGAAGAAGACCATCGAACTGATAGCTACCAAGGGTTATCATCTTGTCAATATCGATGCTACTATCTGTGCAGAGCGTCCTAAGATGAATCCGCATATTCCGCAGATGCAACAGACGATGGCTGCTGTGATCGGCACAGACCCAGATAACATCAGCATCAAGGCTACTACCACAGAAAAGCTGGGATTCACAGGACGACAGGAGGGTATCAGTGCTTATGCTGTCGCACTCATAGAAAAATAATCTACGGTTTTTCTATCATACAAAAAGAAACGCTGCTACTCATCAACGAGCGGCAGCGTCCAAAAGCCTATGTTTAACTAAAAATCCTTTTTCCTTAAAACAAGTCCAGTCTTTCGACTGGAGGTCTGCCTTGCGGCAGCATATTTAACTAATCTTACCTATTCAATTTAAAAAGAAAGTTATGAGCGTCTCGCGACGACCACTGTTATCCTAACACATTTAAAACTTTCTTTCCTTTTACCAATAACTAAAAACCTAAAACTATAAATATTACTACTAACCTAAAACAATCTATTAACCATTTGTCTTTGTTTGACGATGCAAAGGTACAAACTTTTTTTTATCCCACAATGATTTTGCTGTTTTTTTAGCAAAAATTAGCTTCATTCTTGACTTAGGTCAATGGATTGTGTGCGATAACAACAGTTGTTAACACATTTATCCACAAATGTGAATGGCTTTTAAGAATTAATTTGTATCTTTGCAACGTCTATAGAAATAGTTATGCGAGTACTGATAGTCAATACGAGTGAACGAACGGGAGGTGCTGCTGTAGCAGCCAATCGTCTGATGGAAGCACTGAACAACAATGGTGTGAAAGCTAAGATGCTGGTGCGCGACAAGGAGACCACTCATCTTTCTGTCTGTGCATTGCCTCAGACATGGCGTCTGCGTTGGCATTTCTTGTGGGAGCGACTTTGCATCTGGTGCCATCTGCGCCTGCAACGTCAGCATCTGTTCGAGATAGATATCGCTAACTGCGGTACTGATATTACCTGTCTGCAAGAGTTTCAGGAGGCCGATGTCATCCACCTGCATTGGATCAATCAGGGTATGCTTTCGCTGAAAGTTATCCGCAAGATTCTGGAATCAGGAAAGCCTGTGGTGTGGACGATGCATGATATCTGGCCTGCAACGGCTATTTGCCATTATGCACGTGGTTGCGAACAGTATCAAACACAGTGTACGACGTGTCCGCTCTTGTCTGGAGGCAGTCTTGCCAAGCAGGTGTGGCATCGTAAGGAACAGATGTTGGATGGCAAGCGCATCACTTATGTATGTTGCAGTAAGTGGTTGGCGGAAGAGGCTCGTAAGAGTGCTTTGTTGGCACGACAAGATGTTGTTAGCATTCCTAATACCATTAATACCCGTGTATTCTGTCCGAAAGATAAGCAGAAGGCGCGTCAGGAATTAGGGTTGCCTGTTGATCGTCGCGTCATCCTTTTTGTCTCTCAGCGTGTTACCGATCCTCGCAAGGGTATCAGCTATCTGGTGGAATCTATCAGCAAATTGGTGGAGATGCATCCTGAAATGAAAGACAATACCGCCATTGCCATTCTGGGAGGACATGCAGAGGAGGTTGCTTCTCAACTGGCATTGCCTTCTTATTCGTTGGGCTACGTCAGTGATCCTCAACGTATCGTCAGCGTTTATAATTCAGCCGACGTCTTTGTGCTTCCTTCGTTGGAAGACAATCTTCCCAATACCATTATGGAGGCTATGGCCTGCGGAGTGCCATGCGTAGGATTCCGTGTGGGAGGTATTCCTGAGATGATAGATCATGAGCAGAATGGCTATGTGGCTGATTTCCAGCATGCGGAAGATTTTGCCCGTGGCATTCATTACGTTTTGGCTGAGGCTGATTATCAGTCTTTAAGTAACCATTGTCTGCAAAAGGTGAATCAGAGCTACTCACAACAGAGTGTCGCCAATAAGTATATAGAGGTGTATGAACAGGCTATGCGCCTAAGGAGATGAAGAGATGATACGGTTTACGGTAGTTACCATTACTTATAATGCCGAGAAGGTTCTGCAACGGACGCTCGATAGTGTCTGTTCTCAAACCTATCAGGAAGTGGAGCATCTGATAGTCGATGGCGCTTCCAAGGACCAGACTTTGGCGATAGCGGAACAATACAAACAAAGGAGCGACAGTTCTGATAATGGCCATCAGGTGATTATACAGTCGGAACCCGATCATGGCATCTACGATGCAATGAACAAGGGGCTGACTCAGGCTTCTGGCGATTACATTGTCTTTATGAATGCTGGCGACAGTTTTCCCAACGCCAGCACGCTGGAAGAGATGGTCCATCAGTGCCGTCTTAATGAATTTCCTGCTGATGAGCGACCTGGTGTGCTCTATGGTAATACCAATATCGTAGATAGTGAAGGGCGTTTTCTGCATCCTCGCAGATTACAGCCTCCCGCTAAGCTAACGTGGCGTTCTTTCCGTCATGGCATGCTGGTATGCCATCAGGCCTTCTATGCCCGCATAGATATTGCCAAAAACACGCAGTATGACACCCGTTACCGTTTCTCTGCTGATGTTGACTGGTGTATCAGGGTGATGCACGAGTCAGAGCGTATGGGATTATCGTTGTGTAATACCCAGATGGTGTTGGCAAACTATATAGAAGAAGGCACGACGACCCAGAATCATCGTGCCTCTCTAAAAGAACGTTTCGATGTGATGAGACGCCATTACGGCTTGTTCTCAACACTCTTTATGCATGCTTGGTTTGTTGTTCGAGCCTTGTTTCATTAAGGGGAACAGCCAATTTCTTACTTCACATATTTCTTTCCGTTGATCAGGTAGAGTCCGCGAGGCAGAGTGCTCATAGCATCCTGCACACTAGAGCCTGCAGGCAATTGGCGGAGCATGCGACCATCCAGCGTGTAAACCTTGACAGGACCATTGGAAATGCTGTTGGCTTTGACAATCTGAATGCCCATCGTCTCGTCCTTGGTCACAGTATATTTGTCGCCACTCTTATTGCCAATCAAGAAGTAAGAGTCGCTGGTAATGCCATTGACATCCACAGTCTGAGACTTGCCGCTTCCTTGATTGAATACCATGTTGAAAGTCGTGATGCTGGCAGGAAGCGTGAAGGTCTGGTAGAACCACTCTTCGCCATCGATGGTCTTCTTGTCTGTAATCTTCTTGCCAGGCCATCCGCCATTCCACTGCTCGCCTTCAGCATCCCACATGTAGAAGTACATATCCGTCCAACCAGGATTCTTCACATAGACCGTAATGTCATGAGTATCCTCTGGAACAGGTTGCGAATAGGTGCGGGTGACGATACCACTGACTGTTGAACCAATCAGCAGACCAACTTTCAGCGTTATGTCGCCTTCAATATCTATCTTCGTGCCACTAGCCACCTTCTTGCTTGAAGATGTCGGATCGGTGCCATCAGTGGTGTATACCAGTTGGGCGTCACTGGCGGAAACAGCTGTCAGCGTAGCCTGCTGCTTACCTTCGTATTCGCCTGAGGGCAGATCAACCCATGCGGTCTCCATCGACTTGCTCATGTAGTAGGCATAATGATAGCCGGAGAGAACCTTCACAAATTTGGCATTGGGAGTGTAGTCGGCAATTTTAGAACCCACCAAAGCTAGCATTTCACCTTTGCTGCCCGTAGTGCCAACGGCATAATAGTTTTGGTGAGAGGCATATCCAAAAGACTCACTCTGGTTATGGATACCAA
This sequence comes from uncultured Prevotella sp., assembly GCA_947164965.1. Lineage (GTDB taxonomy): Bacteria > Bacteroidota > Bacteroidia > Bacteroidales > Bacteroidaceae > Prevotella. The sequence continues at coordinate 140,743 of CAMUYR010000004.1, read as the reverse complement.
CGGCATTTCGTACATCAATCATTGCCTTGATGTCCTGCTTGCAGTCTATCCAGTGGCGGAAGAAAACGCAAGGCGTTCCAGGCATGGCCAGCAAATAGGCGTTGGCAGCCAGCGTGTCCTTCTTAATGGGATCCTGTTCTCTATTGCTACGCTTCTCAGTGTCATGATTCTCGACGAACGTCACAGAGTAACGCTTGTAACTGTCATAAGAAATAAGACTGTTATTCGCCAGGCTCTTCCAATTGTTGTTATTGATGGCATCGCGAACGGTATAGCGGAAGGGGAAGTCGAAGGCTGCACTCTTCTTGCCTGTTCCATCTATCCATGCCCTGACTTTGGCTACATCGCCATCCCAATACTCACCTACAGAGAACGCTGGCTGCGCATGATCATTGTACTGGCCAAAGTAAGATGCAGAGAAGCCCTTGGCAACATCATAGCGGAAACCCGTATAGCCCAGGTCTTCGAGCAGCATCTTCAGATAGGCCTTGACTATTTTCTGAACATTTTCGCTCTTGTGGTCCAGATCGGGCATACCATCCCAACCTTCTCCAGTGTCTTTGTTAGAACTGATGGTAACTCCTTTGGAATCAGCCCAGCTTTTTGTACTTTGACCATCATAATCAGTCCAATAGCTCAAGTCATCAGCACAGATATCGGTTGATTTCATCTCATAGATAGTACCATTATATTCTTCCTTTGGGAAATTGAAGGTAAGATTCAATGTCCGTCTGTGATTAACAACTACGTCAGCAATTGTACCAATGCCCTTCTGTTTGAAAGTGCTAATCATAGAACGCAGTTCTTTTTCGTTGCCGAACGAACTGGTATAACGATCGTCTCCAGGGAACCAGTAGAGGTCGTTATAGCCCATAGATAATCCATCGCAATTACCGCTCTGAGGAATCCAAACCAGCTTGAAGTACTGCGACAACTCGTCAGCTTGTTTCTCCAGTTTCACCCACTTCGATTGTGAGAAGGAATCCCAATAGAATCCTTGCAACATGACGCCCTCGTATTTCTCAGGCCAACCTTGTGCCAACATCGGTAGCGATGCCAGCAACACGATCAGTTGTGTAAATAATCTCTTCATATTTTGCTTCTTTAGGTTATTATGTTGCAAAGATACGAAGAAAACCCATACGCTGTTATTCTGTCTCGTAGAATAGTTTTTACCAAGATGCGCAATCGGTTGCATTGTGTATACATAATGTAACTGCTCTTAGTCAGCTGGCGGCAAAAGCATTGTTAGCAGTAAGGAAAAATGTTGTGCGCACGTTGCTAAAAGGTCGTTATCCTGCTTCTAAAGTTCATTCATCGCCGATGAACGAGAATTCATTGTCGATGAACGACAATTCACCGTCGTTGAATGAGAATTCATCGACGACGAATATACTTTTCTAATAGTCTCAACGCCCTTAAAGCAATCAGGCGGGCACCATTGCTGATGTCCGCCTGAATATATAAAGAGGTTAACGTGGTATTACTCTACTGTGCAATAGATCTTATCAGAAGTCTTACGAGTAGGATAGAGCTTAATGGTATTACCGGCAACGCCAATGTTTTTACCATTAGCCACCAAGTCATCAAGTTTGGTTGATGGTTCTACTGAATCATTCGATCCGAGGTTAATACCCCAATCAGCATTAACGCGGAACTTCCAACCATTAGCGTTGACGCCAGCATCTGTAGCTTCGTAGCAGAAGTCAGCGGCATTCCATGTCATTTCGACATCGCCACCCCATCCGTTGAAGTCACCGATGATACCCATCTTCTCAACCTTCAGACCATTGATGGTCTGGTTGGCTAAGTCTATTGTAACAAAGTAAACACCCACGCCACCAGCAGCTTTGAAGTTGTCGTTGGTCTTCTCGAAATCGCCAGTTACTGCACTCATGTTATTGCTGTTCAGTTGGCTGTTGTCGCCCCAATCTCCAGGTATTTTCTGGAACTTGAATTCGACACCCCATCCGTTAGGATCTGCGCAGTAAACATAACCAGTGTAGATACCGCTTTCATCAGTCAGCTCCAACTTTTGATCTGGAGTAGCCCAACCATCAGTTGCACCAATAAAGTAGATGAACTGATCGAATGCAACCTCCTGATAACTCCATGTCTGGTCGAGCATGTTGAATGTAAGGCGGATCACCTTTGTCTCAGGCTTGATATTGTCAATCTTGAAGTTGCCACCTACGTTCTTGTAGTTGAACTTACCTTCTTCATCACCAGCTGCCAAGCAGCCGCTCCAGTCGCCACCAAGACCATCAACAGGCGTAGCTTTGAACTCGATAGATGTTGGATTACCAATCTCAGCCAGTTTAATTGAACAGGTGAAGGTAGGATTAGCATAAGGATCCTGACCACCATTGCCCAGTTCGTAGGTCGTGTTGGTGTTATCCCAACCGTTCATAGTACCTGTAAGATAGTATTTCTCAGCAATTACAGGAGCCTTAGGCACTACCTGGAAGTTAATCTTGCCAGCATACACCTTCACTGCGCCGCCATTATTGGTAGCATAGAGATAGACGTTGCCAGTCACCGTACGAGCTTCTGGGCGCATACCATGTATAGAAGAGACGTATTCTGTGAGAGCCTCGCCCGAAACCTTACCATCAGCTGTTGCGGGTAACACGACTCCATCGTCAAATACGATTTCTGCCTTTGAGAGAGTTAAGCCTTCGGGCATATCTGCATCAGACACGGTGAATATCTGAACATCCTGTTCTTCGCTAATCTCTATAGCATTGAGGTCGACGAGATTGACTTCGCTAGCGAAAAGGTAAGGAACTGCTAAATTAGTATCTGCTCCAGCCTTTTCCACTTTGGCGAATTCGTTGTCCTCAGGACCACATGCGGCCATGAACAACCCCGCTACTGCGAACATCAAATATATTGATAACTTTTTCATTGTTCTGTTCTTTTATGTTTATGAATATTATTCTGCAACTGGCACTACGCACATCTTGCTGGTGATGTCGTTAATATAGAAGTGGTATGTACCCTTGCTGCACTTAATATTAGCACCGCCACCAACGCCAATAGCTGCGAAGGCATCACTGCTCACGGTCCAATCAGCACCCCAGTTGGTGCCCCAGTCGTGGTTAGCACGGAACTTAAACTCAACATCAGAACCAAAGGTGTGTTTAACATACCAGTTGTGAGGTGTAACCTGAGTCATATCAACATCTTGGCTCCAATCATCAGTCCAGCTACCAATCAGAGAGATTGAGTTATACTCAGAAGGCTCTTGATTCTCTAGCTTAGTCCATGTGTAGCTCATGTGATGCTTGTCGAACGCGAATGTGTAATATTCAGCTGTTGGAGCAGAAATAGCCTGGGCATTAGCGTTGATGATTGCACCGGAAGGTGAGTTGTCACCATCGGTAATACAACCATAGGCATTGTCCCAATTCTCTGTAAGCATGTCTTCCTCAGCCCAGATCTTCAGATCCCATGCACCCGTAAACTTCGTGGTGTAGGTGTAGACATCGCCACCTTCAGGATAAAGCAGAGCAGTCTGTGCGGCAGCACCATTCCAACCTGGCTGTGCTCCAACTACGTAGAACTGCAGTGATGGAAGAGGAGGCAATACGTATGCGGTATAAGCAGGGAACAATACTTCTTGCGAATAGACAGAAGTTGTTTCCTCTAAGCCATTCAGGAAAGCGCGTACACGAGCTTTCACCCATGCCCTCAATGGGAACTCTGCTTCATCACGTCCGAGTTCAACCAGTCCGGTGGTTACTGCAGCAGCAATCTCACTAGTAGGAATAGTAATGGCCAGATGGTTCTCATTACTAGTCTCAGTGGCTTGCCATGAAGACCATGTCTCGTTATCTTCTGAAGCAGCAAACTCCATCAGATAAGTAACATGAGCAGCATAACTAGACAGTTCAACAGGATATTTTTCGCTATGTCCATAGTCAGGCTGATCAGCCTTGAAGGTCAGACTTGTAGAATTGTTCAAGTCGATAGTATTGATAGCAATACCAGGTGCATAGAGCGCATAGCTACCGTTTGTCGGTATTGACAATGTAGGATTCTCGTCGCGGTCTGTAGAGCAAGCAGTAAAGGCCACTAACGCTATGAACATTGATGCTAATAAACTTAACTTTTTCATTTTCATTCTTGTTTTGATTAATAACCTTGATTCTGCTTCAGGTTTGGATTAGCAATCAAATCGCTTGAAGGCAATGGGAAGATGCTACGATAGCTGGGTAATGTGCCACCTGCTGCTGAACCGCCAATCCATACGCGACGAACGCCAGTGAAGTTGTTGAAGCGATTCATATCCATACGGCGACGACCTTCGAAACCAAACTCGCGGCTCCATTCGTCTTCAATATCTGCAAGAGAGAATACACTAATGTTAGCATTAGCGTGGGCACGGTTGCGCAATTCTTTAATGTAGTTCAAACCAGTAGCACCAACATTACCACCATTCAGGCGAGCGTCAGCTTCAGCATAGCTTAGATAAGCTTCTGCCAAGCGGAAGAGTGGGAAGTCATAGTCAGTGTGCTCAGCATTATGAGTTTCGCTACCATCGGCATGAGTGTTCAGGAACTTAACATAGCCATAGCCATTGGTGAATTCGTCTTCAGCTGCAATCTCCAAATCATGACCCTTTGTTAAGAAGAGGGCACGGTCGTCGTTAGCTACAACAGTCAGGTTGGCAGGAGTTCCAGAAGGAGCATCGTCGTTGGGGAACCACTTTCTGATGAAGTAGGGCTTTGTGCGGATACCACCCCATGCGCCACTTGTGCCAATAGGATATGCCACAGCATCATCACCGTTAACCATACCTGCAGAGAGGAATACGCCACCCCAGCTCTGTGTCAGCTCACCGTCAAACAAAATGGGGAATACAATCTCGTTCTGTGCACCGTTGGTGTCGTTGTCGCCCATAAACAAGAGCTGGTAACCAGTATAACCGTTCAGACCTGTGGTGCTCAAAGAATAGCTGGAATTGATAGCCTTTTCAGCATAAGTCTTTGCTTGTTCCCACTTTGCAGTGCCAGTGTATACCTCTGCATTCAGGTATGCGCGCATCAGTAGCATGTAGCCTGCAACAATGTCAGCACGACCGTACTTGACACTCTTGGCAGCAGAAAGAACATTAGTAGACTGTCCTTCGCCAATAATATCTTTCAGCTCGCTCTCAACGAAATTGAACACTTCCTGACGAGTAGCCTGTGCTGGAGCTTCAGCCGTTACGCTTGTAACCAAAGGAGGATTGCCAAACAGGTCCATCAGATAGAAGTAGTACAACGCACGCATGAAACGTACCTCGGCAATTTTTGCGGAATACTCGTCAATTGAAGAAGGAGCATTCTCCAGGAAGAAGTTACACATGGTAATACCGAACATGCAGCGATAATAGATACCACGTAACAGAGGATGTGCATCACTCCATGTACCACGGTTGAATTCAGGAATACCACCATCGGTAAGCCAAGAGCAAAGAGCTTCATCAGAAGGCAATTCGTTGGCATACCATACAACACGCATAAACACCGACATACCTTCATCGATATCACTTGGAAGGTCGCTGTTTCCATGAGGGCCTGTCAGACCAGTCAAAGCCAAGTTGCCATAGATCTTATTCAGAATACCATCATAGTCAGCCTGGGTCGTTTGCTGTGGATTGGGGTTGTCAGGATGTAATGAACCGCCCAAGATACTAGAGTTGTTGTCACATGCTGTAAAGCAAAGTGTGGCAACACCCATAAAGGCCACAGCCATTATATTTTTAATACCTTTGATATTCATATTGATTTTCCTTTTAATTTATTTATATAAGGTAAGATTAGAAGTTCAGGTTCAAACCTAAGATAGTAGTGAATGGACGAGGATAGATGCTACTCTCGATACCATTTTGAATCTCTGGGTCAAGACCATCATACTTTGTAATAGTGAAGATGTTTTGTGCCGTAGCATAAACACGACCAGTGATATTTCTGCCCAGAAGCTTCTGGAACGAGTAACCAACAGTAACATTGTCGAGCTTGAAGAACGAAGCGTTCTGTACCCAGCAGTCAGAAATAGGCTGTGCCTCAGATGCATCGGTCAATCCATAGTTAAGAGCCAATGTCGGAATGTTGTGCATGAAGTTCAGGTTAGAACCCAAGCCTGCAGAACTGATGTATGTGCCATTGATGTTGGCATTGAATACATGGTTGCCAAAGCTTGCACGTGAGTTGAAGCTGAAGTCCCAATTCTTATAGGTTACCTTTGAACCCAGACCCATGGTGACATCGGGATCGGCGTGATAGTAGAAATACTTGTCGTCGCTGTCGAGGACACCATTGCCGTTGCGGTCTACAAATGTGTGAGGAACAATCTTTCCATTCTGGTCGTAAACCTGACGATATACGTAGAACGAAGAAGAAGAATGATCAGTCTGATATGCCTGTCCGTTCTTCGACAGTCCAATATTACCATACTCAATCAGGTCGGAAGCCAGGTCATCAATATTGTTCTTGTTATAGGTGAAGTTGTATGTTACCTCCCAATTCAGATTCTTTGAAACGATAGGACGCAACGTTGCCATAAATTCAACACCCACGTTGTGGAGTTTACCGATATTACCTACCGTCTGAGCACCGAAGTTAGCACCTGCAGGAACGTATATGTTGTTAATAAGGTCGGTGGTCTTGCGATAGTACCAGTCTGCAGTAAGGCTTACGCGGCTGTCCAGGAATGAAATATCCAAACCGACATCGTAAGTAGTAGTCTTCTCCCAAGTGAGGTCGGTGTTGTAAACACCTGGACGTACGGTCTGACCGTTACCGAACAGAGGATAATATGCGTGGTTATAGTTAGCTGTGAATGCTGGAATGTAGTAGAAGTCGTAACCAATGTTCTGCTGACCGGTCTTACCATAAGTCAAACGCAGTTTCAGGTCGTTGATTGCCTCATTGTCACGCAGGAAAGGCTCTTCCTTAATACGCCAAGCCAAAGCAGCAGCGGGGAAGTAACCCCACTCGTGGCCCTTAGCAAAACGTGAAGAACCGTCGGCACGCATTGTGAAGGTGAGGAGGTAGCGATTCAGCAATGTGTAGTTTACACGGCCGATCCAAGAGCGTAAGCGGTTTTCTGATTCCCACTTGGTAATACCTGTAGGCTCATTATAGTTTGAACCAGCTCCAACAGATGCTGTCTCAGGAATAGTACCATGTCCCCAGTTGTCGCTTTCAGCATGATAGCGCTGCCACTCGTAACCAACCTGAACATCCAGATTGTGAACGTCTTTCTTCAGCTCTTTAGTGTACTGCAGGAAGATGTTGAAAATGTGGTTGTAGTTGTTATTCTTTTTCCAACCATCCCATCCATAGTAATAGCTAGAGGTGGTATATGGATTATTAGTGGTTTCCTCCTTGGCTTTTGTATAGTTACCAGCCAGATTTGCTAAGATATGGAGATCTTCAAAGCCATGAATAGCATAGTCTATACCAAAGTTGCCTTGGAATGTTGTAGCTCTTGAGGTAGTACCGTTGTTTTCAACGAGTGCAACAGGGTTAGCTGTAGCGTTGCCATCGAAAGCATATTCCCAGTTAGTGTCATTGGGGAAGCTTGCAGCTTTTGACCACTGGAAATAGCCGTTGAAGTACTTGTTGTACATGTTCTGGTTCAGCTTGATGGGCTTAGTAGGATCCATATATGCTGCTGCACCTACGGCGCCATTGTCCCAGCTACGCTGAGCATGCATGATCTTACCTGTAATGTTCAGGCGCAAGTGGTCGTTGAATAATACTGGTGCAAGGTTGAAGCTACCCGTATAACGACGGAAATAGGTAGACTTAACGATACCAGGCTGATTGGTAAAGCCGGCAGATACGCGGTAAGGCATATTGGCAGTACCACCAGTAACTGTGATGTTGTGGTCGGTAGAGATGGCAGCACGATAGATTTCGTTTTGCCAGTTGGTATTTGCATACTGTTTTACACCGTTCTCATCGTAGTAACCCAGCAAAGCATATTCAGGGCTATCCTCTCCGAATCTTTCTTTCACGAAGTTCTGGAAACCAGGGCCATCAAATACGTCAAGTGTCTTTTTCTTAAATGAAATAGAGACGTTACCATTGTATGAAACCTTGGCTTTCTGACCTGCTCTACCCTTCTTGGTAGTGATGATGATGACACCATTTGATGCGCGCGAACCATAGATGGCTGTTGCTGATGCATCTTTCAAGACAGTAAAGCTCTCGATGTCATTGGGGTTGATAGATGCCAATGGGTTCATACCAGAGATACCTGCGGGGTCGAGTTGCAGTCCATCTACGACATACAGAGGATCGTTAGATGCAGACAGTGACGAACCACCACGGATGCGGATCTTAGAACCGGCACCAGGAGCACCGCCTTCGCTGACGATGTTCAGACCGGCAACCTTACCGCTCAGCATGTCATCAGCACTTGTTTGCAGACCGTGGCTCAACTCATCGGGCTTAATAGCTGTAACAGCACCGGTCAAGTCGTTCTTCTTAGCGCGACCATAACCGATTACCACGATTTCATTAAGTAGGGCGGCATCGTCCTGCAGTGTAACCTCCACATTGGGAGCTGCCTTGACGGTAGTAGTCTGATAGCCGACATAAGTAATTACAATGTCAGCACCTTGATTAGCTGTCAGGTTGAAGTCGCCATCGAAGTCTGTAATAGTAGCGGTCTGAGTGTTCGCTACACGTACGGTGGCACCGATGATAGGTTCACCCTGAGCATCCTTAACATGACCTTTGACATTGATTTGTGCAAAGGCTCCAACCGATAGGAATAGTCCAAGCATGAGGACAAACATCCTAAACGGAATCTTAATGTTTACCTGCTTCATCATTTAATTTTTAAAGTTAGTATACTTGTTTGGTTCTCGAAATTCAAAGAATTTGATTTAAATCAAGTGCAAAGATAGGGATTCTTTTGATTCGTTCATACTTTTTTTCAAATAAATACGTTATTAGCATAATGCAAACGTTTGCATTTTGCTATTTTAATAAATAATAAGGTGGAAAAGTCACCGAAAGAAACTTTTTGGTAACTTTGCATCCGTAATTGCTACAGACCTGATGAAAGAGAATGCACCATTGACAATGAAGGACATTGCCCGCGAGTTTGGTATCTCGGTGGCTACCGTGTCCAGAGCACTGAAAGATTCGCCGCGTATCTCAGCCGAGCGCAGGGCAGCCATTCAGCAGTATGCCCGTGAGCACAACTTTATTCCCAACGTCATTGCCGAGTCGTTGCGTTTTTCCCGTTTGCAACCCATGAAGGTGATTGGTGTCATCGTCCCCAGCTTCGTACACTACTATTTTGCCTCTGTGTTGAGCGGCATTGAGGAGGAGGCATCGGCCAGAGGTTATCGGTTGCTGGTGGCCACCAGTCAGGAGAACTACGAGCGCGAGAAACATATCTGCCAGTCGTTCTATGAGAATAAGGTGTGCGGCATCATTGTGTCGCAGGCTAAGGACACGCTCAAATACGACCATTTCCAGCGGCTGATGGATGCCGGTTTGCCCTTGGTGTTCTACGACCGCATCTGTACGGGCGTGAATGCCAGTCGTGTGGTGGTCGACGACTACATGGGTGCTTTCAATGCCGTGACGCATCTCATCGAGACCGGCTGCAAACGTATTGCCTTCTACGGATCGCCTTTCACGATGGAGATTTCGAAGAATCGTTTCAATGGCTACAAGGATGCACTGCTGAAGCACGGGCTTACTTACGATGAAACTCTGACGCGCATTTGTGATAACCGTGCCGATGCGGAAGCCATCACACCAGAACTACTGAAGCGTGAGGACCGTCCTGATGGTTTCTTTGCCATCAACGACGATACGGCAATAGGTATTCTCTATACCGCCAAGCACATGAAATTCAAGGTGCCCAGGGATATTTCGATATGCGGTTTTACGAATGGTTACCGCTCCATCGCCTGCGACCCTATGCTGACCACTGTAGAGCAGCGTGGTGTCAAGGTGGGTGAGGAGGCTGCCGATATCCTTATCAGTCAGGTGGAAGGCCTAATACCTCGTGACAAAGCCGTACGTCGCATTGTCAGGACACGCCTGATTATTCGTGGAACCACGAGATAATTAAGAGTTTAGAGTTAAGAATTATGAGTTGAGAATTAAGAATTAAGATAATATGAAACAGAAACCTAATTTATCCTTTTGGAACCTTTGGAACCTTAGTTTCGGGTTCTTTGGCGTACAGATAGCGTATGCCCTTCAGAGTGCAAACATCTCGAGAATCTTTGCCACGTTAGGTGCTGATCCTCACAACCTGAGTTATTTCTGGATACTGCCTCCGCTGATGGGTATCCTGGTACAGCCCATCGTGGGAACGTTGAGCGACAAGACATGGACCCGCTTTGGACGCCGTATACCTTATTTATTTATAGGAGCCGCCGTTGCTGTCTTGGTGATGTGCCTGTTGCCTAATGCCGGTTCGTTGGGTTTGACGGTGAGTGCAGCCATGATGTTCGGACTAATAGCCTTGATGTTCCTCGATACCAGCATCAATATGGCGATGCAGCCCTTTAAGATGCTGGTGGGCGATATGGTCAATGAGGAGCAGAAGGCCAAGGCCTATAGCATCCAGTCGTTCCTCTGCAATGCCGGCTCCGTAGCCGGTTATCTGTTCCCCTTCATCTTCACCTTCATCGGCATCAGCAATGTGGCAGAGAAAGGTGTTGTGCCCGATTCAGTCATCTGGTCGTTCTATATCGGCGCTGCCATTCTGATTCTTTGCGTCATCTATACCACCTCGAAGGTTAAGGAGTGGAATCCTCAGGACTATGCCGAGTATAATCCCGTATCGGAAGAGAAAGAAGAGAGTGCAAACTGGCTCACTCTGCTGAAGAATGCACCCTCTACCTTTTGGAAGGTGGGCTTAGTGCAGTTCTTCTGCTGGGCTGCATTCCTCTATATGTGGAACTATACAACGGGTGCTATTGCCGAGACGGTGTGGAATACGACCGATCCTGCCAGCGAGCCGTTCCAGGCTGCAGGCAACTGGGTAGGCGTGCTCTTTGCTGTTCAGGCCGTTGGCTCTGTTGTCTGGGCTGCCGTTCTCCCTCAGTTTAAGAATACCAAGGTGGCCTATGCTGTCAGTCTGGTCATTGGTGCCGTAGGCTTTGCGATGGTACCGTTCCTCCACGACCAATATATGCAGTTCATTCCGTTCCTGCTGATCGGTTGTGCCTGGGCTGCTATGCTGGCCATGCCTTTTACCTTTGTCACCAATGCCCTTCAGGGCTACGGCCACATGGGTGCTTACCTGGGCTTGTTCAATGGCACTATTTGCATTCCGCAGATTGTTGCAGCCCTTTGTGGTGGTATCGTTCTGTCGTTGGTAGGCAGCCATCAGTCGTCGATGATGATTGTTTCTGGAGTCCTGTTGGTCGTTGGCGCCTGTTGTGTTACCGTCATCCGTAACAAGCGATAATGCAAACGTTTGCATCGTCAAACGATAGATTCCTTCCCCATTTGGCAACTACCGAATGGGGATTTTTCGTACTTTTGCTCGTAGAAACTATAAATACAGAATTTTATGAAGTTACTTTTCAACGTCGAATATCAGACCACTTTCGGTGAAGAGTTGGTACTGAACATCCTCTCAGAGGATACTGCGAAGGTATCGCAACATAAGATGACGACCCTCGATGGTTCGCATTGGTTTGTTGAGTTGTCAAAGGTCATGAAGCCTGGCACGTTTATCGACTATTACTACAGTCTGATGCGTGGCGATGCTGAGGCCCGTCATGAATGGCTTGTCGAGCCCCACCGTTTGGAGTTTGCTGCTCAGAAGGGCATGCGCTATACGGTGTACGACCACTGGATTGACATTCCTGAGGATGCCTATCTGTACAGTTCGGCCTTTACCGATTGCGTGATGGCTAACCAGCGCGAGCTGAGCATCACGACAGAGTATCAGCGCACCGTTCGTCTGAAGGTTCGTGCGCCGCAACTCCGTATTGGTCAGCAGCTGGGCATCGTAGGTGCAGGTGATGCACTTGGCAATTGGGATGTCAACAAGGCCATCCCCATGTTCGAACACGAGTATCACGAGTGGGTTGTCAGCCTTGATGCAAATGCGCTGTCCGAGACCTTCGAGTTTAAGTTTGTACTGCTCGGCGTTGAAAAACCCGTATGGGAAGAAGGTGGCAACCGCACCGTATCGCTGACCAAGATAGCCGACAACGAAGTGGTGGTCTACGAACTCTCGCAATCCAACTTCTCGCTCTATCCCTGGAAGGGTGCGGGTACGGTGATTCCTATCTTCTCGCTGCGCAGCGAGGGCTCGTTTGGTGTGGGCGACTTCGGCGATCTGAAGCTCATGGTCGACTGGGCCAACAAGACCAACCAGCGTATTCTTCAGGTGTTGCCCATCAACGACACCAATATGACACGCACATGGCAGGACAGCTATCCGTATAATTCGATCAGCATCTATGCCCTGCATCCGCAATATACCGACTTCAGGCAGTTGCCTGACATCAAAGATGCAGACAAGAAGGCCCACTTCGAACAGCTGCGCCAGGAGTTGAATGCGCTGCCTCAGATTGACTACGAGCGTATGTTCACGGCCAAGCTGGAGTATCTGCAAGTGCTGTTCGAGCAAGAGTGGAAGCGCGTGAAGGCTACGAAGGCTTACAAGCAGTTCTATCAGGACAACGAAGAATGGTTGGTGCCTTACGCTCAGTTCTGTGTCAATCGCGACAAGTATGGCACCGCAGTCTTCTCCGAATGGCCCGATGAAGCCAAAAACCAAAAGCCCAAGGCCAATAGCCAGCAAGACTTCTGGTGCTACGTGCAGTTCAATCTTGACCAGCAGATGCATGCCGCCCACGAGTATGCCCGCATGCACCGCGTCATTCTGAAGGGCGATATCCCCATCGGTATCAGTCGCGACGGTGTTGAGGCTTGGGTAGAGCCTAAGTACTTCAATCTGAATGGTCAGGCTGGTGCGCCACCCGATCCGTTCTCTGCCGATGGGCAGAACTGGGGATTCCCCACGTATAACTGGGACGAGATGCTGAAGGATGGCTGTCAGTGGTGGGTACGCCGTTTCCGCAAGATGGCTCAGTATTTCGATGCCTATCGTATCGACCACGTGCTTGGCTTCTTCCGTATCTGGGAGATTCCCGTGCCCGAGAAGTCTGGCTTGGAAGGTCAGTTCGCTCCCGCCCTTGGTTTGAGCCGCGAAGAGATAGAAGGCTATGGCATATATGGTCACGACGATCTGTTCCTGGTCGACCACAAGCGCAGCGACCGCTGGCACCCACGTATTGCCGTGCAGTATCAGGAGCCCTATCAGAAGCTGGACGATGGCGAGAAGTATAACTTCAACCGCCTCTACAACGACTATTTCTATCGCCGCAACAACCAGTTCTGGTATCAGGAGGCTATGAAGAAGCTGCCTCGACTGACGCAGGCTACCCGTATGCTGTGCTGTGCCGAAGACCTCGGTATGGTGCCCGATTGCGTGCCCTGGGTGATGAACGAGTTGCGCATCCTCTCGCTCGAAATCCAGTCGATGCCTAAGGACGATAAGGTGCGCTTCGGCCATCTCAGCCGCAACCCCTATCGTTCCGTATGTACCATTTCTACGCACGACATGCCTACGCTGCGTCAGTGGTGGGACGAGGATGAAGAGCGCACGCAGGACTACTTCAACTCGATGCTCTATCGTGGTGGTGCCGCACCTCACCCATTACCCGGTTGGCTGGCTAAGGACATTGTGAGCCGTCATCTCACGTCGCCCTCTATGCTCTGTCTGCTGTCGTTGCAAGACTGGCTGTCTATCGACGAGCGCCTGCGCTTGCCTGATGCCAATGCCGAGCGTATCAACATTCCCGCCAATCCCCGTCACTACTGGCGTTACCGCATGCATCTCACTATCGAGCAGTTGTTGCACGAGGACGACTTCAACGAGACCATTAAGACATTAATTTCCCAGAGTGGACGTAAATAAACATCGTAACAAAATGAAACGCAAGAACTTATTACTAGCATTACTGTTGTTGCCGCTGATGGCAATGGCTACAGAAGTTAATTCGCCTAATGGCAATCTCGTGCTCAACTTCACGCTCGAGAAGGGCCGCCCCACGTATACCTTATCTTATAAGGGTAGGGAAGTGATACGCCCGTCGCACCTCGGACTGGAGCTGGCCAAGGATAAGCATGCATCGAAGGGCTTGAACGAGACCGACCTGATGGATGGCTTCGAGGTGGCGGAAATCAAACAGTCGACGTTCGACGAGACGTGGCAACCCGTTTGGGGTGAGACGCGCGACATCCGCAACCACTACAACGAAATGGCTGTCAGCCTGCGTCAGCGATTGCCCGACACCACTGAGTATAGAGGCAACGGCAACGACGACGGTCTGGCTCTGATCAGCCACTGGCGCGACATCATCATCCGCTTCCGCGTCTACGACGATGGCATCGGCTTCCGCTATGAGTTTCCTCAGCAGGCCGATCTCAACTACTTCCTCATTAAAGAGGAACGCTCGGAGTTTGCAATGGCTGGCGACCATACCGCTTGGTGGCTGCCTGGCGATTACGATACCCAGGAGCAGGAGACTCAGGAAACCAAGCTCTCTGAAATCCGCGGACGTATGAAGCAGGCTGTCAACTGGGGTAATTCCTCGGTGGCCGTATTCTCTGAGACCGGTGTGCAGACCTCGCTGCAGATGAAGAGTGCCGATGGGCTGTATATCAATATCCACGAGGCCGCTTGTCTCGACTATGCCACCATGCATCTCGAACTGGTCGACGCGCAGACCAAGGCGCTCAGCACTAAGCTCGGAGGCGGCAGCAATGCGTATACACCCGATCCCAAGCCCTCTCCGTGGCCCGTTCCCGCTCCATTCACCTTCGTGAGCCATCTCACGCCCGATGCTACCGGCTTGAAGGGTTGCATGCAGACACCTTGCGAGACACCTTGGCGCACCGTCATGGTGAGCGACGATGCCCGCGACATGCTCTCCAGCAATCTCATTCTCAATCTCAACGAGCCTTGTAAGCTGGAGGATACCTCATGGATTCACCCCACCAAGTACTGCGGTGTATGGTGGGAGATGATTGTCGGCAAGTCGTCGTGGAACTATACCGACGAGTTCCCCAGCATCAAACTGGCTGGCGATGCCTTCCCCAATTCACCATCAACAATCATCAATTATCAATTAGCGAAGCCCAATGGCCGTCATGCTGCCAACAACGAGAAGGTGAAGCGCTACATCGACTTTGCCGCCAAGAACGGGCTGCAGCAGGTGCTTGTCGAGGGTTGGAATGTCGGTTGGGAAGACTGGGCAAACATGTGGAAGCGCGACGTCTTCGATTTCCAGACGCCCTATCCCGATTTCGACATTAAGATGCTCAACGACTATGCCCATTCCAAGGGCGTCAAGCTGCTGATGCACCACGAGACATCGTCGTCGGCACAGAACTACGAGCGCCATATCAAGGACGCCTTCAAGCTGATGAACCGTTATGGCTACGACGCAGTGAAGACGGGCTATGTGGGTGACATCATCCCACGCGGCGACCACCACTATTCGCAGTCCATGAACAATCACTATCTCTACGTGGTCAAAGAGGCTGCCCGTCATCATATCATGGTCAATGCCCACGAGGCTACGCGTCCCACCGGACTCTGCCGCACCTATCCTAACCTGGTAGGCAACGAGTCGGCACGCGGTACTGAGTACGAGGCCTTCGGCGGCTCACGTCCCGACCATACCTGCATCCTGCCGTTCACTCGACTGCAGGGCGGTCCGATGGACTATACGCCAGGCATCTTCGAAACCAAGCTGTCTACGTGGAGCGACAATACATCGTGGGCACGCATCACCATCGCTGGCTCGCTGGCCCTCTATCTCACCATGTATTCACCCCTGCAGATGGCTGCCGACCTGCCCGAACACTACGAGAAATACGACGACGCCTTCCAGTTTATCCGCGACGTAGCGTGCGACTGGGACCAGAGCATCTATCTTGAGGCCGAGCCTGCCGACTACATCACCGTAGCCCGCAAGGCCAAGGGCACCGACAACTGGTTCCTGGGCGGCAAGTGCGACGAGAACGGCCACAAGAGCACCATCAAGCTCGATTTCCTCGACAAGGGCCGCAAATACGACTGCACCATCTATGCCGACGCCAAGGATGCCCACTACGAGACCAATCCCAAGGCCTATGTCATCACGAAGCAGGTGGTCACGGCTAAGGATGTACTGAAGCTCACTGAAGCCCCCGGTGGCGGTTTCGCCGTTTCGCTGATAGCAAAATAAACGCATTTTTTGATGATAAAAAGAAAGCGGACGCATCACATCAATGCGCCCGCCTTTTCTTTCACTTGATGGTAATCCATACGGCCTCCCCACGGTCTTTGGCCTCCACGATCTTCATCTTGAGTTCGTAGAGCCACTTGCGGGATTCAAGGACTTGGCCGACGAGTTGGTTGCGGCCAACGAGGATGCAGCCTTGAGTGTCCTTGGCGGTGTTGCCCGCGTGAATGCGGATGCCCTTGAAGAGGTGGTTGAAGTCGGGGCCACCAAGGAGGACGGGAAGCCACTGCTTGAACTTTGGCGAGTAGGTGATAACTACTGCGTAGCGGCCTTCGGGGATGGCAAAGGGCTTTAGGCTCTGGGCTTTCTGAGGCGAACGAAGGACGGCTTCTTTCGAAACCTTTGTTTTCAGTTCGAGGGCTGTTGGTTCGAGGGTGTCGCAGAAGTACACTTCACGCTCTCCTGCCAGATACTCGTCATCTACTCGTTCAATGATGGCAAGCCTACCTATTGTGTAGGTCTTGCGCTTTGCTATGCGTGTCAATACTAATTCCATAATAAATATCCTTAATGTCACAAATTCCAAATGTCACAATGTCACAGAGGGACGGTTCTTTTGTTACACCGTTTTTACCTTACCCCAATGCGTCTTGTCAATGCGGTCAATCCAACGGTCACGATACCAGCGTGAGATGATTTTGCGAAGGGCAGAATCGCCACAGAAATTGCGTTTCAGGGCACGGAGGTCATCCATCGTGAACACAGGTGCCAGTTGGTCGAACACGGAGTGGTTGGCGCCATAGCGCTGGCACTCGTCCTGAGCATCGACATACTGATTCTGCAATGCCTCGCCGAAGGTCTTGATTTGCTGACTCAGACAATACTCGGCCATCATCAGCGCAAAATCCAAACAAGCCTTTGACTCCTTTTTGGCACCCGACAACAGATGGAAGATAACCCCGCAACGGAAACCAATGACGGCAGCACGTTTACGATAGGTGTCCTTCACGTGGTCGATGTCCTTGGCAGCCTCAACACGTTTCTCTTCGCACCACTGCTCGATGGCCTTGCGGAGTCGAGGGGTGTCAACGAGTCCTGAGAACGAACGCAGACGGCTGACAGCCTCTTGGATTCGAGCCTCGTCCTCTGCTGAACGCTTGCCAAACTTGGGCATTTTCGAGAAGCTGGCGTCAGGCATCTCGGCCACGAGGATTCGAGAGCTGAGTCCGTTCTCGATGTTGTCCTGCTTGAAGCACTTCCGCATGGCTCCGTTGGTGCCCAGCATGGTCCAGTTGTAAGCCACCTTGACCACTCCCGACTCAGCCGCGTCCGAGTTGTAATCCTGACCCCATTCGCCATTGTCGAACGACAGGCGATAGATGTCATACTTCGACGACCAAGACCCGGCACCGTTGGTTTTTCGAAGCGTGTCAAGCTCCTCACCAAACGAATACAAGGTGTGTCCGGCAGAGTTCTTGAAACGTTTCAAAAGCGTTGAGCACGAGACGGTTACGGGAACCATCCTTATCAGCACATGGGGATCTTCAGGAGCCTTTTCGTTGGCTTTGCGCCCCTTCTTTCGCTCCTTCCATTCCTCTTCGCGCTTACGAGCCAAGGCATCCTCTTCGTCGAACTGACGCTTCCAAATGTCGATAGCATTCTTCACCACCGATTTGTTAGAAGCCTGTTCGCCACGAATGATTGACATCAGCCCGAGGCGGTGCTTGTTGCCGTCACAATATTCCACCTCAACCAGGTCAGCATAGGCCGCACAAATCGGCATCACACCACAGAGCACAGGCATGTGCATCGAGACGGGCACACCAACGAGACTCTCTTTGAGTCCGATAGGCAAGGCTTTGACATTCACCTTCACGCCAGTTTCAGCCTGAGCAGCCTCGGCATCCTCGATTTCATCAGAAGAAATGCCGATTTCGAGTGCATCGACAATCTGCTGCATCACCTTCGAAATGCCCTTGGGCGGCTCTTTGCAGGCCGAATCCACAACACTGCGAAGCTCCACGTCAGAAAGTCCGAAACGTGGCATCACCTGCATCAGCAAGTCCTTTCGGTTGTCGCAGATGGCACGAAGGTTGACCGCGAGTTTGTGAAGCTTCACGTTACGCTCGCCCTCGGCAGGCTCACCACCGTTGCGATGCCACCACTCAGCGATAATAGATGTGTAGGGAATGCCCTTGAAAAGCCTCACCCCCTGCCCCTCTCCAAAGGGCGAGGGGAGTAATGTGTCTGGCTGCTGATTTTTATTTGCTGGTGTTTTGCCCTGAGTGTATTCACTCCCCTCGCCATTTGGAGAGGGGTCGGGGGTGAGGCTGAACAACTTCTCGCTGACATACTTCGTATGATCCTCGGGCACCATATAGATGCACCTCGAAACATCTTTTACGGCAGCATCGGGTGTAAATCCTGTAGCCTCTGCCATCAGCTGCTGAGCCGTTTCGGCATCCATCCCTTCTGGCAATTCCACCATAACATGCGTGCCTCGACGAACGCTCTCCTCAACTAATAGCACCAATAGTCCGCCGATAGTCATTTCACTCCCCTCGCCATTCGGAGAGGGGCTGGGGGTGAGGCTGTTTACAATTTCATCCGTGTGACCCTTCTCGTCAAAGTCCAACATCAGTCGGTTCAGCGGCCTTAATGCGTCGGCAATGGCACGGTGGTTGTCACGAAACTCAGCGCAATGCGGAGTCCATACCGGCAAACGATGCTTCAACTCATCGTCACCTTTCTCTATACGTGCGCACATCTGCGCGAGCCAGGGCTCTCGGCGCATCTTCTCCCAATCCTCTCGTGCGGCTGGGAAGCAAGGGGCTCCGTGCCCCTTGCCGATACATGTGAATTTCATGGTCATAATCATCATTTCGTTCATAATTCAGTCCTCCTTTCTTATCGATTAATAGTCCATAATGTGTTGGTTTTACGTGTCATCAGCCACGCCGCAATCTCCAAAGTCTCGTCGCGGAAGAGCTGCTTCACCAGCTCCAGCGGGTACTTCTTCGGGAACGAGAAGTCGATCTTCACACGACCGCGGTTGGTCTTCTCACGGGTGATCTTGACAGCCGCATGGGCCGTCTCGAAGATGGTCTCATACATAGGGCCTCGTGAACCTCGGTTCCATCGTTTAACCCGTGTGCGACCGTCGGCATCCACCTCGATGCCACCCTCGTAGCGAACTCGTTCGCCGCTGGTCACCTCCTTGTCTGATTCCCAGGGGCAAGGGTAGACGTTGATGTCACCGTTGGTCTGGAAGTTAATACTGCCGTCCATCTGGACGTTCTGAACTAATAGCTGCTTCTTAAAATTCTTTTGCATGATAAATCGAAGTGTTTGTGAGGAAGAAAGCTTCGAAACGCTGGCCAGCTTATCTCATGAGATTTCTTCGGCTCACTTACCTCGATTGTTGATAATTAGATAAGGTGAAAATGTTTAGAGTTCATCACTCCGAGATGATTCACCTTGCTCATCTCCATCTTGTCGCGCTGGGCACGAATCTGGTCACACGCCACAGCTCTTGACAATCTACTTTTTCTACTCATTGCAAATATTTTGTTTTACGTCGCCTCCTTCAGACGACTCTAAGGTGTTAATGAATGAATACTACTTTTGCTCGCCTCATCCCCAGAGGCATTCGGTTGTCGCAACATGTCAAAGAACGCTCGCAATTTCAAATTGCTGCTGCAAAGGTAGAGTTCGATTGGTTACACGAAGAATGTACCACAATACTTTTCCCTGAAAATCTTTATAAAAAAACAAAGAATGCTGATAATCAGCGAGTTACAAAAACAAAAAAGCAAGCTTTTCCTTTGACAGAAAAACCTGCTTATGGTTCAAAATGCGTTTTCGATTGAAAAAGTGCTGTTTTTTGTGTTTTTCGATTGGCTGAATCCATTTTTGGATTGAGCTACTGTTGCGCTACATACTCTTTAATCCAGTCCGTATAATATTCCTTCCGGCTGTCACCCATATATTTGGCCAATGTCTTTACTTCAGCCGTATTCTCATTAGTATTATAATAGGTACGCGCGACAGCTAGGGCTTTCTTGTTGATAACGCCAGCAGCAATGAGCGCACCAATAATACGTCCCTTTATCTGCAGTCGCTGGTCGGACGTGGCCCAATCCTCGGCAATCTTGTCACGATACTCAGACGCCATCAGGTCAGTTACCAACTTCTCACGCCAAGCCGTTGTATACTTATTCTTGTCGGCACTAACTTTGTCAAACCATTCTTCGCACAACAGCACCTGCAAATTTTTCGTAGGTGCGAAATAGTTCAAGCCAGCCTTGTCTGTCCTCTGACGATTGTGATCTGATGCAGGACTACCCTGAAGCCTCGGCTTGTCGTATTTCTCCATATCCTTCAGGAAATTGGCAACATCCGGGTCGTTAGCCTTTACAAATTCGGCAATACGCTGGTCGAGGACGGCCACGCCAGCCTTCCAGCCTAGAATTTTGAACACCTCTTCGAGGTCTTCAAGTTTGATGTTTATCGCCTGATTGTCTGCCACGCTTCTTACAACGACTCTACAAAACCTTGTGCCAACGATGATTCAGGTGTAAACTTGATTTTCACCACATGGTCGTAAAATTCCTCCCAATACTCACGCTCCTCTGTCAGACGCTTGCCCAGTTCTTCAAGTGTTGGTTCAATGTGATGGAAATACAAAATGTCTAATTCCATGAGTTGGGCGAAATACCCATCGCTGCATCCACCAACTTCAACAGCAATTTCTACAACATTATCTTTAGATTTGAAGCCAATGCCATACCGGCGCAGTTTTTTCTTCAGCGGCTCAGCCTCATCGGCAGAATTGTCCCAAGCTGCAAAGCTATATTCCCCTTCGCCTGCCTCTTTGGCCTTTTGATCGGCTCGTTGAATACAAAGAAGAAAGAATGTCTGTACATCAATACGCATGTCATCCTCCGAGCACAGTACTTCGCAGTCGGTCAGCTCCGCACGGTTCCAAACCACACCTTTAGGCGAATTCTGGTACTGCACAATCGGATGACTATGCGTCTCCAATGTGTATTTGCCATCTTCGTCAATGCGACTCTCGCCAACAATGTATGTACTGATATGCTTGCCCACTTCGCCATTACAATAAATGTAGTCGAAGGGTGCCTCTAACTTCATGATTTGAGCTTCCATATGTACCTAAAATGATGTAAAAAACTTTTACACTATAATGCCGCCACCTTCTTCAGTTCGTTCTTGATGGCGCTATTGATAAAGTCATTGATGGTAGTGCCGGTAGAAGCCACAAACGCAGCCACGCGCGAATGAAGTTCAGATGACATACGCAGATTCAGCTTGCCGCTATATGGCTTTGCCGGCTCCACGCCATCGGCCAGGCAACCCTCAATATAGCTGTCCACACCATCCTCGAAATCCTTGCGCAGTTCATCGAGCGTCTGACCCTCATACGCTATCAGATCCTTACTCATGCCCTGCACCTTGCCAAACAGGCAGTTATCTTCCTTGCTATACTCCACGCTGCCCTTGTAGCCTTTATACTCCAGATAATCCATAATTCTTACCCTCCTTATTTTATTAACTTATAACGTTTCTTCATACGTAAAGTCCTTCGGCTTCTTCTTGAATCGCTCTACCAATTTCTCCTTTGAACCCATAATAAAAAAGTCTTTGGGTGCAAAAGTACTAAATTTAGTACTAATCACCAAACATTTTAGCAATATTTTTAGACTTTAACTTCGTTGAAGTCGCTCATGCTCGACCATTTAAGCAATCTTAATGGTTCTCGCTTAATCGTGACTTTGTGACTTTTGGAATTTGTGACATTAAGGAGGTTTCGATATTCATAGAGGGGAGTAGAGAGTATTAAGAATTATATAATATTATAATATTATATAATTTATAAGCATTGTTTGTGCATTGGGAATGTGCTTAATGTCACAAATTCCCAATGTCACAGTTTCCAATCGTATGGAGCGTGATGAGGACTTGGTAAAATCGTAAACAGCACATTTAGCAAGGCTAAACATTACGTTTGCGAGGCGGAAATATATCGTTTCTGAAAATTAACAGATTTTCACATATCAAGCGGCTCAATATTTGGAATCGCACGAAAAATGTTGTACCTTTGCATTGTCAATCGATGGAGCAGCGAGAGCCATCAAGCTCGCTTGAATGGCCGAGTCGCGACAGAGATGGACGCAGTCAAAAGATCTAATGGCAAAGGCGGGAAGCGGCCACCCGATGTAGCTGGTCGCACGAGAATCTAATACCATGAAAAACAAAAGATTATGAGCGTATTTTATCGTAAGTATCAAAACAAAAATCCCCAGAGCGTAGCCTATGGCAAGTGGTTCGCACGTGCCGTAACTATCGGCAAGACCATCAACGTCGACGAGCTGGCCAAGCACATGTCGGAGCACAACACTCCGTACTCCAAGGGAGCCATCAAGGGCGTGCTGACGGACATGATCGGTTGCATCCGCGAGCTGATGCTCGAAGGCAAGGCCGTGAAGCTCGACGGGCTGGCCATCTTCAGCGCTGGCATCAAAACCAAGAAGAAAGGTGCGCCAACGTCGGCTGACTTCTCTACCATTAAGCACATCGACAGCGTTTACATGCGCGCCCGTGCTACTGGAGAGTTCACCCGCAGCGAACTGACCAAGGCTGGCAACGTGACCGAGTTGCCCAAGAACTTCACCGACTACGAAGAGGAGAGTTCTAACGGCGGAGAAGGCACTGAGACTCCGACTCCGACCCCAGGATCCACCAACAACGGCGATGAACCAGGCGAAGGCGATTAAAGAGTGCGCCGAGAGGCGCTACTCTTTACATTAAACGTTAAACATTAAACATTAAAAAGATGAAAAAGGAGACGTGGAAAACGATTATTCAGGTAATCATCAGTATTTTGACGGCGGCTCTGACCGCTATGGGAACGACCTCGTGCATTGGTCGCGGCCCTTTCTGACGGGCTGACAGCGAAGGGAAAGAAAGATGGACGGACACTTGAGTGCCCGCCCATTTTCTATTATTTTGTAAACCGGTTCTCCGGATTCTCCTCCATGTAGTATTTTGCGTAGGCCACGTAGTGTTCGGCATTGTCGGTCTGTCCTGGCCGTGTAGGTTTGATGAATTTGGCTGGCACGCCGCCCCATATCTCGCCTGCTGGAATGCGGGTGTTTTGCAATACCAGTGCACCTGCTGCCACGATGGCTCCTTCACCTATCTCGCAGCCGTCGAGCAGGGTGGCTCCCATGCCGATGAGGGCGTGGTCGTGAATGGTGCAGGCGTGTACGGTGACGTTGTGGCCGATGGTGACGTAGTTGCCGATGTGTGTGGGGCCTGTTTCGTGGGTGACGTGTACACAGCTGCCGTCCTGTACATTGCTGCAGTTGCCGATGGTGATGGGTGCTACGTCGCCTCTGACGACAGCATTAAACCAGATGGAGCATTCGTCGCCTAAGGTGACGTCGCCTACAATGGTGGCGTTCTCGCTGAAATAGCAGTCGCGGCCCCAGCGCGGGCTCATACCTTTATAACTCTTGATCAGTGCCATATGCTTTGTTGTTTTTATATTTCTTCTTCTTTGGGATAGATGGTCACGACGACGTATTCCGAGCGTGTGCCGATGCGGAACTTGCCGCCCCAGATGCCCATGCCGCTGCTGACGTAATAGGTGGTGTTGCCCCGTTCGTGATAGCCGAAGGCGCACTCGTAGATGCTCTCGGTGATCCACGAGATGGGCCATACCTGTCCGTGATGGGTGTGTCCGCTGAACTGGAAGTCGACGTGCTGTCGCTCAGCCTGTTCCAGATGGTAGGGCTGATGGTCCAAGAGGATGCAGTATTTGCTGAGGTCGGCCTTCTTCATGATGACACCCAGCGAATCGCGGTGTATGTTGGTGCGGTCGTCGCGTCCGATGATGCAGAGGTCGCCGACTACTTCGCACGAGTCTTGCAGCAGATGGATGCCGGCCTTCTGATAGAACTGCTTGGCTTCGGGCTCACCGCTATAGAACTCGTGGTTGCCCAGACAGGCATAGACAGGGGCGTAGATGCGTTGGAACTCCTCGTGCATCTTCTGTTCGACGAGCGGACGCATGCTGCCATCGATGATGTCGCCGGCTATCAGCACCAGGTCGGGATGCTCTCTGTTAATCAGGTTTATCCATCGGGCCAGTTCGCTGCGGCGGTTATGGTAGCCTATGTGCATGTCGCTCAGCATGACTATCTTAACGGGTCGCTCCAGCCGTTTCTCGGTGGTCAGATGTATCTCCTCACGATACTTCTTCTGATAGTGCAGATAGCCATAGAGAAAGATGATGAACATGAAGCAGAATACACCGCCCGTAGTCAGCCAGTTGTTATAGAAAAAGGAGCGCGGAATGAGCCGAAAGAGGCGGCCAAGGTCGAGCACCAGGAATGTCATGAACAGATAGAGCAGGATGAAGACGCTGGATGTGCCCACCTCGTAGACACACGTGGCAAGCGCCATCGGCATGCGGTCGGTAGAGCGGAAGATGCCTGCAAACATCAACAGAAACGATGCAACCATCAACAGGACGACGAGCAGTTTCCATGGCCACGACAGGGGCAACATACACCATACGTGCCAACCAATATAACCCATTGCCAGCAGGGGCAACAGCGTAAAAATCATCATCCACATATATTTCATTTGTTTTAATTTGGGTGCAAAGATACATTTTTTTCGTCATTAATAATATGAAAAAGGTGCTATTTTTGTGTTTTTTGGCTTTTGCACTACTGACAGCCCATGCGCAGCCAGCCAATTATGAGTGGACATCACCCAGCCGTAACTCGTCGGAATCGATGCCCTGCGGCGGCGGTGATATCGGCATGAATGTATGGGTAGAGCAGGGCGATGTGCTGTTCTATCTGAGCCGTAGCGGTTCGTTCGACGAGAACAACACGCTGCTGAAGCAAGGCCGTTTCCGCATCAGCTTGTCGCCAGGACTCGACGAGCAGTCGTTCCGACAGATTCTGCATCTGAAGGAGGGCTATGTCGAGGTGACCGACGGACGCATATCTATCCAGATATGGGCCGACGTCAAGAAACCTGTAGTACACGTTGACATAGAAAGCAAGAAAGAGGCGCTGAACATCGTGACTACCTACGAAAACTGGCGCACACGCGACATTCTGATGACCAAGCGCGAAGCCTTTCAGAGCAGTTATAAGTTTGCGGCACCCAAAGGCCTGCAGACGCGCCACGACAGCATTAGCGTATCCAACTCGGCCATCACCTTCCTGCATCGTAATGGCGAAGAGACCGTCTTCGATGCCACCGTCGAGCAACAGCAGATGCAGCGTGTGAAGGACAAACTGTACAATCCGCTGAAAAACCTGACCTTCGGCGGACGCATGAAGGGAGAGGGATTAGTCTTTGTTGACACCATCAGCGGCCATTATGCCAGCAGCGATTATAAGGGATGGATGTTTGCTACCGATAGGCCGCGAAAGAAGTTGCAGGTGCAGATTACGCTGGCAACAACACAGGGCAATATGGTCAAATGGAACGATCAGCTTGCGAAGACGGAGCGGCAGGTGAAACACGACTACGACCGCAAGCAGACCAGCCGCTGGTGGCAGCAGTTTTGGCAGCGCAGCTATATCGAGGCGCTGGGTTCTTACGATGAGAGCTATCAGCCGCTGGTGCGCAACTATACGTTGTTCCGCTATATGCTGGGATGTAACAGTCGCGGTCAGTGGCCTACCAAGTTTAATGGCGGACTCTTCACCTTTGATCCTGAGTATGTCAACACGGCTGCAGAATACCAGTTGACTCCTGACTTCCGCAATTGGGGTGGTGGCGTGCATACCGCTCAGAATCAGCGACTTGTCTATTGGCCCATGCTGAAAAGCGGTGACTACGACCTGTTGCAACCTCAGTTGGAATTCTATCAGAATATCTATCAGAATGCCGAGGAACGTTCACGCCTGTATTGGGGACACGAGGGTGCCTGTCTGACAGAACAGATAGAGAACTACGGACTGCCCTGCTATCCCGAGTACGGCACCAAGCGTCCAAAGGGGTTCGATCCCGGTATGGAGCGTAATGCTTGGCTGGAATACGAGTGGGACACCTGCCTCGAGTTTTGTATGATGGCACTCGAAGCCAGCCGCTATTCCACATTCGACGTAGCACGCTATTTGCCGATGATACGTTCGTGTCTGCGCTTCTTCGATGAGCACTATCAGTATCTGGCTAACCAACGGGGTGCCAAGCGGTTGGACGGCAATGGGAAGCTGGTGCTCTATCCGGGTTCGGGTGGTGAGACGTTTAAGGGTGCCTATAACTCCACGTCGACTATTGCCGCTCTTCGTACGGTAGCTACTGCCATAGGCGATACCACATTTCTGCGTCGCATACCAGACATCACTATTAAAGACAGCATGATAGCCCCTGCCTTGCACTACGAACGGGTGCAGAACGTAGAGACCACCCAACTCTATCCCGTCTTCCCTTGGCGTATGTACGGCGTGGGACGTCCCGACCTTGAGATAGCCCGCAATACCTACTTCAATGGCGAGTATGCCCAGAAGTTCCGTTCGCACGTAGGATGGAAGCAAGACCTGATATGGGCTGCATGCTTGGGACTGACCGACGAAGCCCGGAAACTGCTACAGCTCAAGATGGCAAACGGTCCACACCGATTCCCCGCCTTCTGGGGCCCTGGCTTCGATTGGACACCTGACCATAACTGGGGCGGCTCAGGCATGATTGGCATGCAGGAAATGCTGATGCAAGAGGTCGGCGACAAGATATACCTGTTTCCTGCGTGGCCTCGCGAATGGAGCGTGCGATTTAAGCTCCATGCCTCGCGTAACACAACGATTGAAGCGGAGCTCAGAGATGGAAAGGTGGAGAAACTAAAAGTGCTGCCTAAGGACAGACAGCACGATGTGGTTATTGCTTTTTCAGAGTGACGCCCGTCTGCATACCCTTCACATTCTTCATCAGCGAGGTGATGGTCTTGATGTTTGAGTTGGTAGACTTGGCACCAAAGGCCTTAAACATGTTGAGCAACTTGGTGGCATCGGTGACAAACTGCATGCGTGAACCGCTGATCTGAGTGGTGATGGCCACATTGCGGACACCCGTAACGATGAGCTGCAACTTAGAATCCTTGATGCTCCACTTGCCCTTGTAGGTCTTCTTACCCAATGTCTCTGTGACCGTGCCGTCCTCATTGAACGTCATAGAGAAAGCACCAGGCTTGATGCCATATTTATTGAGCTGCTCCTGTATCTTGTTCTCAATCTTGTTAGAGGCAATCTTGGCACCAGCCTTTGTCAGCAGATTATCAGAGGTGAAGACGATGGCAGGCTCTTCGTAGACCCATGTGCCGATAATCTTGTCGGCTGTAGCCTGCTTGTTGGCTGAGAAGACAGAGGTCAGACCTTCTGCCATATCAGAGTTGGCACCGCCTAATACGGCGTTGAGTACATCGTTCAGATCTTGGGCACTGCTCACGTTGGCAGTCAGCATAAAGGTGCAAAGCAGCACCAGGCGTGAAATTGTTTTCTTCATATCGTCGTTTATTCGTTTTTGACGGCGCAAAGGTACGAAGAAGTGTGTGAAAACCATATTTTTATTCACAGTTTTAACATTTTAGCTAAAAAAAGCGGCTGTTATTTGGCTGTGTCGCATAAATATAGTACTTTTGTCGCACTTTCAACCATCAAACAACGATATGGCTATCAGATATACGCATAAAGAAGAACTTTGGAACTCATGGAGCCACGCAGGTGGTATCGTGATGGGGGCCGTATTCGGTGTGGTATTTCTGTGGATGGCGTTCAGGGGTGATAATCCTTGGGCCAGATTGGGCGTATGCCTCTATCTGTTCGGCATGTTGGGGTCGTATATCGCATCTACCGTCTATCATGCACTGCCCATGCGGTCCAAATGGAAAGAGCAGTTGCGCCGTTGGGACCATGCCGCCATCTACTGGCATATTGCCGGTTCTTACTCACCATTGACACTGGTGGCTCTACGCACGCAGGGCTATTGGGGTTGGAGCCTGTTCTTGTTTGTGTGGGCTTGTGCCATTGCGGGCACCATTGTGAGTTTTGTGCGGCTGAAGGAGCATTCCAATCTGGAAACCTTCTGTTTCATCGGCATGGGACTTTCTGTGTTGGTGGCCTTCAAACCCTTGATTGACTCCGTCTCGACAGCTGCTGTCATATGGATTATCGCCGAGGGTGTCTGCTATATTACGGGTGCCGTTTTCTATAGTTTCCATCAGAAGAGATATATGCACTCCGTGTTCCATTTCTTTGTGTTGGCGGGCAGCCTCTGTCACATCATTGCCGTATGGGATGTGCTGATGGAACAACTATAAAAATTGATAATTGATAGATAATTGATAATTAGTTTGGTAATTTGGCCGAAAATCATTAATTTTGCACGCAAAATTTTTAATAACGAAAAGAAATGGCTTATACACGTATGACTGCTGCAGAGGCTGCGGCACTGATTAAGAATGGCGAGCACATCGCTATGAGTGGCTTTACACCAGCAGGTGTGGCCAAGGCAACAACTAAGGAGTTAGCAAAGATTGCTGTGGCTGAGCACGAGGCTGGTCGCGAGTTCAAGGTAGCAATCTTTACTGGTGCTTCTACAGGACAGAGCACAGATGGCGACTTGGCTAATGCCCAGGCTATCCTCTATCGTGCTCCTTACACCACCAATCCTGATTTCCGTAAGCATGTTAACATGGGTGAGATCCCATACAACGACCTGCATCTGAGCCATATGGCACAGGAGCTGCGCTATGGATTCTATGGACCATTAGACTGGGCTATCCTCGAGGTTTGTGATATAGAAGAGGTTGGTAATGACTATCATGTATATCTGACTGCCGCTGGTGGTATCTCTCCAACAGCTGCTCGTCTGGCAAAACACGTTATCCTGGAGCTCAACTCATTCCACAATCCTAATGCAAAGTTCATCCATGATGTGTATGAGCCACTCGATCCTCCTTACCGTAAGGCTATTCCCATTGAGCATGTAGGTGACCGTATTGGTCAGCCTTATGTAAGTATTCCTAAGGAGAAGGTGGTAGGTGTAGTAGAGTGTAATATCCCTGATGAGGCTCGTGCATTCAAGGACAGCGATCCTGTAACAGATAAGATCGGATTCCTGACAGCTGAGTTCCTCGTAGAGGAGATGCACAAGGGTCGTATTCCTAAGGAGTTCCTGCCTCTTCAGAGTGGTGTGGGCTCTACAGCTAATGCTATCCTTGGCGCCCTTGGACAGGATAAGCACGTGCCCGACTTCAATATCTATACAGAGGTGTTACAGGACAGCGTGGTTGCAATGATGCTTAATGGACGAGTTAAGGATGCTTCTGCTTGTTCATTGACAGTATCTAACGAGTGCCTGATGCAGGTTTATGACAATATGGATTATTTCAAGAACCATCTGACTCTGCGCCAGAGCGAGATTTCAAATTCTCCTGAGATTATCCGTCGATTAGGTGTTATCGCTATCAATACTGCTATCGAGGCTGACCTATATGGTAATGTGAACTCAACACATATCAGTGGAGTGAAGATGATGAATGGTATTGGTGGTTCTGGTGACTTCATCCGTAATGCCTATCTGAGTATCTTCACTTGTCCTTCTGTGGCTAAGGGTGGAGTTATCTCTTCTATTGTTCCTTTCGTAAGCCATCAGGACAGCTCAGAGCACGATGTGAACATCATCGTTACAGAGCAGGGTGTCGCCGACCTTCGTGGCAAGGGCCCAATCCAGCGTGCTGAGACAATCATCGAGAACTGTGCACATCCTGACTACAAGCAGTTGCTTTGGGACTACCTGAAGATTGCTAAGATGGGTCAGACACGTCATAACCTGCCTGCAGCCTTCGCTATGCACGATACGCTGGCTCGTAAGGGTGACATGAAGTTGACAGATTTCTCTGAATATATCAAGTAAGGAAGTCAGAATCAAAATATCGAAATAACGTAATATCGAAATAATGTATATTCTTGACGGTGCGATGGGCACCAAAATCCAGTCATTGGGACTGACGCCCGATAGTTTTCATCAAGGTCGTTTCTCCCAATGGCCGGTTTCACTTGTGGGTGACAATGATATCCTATGCCTGACGGCTCCCGATGTCATCCGCACCATCCATCGTCAATATATAGAAGCCGGTGCCGACATCATTACTACCAATACTTTCTCTGCCAACCGCATCAGCCAACTGGAATATGGTTGTGAGGAGGTTGCTCGGGAGATGGCATTGGCGGGTGCACGTATTGCCCGACAGGTAGCTGACGAACAACAGCGTACCATCAAGGTGGCAGGTTCTATGGGACCTACCTCCCGTTCTTTATCGTTGGCTTCGGATATGAGCGACCCAAGCAGTCGTTCTATTACGTTCGACGAGATGGCTGCAGCCTATGGTGAACAGGCTGAGGCGCTGATAGAAGGTGGGGCAGACATGTTGCTCTTGGAGACATGCTTCGATGCGTTGAACACCAAGGCCGCACTCTATGCTATCCAGTTGCTGAACGAGCGTTTGCATCGTGAGATACCCGTTATGGTTTCTGTGACCATCAACGATCGTAGCGGTCGCACGCTGACTGGTCAGACGCTGGAAGCATTCTATATCAGCATCTCCCACTATCCCAATCTCGCCAGCTTCGGACTGAACTGCTCTTTTGGTGTCACTGATCTGCGTCCTTTCGTTGAGCAGTTGTCTGCCCGTATTCCTGTCCCCCTGTCTCTCTATCCCAATGCGGGACTACCTAACGAGATGGGAGAATACGACGAGTTGCCTGCCTTTACAGCCAGTCATCTGCGCCAGATGGCAGAAGCAGGACTGCTGAACATTGCGGGAGGCTGTTGTGGTACTGACGAGGCACATATCCGTGCTATCAGTGAAGCTCTGCAAGGCTTGAAACCCAGGCAGGTACCTGAGCCGGACCAGCGTATGTGGCTGGCAGGCTTGGAGCCATTGCTGGTCGATAAGGAGACGCAGAACTTTACCAATGTCGGTGAACGTACCAATGTGGCAGGCTCTCGTAAGTTTGCCCGTCTGATAGCTGAAAAGAAATACGACGAGGCGTTAACCGTAGCACGTCATCAGATAGAAGGCGGTGCATCCATCATCGACATCAATATGGACGATGCGATGCTTGACAGTGCTCAGGAGATGCAGACCTTCTGCCGCTATATCTCAACCGACCCTGCCGTAGCCCGTTCTGTGCTGATGATCGACTCGTCGGATTGGAATACGGTATTGGCTGGTTTGAAGAATGCGCAAGGTAAGTGCATTGTCAATTCTATCAGTCTGAAGAATGGTGAGGACGATTTCCTACATAAGGCTCGCGAACTGCGTCGGCTGGGTGCTGCCGTAGTGGTGATGGCCTTCGATGAAGAGGGACAAGCTACGACCTATGAACGCAAGATTGCTATTGCAGAACGAGCTTATCAACTATTGACGGCTATCGGATTCCCTCCACAGGACATCATCTTCGATGTGAATATCTTGTCTGTGGGTACGGGATTGAAGGAACACCAAACCTATGCCGTCGACTTTATCCGTGCCGTAGCGTGGATCAAGCAACACCTGCCACAGTCAAAGACAAGTGGTGGTGTAAGCAATCTCTCCTTCAGTTTCCGTGGAAATAACAAGGTGCGCGAGGCTATGCACTCCGCATTTCTCTATCATGCCATCCGTGCCGGTCTCGATATGGCCATCGTTAATCCTTCTATGTTGCAGGTCTATGATGACATCGACCCCGCATTGCTCAAAGCTGTAGAGGATGTCATTCTAAATACGGATGATGAAGCAACGGAGCGCCTGATAGCATTGGCTGCCGATGTGCTTGCTACATCAGGTACTCCCGCAGGTTCTGTTCAAGAGACAGCAGATCTATGGCGCAACAAGACCATCGAAGAGCGTCTGACCTATGCGCTGAGCAAGGGTGACAACGAGCATTTGCCGGAAGATATGCCTGAGGCACTGCAGAAATACGGCACACCTATTCGGGTGATAGAAGGTCCTTTGATGCAGGCTATGGAACATATTGGCCAGCTGTTTGGTGAAGGCAAGATGTTTCTACCTCAAGTAGTGAAGTCGGCAAAGGTCATGAAGGATGCCGTAGCACTGCTCCAACCCTATATCGATGCCGAAAACGGGGAAGCCGAAGAACAGCGGCCTTGTGTGGTGATGGCTACTGCCAACGGCGATGTGCATGACATCGGCAAGAATATCGTCAGCATCGTTCTGGGCTGTAATGGTTTTAAAGTCGTAGACCTGGGTGTGATGGTACCTAACGAAACCATTCTGGAAGAGACGCTGAAGCGAAAGCCCTGTTTGGTAGGTATCAGTGGACTCATCACCCCATCCTTGAAAGAGATGGAGCAACTCTGTATGTTGTTCCAACGTGAGGGCTTGCAGGTTCCGGTTGTGGTGGGAGGAGCCACCACATCGGCAGTACATACAGCAGTCAAATTGGCACCTCTCTACGATGGTTGTGTGCTATATGGCGGCGATGCGTCGCAGACTTCGCTTCTGGCTAAGCACCTTCAGATAGATGCCGCTGGCACCATCTCACAGATTCAGGAGGAACAAAGACAATTGCGCGACGCTTATCAAGAACACCATACGGAGCTGACGCCTTACGAAGAAGCTAACCGCAGGGCCAAGCAATTTGGTGTTTCTGGATATTCTGGAAACTCTGGATTATCTGGATATTCCGGACAAGTTTCAGTGAACGACCTTCTGCCACTTATCGATTGGCGCATGTTCCTGTTGTTCTGGGGCTTCAAGGGCGAGACACTGCAACAACTGCTAGTCAATCCTGAAGCGGAACGAACGCTGCAAGAAGGCAAGCAATATTTGCAGAATGCTATCGAACAGCAGACCATCGAGGTGCAGGCATTGCTTCGCTTCGTAGATGCTACACGTCAGGGTAATGATATCGTGTTCGAAGGTTCCAAGAGCGGAAAGACTGTCGTACTTCCCATGCTGCGCAGTCAGAGTGCCACAGGACATTATCTGTGTCTTGCTGACTACTACGATGCCGAGCAACCCACGCCGATGGGACTCTTTACCGTTGTCGCCCGTCCTGTACAGCCCATTGCTGATGAGGCAGAACGATTGATGAATCACGCCATCTGTGCCCGATTGGCTGAGGCTTGCGCGGAACATCTCTCATCTCTCACCTCTCACCTCTCACCTCTGCGTGTCGCCTTTGGCTATGCTACCTGCCCAGATCACTCGCTGAAACGTATCGTTTTCGATGAGCTGCAGGCTGAACAGCACTTGGGCGTTACCCTTACAGATCACTATTCTATACAGCCCAGCACGTCTGTTTGCGGTCTCTTTATCTGTCATCCAGGCGCCCGCTATTTCCCTGTTGGACGCATTGATGAGGCTCAGTTTAAGGACTATTGTCAGCGACGTGGCATCACCTTGTCGGAAGGTGAGCGGCTGCTTTCAAAATATATCACCCATTAATCCTATCCATTCGTATTATGAGTAAAGTAATTGATATTATTCGTTCCTCACAACATCCCTTCGCCAGTTTCGAACTGGTGCCACCTCTCAAAGGCAGCGATGTGTCCCGTCTCTACGACAGCATCGATCCGTTGATGGAGTTTAATCCTCCGTTTATCAATGTCACCTGTCATCGTGATGAGGTGGAATATGTGCCCAACAGCGATGGCACTTATACGAAGATGACTCTGGCTAAGCGTCCTGGAACGATTGCTATTGTTGCAGCTATCATGCGTCGCTATCCGCATCTGGAGATTGTCCCCCATGTTATTTGTGGTGGTGCATCGCGTTCGAAAGTGGAGAGTGAATTGCTTGACCTGCATTTCCTGGGTATTCAGAATGTGGTGGCACTGCGTGGCGATGCTATTCCCGGTCAGCGCTTCTTCATTGCCGAACCCGACGGATTCAGTCATAGCTCAGAATTGGTGGAGATGATTCACCAGCTGAATCAAGGCAAGTATCTCGACCCAACGGTGAAGAACGGACTGTCTACCGACTTCTGTGTGGGTGTTGCTGCTTATCCTGAGAAGCATTACGAGGCCGCTAATCTCGATACGGATATCCAGTATCTGAAACAAAAGGTGGAAGCTGGTGCCGACTATATTGTCACCCAGATGTTCTTCGACAATAATCAGTATTTCCGTTTTGTCGATCGTCTGCGCAAGGCTGGTATTATCGTACCCGTTATTCCTGGATTGAAGCCCATTTCCAATCAGCGACAGATTGACCTGCTGCCCCGTTCGTTCCATATCGATATCCCACAGGCACTCGTCAGCGAACTCCGTAAGACGAAGACACTTGAGGCTGCCTATCAGTTGGGTATTGAGTGGGCGATTGCTCAGAGTCGTGAATTGCTGGCTCACGGTGCGCCTGCTATCCATTATTACACAATGGCCAAGACGGATAATGTCTGCCAGATTGTAAGGCAGTGTTTTTGATGTATTCAGTTAACAAATAAAATAAGAAAGGAAAAGAATCATGGATTCGAAATTGGTAATTTACAATACCTTGACGCGCCAGAAGGAGCGTTTTGAGGCACTTCACGCCCCCAATGTGGGTATGTATGTGTGTGGACCTACGGTATATGGCGATCCACATCTGGGACACGCTCGTCCCGCTATTACTTTCGACCTGGTGTTCCGCTACTTGAAGCACCTAGGATATAAAGTAAGGTACGTGCGCAACATTACAGATGTGGGCCATCTTGAGCACGATGCCGATGAGGGCGAAGATAAGATTGCAAAGAAGGCCCGTCTGGAGCAGTTGGAGCCAATGGAGATAGCACAGTACTACACCAACCGCTATCATACGGCTATGGATGCACTGAATGTGCTGCGCCCATCAATCGAGCCCCACGCTACTGGCCATATCATTGAGCAGCAGCAGTTGGTTCAGCAGATTCTGGACAACGGTTTTGCCTACGAGAGCAACGGTTCCATCTATTTTGACATCGAGGCTTACAACAAGCAGTTCAAATACGGAATTCTCTCTGGTCGTTCACTCGAGAACATCAAGGATGCCAGTCGTGAGCTGGATGGTGTAGGCGAGAAGCATAATCAGGCCGACTTTGCCCTTTGGAAGAAGGCTCAGCCCGAGCACATCATGCGTTGGCCCTCACCTTGGAGCGACGGTTTCCCCGGCTGGCACTGCGAGTGTACCGCTATGGGCCGCAAGTATCTGGGCGAGGAGTTCGATATACACGGAGGCGGTATGGACCTTGTGTTCCCACACCACGAGTGCGAGATTGCTCAGGCTCAGGCATCAATGGGGCATCCTGCCGTTAAGTACTGGATGCACAACAACATGATTACCATCAATGGACAGAAGATGGGCAAATCGCTGGGCAACTTCATCACACTGGAGCAGTTCTTCACCGGCAACCACGAGAAGCTGGAGAAGGCTTACTCGCCAATGACCATCCGCTTCTTCATACTCTCTGCCCACTACCGCGGAACTGTCGACTTCTCTAACGAGGCCCTGCAGGCTGCTGAGAAGGGATTTGAGAAACTGATGAACGCCATTGCCGATCTGGAGCGCGTACAAGTATCAGACAAGTGCGATGCCGAAACAGAGAAGGTTGTTAAGTCTCTGCGCCAGAAGTGTTACGATGCCATGAACGATGACTTTGCTACGCCTCAGGTTATCAGCAACCTGTTCGAGGCCTGCACCGTCATCAACAAGCTTACTGACCACAAGGCAACCATTTGCGCCGAGTGTTTTAAGGAGCTCAAGGAGACTATGCACCTCTTCACCTTCGACATTCTGGGTTTGCAAACCTCAAACCTCAATTCTCAAACCTCAAAGGATCGCGAGGCAGCCTTTGGAAAGGTGATGGATATGGTTCTTGAACTGCGTGCTAAAGCCAAAGCCGACAAGGACTGGGCCACCAGCGACAAGATCCGTGACGAACTGGCAGCAGCTGGTTTCGAGGTGAAGGACACCAAGGATGGTGTTACTTGGAAGCTGAATAAGTAAGGTAGGCATCGTGCGTCATATAGATGGCTACCATATCCTGCCACAATTTCTGGTAAGGCATATAGACTAATCCTCCGTGGGGCTCTTTGGGGCCCCACGAGTTTTTTAGGATATAGTAGGGGCGGTTCTTCTTGTCGTGCGCCATTCCTACTATCGTCATTGCGTGTGCTTTGCTCTCCCAACAAACGGGGTGGCGCTGACGCAATGCGTGGTCCGTATGGGCTTTCAGCGTGTCCAGCGGCATATTCATCAGTCGGTTGTGTTCCCAATTATCCGGTATCATCACCTCAACCTTTTGATGGTAGGGAGAATCCGGTTGGCAGGTAAACGACAGATATTCATCGGGTGCACAGACGGAGTGAGCAAACTCCAGAGGCGTATAGCGTGCCCCCAGCATAAAGACCCATTGAGGTGTAGGCAAATCTTCGGTCGCATCGTCAGGCATCACATCATAGCCTACGATACCATCGCGCTGAATGATGTTTAGCAGCGTCTGACACATAGCCCGTTGTGTATTCGGACTACTACCGATTGCCTTTTGGTAAGCTTTCAGCTTGCGTCCTACATAGGTCGCTGAGAGATTGACGGAGTCGCCTCTTACCAGATGTTCTGTCTCGATGGTAGCCAGCATTGCGTAAGCCCAGCATAACTCGTTCTCACCCTGATTCTTGACGGGTGTCATAGGCAAGAGGATATCATCAACAAACTCCTTCTGCTCCGGCTTGCAGGCTGAGAGCAGAAGGGCTATGATGATAATGCTAATGACAGAAAAGCGTTGTTTCATTGACGATCCTTGCGAATCAGTTCCAGCAGACGGTCGACAGCTTCTTCCTCAGGAATGTTCTTCATCACACACTCCTTGGCTTTATAGAGCGATATCTTACCACGACCCGCACCGACATAGCCGTAGTCGGCATCAGCCATTTCGCCAGGACCGTTCACGATACACCCCATGATGCCAATCTTCAGACCTACCAGATCCTTGGTAGCAGCCTTGATGCGGGCTATCGTCTCCTGAAGATTATACAGGGTACGACCGCATCCGGGACAAGAGATGTATTCCGTCTTGGTGAATTTGATGCGGGCGGCCTGCAGGATGGCGTCGGCAAGGGACATGAGTTGTTCAAGGGTAAACCGTGAACAGCGAAGCTCTAGTTTAGTGGCTTTTCGGTCTATGAGCAGGGCTCCCACAGCCATAGCGGCTTTCAGCTGCAGGGTTTCCCAGTCTGGTGCATCAATATTCAGCGTGATGGTGTCATCCTTAATGGATGCTTCAGCCTCTTGGCACAAAAGGGTGCACTCGGGGATGAGGTCTACCAGTTTTCGGGCTACGGGAATCTCGCATTCAGGTTCCTCTGAGAGCGATACGCGGATGGTGTCGCCAATACCCTCGGTCAGCAGGGCACCAATACCCACAGCCGACTTGATGCGACCATCTTCACCCTCGCCAGCCTCTGTCACACCCAAATGCAGCGGATAGTGCATATCCTCCTGGTCCATCGTCTTTACCAACAGGCGAACGGTAGTCACCATCACTACCGTATTCGATGCCTTGATAGAGATGATCACATCGTTGAACTGTTCACGACGGAAGATGCGCAGGAACTCCATACAGCTCTCTACGATACCCTCGGGTGTGTCTCCGTAACGACTCATGATACGATCGGAGAGCGAGCCGTGATTCACACCGATGCGTACGGCGGTATGATGTTCCTTGCATATATTAATAAAAGGTACGAGCTTCGTTTCTATCTTTTTCAGCTCCTCCTGATACTCCTCGTCGGTATACTCCAGATGCTTGAAGGTGCGTCCTGGGTCGACATAGTTGCCTGGATTGATGCGAACCTTCTCGCAATACTGTGCAGCCACATCGGCTGTGTGCGCCGTAAAATGCACGTCGGCTACAAGAGGCGTGTTGTAACCATCGGACTTCAGACGGGCCGAGATATTCTTCATGTTCTCAGCCTCGCGAGTGCCCTGCGTGGTGAAACGAACCAGTTCGCCGCCAGCATCGATGATGCGCTTGGCCTGCGCTACGCTTCCTTCGGTATCGTTGGTGTCGGTAGTCGCCATCGACTGGATGCGGATGGGATTATCGCCGCCGATAGCGATATTGCCCACATGGGTCACACTGCTAGTTCGTCTTGTAGTCATACTTCAATTCTGCTAAGTCCTTGTTTGCCTTCTCGATTTTCGCCTTCAGACTACCCTTATAGACAGCCAGACGCTGAGCAATAGACTCGTCGCTGAGTGCCAGCATCTCGACAGCCAGAATAGCAGCATTCTGTGCTGCATTCACGCCCACCGTAGCCACAGGAATGCCAGGAGGCATCTGTATGATGCTCAGCATGGCGTCAAGACCATCGAGCATACCCTTGATGGGAACACCGATGACGGGCAATGTGGTTGAAGCGGCAATGACGCCAGGCAGTGCTGCAGCCATACCCGCAGCAGCTATGATGACCTTCAGACCGCGCTCTTTGGCTCCGCATGCAAACTCCTCGACAGCCTCGGGTGTGCGATGGGCTGAGAGTGCATTCACCTCAAACGGCACCTGCAGTTCATTGAGCAACTGACAGGCTTTCTCCATAACGGGCAGATCGCTGGTGCTGCCCATGATAATGCTAACTAATGGTTTCATACAATTTTTTATTTTCAATATTTCGTTATTCCGGCATTCCGGTATTCCGTTATTACATGAAGAGAATGGCAACGGCGGCACATAAGAAACCTACCCAGAATCCGACGACCACCTGCAGCAGTGAGTGCTGGCGCAGAATCATGCGGCAAGTGCCCAGCAGACCAGCTATCAGGAATACGAGGCAAAGCCACCAGACGGGATTGAACCCCAGGTAGAGTGAGAACGAGAAGATAGCGCCGCCCACGCCACCGATAGCGGCTGTATGGGTGGATATCTTCCACCACACATTAATCAGTGCACATACTATCTGTACCACCAAGGCCGCTATCACGATGCTTCGCATGAAGTGAGGCATGTGTAGATGGTCCATGATGTAGATGCAGGTGAAATAGCAGAGGATGGAGAGCACATAGGGCACCATACGTCGCTCGCGATGTCCCAGCTCAATCAGCGTCCACCCCTGATAGCGACGATAGAGATGGATAAGAAGGGTGGGCAACAGGATGGTGAAGAGATAGACCATGAACAGCACTTGCAGCTTGTAGTTCCAGGGAAACATGTTGAGATAGCTGAACAGGAACAGGGCTGCCATACCGATAAACGGCAGGTAGAACGGTGTAAACAGCATGCTCACCAGTCGGGCACCCAAAATAAATTGCTTGTCTCTCTTCATTTTCTTAGTCTTGCTACGGGGATACCCATCTGTTCACGATATTTGGAAACAGTACGTCGGGCAATGGGAAATCCCTTTTCTCCTAACAGTTTCATGAGGGCATCGTCGCTCAGCGGCTTGTGCTTGTCCTCGTTGTCTATGATGTCGCGCAGGGCGGCTTTGATCTTACGTGTCGACAGCTCTTCGCCATCGGCTGTCTTGTATCCGTCGCTGAAGAAATAGCGCAGGGGGAACGTGCCCCAGCGCGTCTGTGCATATTTGCTGTTAGATACGCGCGACACCGTGCTGATGTCCAGCCCCGTCTTTTCAGCAATATCCTTCAGAATCATGGGTCGCAACGAACTCTCGTCGCCGTCTTCAAAGAATCGGTGCTGCCACTGGATGATGGCGCGCATCGTGATGGTCAGCGTATGACGGCGCATCTTGATGGCTTCGATGAAGCTCTGGGCGGCATCCACCTTTT
Source organism: uncultured Prevotella sp. (assembly GCA_947164965.1). GTDB lineage: Bacteria > Bacteroidota > Bacteroidia > Bacteroidales > Bacteroidaceae > Prevotella. The sequence continues at coordinate 100,667 of CAMUYR010000004.1, read as the reverse complement.
TCTTCGTGTAGAGCAGTGCTTCCTTCATTTGGCGGCTCATCTGCTCTTTGTTGTTCTGATAATCCTTCAGTGTATCTGTGAACGACTGCGAGACGTGCAGTTCGGGCACATCGCCGTGATTGAGCGAGAAGGTGACGGTGCCGTCGTCTTGCGTGTCGATCAGAAAGTCGGGCGTGATTTGCTGCAGCGAGCGTCCCACCACTTCACCCATCGAGGCTCCTGGCTTCGGATTCAGGCGTCGCAGTTCGCGTATCAGCACTTCGGCCTGCAGGTCGTTCAGCCGCAGCTGGCGCTGTAGCGCGTCCCAGTGTTTCTTGGTGAACAGTTCAAAGTGCTGGCTGATAGTCTGTTGCATCAGTTGCTTAAGTTGTGAGTTGTCCCTGCGCTCTATCTGCAGCAGCAGGCATTCCTGCAGCGAACGGGCCCCGATGCCGGCAGGGTCCAGCAGCTGCAACTTTTGGAGCACCTGTTCCAGTTCCTGCTCCGTGACGTCCAGGTTATGATAGATGGCCAGCTCGTCGGCAATGCTGTCGAGCGACTTACGCAGCAGTCCGTCATAGTCCAGAGACCCGATGAGATATTCCATGATGTATTGCTCGCGTTCGGTCAGCGGCATCATGCTCATCTGGTCCTTCAGTTGGTCGTAGAACGATTCGCTGGAGGCATAGACAACGGGTTCTCGTTCCTCCTGATCGGAGTAGCCTCCCTGATAGACGGGCAGCTCCTCGTCGTCGCGGCCTATCGACTCTAGAGCGGCATCCAGTGCCGACTGGCGCTCCTCTTGTTCAAAATCTTCCGATGAATCCGAGTTATCTGAATAATCCGAGCTGTCAGAATAGTCCGTGTTTTCCTCCGCCGATGGCTCCAGCGCGGGGTTGTCGTCCATCTCGGTATTGATGCGTTCTATGAGTTGCGATATGGGCAGTTCAGTCAGCTGCGCCTGCAACAGTTGTTGCTGCGTAATGCTCTGCGTCAGCTTTTGCTGTTGCAGAAGACGCTGTTCCTGTGACTGTTCCTGTGCCATTTATTTAAAGTATGCTTTCAGTTGTGATGCGTAGGAGGCCAGCTGCTTCACATCGATATTGCCGTAGCGCTGCCATATCTGTCGGCAGGGCTGTTCCAGGGGCGATGTGGTGGTACGGCGGCGGTTCAGATAGGGGTCGCAGCACTGGAACACCTCCATTACTTCTACGATCAGTGTTGCGGGTATGGCCATCAGGCTGGCCAGCTGCCTTACTTCCGGTGTCTCCTTCACCATCGTGATAGGTGTCAGTCGGAAATACAGGTCGAGAATCATGACAAGCATGACGGGTTTCAGACGGCTGTCTTCAGCCAGCGGGCGGAAGTCGGTTTCAAAGGTCTCTTCCACCTCTACACCCTCAAAGAAGCTGCCTGCTGAGTTGAAGCCCATCATCTGGCGCAATTTGTCTACGGCTTGTGTCAGTCTGCGCGGGTTTCTGCCATACTCCTCCCAGATGCGCTCCACGCGGGGTATCTCCAGATTAGCGATGTCACACTCGCGGGCAAAGAGCTCCTGTGGGGCAATATGCAGTTCGAGACTCAGATTGACCAAATCGCGACTATACATCGCCTTCACACCTACCGGTTTGCGAAGGTACAGCTGCATGATGAGCAGCCAGTAGTCGTCTTGCCATAATTGCGTTTTTGCCATACTTCTCTTATTTTTGGTTCGTTTCCGTTCAACCCTCTTTGGCCTTGAAAGCTATCGCATACATGTGCATCTGCTTCACCATAGCCAGCAGACCGTTGGAGCGGGTGGGCGAGAGATGTTCCTTCAGACCTATCTCCTCGATGAAGTAGAGGTCGGCATCCAGTATCTCCTGCGGCGTGTGGTCGCTGAGCACGCGGATCAGCAGGGCTACGATGCCTTTCACGATCAGTGCGTCGCTCTCGGCGGTGAAGTGTATCTTGCCGTCCACGTAGTTGGCCTGCAGCCATACACGGCTCTGACACCCGTCTATCAGGTTCTGCTCCGTCTTGTACTGCTCGTCCAGCGGTGCCTGTTCGTTGCCCAGGTCGATGAGCAGCTGGTATTTGTCCATCCAGTCGTCGAATCCGCCAAACTCTTCGATAATTTCGTCTTGTATCTCGTTAATCGTCATCTTTTCTTAACTCTTAATTATTTTGAACAACTTGTCCGATGGCCTTACCTTTTCCGGCACCTTGATGCTTACGCGGGTGCCCTGCTGGGCCGTCTCAATGCTGCTCGTGTCATCGTGAATCTCGTCTACCGTCACATACAGCGCACCGGTGGTAGGACCGGTTATCAGCATCTTGTCGCCAACGGAGAAGGTGTCGGCCTCTACCGTAAACTCAGCCACACCCAGTCGCGAGAAGTATTTCACACCCTTACCGATGTATTGCTTGCGCTCGGTGGCGTTCGAACCGTAGTTCTTGTTCCATTCGCCCAGCAGCTGTCCCTGATAGTAGCCGTCCCAGAATCCGCGGTTGAAGACCGTTGCTAGCCGTTCGTCCCAGCCGTCCTTCTTGTCCTCCGTAAACGTGCCGTCGAGCACGCTGCGGATGGCCTCCTTGTAGCATTGCACCACGGTGAGCACGTATTCCGGTCCGCGCGCTCTGCCCTCAATCTTAAACACCCGCACACCGGCCTTCATCATCTTGTCGATGAATCGGATGGTCTTCAGGTCCTTCGGGCTCATGATATACTTGTTGTCTATCTCCAACTCTGTGCCCGTCTCGCGGTCCGTTACGACGTACGAGCGGCGGCATATCTGCATGCAGGCCCCGCGGTTAGCCGAGCGTCCTGTGTTGTCGAGACTCATGTAGCACTTGCCGCTCACAGCCATGCAGAGCGCTCCGTGACAGAACATCTCGATGCGTACCAGCTCGCCGTTGGGTCCCGTGATGTGCTGCTCCTCTATCTGGCGGTAGATGTCGGCCACCTGCTCCATCTTCAGTTCGCGGGCCAGCACCACCACGTCGGCAAACTGCGCATAGAATCGCAGCGCCTCAATGTTCGATATGTTCAGCTGGGTCGACAAGTGCACCTCCATACCCTTCTGCCGGCAGTAGGTCATCACCGCTATGTCGCAGGCAATTACCGCCGATATCTTCGCCTCCACAGCCGCATCTATAATCTGATGCATCGTGTCGATATCCTCGCCGTAGATAATGGTGTTCACCGTCAGATACGTCTTCACGCCAACGGCATTACACTGGGCCGCAATATCGCGCAGGTCGTCGATGCTGAAGTGGTTGGCAGAGTGCGAACGCATGTTCAGCTGCTCCACACCGAAGTACACCGAATCGGCGCCAGCCTTCAGTGCAGCAGCCAAGGAGTCGCGACTCCCCACAGGTGCCATTATCTCATAATTCTCTATCTTATCATTCATTTCGACTGCAAAGATAGCAAAAATGTTGCAGGCAAACAATAATTTGCAGAAAAAAAGTAAGATAGGTGCAACAATTTAGGTTCTTGACACTTTTTCTTCCTTTAAAACAAAAGTAGGTCTCGCTAAATGGCGGGACCTACTTTACTATTAGTTAATATACTATGCGAATTTAATGGTTCCCTGAATGGGTTCTGAAGCAGGGGCTTCGGACTTTTGTTGCAGGTCTTCGTCGCCCGCCTGCTGATAGATGCTGTCCAGAATGTCGCGCGTGCGCTTGTAGGTAGGTGTCGACTCGACAGCGGAGATGACGTCGTCGTTGTCCAGATCCTCAGGACGGAAGAGGTAGATATGCGGACGACGCTTGTAGCGCTTGTTGTTGCCGTCGGTGCCATAGAAACGGTTGCGGCGGTCTTCGCGGGCTGCTTCCTTCTCCTGCTTTTCAGCCAGACGGGTGGCCTCCTCCTGCGTGTTCAGACGCTGACGGTGGTTAGACATACCGTCGACATTGTCGATGCCGAAGCCAGTGGCCAGAATGGTGACCTTGACTTTCTTGCCCAGTTCGGGGTCGGTAGCCAGTCCCCACTTGATTTCGAAGTCGTTGCCGAACTTCGCCATGAAGTCGTTGACATCGTTCATCTCTTCCATCATGAGCGAGCCCGAGCCGTCCTTGTTGCCGGCAAACGAGATGCTGAGCAGTATCTTCTTGGAGTTGAACACGTCGTTCTCGTTGAGCAGCGGTGAGTTGAGGGCATCGTCGATAGCTTTCTTGACGCGTCCCTCGCCCTCGCCGTAGCCTGTCGACATGATAGCGACACCACCATCCTTCAGGACGGTCTTGACATCGTTGAAGTCGAGGTTGATGAGGCCGTGAACGGTGATAATCTCTGCGATGGACTTGGCGGCTATCGACAGCGTGTCGTCGGCCTTACCGAAGGCATCGAGCACGGTGAGCTCGGGATATATCTCGCGCAGGCGTTCGTTGTTGATGACGAGCAGGGCATCGACATGTTTCGACATCTCCTCGACACCATCCAGTGCCTGGTCGATCTTGCGGTCGCCCTCGAAACGGAAGGGAATGGTGACGATACCTACGGTCAGGATGCCCATCTCCTTAGAGACGCGCGCAATGACAGGCGCAGCACCGGTACCTGTACCACCACCCATACCGGCTGTGATAAAGGCCATACGGGTGCCGTCGTTCAGCATTTCCTTGATTTCATCGAGGCTCTCCTCAGCGGCAGCACGTGCCTTTTCGGGCTTGTTGCCGGCACCGAGTCCCTCCTTGCCCAGCTGTAGATGAACGGGTACGGGAGAATCGTTGAGTGCCTGGTTATCTGTGTTGCACAGCACGAAGGATACGTCGTGTATGCCCTCGCGATACATGTGGTTGACGGCATTGCCGCCACCGCCACCAACACCAATCACCTTGATGATGCTGTTTTCCTTGATGGGCTCGCCAAAGTCGAGCAATATGTTATTGTCTGCCATATTTCTTAATTCTTAACTCTTAATTCTTAATTATTCTTCTTCCTTTACAATATCGGTAGCTGTCTTCTTCAACCAGCGTCCAATCTTGTTCCAAGTGCTGTTCTCTTTACGGATGCGCTCCTGCTCGCGAGCCTCCTCTTCGGCTTTCTCACGAGCTATGCGTCCCTCCTCGTCCTTCTTACGCTGTGCTTCCTCTTCGGCACGACGGATTTCCTCAGCGGTACGGATAACACCGGCAGGAATCTCCGAAGCCTGGCGTGCACGGCGCTGCTCGGGCGTCTCGACGGGCTGTGGCTTCTGCTGTGCAAACAAGTCGCCATTGGGATCGATCTCGCCTCCTGCACAATTGATGTCGCCCTTGGCCAGAAGTCCGAGTACGGTATTCATCATGCCGTTGTGGCTGTTGATTTCGGGAATCTGCGACGTGATGGTCTGTGTGACGAACTTGGCGATGCGGATCTTGTCGACGTGGGTGTAGTTCTGGAATGCCTTCTCGATGTCCTTCATATTGGAACCGCCACCGGTGAGGATGATACCACCCAGCAACTTGTCGCAATACTCTTCGGGCACCTGGCACCAGACGTTGGCAATGATCTCTTCCAGTCGGCTCTCGACAATCTCGATGAACTTACGGCTCTCTACGTCGCGGTCGGCATCGATGGCATATTTCATGTTGTTGTCGATATCGCTGTTGTCGGTATAGGCCGTAGCGTATTTCAGCATCATCTTCTCGGCATCGCTCTCCTCCATCTGGAGTGAGGCAATATCCTTGATGATATTATTGGTGCCAAGAGGAATGACGGCCAGATGGCGCAGCACATTCTTCGAATAGACGCTGACGGTTGTCGTATCGGCACCCATATCGACCAATGCACAGCCCGAACGGCGCTCTGCCTCAGTGAGAACACTGTCGGCCAATGCCAGCGGAGCCAGGAACATTTCGGCAACACCGATGTTGGCATTCTCGAAACAGGTGTTCAGATTCTTGTAGAAGGTCTTGCGCTGCAGGATGTTCAGGAAATTGCCCTCAATGTGTGAGCAGGGAATGCCTACGGGGTCGAGCTGGTATTGCGAGTCGACCTTGTACTCCTGTACTGCAGCATCGAGAATCTCCTGATCGGGATATTTCATGTTGCGGTTGGCATCCATCAGTTCAATGACCATATCCTGGGTGACCTGAGTCTCGCCAGGAAACTCTTTGGTAATGACATTGCGAATAGAGCGTATGGACTGTCCGCCGACACCCACATAGACCTGCATGATGCTGGTCTTGAGTTGTTTCTCCAGACGGTTGACAATGGTTGTCAGTGTCTGAGCAGTCTTTTCAATGTTGTAAACAACACCCTTGCGGATGCACGAAGTGGCATCTTCCTTGACGCAGGCCAGCACCTGTATGCTGCCGTCAAGATTCTTCTTTCCCGCAATACCGGTCATCTTAGATGAGCCGAGTTCGATAGCTACAATAAAATCCTTTGGCATCTCTTACTTGTTATTTATTCTTTAATATCTTTTTGCTTTCTTACATATAATCTGGTTGTCAAATTCCACACTGATGTAGGAATACTTGTTCCAACCAGCCTTAGAGAGTCCGTAGCGATAGAATTTCTCCAGTCGCGACAGTTTTTTTTCCAGCCCTGTGGGCTGACCCAGATAGACGACGTGTTCGCCTATACGGGGAATGAGTTCGATGGAACCGTCGTGCAGCACATTCAGCTGCTCTACCTGATAGCGCCAGAGGTCGTCCTTGAGCAGCAGGCTTCCAATCGGACGCAGCACTTTCTTGGCATACGACTTGCTGATATGTCCTGTGGCTACTACCAGACTGCTGGCGTAGCGTGTGGGTGGCATGATGCCCCCGTGGTTGTCGACATAATAGTTTTCGCCATTGTCGGCGATGACGCGAATGACGGGAATGCGCTGAGTGAGCGTGATGTAGACACGTCCCGTCTGAGTCTTATAGCACTCGGCACTTTCTACCAGCGGATTTTGGCGCAGCGTCTCTTCTATGCGGCGCGTGTTGACATCGCTCATGCGGTCGCCCAACGGATAGATTTTGGCGTGCTGCAGCTGTGCCTTGACTTCGTTCGCATTGAGAAAGCCCTTCACCACAGCGTCTTTGATGTCGATTTTCACCTCATTACACACATCGCTGAGCTCGTCAGGACGGTTGAAAGCCGTGATGGCGAGAAGCAGATAGACAGCTAGAGCGGCATCTATCGCAATGATGGCAGTTTTCTTCCACTGGATGGTCATGCTATTCTCTCTTTCTTTTTTTATTTCAGTTTGTTATTCAGCAGACTGGCTATCTGAGGCACATAGTTGTCGAGGTCGCCGGCACCCAGGACGATGAGTACGTCGAACGTGCGCTGGCTGACAAACTTCAGAACGTCGTCCTTACGGATAATCTGCTTCTCGATACCCGGGCGCAGACGGTCGTAGATGAGCTGTGAGGTAACACCCTCGATGGGTTGCTCACGAGCAGGGTATATCTCGGTGAGGATGACCTCGTCGAGCAGGCTTAACGCATCGGCAAAATCAGGATAGAAATCGCGTGTGCGGGTATACAGGTGGGGCTGGAAGATAGCCGTAATCTTACGGTCCTTATACAGCTCACGAATGCTGCGTGCACTCTGATAGATCTCCTTGGGGTGGTGGGCATAGTCGCTGAGGAACACACACCTGTCGTTCTTGATCTTGAAATCGAAACGACGCTCCACACCATTGTAGGTCTTCATGCCGATGCGCAACTCGTCGGGTGTGCAGCCAGCCAGCTGTGCCATAGCCATAGCGGCTATACCGTTCTCGATATTGATGGGGACGGGCTGGCCTAGTTCGACATTGGGTATCGACTTGATGGGAGAGATGAAGTCGAAGGTGATCTCGCCATTGTTGATACGGATGTTCTCCGCATGGAAATCGCCCTCGTTCAGGGCATAGTCGAAACGCTTGACACCTGCAGGCAGGTTTTCCTGCATCTCCAGTCCGCGGTGAATAATGAGTGCACCCTCAGGCTGAATCAGCTCGGTATAGTGGCGGAAACTCTCCAGATAGGCCTCTTTCGTACCATAGATGTCGAGATGGTCGGGGTCGGTACTGGTAATCACCGTCATATAGGGTGACAGCCAATGGAACGAGCGGTCGAACTCGTCGGCCTCGATAACGACATATTCTGAATTGGAGAGGATGTAGTTGGTGCCATAGTTCTTGGAGATACCACCTAGGAACGCGTTGCAGTCCAGATGGCTCTGGTGCAGGATGTGGGCACACATGGTGCTGGTCGTCGTCTTGCCGTGAGTACCAGCGACGCACAGTCCCTTATGCTGCTGCGTCAGGGTGCCTAACACCTGGGCACGCTTCTGTATCTCGAAGCCCTTTTCACGAAAGAACTGCATTTCCTGATGGTCGGCAGGAATGGCGGGGGTATAGATAACCAGACAACTCTGGGGATTCTTGCAGGCGAAGGGAATCTCGTCGACATTCTCCTCGTAGTGTATGAGCATGCCTTCCTTCTCCAGTTGGCGAGTGAGTGTGCTGGGCGTCTTGTCGTAGCCACCCACCACCAGTCCTTTCTTGATAAAGTAGCGGGCGATGGCACTCATACCGATGCCTCCGGCTCCTACGAAATATACTGATTTAAGATCTTTCATTTCCATTGTTCTATCTTTCCTTTTTATTCTATTAATCTACAGCAGCCAACTTGATAACCTCCTTGGCAATGATTTCTGCCGACTGAGGAAGGGCCATCTTCAGGATGTTGGCATTCAAGCTCTGCAACTTGGCATCGTCCTTGATGGTATCCATTGCCAGAGGTATCAGGAGCTTCTTGGCTTCGGCATCCTTCACATAGAGGGCTGCATCCTTGGTGACTAGTGCCAGCGCATTCTTGGTCTGATGATCCTCGGCAACATTGGGGCTTGGAACCAGTATGACTGGCTTGCCCAACAGGCAGAACTCGCTGATGCTACCGGCACCGGCACGGCTGATAACCAGATCGGCAGCCTTGTAGGCGGCACCCATATCGGTGATGAAGTCGGTGACCTTCAGGTTGGGAATATCCTCACCCTTCAGTCGCTGCTGAATCTCCTGGCTATAGTATTTGCCCGTCTGCCATACAAACTGGACATTGCTTTGCTTGATGAGGTCGAGATGCGAGAGTACGCTCTCATTGATGGTACGTGCGCCCAGACTGCCGCCTACCAGCAGCAGCGTCTTCTTCGAAGGGTCGAAACCGAAGGAGCGGACGGCATCGTCGTGGCTGATAGTGGTCTCCAACAGTTGCTGACGCACGGGGTTACCGGTCAGCATGATCTTGTCGGCAGGGAAGAAGCGCTCCATACCTTCGTAGGCCACACAGATCTTTTCTGCCTGACGAGCTAGCTGCTTATTGGTGAGTCCGGCATAGCTGTTCTGTTCCTGCAGCAGGGTGGGGATGCCCAGACTGTTGGCAGCACCCAGGGCAGCACTGCTGGCATATCCGCCAACGCCTACAGCTACCTGAGGCTTGAAGTCGCGCAGTATCTTTTTAGCCAACCACTTGCTGCGGAGATAGTCGATAGCCACACCGATATTGGCAGGTTTCCACAACGGACGGAAGAAGCCGCGAATAGGCAGGCCTTTAATCTCGTAGCCGGCAGCAGGCACACGCTGCATCTCCATGCGTCCCAGTGCACCGATAAACAGAATCTTGGCGTCGGGACGTAATGTCTTGATAGCATTGGCTATGGATACGGCAGGGAAGATATGTCCACCCGTACCTCCACCACTGATGATGACTCTTAACTCGTTACTCATAAGCGCTTTATATTGTTTCTCGTTTTGCTTTTGCCGTACGGCTCACACTGAGTATGGCACCGATATAGGCACAATTGATGATGGTGCTGGTACCACCCTTGGAGATGAGTGGCAGTGGCTGACCAGTTACGGGAGCCAGACCTACAGCCACCATCATGTTGAAGGTTGCCTGGATGACCAGCAGCAGTCCTAAGCCCATAGCCAGGAAGGCAGGGAAGTTATTCTCGCAACGGCTGGCGATGCGGGCACAACGATAGAGCAGGATGATGTATAGGAACACCACAAACATGGCTCCCACGAGTCCCAGCTCCTCAATGACGATGGCAAAGATGAAGTCGGAGAAAGCCTGGGACAGGAAGTCACGTTCCGTGCTCTGTCCAGGCCCCTTTCCTACGATATTGCTCGACACGATAGCAATATTGGCATGTGCCACCTGTGCATCCTTGTCGAGGTCGTATTCCTGTGGTGTAGGTTTGGGCTTACCGAACTTCAAAATACGGCTCTTCCATGTGTCAGCACGGTGGAACAGCTTCTCAACGGAGCTCTTTTTCTTCGGCTGGTCTATCTGTTCCGTCTTGGTCAGTTTGCTGCTCTCAGGGTCGTCCTTGATTTCTGTGCCTACAAGCATCACCATAGATACTGCAAAGACAGCCATGAAGATAATGACGCCTGCAAGTTTGCCCAACTGCTTCACAGGAACCAGTCCGACGAACATCATCAGGAAGACCACAGCAAACAGCATGGCTGCCGTAGAAAGGTTCTCCAAACCGATTAGTATGCAAGCAGGAATGGTAATCCACAGGATCCACTTGAAGGCTTTCTTGTCGGCACCGTTCTCTCGCTGCATGGCAGCCAGAATCTGTGCTACAGCCAGCACAATGGTTCCCTTGGCTATCTCGGAAGGCTGGAAGGTGAAACCGAACAGGTTGATCCAACGGCCAGCATCGCCCACCTTGGTACCTGCCAGAAGTACCCAGAGGAGCGTTATCAGTGAGATGAACATGAGGAACGGCGTCAGCAGCTTGAAATATCGGCAGGGGATGTTGAGCGTGCCCAGGGCTACCACAACACCTACGATAATCGTAAAGGTGTGGTAGGCTATCGGACCTACGTAGTTCTGGCTCTTATACGTCAGTCCGCTGGAAGCTGAGAAGACCTCTACGATACTGATCATACAGAGGAAGAAGAACACCATCCAGATGCCCTTGTCACCCTTAAAGATATTGCCGATTTTCTTGTTCATATATTATAAGTTTCTTGCTAATTCCTTGAATTGTTCACCACGATCCTCCATGTTCTTAAACAGGTCGAAGCTGGCACAGCAAGGCGACAGTAATACCGTCATGCCGGGTTCAGCCAGTTCGTAGCAAGCCTGGATGCACTCTTTCATGGAGTGGGTGTCGCGGACGGGAATACCCAGTGCATCGAAGTTGTCGTGTAACTTCTGGTTGTCGGCACCGAGATAGACCAGTCCTGCACACTTCTCCTTCACCAGCGGTTTGATAGGCTCGTAGTCGTTACCTTTGTCCTTACCGCCAATGATGAGAATGGTCTTGGTCTTCATCGACTCCAGAGCATACCAGCATGCATCGACGTTGGTGGCTTTCGAGTCGTTGATATATTGTACACCACGCACGGTGCATACCTTTTCCAGACGATGCTCAACACCAGGGAAGTCGCTCAGGCTCTTGCGTATCACCTCCTTCTTGATACCAGCCACATCGGTAGCGATACCGGCAGCCAGCGAGTTGTAGATATTATGCTTGCCAGTCAGACTCAGGGCCTCTTGCTCCATATTGAATGGCTCGGGCTGTTCAATCTTATACTGGCCTTCCTCAATATAACCGATGCTGCCTTTCTCCTTCAGTTCCGAGAACGGATACTGGATAGCTTTGATGTCGTACTTCTCCAGTTCCTTCTTGATGATGGGGTCATCGTTCCAGTAGATGAAGGCATCTTGAGCTGTCTGGTTCTGGATGATGCGCATCTTGGCATCGACATAGTTCTGCATCTTGAAGTCATACCGGTCCAGATGGTCGGGTGTGATGTTCAGCAAGATGGCGATGTTGGCACGGAAGTCGTACATGTTGTCAAGCTGGAATGATGACAGCTCGATGATGTAGTATTCATGTGGATCTTCAGCTACTTGCAGTGCCAGCGAATTACCGATGTTACCAGCCAGACCGGCATCGTAGCCTGCCTCTTTGAAGATATGATAGATGAGGCTGGTGGTGGTGGTCTTACCATTCGATCCCGTGATGCAGATCATCTTCGAGTCGGTATAGCGTCCAGCAAACTCTATCTCGCTGATAATGTGAATACCCTTTTCCTTGATCTTGACAATCATGGGGGCAGTATCGGGAATGCCGGGACTCTTGATAATCTCGTCGGCATCTAGAATCTTTGCCTCTGTGTGCTGACCTTCCTCCCATGCTATCTGGTGGTCGTCCATCAGCTTCTTATATTTATCGTTAATCTTCGACATGTCACTCACAAACACGTCGAAGCCTTGCTTCTTGGCTAGAACGGCAGCACCTGCACCGCTCTCTCCTGCTCCTAATATGACTATCTTACTCATCTTACCTTTAGTGTTATAATTGTCAATGCTGCTAAAATAATTGAAACAATCCAGAAACGGATGGTGATCTTCGACTCGTGGAACGGACGATGGGGCCAACTTCTAAGGATATAGGTGCTGGTAGGATCGAGTTGTGAATCCAACCGGCGGAAAGTATCATGAATAGGCGTAGAACGGAACACACGCACGCGCTTGCCCTTACGCTTTTGGATCTTGAACCACTGTGTCTGGATGATCACGCTGAGACTCTCGACAAAGAAGATGCCGCAGAGAATAATCAGCATGAGTTCCTTATGGATGATGACAGCGCACACACCGATAATGCCACCGATGGTCAGTGACCCCGTATCGCCCATGAAGACCTGAGCGGGGAAGGCGTTGTACCACAGGAAACCAATCATAGCCCCGATGAAGGCCGAGAGGAATACTACCAACTCCTGCGATCCAGGGATGTACATGATGTCGAAATACGCCGCGAAGACGATGTGCGATGATATATAGGCAAAGATGAGCAGTGCCGCGCCGATGATGGCGGAATTGCCTGCACACATGCCGTCCATGCCGTCGTTCAGGTTGGCACCATTACTCACTGCCGTCACTACGAGGATAGTCATGAAGACGAAGATAATCCAGCCGGCAGCCACCTTATATTCGTCTAGGAACGACATCACATCGGAATAGTTCAGGTTGTGGTTCTTGAGGAACGGAATGGTGGTCTGCAGTGATTTCACAGGTTCTGTCTTATGTTTGATGACCACCTCCTGATTGTTCTGTTGAGGTTCCGATACGTTCTCGCGGACTACGGCATCGGGGCTGAGCCAGAGCGTCAGACCGACAATGAATCCGATGGATACCTGTCCGACAATCTTATAGAGCCCCTTCAGTCCTTCTTTGTTCTTACGGAAAATCTTGATGTAGTCATCCATGAAGCCCAGGAATCCGAGCCATGCGGTGGTAGCAATCATCAGTAGGAGATAGATGTTACGCATACGTCCCAGCAAGAGAACAGGGATGAGGATGGATACAATGATGATGATGCCACCCATCGTCGGCACACCCTTCTTCTCCACACCGAATGGGTCGATATTGGGATCGCGGGCTGTCTCGGCAATGCTGTGGCGCTTCATCCATTTGATGAAATACTCGCCAAACCACGCTGATATCAACAGCGACATGATGAGTGCCAGCAACGAACGGAACGATATGTAGGACCAGATGTGAGCACCTGGAATGTCGTATTGCTCTAAGAAACGAAACAGATAGTATAGCATAATGTCTTTTTTTTATTTCGGTATTCCGTTATTCCGATATTACGAGTTAAAGATCTCTCTCACCACCTCACGATCATCGAAGTGATGCTTGACACCATTGATTTCCTGATAGTCCTCATGACCCTTACCGGCAATGAGGATGACGTCACCCTTCTGGGCCAGCATGGTCGCCGTCTTGATAGCCTCCTTGCGGTCGACGATACTGATGACCTTCTTCATCTGCTTGGCATCGAGACCTGCCAACATGTCGTTGATGATGTCCTGTGGCTCCTCAAAGCGGGGGTTATCGGATGTGATGATGACGCGGTCGCTTTGCTTGACAGCCTCCTGTGCCATCAGCGGACGCTTACCTTTGTCACGGTTACCACCGGCTCCGCAGACAGTGATAACCTGTCCGCCCTTACCCTCCAGCACCTCATGAATGGCATTCAGCACATTCTCCAGGGCATCAGGGGTGTGTGCATAGTCGACGATGGCGGTGACACCTTCCTGCGAACGGATAGGCTCCAGTCGTCCTGCCACACTCTTCAGTGTGCTGAGGATGAGCAGGATATCTTCCGGCTTCTTTCCCAGCATGATGGCTGCACCATATACTGCCAACAGGTTGGAGACATTAAACTTGCCAATAAACTGAACGCCTACCTCGCGACCGTCAATCTCCAGATACATGCCTTCGAAGTGGCATTCTATGATGCGGGCACGGAAGTCGGCCATCGAACGGGTAGAGTAGGTCTTGACCTTGGCTTTGCAGTTCTGTACCATTACGCTGCCGTTCTTGTCGTCGGCATTGGTAATGGCAAATGCATCCTTTGGCAGTCCGTCGAAGAATGCCTTCTTGGCATCGCGATAGTTCTCGAACGTCTTATGATAGTCCAGATGGTCGCGTGTCAGATTGGTAAACAGGCCTCCGGCAAATGTCAGTCCGCCAATACGCTTCTGGGCGATGGCGTGGCTGGAACACTCCATGAAGGCATATTCGCAACCGGCTTCCACCATCTGAGCCAACAGCTTGTTCAACTCGATGGGGTCGGGCGTGGTATGGTCGGCAGGGATAGCCTCGCCTTCTATATAGTTGCAGACGGTAGAAAGCAGTCCGCACTTATGACCGAACTTGCGGAACATATTATATAATAAGGTGGCAATGGTTGTCTTACCATTGGTACCGGTGACACCTACCAGTTTCAGCTTCAGCGAAGGCTCACCGTAAAAGACCGTAGCGACAGGACCTACTGCAGCCTCTGTAGAGGCTACCTGCACATAGGTCACACCGTCCTGACATTCCTCTGGCAAATCCTCGCAGAGAATGGCCGTGGCTCCCAACTCCAGTGCCTTGGGAATAAAGCGGTGACCATCGGTCTGTGTGCCTTTGATGGCTACAAACAGATGTCCGTCCTCCACCTTGCGTGAATCGATATCCACACCGGTAATCTCTGCCTCACAATCACCCTTGATGGTAATTGGTGTCACGTGTTTCAGCAGTTCTTTCAGTTTCATATACCTTATATTATAATAGTTACCAATAGTTTAATGTTCAAGGGTCAGCACGCATTCAGCACCTTCTACGATGGCCTTTCCGGCAGGATAGCTCTGATGCTTCACCTTGCCCTTTCCTTGCATTCTGACCTTCAGGCCGCGGCTCTCCAACGCGTAGACAGCATCCTTAGCACCCATACCTATGACATTGGGAGCCACATCGCTGGCGCCTTCTGCTGTGTTGGCCATCTTCTTGTTGATACCCAGGCGTTTCAGCACGAGGTTAGCATCCTTGGCGTTGCCATTCTTTACATCAGGAATCGTGACAGAGTGCTCGTCGTGGGCGTCCTCCACACTCATCTTCAGATGGCGTGCCATCACTCCTTCGGCAATATGATGGAAGACAACACCACTCATACCACCACCAGAGGCTGGCAGACCCGACTTCTTGATACACACGATACATGTATAGCGGGGATTGTCGGCAGGGAAGTAGCCTGCAAACGACAGCCAATACTGTACGACACCACTCTTATAGCCGGCCTTGCCTTGAGAAACCTGGGCAGTACCCGTCTTTCCGGCCACCTTGAAGAGTTTAGAACCTGCCTTACGACCGAGACCCTGGCTGACCACATGCTCCAGTATCGTCTGCATGGTCTTGATGGCCTTCGGCTTGGCGATACGTTCCTTGATGACCTGCGGCGGGAACTCCATCACGGTCTCACCGTTCTTCGTCACTTTCTTCACGAAGCGCGGACGCATCATCTTGCCGTTGTTGGCAATGGCGTTATAGAATGTCACCGTGTTGATAGGTGCAATCTGTGTCTCGTAGCCGATAGACATCCAGGGCAGCGTTGTGGCATACCAGTTGTCGTCGTAATGTCCGTTCTTTTTGCGCTTGGGCATACGGATAATAGGTGGACGATAACCCACAAGAGGTATCTTCAGGTCTTCGTTGATACCCACGCGGCTCAGTCCTTTCACGTAGCGTTCTGCCTCGTTGTGGTAGAACTTGTCGATGACGTGGCTCACACCGATATTCGAACTGACCTCCAATGTCCTGGCCATATTGATGTCGCCATAGCCTCCGCGACGCCAGTTGTGGTCCTTCATTTCACGTCCGTACATGGGCTGCACACCACAGCCTGTGTGGATGACGTAGCTGGTATCCGCCACTTCATCGTCCAATGCTACGAGGAAGGAGGCTGTCTTGAACACAGAACCAGGTTCGCAACGGTAACTGATGGCTGAGTTGACGGCTTCTATGTAGTCGCCGTTCTCGTTCTTCATCATGTTGACGATGGCTTTCACGTCGCCAGTCTCTACCTCCATGAGGATTGCCACACCCAGTTCACCGTTTACCTGCGGACTCTTCAGCATGTCGAGCAGTGAGCGCTCGGCCAGGTCCTGCATGTTGACATCGATGGTTGTGACGATATCGCATCCGTCTTCAGGCAACCTGACGGGGATGTTCATGTATTTATTCAAGATCTTTCGTCTGCCTGTGATACCAGGGGTGCCTCGCAGGATGGAGTCGTAGCTGAGCTCCAGTCCGTAGTAGGCAGAGTCCTTGGCACCGTACAAGCCTCCAATGGTACGCAGAGCCAGTGAAGTAAACGGACGGCGGCGGGAGTTGAAGATTTCTTCGTGGAAACCACTCTTATAGCGTGGCATGTTGAAGAAAGGCAAATGCTGTACTTCCACGTAGGTGTTGTAGTTGATACGCCTGTTCCAGATAGGCCAGTGGCGTGCACCTATGCTTCCATTCTTGTTGACCTTCTTACGGCCCGTTTCCAGCCATACCCTGAATTCGTGGGGCGTAATGCTGGGGAATATCTTGTTCAGACCGTCGCACACGCTGTCTACCTTGTCCAGCCACAATGAGTCGTTTTTCTCGAAGGCAGACGCCTGGAAGTCCATGTATATCTTGTATTCGGGTATCGAGGTAGCCATCAGCTGTCCGTCGCAACTCAGAATGTTGCCGCGATTAGGCTTCACGCTGACGGAGTCGCGCTTCAGGCGGTCCGCCACTTCCGTCCAGTACTGCTTCTTCATGGTCATGATGTAGAAGGCCTTGCCAATGACGGCAATTCCAATGAGCGTCAACACTATCGCAATGGCAGTGTAGCGGGGTAATACCTTGTCGTTGTCAAATTTGCTCATATCGTTTCTACTCTTCGGGTACTTCTATGATGTAGGGCGGCTGGTCTGCTTGGTGCAGCAGCGAGTCCTTGTTCTGCTTCAGAATGTCGAGCACATGGCTCTCCCTGCATTTCTCGGTCAGTGTGCTCGATGATGACAGGGCCTTGAATTTGGCATCCTTCAGTTGGTTTTCCAACTTGTCAATCCTAATCATATCCTGCTGGCACTGGTAACGGAAGGCGACATAGACGATGGTGAAGGCTACAATCATCACAAACAGCCAGATCTGCGAACGTACTCTCTGAGTGGTCAGCAGGTCACCACCGAGAATCGAGCGCAACGTCAGTTGCTGCGAGGGTTTAGGGTCTTCCTCGCTGGCTGTCTCTTTGATAATCTGGAGGGTTTCTTTCAGCTTCTCTTCCTCCGCTATCTTTTTCTCCTCTTCTGTTGCCATCTTCTGTTTCTTTATACTCGTATGATGTGTCTATTATCAAATCTTTTCGGCTATTCTCAACTTTGCGCTACGGCTTCGTGGGTTGCGCTGCTTCTCAGCCTCGTCGGGGGTGGTCGCCTTGTTAATCAGTCTGAAGGGCGACGTAATGCGTCCGTAGAAGTCTTGCTCCACACGGCCTTCGGCATTGCCGGCCTTCATCACGTTCTTTACGATGCGGTCTTCCAGAGAGTGATAGGTGATAACACTCAACCGTCCGCCCTCGCGGAGCCATTCGGTAGCACCTTTCAGCATGTCACGCAGGGCGTCCATCTCGTGGTTGACCTCTATGCGCAAGGCCTGATACAGGCGGGCCATATCTTTCTTCTCACGCTCCGAACGCATCAGGTCTCCTGTGGCTTCTGCCAGATGGGCAGTTGTTTCCAGGCGTTGCTGCTTGCGGTAGTCGCATACGGCCTTGGCTATCTTACGGGCGTTCTTCAGTTCTCCATACAGATAAAACACGTCTGCCAACTGCTCTTCGCTGTAGTCGTTCAGAATATCGGCTGCAGTCTGTCCGGCCCGTTTGTTCATGCGCATATCGAGTGGCGCGTCGAAGCGGAAGGAGAATCCACGTGTCTCGTCGTCAAAGTGGTGACTTGAAACACCCAGATCTGCCAGGAGTCCGTCAATCTTCTCGATACCATAGTAGCGCATCCATTGGCTGATATATCTAAAGTTGCTGCGCACAAAGGTAAATCTATCATCGTCGACGATATTTTTTTCTGCGTCAGCATCCTGGTCGAAGCTGTACAGATGGCCTTTGCTGCCCAGTCGCGAGAGTATTTCCTTCGAGTGGCCGCCGCCGCCGAAAGTTACGTCTACGTAAATGCCGTCGGGCTGGATAGCCAGCCCGTCGACGCTCTCCTTCAGGAGAACTGGAATATGATATGTCTCAGCCGTCGTTATCATATATTATCGTCTCCCATTAGTTCTTGTAGAGCGGCTTCAAATTCCTCTGGCGCCATCTGCTGTTCTTCGGCTTTCTTATTGCTCCATATCTCAATGGTGTCGCCCATTCCTGTAAACTTGATGTCTTGGTCTATCTCTGCCATACGCAGGTAGCGTTTCGGGATGAGGAAGCGTCCGTTGCCATCAAGAGTGAGCAGTTCTACTTCCGACACAAACTGGCGGAACACCTGCTGTTGTTGCTTGTTCCAGCGGTTCAGCCGGCTGCGCATCAGATCCATCTGTTCGTTCCATACACTCTCGGGATAGAGTACCAGGCACGCCTGAAAGACGTCCTTGCGCATAACAAGTCGCTCCTCGCCACCTGCCTGTAATACCTTGCGGAAAACAGCAGGTAGGAAAGCGCGTCCCTTAGCGTCGACTTTGGCCTCTATGTTACCTAAAAAGCGCATGTGTACCTCTTATATTATTAACAGTTTACTGATACTTGGGTGCAAAGGTAATCAATTCTCCCCACAATTCCCCACAATTCCCCACATTTTTTATGTGAATAAATATTAAAAATCACTTTTTGCACATTTTTGCACTTTTCGTGCAGAAGTTATAAATAAATTCATTACCTTTGCAACTTGTTAGTAGCTATTAAGAGAGAATGGAGCGAATTACAGAGAAAACGATCGACATCGATAGTATTCTGAAGAGCAAAATGGGTCCCAAGGCTAAATGGGTTCCACGACCCTTTGTGTCATGGCTGAAGCGCATTGCTCATCAGGATCAGGTGAACAAGTTTCTCTGGGAGTCGCGCGACAAGGTGGGTACACCTTGGCTCGAGGAATGTGTGCGATATTTGGATATGACGCTTGTGGTGAAAGGTAAGGAAAACCTGCCGGCTCCTGATGACGGTCGCCTCTATACCTTTGTTTCCAACCATCCTTTGGGGGGTGAAGATGGTGTTGCGCTTGGGGCCATCATCGGACGTTTCTACGACTCGCGTTTCCGCTACCTAGTCAACGACCTTCTGATGAATCTTCCTGGGTTGGCACCGCTCTGCATTCCTATCAATAAGACGGGCAAGCAGAGCCGTAATTTTCCGGCTATGGTGAAGGCTGGTTTCGAGAGCGATAACCACATGCTGATGTATCCAGCAGGCATTTGCTCCAGAAAGCGAAAAGGTGTTATTCGCGACATTCCCTGGTCGAAGACTTTTGTGACCAAAAGCGTTGAGTATCAGCGTGATATCGTTCCTATTCACTTTAGTGGTCACAACTCCAATTTCTTCTATCGCCTGGCTAATTTCAGCGATCGTTTTCTGCCTTTCAATCTGGCCATGCTCTTCCTCGTCGACGAGATGTATAAGAATGTAGGCAAGACGTTCGAAGTGAAGATCGGCAAGCCTATCCCCTGGCAGACTTTCGATAAGAGCAAGACACCGGCAGAGTGGGCACATTATGTGCAGGATCAAGTGTATTCACTTTAAAAATATAGAAAAATAATAGACAGTCTAAATCAATAAATAAACTAGAAAACCAATAAGAATGGAACAGCCTATCATCGCACCCATCAGCAAAGAATTGCTCAAAAGCGAGCTGACCCCCGACAAGCAGCTTCGTATGACCAACAAGAGCAATAACCAGATTTTCATTATCACCGCTCATAATGCGCCCAATGTCATGAAGGAGATTGGCCGACTGCGCGAAGTGGCATTCCGTGAAGCAGGTGGAGGCACAGGTAAGGAGATGGATATCGACGAGTTTGATACCTGTGAGAATTGTTACAAGCAGCTCATAGTATGGAATCCTGATGAAGAGGAGATAATCGGGGGTTATCGTTATCTTTTGGGTGAAGACTGGCAGTATGATGCTCAGGGACAGCCTATCTTGGCTACCAGCCACATGTTCCATTTCTCAGAGAAGTTTATCAAGGAGTATGCTCCTCGGACCGTCGAACTGGGGCGTTCCTTTGTGGCATTGCCCTACCAGTCGTCGCGCATGGGTGCCAAGAGTCTTTTTGCTCTCGACAACCTCTGGGACGGTCTGGGTGCCCTGACGGTGATCAGACCAAATGTGAAGTATTATTTCGGCAAGATGACCATGTATCCTTCCTATATCCGTAAGGGCCGCGATATGATTCTTTATTTCCTGAAGAAACATTTCGACGACAAGGAGCGTCTGATTATTCCTACAAAGCCCTTGGAATTAGAGACCGATGTGAAGGAATTGGAAGCCCTCTTCTGTGGCAAGACCTTTAAGGACGACTATCTGGTGCTCAATCACGAGATTCGCAAGATGGGCTATAACATCCCACCGCTGGTCAATGCCTATATGGGGCTTTCGCCAACGATGAAACTCTTCGGTACAGCCATCAACTACGGTTTTGGCGATGTGGAGGAAACGGGTATCCTGATAGCCGTTGACGAGATTCTCGAGGACAAGCGCAAGCGTCATATCGACTCGTTTATCCGTGAGCACCGCGACGAACTGGAGCTCACCTCCGGTGCCAATAAGTTGATCTATAAGTACAAGGAATAATCTGTCCGGATAGTCTTGGTCTTGTAATAATCAGACATGAACCCTGTCTGTAAACTCGCTGTAGGTGATGAATTCATGACCTTCATCCTTTAGCATCTTTACCAGACGGTCCAGACGCTGCATCATCTGTTGTCCGCTATGGTTCTTGATGATGAATGGCATCTTGAATTCAGGATGATCCTTCAGTTCGAAGAACTCCCAGGGGTGGAAATAGGTGACAAAATGTCCGTCTTTCTTCAGCGTGCGGCGTACCATCCAGTGGTATAGGCTTTCAGGCAGGTTATGTAGTGACAGCCAGAATAGCGGGAATCGGACGATCGGGGTGACGGAGGCAGGAATCTGCAGCACACCGTCTTTCATAAATGGGGTGCGCGGATCGGTCAGATGCATATAGCGACCTGGAATGAAGGCAGGATTCAGCGACGAGTTATACCGATAGCCTGCCCGCTTGATTTCCGACTCTACAACGGGGAACATGCGAGGCTGACGGTAGCCATAGACGGTGCGTCCCGTGCAGCGTTCTACTATCTCCTTCGAACGTACGAAGTCGGTCTCCTTGGGTTGCCAGTGGTCTACACCGTGGCAGGCCACCTCGTGTCCCTCGTCCATGATGCGCTGCATCACCTCAGGAGCATTCTCAGCAAAGTTACCCGTGCAGAAGAACGTGGCACGCACACCGTTCTGCTTCATAACATCGAGTATCCTGTTGGTACCAACAATCGATACCTTCATGCCATCCTCCAAAGTGAAATCTACGCCATGCTCGCGAGGTACGTCAAACTCCTCAGTGTCAAAACTTAACAATATCATATTCCTAATTATTATTTATACAGTATTCTGTTTATTTCTCAATAGTCTGTTGGCATAGTTCTGCTGCCGCCTTGTCGGGCAGACATGCCAAATGCCATGTGGGTACTGTCGATGCCAATGTGTTCTCTGTCTGATGCAGGCCCTCGGCTATCAGCGTGTCCCAGCGCATGCCGCTGATGCTGGGTACCAGAGCGGCATAGGCAGCCAGTCCCCTGAGCGGTTCTATCTGGTTGTAGGGTGCCTGACTCAGCAGCACGATGCCATCCAGCGGATAGCATACATTGCGGTAGCAGGGTGTTTTGCCGCTCCAGGGAGAACCATACGCCACGGCTTGTCCCTCACCGTCGAGACGAACCACGGGGTTATCATCGTTCACGAGTTCAGTGCCGCCGATGTGTCTCACCCACAGCCCTGCATGCGTGCTCTTACCCGTGCCGCTCTTGCCCAGAAACATGTAGGCGCGCCCCTGGTGGCTTACCACGGCTGCATGAAAGAGCACCGTGCCCTTGTCGGCAGTAGCCAGAGCATAGAGCACCATCAGCGCATTGTCGATAGCCATCTTGCGCTGTGGACCAGCCTTGATGATAAGCTGCCCCTCATCATAGTTTTTGGCACACACCAGCCATCCAGCCGTCTGCTGCCACCATCGGAACTCAAACAGGGGCCTGCCGTCTTCAGCCCGTCCGCAGACAATTTCCTGCCCCTCTTCCTCTTGTCGCATTTCTTCGGCATAGACAGGTGCCTCGCCCTCTTCGATGTCCAGCACGAAAGCACGCTCTTGCGTCTCTTCCGTCCCGTATGCTCCGACTATGTCGCAGCAAAACGGGGCATAATTCTCCATCATCCCGAAGTCGCTGCTTTCAGCCGTCACGCTAAAGCCGTGCCCTGCTACTTTGTAATATCTCGTCTCTCTCATCTCTGATGCATTCGATAGTGCGATTGCAAAGTTACAACTTTTTACCGAAACAAGTAACATGAGGAGGCAAAAAAAGGAGAGTTGCCCTTAAAAAAGCAACCTGATAGACGGTGAAGTGGATGTATTTGTTCAACTCCTGAGTATAGGCATCGACAGTCTCAACCGACCAGTCGTCGCTCTTGATGCTAACGTAGCTTACAAAACAATGCACGCATTTGGGACATGGTCCAAATGCGTGTATCGTGTTCGTTTTATATGATGATGATGCTTACTTCGGCTGCAGATCCTTATATTCGTTGACTGCATCGAAGCACGGACAGTCCTTGTGCGGATTGAGGTCATGATGACCTACGATGACGGCGTGGGGGTAACGCTGTATCAGCTCCTTCAGCAGTCTGCGCATTTCAGTCTTCTGCGCCTCGGTACGCGTGTCTTCGGGTTGACCGCATCGCTTAGAATCCTGCGCAGCTGGTGGTGCCGAGCGCCGTGATAGCTGCAGTCACAATAGAAATGATCACCTGGCCAATGGCCTTCCAAAATGCCTTATTCTTCATCATTGTCTAGTTTAGTTAATAAATCTCTCTCTTAATCGCCCTCACCCGGTTCATCGCCATTGTTGGTTGGCGCTGGTGTCTGGCTACTTCCCCCTCCTTCGGAGGTGTTAGGGGAGGCATTCTCGTGTGTCTCTTCGAAGACGACGTCCTTGAGCAGCGACTTGGCGCTGACGTACTTCTGCTTGATGACGCCCTGGCTGTTCACCGTCTGACCTACCACGATGCGCTCCGTCTCGGGTGCGAAGAGGACGCGACGGCGGGTGATGGTCGTGGCGTTGACCTGCTCGGGCTTGGCGACGCCGATGCTGGAGAATCCCACCTTGAAGATGCCGATGCCGTCGATCTTCACTTTCTGTCCGAGCTCGAAGAAGTGCTTCATGGCCTCGCCCAGTTCCTGGAGCACGGCCTTGATGTCCGACTTCTTGACAGAGCACTGTGTCTGGATGAACTCGCCCAACTCCTCGGTGCCGATGAAGTTGACGTCGTAGACGGCCTTGGCGTAGTACTTGCCGAACGACTTCGAATCCTTGATCTTGTTCTGTGTCTTAATGAATTTCTGACTCATTTTACATTAAACATTAAAGATTAAACATTAAACGTGGCTCTTTCGGGTTGCTCCAAGTGCTTCTTTCGGGTGCTCCGCAGGCTCCTTCCGGTTGTTCCGCAGGCTCCTTTGCCCCATTGCGATGCCTCGCTTCCCCCATAGCGAGCTTCAGCGTGGGTCGTAGCAGCCTTTGGCATCAGTCATAGCAGCCTTTGGCACGCCCCGTAGCAAGCATCTCTTTGCTCCCTTAAAGCCACTTGCAAAGGTACAATAATTCAAAGAACACGTGCGGCTCAGTGCCGCTTTAGGCGAGATAAGCGCCGTTAAACGTCTATACAGAACGTCTCGACGATATATACCACGACCTTAGGCGGCAGGACTCTCATATTCGGCTTCATGCCGAGAGCCTCCAGTTGCTTTCTGTGCGGCGCCAGCCACCTTGCGAGTGTGTCTACGCTGACACCGGCCGCATCGGCCAGCTGTTGTTTTGACATTGCTTTCATAATGTTTTGAAGTTTTAAAGTTGAACTTGATGTTATATGTAACAGATGCACAGATGAAACAGTAGTTTTTTTAGTTTTTTACGCGTACCGCCTATGTGTGTGCACGGTACGCAGAGGATTTCAGAAAATCTCTGTTCCATCTGTATCCGTTCCCGTCTGTTGTGGTGGCAGCTGCCGTATTGAGCGCATCTCATCCACCGATCGTCGCACCACCACGTAGCCGCGCGTATGGCGCTGCACCCGGTCCTGGAATCCCAGTTCCCTGAATGCCCGTCCCAGCGTCACTGTGTTCAGCTTCTGTGTGATGCCTGCGCCCACGATCTGCAGGGCCAGCGATACGGGCATGAACTCACCGGGCTCCTTGCCTGACGGCTTACGGAAGTACAGCTCTATCAGCTCGTGCTCCAACCTGGGCGTCTCAAACTGCTCGTTATGGTGCTGCAGCTGCTCTATCTCCGACCGGTCGAACCAGTATCGGAAGCCCTCGCGGTAGAGGGCGTATGCCTGCGCATAGATCGCGTCGTAGTCGAAGGGCTTGGTCAGCGGACTCTCTATCGATTCCACCTCGAATGGCAGCCACCGTCTCGTACCCGTCGTGTCGCTGAGGAACTGCACGTTGTTGCCCGTGCCGCAGAACGATGCCAGGTGCGGACGGTTCTCATGATATCGGGCATAGGCCTCACGCTCGTTGATGGACGGCATGGTCATGGCCGCCTTCAGCTTGTTGAGTTCCTTGGGCAGCATGGAGTCCAGCTCCTCCCAACATACCAGTCCGTACTTGGCCAGCGTGAGGAGGTCGTCTTTCGACACGAGTCCCGAGTTGGCCTTGGTGTAGAAGTACTGGCGCAGCTGCGGCGGCAGCAGATTGGCAAACCATGTGGTCTTGTATGCTCCCTGGTCGCCGATGAGCACCAGCATGACGTTGTTGACCACAGCATCCTCCATCCATGATGCCACCATACCCACGAGCCATTTCTGCAGATACAGGTAGAAGAGGATCTGCTCATCGTCATCGCCCTTCACCTTGACGGTGAGCGACAGGTCCAGGATGGCGTTTCCCCCGTCGTCAGTCCATGGCGGCAGGTGCTCGAGATAGAAGCGGAACGGGTGGTACCTGTGGACATAGTCCGACTCAATGACGCTTCTGAGGTGTTCCTTGACGACCGGTTTCTCGCTGCTGAGCTCCGTCCACAGTGTGTTGACGTCGCGGTCGGTCAGGTTGTCGTATCCGTCCGTCACACCGCCGTCGCCCCCGAAGATGGTCAGCAGGCCTTGGTCGTCGACACGTATCTCCGGCCCGCGTGAGTAGTAGTGGATCTCCGTGCGTCCGCGCACCTCGTTGTATCGTAACGACACGCGGTTGGCTAGCATCGCCTTGATCTCCTCAGGCGTGGCATACACCTCCTGCCACGGCTTCTTGTGTCCTTCGTTACTGTTAGACGTCTCTTTCTTCTTCCCTTTCTTCTTTTCGTCCATAACCGAATTATTTGTTTTCGGCGGCAAAGGTACGCATTTTATTTCGTTCCAACTACCCTGTGTGGTACTACGCGTAGGTACTACGGTCTGATGATAATACAAAACAAAAAAATGTCTTTTTGTTTTGTATTGTGCTCACTTATTCGTACCTTTGCCACCGAAATGGATAAGAACTTATATATCATTAGTGGTTGCAATGGCGCAGGAAAGACAACAGCGTCATATACTGTACTGCCTGAAATCCTTAATTGCAAGGAGTTCGTGAATGCTGATGAAATTGCAAGAGGTCTTTCACCATTTAATCCAGAAAGTGTAGCTATAGAAGCAGGACGATTGATGCTAAAACGAATAGATGAACTGTTGGAGAAAGATGAAACATTCTCTATAGAAACTACACTAGCTACTAAGTCATATATTAATCTTGTGCGTCGTGCACAGGCTAAAGGCTATGTGGTAAAAGTTCTTTTCTTCTGGCTGAACTCTCCAGAGTTAGCTCAGTTACGTGTTTCAGAGCGAGTTGCCAATGGTGGTCACAATATCCCCCAAGATGTAATTAATAGAAGATACGTTGCTGGAATTTCCAACTTGTTTAATCTATTTATGCAAGAAGTGGATTCTTGGGTTATATTTGATAACAGTGAGAATCCTCGCAAGCAAATAGCCTCTGGTGGCAGAAATGCCGATACTGTTATAGATGAAGTATTGTTGTATTCAAAAATGCAAAGTTATGTCAAATAAAGAAATTCAGGATTTTAACGAAAAGCTGCGTCGTGGTTTGGAGATTGCAGAAAAGAGAATGCTTCAGGAAAAAGCATTAAGAGGTCAGAATGTGGTAGTTTGTGGAGCAGACCAAGTTATTCGCCGCATACCTGCAAAGCAAGTAATAGCAGAAAATCCGATTTTTCAAGATTAAATGTGATATTGATGCTGGTCTCCTGATAGACAGGCCAGTTCCACAATATATTTAAAGATCACTTTAAAAAGTCCCGATGCATGAGCACCGGGACTTTTAGTTTGGATTTATACAAACACTCTTTTCAACTCATCTTGAAAATCCAGCGACAGTTTTCTGGTAAGAGCCAAATTATAATCACTCCGCATGTTCTTTCTGTTCCACAGCGCCTCAAACACCTTCCACTTCTCCTTAATGCCTAGGCGTTCGGCCATCGCATCGGCTAGCAATGCCGACTGCGTGCGTGAGAGCAGTGGCTGATAGTCGGCATCCACAAAGCCAGCCCGCTGTGCTTTCTGCCAGAGCGCCATGGCCTTGTCAGTGCTGAGTTCAGGTGGTAGTGGCGGTGGTGTGTCTTTCACGGGAGTCTCCTGAACCGCATTCTGCGGTTTCCGTTCACCGAACACCTGTGTGTCGATATGGTTAACATACTGTGCGCCAGGGGCGACATACACGAGATTGATGTGGCTGCCGAAATTCTCAAGCCCTGCCTGATGCAGCCCTTCAAGCAGGCGATTTAGTAAGCCAAGGGCTTCTTCGTCGTTTCTGTTCATTGTCTTTCTTTTCCTTTTTATCTAATTAATAAATAGAGTTGATAGAAACGGAAGACGTGGACTTGTTACTTTGGCAACATCAGTCTATCTGGGCTTAGCAGTTCAGGTGCCCACTCACAGATGCTATGCCAAAAAGCCCACGTTTCCGTTGTATTGGAACGTGAGCCGACAAGACATCCTTCCCTGTGAGTTTTGCCTGTTGAACTGCTAATTCGATAGACTGACAAGAAAGCTGTCGATCACTATGGGTGCAAAGTTACTATAATTCTCCCATACACCCAAATGTTTTGCTATTTATCTTATGGACTCATACTTCTTTTTTGTTTAAATGGTTATACAATTGTGTTACATTCCTAATTCAAGTTGGTTTTTGATAAGTGTATAATAAGTTCCATGTTGTTTAACCAACTCTTGATGATTACCTTGTTCAACAACACATCCATGATCCAAGACAACTATATTATCAGCATCCTTAACCGTACTAAGCCGATGCGCTGCTATGATAACGGTACGCCCTCGATAGAATTCACGAAGATTTTCCATGATAATCTTTTCATTGTTGGCATCAAGAGCATTGGTGGCTTCATCGAGAAAGATGAACTTGGGCGATCTATAGACGGCCCGGGCAATAAGGATGCGTTGCCGTTGACCTTGGCTCAGACCGTTTCCATCTGCTCCGATCTTTGTGCGTAACCGTAGGGGTAGCGAATCTATATAGTCATTAATGTGAGCCACATGAATGGCATGTTGCAATCGCTGTTCGTCAATCACATCATCGCCCAAAGCAATATTATGGGAAATGGTGTCAGAGAAGATAAAACCATCCTGCATGACGGTTCCCACACTATTACGCCATGTACGCGGACTGAGTTTCCCGAGATCAACGCCACCTATTTCTATATGTCCCTCTAAC
Source organism: uncultured Prevotella sp. (assembly GCA_947164965.1). Taxonomy (GTDB): domain Bacteria; phylum Bacteroidota; class Bacteroidia; order Bacteroidales; family Bacteroidaceae; genus Prevotella. Next base: position 72,401 of record CAMUYR010000004.1, on the reverse strand, counting down.
GGTTCATAAAATCCTAACATCAACTTAATCAGGGTGGTCTTCCCGCTACCACTGGCTCCTACCAAAGCCGTCACCTTTTGAGCGGGTATGGTGAGGGAGATGTCTTGAAGAGCATAGTTCCGTCGTGCACCGCTGTAGCTGAACCATACATGATCCAAAGTAATGTCATGATTATCGGGAAGGATTGCTTGACGGTTATCATCAACAGCTTCTTCATCAGGACGCTGGTGGATTTCATCAAGACGCTCCATACTAATAGCAGCATCTTGCAACTCACGTGCAAAACCTATCAAATTCCTTACGGGTGTCGTTACCTGGCCGATGATATAAGTGAGTGACATCATCATACCCAATGTCAGTTGTCCGTCAACGACCGCTTTGGCCGCAATGAATGTGATAATAACATTGGTGGTTTGTGAAAAGAAGAGTTGCCCTAATTGTTGCCACTGTCCCAATTGAAGGCTCCGGATATTGATTTTATAGAGCATTCTCTGTATGCGCTGCCATTCCCATCGCTTTTGCCGTTCGCAGCCAGTCAGTTTAATGTCTTGCATGCCTTGTACCAACTGGATGATGTTCTGCTGTTCAGCTGCAGACTGGTTGAAACGTCGGATATCAAGTTCCCTTCGGTATCGCATAAAGAAGCACACCCATAAGACGTAGAGTATATTACCAACTAGAAATAGGCAGAGTATGAACAGGTGATAATAGGCCAGGATAGCTGAAAAGACAATAAAATTAAATACCGAAAAAATTATGTTAAGTGATGAACCGGTAAGTAACTGTTTGATGCGGTCATGATCATTAATGCGCTGCATGATATCGCCCGTGTTCTTCGTATCAAAATAACGTAATGGCAATTTCATGAGTTTTGCCAGAAAGTCAGAAATCATGGCTATCCCGACTTTCGTGTTCATGCGCAACGTCAACCATCCATTGATAAAATCAGTAGTCATCTGCGCAAAGGTCAGCACCAATTGGGCAATGAGCACCAGTGTAATCAGGCTAAGGTTATGAGCTCCGATGCCCTTATCCACTATCACCTGTGTTAGCAAAGGGAAAGCCATTTGAATGGCACTGCCTGCCAATAGACATAGCAACAGGAAGAACAATTGACGGACGTATGACCGGAAGTAACGCATAAAGAACTGTATCCTACGATGTGGCTTCCTGCTTTCATCTGTCCGGCTAAAGAAGTCTGGGCCAGGTTCCAGAAGCAAGGCTAATCCCTGGGGGGACTGTCCTTTCTGGTCAGAGGCCCAGCATTTCAAGAATTCATCCTTTTGATAGACCACTTTCCCCGATGCAGGGTCAGCAATATATACTTTATCTTTTCCCCGTCTTCTCTGCTTCACCTTGTAGCAAACCACGAAGTGCTGCTGATTCCAGTGAAGGATACACGGCAGAGGTACGTCATTTTTTAATTGGTCGAATGTGAGTCTGACCCCTAAAGTGCGAAAGCCTATCCGCTCTGCGGCCTCGCTGATGCCCTGCATCGAAACGCCCTCACGGGTGATATAGCAATAGTCGCGCAGTGTTTGTATAGAATACTCTTTTCCATAATATCCCGCTATCATCTTCAGCGATGCAGGGCCGCAGTCCATGGCATCGAGTTGGCGGAATAGAACTATATGTCTCATGCTTAATTACTGTGATGGCTGATGACTACTCAGCCGTTGCCTGCCGATTATTCAGCTTTCTGACTTGACGGCCATGGGCAAACCTGTAGATGACGACTAAGCTTAACATATTCTTTTGTGCCGAATAACTGTCATAGGCGTATTCGCGGGTATAGGCTGGTGTGTAGGTATTGCTGTATGACTCATAGTCAGCTGCCCACTTGAATGGCAGATGATAGTTGAGTTGAAATAATAGCTTTTCATTCAAGAAACTTTTTCCGTAGGCCACTTCAAATCCGTCTTTCTTGTAGGTGTACGATGAGCTTTGGAACGTAAGTGTTTTTCGAGGTTGAAGCAAATAGTTTATCGTAAAATCTCCCCATTTGTCGTGCTGGTAGGTTAAACCGCAAGTAGCTTCCATCCATGATGTGCTTTTGCGTTCAGATGCATATTTCAGGGATGCCGTTTCGTAACTGGCATTCATATCTATCACAAGAGAGGCGTTCTTCCACTTGATTTCGTCTTTGTAGAATGCCATCAGTCGCAATGACGACCGCTTCATGTTATCGTATGTCTGCCATATCTTACCTTCTGACGTCTTATATACAGGGGCAACGTGATTCCCATTATGATTCACAACAGCCCAAAGTCCGAACTTGGAGTAATAAATGCTTGCAGAGAGATAGTGATTGGCAGAACGCTTCAAATCAGCCTTGCCAGAGCTGACCATCAATGAGTCGAGGGTGCGCTTGACAACAGATAATTGCATGACAGAGGGATATGTCAACTGGTATCTGTAATCCAGATTGGCCGACAGTTTGTTGTCCAAAGTTCTAAAACGCAGCTGTGCATTGCCGCCCCAAAGAAGCTGGTGATCCGTCTGTTCATTAAAACTGCGGGAATGAGAATATTCTGCCACTCCTCCTATATCCCCCGAAACATGAGGCGAGAAGCGATGGCTTAGCTTGGCATAGATTCTGCTATACAAACTACGATAACTCATTTCTTGTCTGTTGTCAGACAAACCGTCAGTCAGATTCCGGTATGTACCTTGAAAACCGACATTAAATTTGCTTTTCTTGCTGAGGTTGATATTGGCATCGACATTATACTTTAAGACATTATAGGTATTGTCAGTATAGGTGCTCGTTTGATAGCCCTGCTCGGAAAAGTCGTAATGGCGGTAGTCGTGCTGATAGCTGTAGGTAACGTCGGAATAGAGGTTCCATCCTTTATAGTTTCCTCTGTAATAGACGCTGAGCGCATGGAATTTCCTTTGTACATCGTCTCTGTTAAAGCGTTTAATCAACTGGCTTGTATGCTGACTAATATCATATTTCTCCATCAGATAATTGCTGTTCTGATTATCGTCTTGCCACGCAAAGGCATATTTGAATGATACAGTATGCTTCTTGTTAATTTTATAGTCTGCATCAGCCCAGGCGTAATGAATGTTTGCTTGTGAATAATCCTTCGATTCTTTGTCATCAAGTGTATTGTATTGTAATATGTCCTGTTCTTTCATGGTCATCTTGATATTCCTCACTTCATCTTTGTGTCGGAATAAGTAGTTGACAGAGGCATCTACTTTAGGGCTGGTAAAAGAAAAGGAAGAACGGGGATATGCTTCAGTCTTCTCTTTGGAAGGTCCTGAATTCAGACTGCCTAACAAACTACTTTCATAACCTAGCCACCCTGTCTTGGTAATGAGATTCACAACCACGTCGTATTCCTGATAGCGGCCTGTCGGGTGCTGGGTGATTTCTATCTTCTTAAACCGCTTATTGGCCAGCATGCCTACGTAGTCGGCCTCTTTCTCAATTCCATTAATCAGGAAACGGATATTATCGCGTCCCATATAAGAAAGGCTTCTGGTCGCCCTGTTATAGAAAAAACCTTGTATCTTGCCTAACAGTTCGTTGGTGTCATACGTGCGTTGCCGCATCTCGTCGGTAATGGTCCATATGTCTTTGTCGTGGTCGTGAATAACCATAGAACCTTTCACCACGACACTGTCCAGCACCTCGTTTTTCCAAATGCTGTCGTTGCGAATGCTGTCTGCCTGTTGTGACTGCCCATTTGTATGAGCAGCCACAACAAAAAAGGAGTTCGTAAGCACTAACAGGAATAATACTCTTTTGCTACTCATTTGACAAATATGGCTTATTAACCGCAATTTTCAAAAATGGGCCAACCATTTACACAATCTTTGTCATGGCATCCATTGATGTTTGAACATGGGGCATTAGAGCATTTTGTGTTATTACAATTATTATTCGAACAATTATCATAACTACAACCTGTATTGTCACGATTTCCTGATTCACCAATTCCTCCTAGGACTTCAATTTTCTCCATTTCTGACAAAATGTCGAGATTACTTTCAGTTAAATACTTTTCTTTTTCCATAATTCAATGCTTTAAGTTGTTATTTTTGTTTATTTGATCACAATAGTGATATATCTCTTGTTGCCAATGTAAATCAGGATCAACATATCTGCAACTTATATGTTGTCCATTAGCAAACATCTTGTTCCGCTCTTTAGGACATGGCCCATAGCATACAGGAAGATATCGGCATGACGTGCAGACAGAATCCGTATCGGAAAAGACGTCATAATGAAGGAACGGTGGCTCTTGTTCCCATATGATATTGCCTTCTGGCGAGATACTACCCTTGGAGACGTCCATCTCTCCATTGTCACATTTGTCTATTCTACCATTGGGAAATACACAGTTGAAATTGTACTTGTCTACGTAACATATGCTGAACCCTGAACCAACGGAAACTTTGTACCCAGATTCCCTTGATAGCTTTACCAATCGCTCTATTACCTGACTATTTACTTCCCGTTCGTTCTGCTGCCATACTTTCATGAGAGACAAATGTATCTTGCCTCGTATATTCTCTGGTATTTGGTGATTGAGGTCTTCAATAATAGCGTCTGGCTTCAGATTATCGTTGGTATAGTTATAACGTAAGCATATTTCTGCTTGAGGCAGTATTTCCGTTATCAGACATATATTCCTTAATGTGGTTTCATAAGCAGATTTATCTTTTAGCTTTTTAACGCTATCGTGATACTCCTGTGTTCCGTCAATAGTGATTTGGAAGAAGGAAAAGCCTAAATCACTCATTTTCTCTAAATATTCCTTGGAAAGCAGTGTGCCATTGGTTGTGATAGAAACACTAAAAGAAAGATCATGTTTCTCACAATATTCTTTAGCATAGTTAGTTATTTCTTCCACACATTGAAAATTGAGCATGGGCTCTCCGCCAAACCATGAAAGATGGAACCCTTCCAATTCATGTTGAGATAAATACCATTCAATATGCTTCTTGATTTTCTTAATATCTTCTTTCGAAAGCATAACATTGCGATGATGTTGCGTACAATACCAACAGCGTACATTACATTGGTAAGTCGGTAATATCATCAACTGATAGATCTTACTGCTTCTCATCTGTTGATACTGCTTCCGAATTATATCTAGTTCGTTAGTGTCGTCATTCACAATAAAACCTTCTTCCATCATCCGAGTAACGAAAGGAGCATACGTCTCCTGAGAATCGTCAGGAGAAGACAATATCTGCAAGAATTTATCTTTATTATGACTACTTACACGAAAGAATCGCTTCGTAACACCATTAAAGATAATATAATCATCTTCATATGGGAAACAGATATTATATTTGCTCGTTTTCATACCGATACATAGTTAATATGTGAATGAACCTATATATGTTGTACCACTCTCAGTAACAACTGCTACCTGATATGCCCCAGTACCATAGGAAGACAGGTCGTAGATGGTGACCATAGGCTCTTGGTCTGATACGATCAATACGCCATCTTTGTAGATATTGACTTCTTCCACAGTATCATCTGTATTTACAGTTAATGTCAATGTCTGTGTAATGGTATTGAAAACACCATAGATAGGAGAACGATGAGGACCTGTTGGTAAACCTGATAATGGTTCAACATCAATAGGCATACCATTGCCTCCATCTGCCAAACAAACATTGATATTTGACAGCAAAGCAAATAGAATAAAAAATAGTTTTGTTTTCATTGTTTTATGATTTAGATGTCACAATTGTTACCGCAAAATTAGAAAAAGGGAATGATTGCTCCAAACTTTTTCTTGATTATTTTTGAGGGGCGTTGCAGTGCCAAAATACTAAATAGAAAATTGATTATCAGAATGTTATGCGTGATTTAAGATTGTAGATGATACCCTAAAATGCAACACTCTCCAACTTGTTATTCTGATAAAATAGACTCAGAAACACAAAAATAGTGAAAACAATTTGTGCATGTCATTCTTTTAGTTTATCTTTGCAAGAGAAACAAATCCCAGTAGCAATGAAGAAAACAATCATTATTATTTGTAGCGTTCTGTTGTTAACTTATAGTTGTTCTCAATCAGACAGCTATAAGACCCTTAAGATGGCAGAACAACTCATGGAGGAACATACTGACAGTGCATGGAATATCCTGTCTGGCATTGACACAACGCAGTTGAGACAGGGAGAGGAGAAAGCACTGTACAATCTTCTCTATGCCCAAGCACAATATAAACTATATATGCCAATTAGAAACGACTCCCTCCTTGACTACAGCGAAGTATATTATGACATACATGGTAACGATTATCAGAAAGCAATAACCTGTTATTATAAAGGAACAATATTATCGGATTTAGGTCAAATCACAAAAGCCGCCGCATACTTGAAAAAAGCCGAAACTCATGTTCAAAATGTTAACGATGAGTTACTGAAAAATAAAATATATGAGGCTTTGGGTGATTTTAACGAGTATGTGTCCAATAGCATGCTAGCATTAAAGTATAACAAAAAATTTCTTGATAGTTCTATACTTTTAGATGATTCCGATTTGATCTGTAGGGCATATGATGACATCTCTATAGCTTTGAGGTGGTTAGGGCAGAAAGATAGCAGCCGGTTTTACAGAGCAAAATGTAACGAGCTCTTGCCAAAGGCTAAAACAATGATTTACAGATTTTATGCCAATGATGCAAGCGAACTGATGCAGGAACGAAAATATCTCGAAGCTAAACAACTCTTGTTGAAAGCTGATAGTATTGAGCATACAGCTTATCAGTATAATATGTTAGCTGAGATAGCTCTATTTGAGGGTGATACGATTCAAGCCAATAATTATTTGGAAAAAGTATTTCGTTATGGCCTTTTTGCAGAATCCATACAAGCATATAAGAAGAAGGCAAGGTTATGTTGTCTTCTTAATCAATATAAAGAAGCTTACAGGCTATTAAGCGTATCAGATAGCCTAACACATGTTTACAACGAACGCGTTCGCCCCATGTCTATTGCCATGTATCAGCAGGAATTCGATCTTGCCCAGGCAGATTTAGAGGCGAGCCGTCAGCAGAACCGATTACTGATAGCGTTACTTGTAGCAGTAGTTCTAATGTTTAGTGGCATAATATTTTATCTGATGAAGGTCAGGAAACTGAAGAGAGTTGTCAGTAAGAAGGTCACAGCTCTGAATGAAGCTCAAAACGAGGTAGAACGTCTGCGCTTGTCTGATGAGAATCATGAAAAGGAAATCTGTCAGCTGAACACTAGAATACAACGACTTAGCGAGGAAACGGCGGCGCGACTAGGAAAAGGAAAAGAACTATATGAACAAGCTATGCGGCGGGAACCGTTGGTCCATTTCTCAGGTCCTAACGAACAGTGTCTGATTGACTATTATGCCTATACTCATGCCCAACGCTTTGCGAACTTGCTTCTTCCCTATCAGGCTCCTACGCGCCGGCTCGTCACCTATTTGTTGTTGAGTGATATGGGACTGACGGATAAGGACATACAGCAGGTACTAAATGTCAGTTCGAATACCGTCCGATCCTATCGCCATAGGCTGAGCTGTACGAAATGAGATTTCAGATAGGGACACGGAGGGACAGGCCCTCCGGAATCATGGGGTTGGTTCTTCATCTTGTTTCTCTAAATTTCACAGTTTATTGTGATTTTTCTTGGTGGTTTCATTTCTTTTTCCTATCTTTGCAGCGAAATCACAATATATTGTGATTATGGCAGAAAGGATATGAATACGAAAGAGATAGGAACAATCATCAAGGAACGGCGCAAGCATCTGGGGGTGAATCAACAGACGCTTGCTGATTTGGCTAGTGTGGGACTGAACACACTGGTGGCTATTGAGCGGGGTGAGGGCAATCCGCAGCTTAGTACGCTGCTGACCATCCTCGACACGCTAGGCTTAACAATAGATATTAACCTAAAGACGTTGGATTATGAGACAGTGTAAGGTGTTTGTTCACGATGTGGAGGCTGGCATTCTGCAAGAGACGGACGACCGCCAGTATATCTTCACCTATCAGAAAGGGTACGCTGGTGCCCCTGTTTGTATTGCCATGCCTATTCGTGAGGAGTCATACCGCAGTCCCCATCTCTTTCCATATTTCTTCAATATGCTCTCTGAGGGAGCCAATCGTCAGACTCAATCCCAGTTGCTGCATATAGACGAGAATGATGACTTCGGAATCCTTTTGGCAACAGCTCAAGAGGATACGATTGGTGCTGTAACCATAAAACCCATGGCATGATGGAAACACTGAACGTTTGTCCATCTACGTTGGCTGAAGGTTTTAATACCTATTCGCCTGCTGCCCGTAAACACTTGTTTGACGGCAAGGAAGTTTCGCATATTCTGGGTTTCGACAGTCCCAACAATGAAGGTGCCGATACGGAAGAATATGCCCGTCATGTAGGGCGCATATCCCTTTCTGGGGTACAGCCCAAGGCAAGCCTGGTGCTCAATGCAGAAAACCAGCTCGTAAGACCCGCTGACGGGCAGCGAGGTCAGTATATTCTTAAACCCGCCCCATCGTCGTATTCACTATTGGAACGAAAATACTGTCCTGCCAATGAACACCTGAGTATGCAGATAGCCTCACAGGTCTATCATATCGAGACAGCGGCTAATGCACTGTGCTTCTTCCGCGATGGCGAGGCTGCATATTTGACGCGCCGCTTCGATGTGGCTCCTGATGGTGGCAAGTACCAACAGGAGGACTTGGCCTCGTTGGGTGGATTGACCAAGGCCAATGGTGGCAGTGACTACAAGTACAGCAATCTGAGCTATGAAGAGTGTGCCGAGATCATCCGTCGTTATACCAAGGCAGCACCCGTCGAAGTACTCAAGTTCTTCCGTATTGTAGTTTTCAACTACCTTATATTGAATGACGATGCCCATCTGAAAAACTTCTCGCTGATGAACCGTGGGGATGGTGAATACCATCTGACGCCTGCCTACGACCTAATCAACACAAGCCTGCACTTGTATGAGCCTCGCATCTTTGCATTAGACAAGGGTTTGTTCCGCGAGGGGATGCAGTTCTCGGATACCCATACCGTCAGTCGTCAGGACTTTGAAGAATTCGGACGTCGCATTGGTTTGTCTCCCCGTATCGTCAGACGTGAACTGGATTTCTTCGCAGCTGAGCATCCACTCGCCCAAGAACTTATAAGCCGTTCTTTCCTCTCTGAACAGCTGCAGCGATACTATCGGCAATCATACAATTACCGCAGAACAACTTTATTCTTATAGGTTTATTTAGTCGTTACCAGATGGCTACGCGCTTCGAAGGCTCCAAATAGAGTGCGCCATTCGTGATGTCGTAAGCATCGTACCACGCATTGATGTTACGCAACACACCATTCACGCGCTCTCGACTTTGCGAATGTGAGTCACCGTAATAGGCGGTTTCTGCATCGTCCAAGTCATAGGTTCTACTCCATTCGATAGCCCACGCCTGGAAGTAGCGCTTGGTGAGCTGCTTGATCCGCTCAGGACTGGCGTTAGGATGTCTGGCGAGCAACAGGTCGAGCCCCAAACAGCATCCACCGATGTCGGCAATATTCTCGGCCAGCGTGCCCTTTCCGTTGCAATACAAAGTCTTGCTGGCCCAAGGCATCATCAGCAGCTGGTTGTAGTTTTCGACGAGCTGATTGGCAAACTGGACAAACTTCGCTGTGTCGGCAGGTGTCCACCAGTCTTTCTTCGCTCCATATTTGTCGTAGGTGCGTCCTTCGCTGTCGAATCCGTGCGTCAGCTCATGACCGATAGAGCTTCCGAGGGAAACCAACGTGAGCGGCTCCTCATCTTTAGCATCGACGTATGGTGGCAACAAATTCGACGGATTGATGGTCACATCATTGGTTGATAGTGAATAGGAAGCATTGTCTTCCAAGTAGTCATAGAGATCCTGGCAGTAGGAGATGAGCATCAGCACTTCGCGTCTGCTGTGGCCTATCATCCATCGGTAGGTGTTGATACGGCGGTCTCGCATCTGGCGCACGAGTGAGATGAGGTCACCCTTCTTCACGGTAGGTGCAGCCACATCGGGGATGACGTCAGGTTCAGCAGCTACGTAGAACTCCATGAGCTTCAGCTTGTCCAGCGCATTGGCGCGTGTCGTTTCCGAGAGCCACTCGTTCTTCTCCAATCGTTTCTGGAAAGCCTGTCGGTAATCCTCACACCATCCTGCATACTGCTTCTTCATGTCTGCCGTTACATATTTCTTATTAAACGCGCGCACGCGATAGATTTGGCACATGTAGGTTCTGATGAAATTGTTCAGCTTATACCTCGGGAGGGGAAGTTTTACGGTCTTTCCCGTTAAGCTGGTGTACTTTATACTGGCATATTCTTTCAGCACTTCGTCAGAGATCAGCAGTCCGTCGTATAGCGTTATCATCTGCGTGATAAACTTCTTGACGGAGTCGGGAGCAAGCATGGCTTTCATGAGTTCAGCATAGTTTTCATTGGCCGAATTCTCCCAGACCACCTCATCGGCTGCAACGCCCAGGTTCATACCCTTGATGAATGCGGCCTTGTTGGCATCCATCTGTCCAGCGGCTCTACGCATCAGCTGTCCTCCACGATAGGCTTGACGCTCCTGAAGCTGAACCTTACTATAGAGTAGTCCCAAGCTTGAAGCGTCATAATAGCGGGGCATGGGGATATCTATCGCAAATGTAGGCTTGCCGTCAACGATTTTGATGACAGGTTCCAGATAGTTGTTATAGCCCAGTGCCGTAGCGCGTCCGAAGGCCTCCATAGCCTGTTCCATTGTGGTAGCGTTCTGCCAGATCTCGTTCAGGCGTGCGTTCACCATCTCGTTCATCTCGGATTCTGTGGGCTCTTTTTCAGGCGTTGAGGCGTTCACCACTTCCTGAATGGTCTTCAGGTCGGGGTCGCCTGTGTCTTCAGTCAGCGTAATGGTCTTTTTAAACATCTCCGATTCAGCAACAGGCATCAGACCGTCAGGATAGATGGTCGTTGGGTTCCACCAGAACTTGCCCAGCATGTGCATAAAGAAGTCGTCGCCCACGGAACAGCTGTCTGTCTGCCAAGACTCGAACTTCTCCCAGAACTTAGTTTGTACTGGAGTCTCACCAGCGGGACGGGTGGGGAACGCATTGTCGATGTTGTCCGTACACGAGGTCAGCATGGCTACAGGGGTCAGGATGGCAGCCATCATCCAAATTAAATTCTTTTTCATCTTCATTGTTTTAATAAATTTCGCAGCTTTCAGCTGCAAAGATAGCAAAAAATAACTAAATAAAAGAAGGAAGAGTGAATTATTTTCTATATGTATCATGGGGTTGCCCCCATGATACACAGGTCTTCACTTGTTGACATACAACTCCTGCATCTTCGTGGTCAGGTAGTCCAGATCATAAAAGTGGGCGTAGTCGAAGGCATAGCCGCCGTTGGTAGGTATACCTGAATCGGTATTTGCGAAGTTCTTGTCGGTGGAACGGTCGCGATAGGTGGAGATCATGTAGTGCTGTCCGTCGGGCGTCAGCATCACTTGTATGCAGCACGTTCCCCCGCCCGAGTGTTCGCCTATGATGGGAAAGTCGTAATCCTTCATGAGGGTGGTGAACTGGTGAGCACACGAGAACGACAACCAGCTGGAGAGCACGGCAATGTTCATGTCGCTACAGTCGAACTTGGGATAGGTGTCGTCGCGCTCGTCGAACACACCGTCGAAATTAGTGTCTATTTGATAGGTGGTAATCTTGTTCGTGCCCTCCAGGGCGTCCTGCGACCAGAACTGAACGGTCCGATTCTTGCACAGCATGGCCACAGTGGCAGCCACGATGTCGCACGATCCTCCGCCATTTTGCGTGACGTCGACGATGAGGTTCTTCACGCCGTCTTTCTTAGCCTGTCCGAGGGCATAAAGAAAGGCGATGCAGTTATCCTTCTCGTAGTTCTGCATCAGCTCCTGCCAGTCGCTGTCGCCCTTGGGGCTGGCATAGTATTTATTCCATGCCTTTTCGTCCTGATCGGCAAACGAATTGATGATGATGACACCCAGCGTCTTCTGGCTGTTCGCCTTATAGAGCACGTCGCCATAGGCCTGACGGCGCAGCTCCGCCAGTTGCGTCATCACTTTCGAGCGTTCATTCAGCTCCTTGACATTTTTTTCAAACATAGCAGAAGCCTCCGGATAGTTGGCTTCCACAGCCAGCATGCGTTGGACGTAGTCTGCACTTATTTTGTCGGGCACACCAGCCGTTGCTCTGACATTGGTGTGGCCGCCATCGTGGACAAGGTATTGTAGCGCCATCCGTCCCCATGCAAAGTCCATGTTGTTGGGCGATTGCAGCAAACGCTTAATTACTGGTCCATTCTCCACCACATCCAAAGTGGCATCGAAGCCTTTCTCGCCCATGCCGTCGTGCATCGTGTTGGGAGCCAGACTGGCATCCACCATCCACATCAGGTTCACGAAACCGGCATAGGTCGTCGAGCGGAGGTTGTCGTCTTTCACGTCCACCGTAGCCTTGCCGTCGAGGGTAGTCAGCTCGTAGAGGTTGCCCTGACGCTGTACCTTCATCGTCTCACCACCCGTCATCACCTTGTGGAAGTCGGCCACTGAGATATAGGGTACGTTGGGCATGTCGGCATAGAAGCGTAGCGTCACCTGCCCGTAGGCCTGACCGTCGCGATTCACGTCGACAGTCTTTTCTGTATACGAAGGTCCTTCATCTACAGCTTCTTCCACTGGGTTGACGGGTGCATCAATAATGTCGGTACATCCTACTAAGGTCATGACGGCCAGCATCAGCATACTGACGCAAAGCCATTTTACGTTCGGTTGGATACGCCTGACAGCTGCAGGCCGTGACCACCATCAGTCGCTACCGACGATATCACACCGAACTGGATGCTCTTCACCGAATCCTGCGTGCTGACAATGCCCACAGGCGATTTTTGGGCTCTTACTTCACTACTCATGGCAGCCATCATGATGGCTACAATCATGATTAGATACTTCCTGCCTCTCACCTTTTATTATAATATTATATGCTTAGCTCATCGAGAACCGTGATGAGTCGCTTATCGAAGCGCTTGTCGGTACGGATGCACTCAGAGAAGGGTACGTAGACGATGTCGTTGTTGCGATAGCCCACCATGACATTGCGCTGCCCTTGCTTGATAGCTTCGATGGCACCCACGCCTGTGCTGCTGGCCAGAACGCGGTCGCGGGCCGAGGGACTGCCACCACGCTGCAGATGGCCGAGGATGGAGACGCGCACGTCGAATTCGGGAAATTCATTCTTGACACGGTCGGCATAGTAAAGGGCACCGCATTTGGGACTCTCAGAAACAATGACGATGCACGACTTCTTTGACTTACGGATACCACGCGTCATGAAGGCTGCCAGCTGGTCGACATCGGTAACCTCCTCAGGTACGATGGCTGCCTCTGCACCACAGGCAATGGCGCAGTTCTGTGCCAGGAAGCCGGCATCGCGGCCCATCACCTCGACGAAGAAGATGCGTTCGTGAGAGTTGGCGGTATCGCGTATTCTGTCCACACATTCCATGATGGTGTTCATCGTCGTGTCGTAACCGATGGTGGCGTCAGTACCATAAAGGTCGTTGTCGATGGTGCCAGGCAGTCCGATACAGGGGAAGTCGAACTCCACGCCGAAGTTCCACGCACCTGTCAGCGAGCCGTTACCACCGATGACCACCAGTGCGTCAATCTCTTCCTTCTTACAGGTCTCGTAGGCCTTCTGCATGCCCTCTAGCGTCATAAACTCCTTGCTGCGGGCGGTCTTCAGGATAGTACCACCACGGGTGATGATACCGCTGACGTCCTCCGTCGTAAACTGCTTCACTTCGCCTTTGATCAGTCCGTCGTAGCCACGATAGATGCCCTTGATGGTGAAGCCGTTGCAGATACCAGCGCGCGTCACGGCGCGGATGGCTGCGTTCATACCTGGAGCGTCACCGCCCGATGTCAGGATTCCGATAGTCTTGATTTTGCTCATAGTCGTATATCTAAAAGTTTAACATTGCATATAATTCGTTTGCAAAGATATGAAAAAAAAATCAAATTTAGTTGCCAGACGCCATAAATTTCATGGAAATGTTGTACCTTTGTCCTCAAAATGAACTAACCTACTTTGTGAACGATGAAGAAGATAATTAGTATGGTATGTCTGGCAGCTGTGGCGATGACAGCGCAGGCGCAGTTACAAACATCGGCAGGGGTGCAATACCTCCAGTGTATGCCTAAAGACCAGTCGGGCGACTTCTCCGACTTGAGTAATACGTATTTCCTGGCCGACTCGCTGGCTTCGTTTGATGTGACGAAGGGCGAGGGAATGGTCAACTGGAAGCGTTACCGGCTCAGTCCGCGCCAGGCATTCAACCTGAATGGCTATTGGCCTGTCAGGATGCAGATGCTCGACTTTCCTGATACACAGTACGATAACGACCCTAACCTGCGGTTGAAGATCGACTTTGTGAGTCCCCGCTGTGTACGCATCCGTATGGCTACTTCGCCTATAGAGGCGCCACGCAAGGACAGTGAGAGCCTGATGTTGGCAGGAGCGGTGCCTACTTCCAACGCATGGCAAGCAAAGAGTAACGGTAACATTGTTGCATACAAAACGGCCTATGGCTGCATTGAGATACAGAAGTACCCATGGCGCATCGTGCTGAAGGATAAGAACGGCAAGGTGATGACACAGACGCGCCATATCATCGACAACGATTCAAGCCAGGTAAAACTATTGCCGTTCTCGTTTATTAAGCGGGGCAGCGACAACTCACGTAGCGTGAATCCTGTGTGGACGATAGCCCCTGGCGAGCGCATCTATGGCGGTGGAGAGTCGTTTGGTGCCCTGAACAAGGTAGGACAGAAGATGCAGCTGATGGTGACCGACCCACAGGGCCCTGAGACCGACGGTCAGTATAAACCCGTGCCATTCTTCTTCTCGAATCGTGGCTATGGTATCTTCATGCATACCTCTGCTCCTGTTACAGCCGACTTCGGTGCGTCGTATATAGGAGCCTCGCGCTTGTTTATGGCTGACGAACAGTTGGACCTCTTTGTATTCTTCGGTGAACCAAAGGACATCCTCAACGAGTATACCAATATAACCGGCAAGTCGCCTATGCTGCCGTTGTGGACCTTCGGAACCTGGATGAGCCGTATCACCTATTTCTCGCAGGAGGAAGGACTGGAGATAGCCCGTCAGCTGCGAAAACACAAGATTCCATCGGATGTTATCCACTTCGATACAGGCTGGTTTGGTGTAGACTGGCAGTGCGACTACGAGTTTGCTAAGGACCGTTTCAAGGATCCTGTAGGTATGCTGCGCCAGATGGCTAAGGATGGTTTCCATACCTGTCTGTGGCAGTTACCGTACTTTACGCCCAAGAACCGATTCTTTAAAGAGATTGTAGAAAACAACCTGCATGTCAGGAATGCCGATGGCGGTATGCCTTACGAGGATGCCGTGCTCGACTTCTCGAATCCGCAGACCGTCGCCTGGTATCAGTCGAAGATAACGGGGCTGCTGAAACAAGGTGTGTCGACCATCAAATGTGACTTTGGTGAGGCGGCACCTTATAACGGCTTCTACCATAGCGGTAAGGGCGGACTTTACGAACACAACCTCTATCCGCTGCGCTATAATAAGGCGCTGTGGGAGGCTGTAGAGCGTCAATATCCACACGAGGGTGTCATCTGGGCACGCTCGGCATGGGCTGGCAGCCAGCGTTATGCCCTGCACTGGGGTGGCGATGCGGCTACAACGAATACTGGTATGCTTGGCGATTTACGTGGCGGATTATCGTTCGGACTCAGTGGTTTCTCGTTCTGGAGTCATGACATGGGCGGCTTTGTGACCGCTTCGCCTGAGGATATTTACCGTCGTTGGCTGCCCTTTGGTTTCCTGAGTTCGCATACGCGTGCCCATGGTGCGCCTCCTACCGAGCCTTGGCTCATCAGCGAGTCGTTCACAAAAGCTTTCCGCGAGGCTGCCGAGATGAAATACAAACTCATGCCTTACGTCTATGCCCAGGCTAAAGACTGTTCAGAGCGTGGTCTGCCGATGGTACGTGCCCTGCTGGTGGAGTTTCCTGACAACCCAGGAGCATGGCTTGTGGAGGATGCCTATATGTTTGGTTCGCAGATGCTTGTAGCCCCATTGCTGGAGAGCGGCAACGAGCGTTCCGTATACCTGCCTAAGGGTAAGTGGATAGACTATCAGACGGGCAAGGTCTATGAGGGTGGCTGGCAGACTATCAAGGCCGGCAAGATACCTGCTGTGATTCTCGTTCGAGATGGTTCGCTGATTCCTCATGCTCCATTGGCCCAACGTACTGATCAGATTCAGTGGGACAAGGTGGAACTGAAAGTTTACAAGGCTGATGCCAAGAAGTGTAGTGGTCTGCTGTTCAAGCCAGGTGACACGCAGTTGCAGCACATAGAGAAATAAAAAAGCAGATATAATTAAACCTTTTTTATACTGACTCGTCAAAAGGATGTTTTATTTTTCAGCATAACAAAATTAAAGTATCAACTATGAAGAAAGTATTTGTGATGATGGCTATGCTGGCAGTATCATTTGCCATGCAAGCCCAAACTAAGTTCCATGACGTCGAGGCTAACGATGCTACAGGCGCAGTAAAATCAATTACAAGCCAGATGATGGGACGTGACATTGTCGTTACCTTTACCGAAGACGGAAAGATGCAGCGCGAAGGTATGAGCGATGCCAAGTATGATGCAGATGGTTATCTGCAGTCGGCCAAAATGAGTTTCCAGGGTCAGGAGATGACAATTACTTACAAGTGGGAGAACGGTCGTGTAAAGAGTCAGTCGATGAATATGATGGGACAGGACTTTACGACCACACGTACCTATAATGAGAAAGGTGCTCCTGCCTCAGAGACCATCAATATGGGTGACAACGAGATGAACAGTCCTTACTCAGACTATAAATACGACGATCACGGCAACTGGATCAGTCGCAAGACATCGATGATGGGACAAGAGATGGAGCAGACCCGCACCATCGAATATTACAAATAAAAACAGACTCAGACTCTTCCTTCCTCGTGATAGCTGTAATAGGCGCCATCGGTGACGATGACATGATCGAGGAAGTGAATGCGCATAGTGTGACAAGCCTTTTGGATGGAATAGGTGAGGTCGTTGTCCTGTTGGCTGGGACGCAGGCTGCCTGACGGATGATTATGACATACGGCCAGTATGGTGGCGTTGGCTAACAGAGCCTCACGCATAATGATGCGGACATCGACAGCCACCTCACTGATTCCTCCATGGGCTATGCGCACTTTTTTGATGAGCCGGTGGTTCTGGTTCATCAGCAGTATCCAGAACTCTTCCACATCCTGATCCTGCAACACGGGGCGCATGTGGTTATAGATGCGCGTAGCTGTGCCGACATCAGGGCGTTCTTCGGGTGTCTCCATCTGGCGACGTTTGCCCAATTCACAGGCAGCCAGTATGGTGATGGCTTTCGCCTCGCCAATACCTTTGTAGTCGCAAAGCTGATGAATAGTCATCTTTCCCAGTGTGTTCAGGTTGTTGTTGCAGTAGTTCAGCACGTTCTGCATCAGTTCGACAGCACTGGTTCCGGGAGTTCCTGAACCAATGAGTATAGCCAGCAACTCAGCATTACTGAGTGCCTGAGGTCCTTTGTCGCGTAGTTTTTCTCGTGGCTGATCGTCTTCCGACCAGTTGGCTATTGTTAGCTTTTCCATCACTTATAAAAGTTCTTTTCGAAAGCTGTAAACTCATCCTTCTTCAGTACACAGCGTTTCCACCACGACTCGATAAAGCCAAAGCCGTAGCCCATCAGTTGTACGAAGGCGGCAGGAATAGAAAGCAGGCCTACCCACAGACTGCGGTTCTTGATGGATGAATCGATGAAGATGATGAGGCTGTAAAGCAGCAGCGGCAATAATCCTAGAATACAGAAGACAAATCCTATGCCTTGATGCATGTTGTCATCAGGACGCAGACCATTGGCATCGAGCCATTCACCCTCAATATACAATCCTGTCCCTAAAGCAGCAAGCAACAGACAACCAATGACGCCTAAGGTAAATACCATAGGCAACAGATGAACCAGTTTCATGGTGCCAGGATGGCGTTTCTCCAGATTGATGCGGGCAATACCGCTATTGTATACCTGACGGAAGAACTTGCGGAAATCTGTACGACGCTTGTGCCATACCCATGCCTCAGGGAAGAGACGAGGACTATAGCCAGCCTCTACGATGCGATATGAAAAATCGATATCCTCGCCAAAGCGCATCTTGGTAAAGCCTCCCAATTGGTTATAGACATCGCGACGGATGCCCATATTGAACGAACGGGGATAGAACTTGTCGAGCTTGGCCTTGCCCCCTCGGATGCCACCTGTGGTAAAGAAGGAGGTCATCGAATAGCTGATAGCCTTCTGAACTGGGGTAAACGAAGGATGAGCGGCATCAGGACCGCCCCAGGCAACGATAGTGGTGAGAGGTGAGAGATGAGAGGTGAGAGATTTGTCCGTAGCCTCAAGATAGCTTGTAGGCAGCACGACGTCAGAGTCGAGAATAAGGACATAGTCACCCTTGGCTCTCTCGACACCATAGTTGCGGCTCTGTCCGGGTCCGCTGTTCTCCTTATAATAATAATGTAAATCAAGGATGTCTGCGTACTTGTCGCAAACATCCTTGCATGGTTTTTGTGAACCGTCCTCTACTATCACCACTTCAAAGTCCTTGAACGTTTGAGAACAAAGGCTCTCAAGCAGTTCGTCCACTTCGTCGGGCCGATTGTAGACTGGGACAATAATTGAGTATCTCAATTGTCAATTATCAATTATCAATTGTCAATTGGAAATTACTCCTTAGCGCGAGCCAGATAAGAGCCGTCGCGGGTGTCAACCTGAATCAGGTCACCCTCGTTGATGAACAGGGGAACACGTACCTCAACGCCTGTCTCCAATGTTGCGGGCTTCAAGGTGTTGGTAGCGGTGTCGCCCTTGATACCAGGCTCTGAGTGAGTAACACGCAGAATAGTCTTCACGGGCATCTCAGCATAGAGGATGGTGCCATCGGTGGTGTCGCTGACAACAGATACAACGTCGCCTTCCTTCATATACTCATGACCGATTACGAGGTCGTTGGCAATGGGAATCTGCTCGAAAGTCTCCTGGTTCATGAAGATACGTCCTTCCTGATCCTCATAGAGATACTGGTAGTCGCGGTGCTCAATAACTACGTCCTCCAGCTTCTCACCGATGTTATAACGACGCTCCAGCACACGACCATCAGTAACGTTCTTCATCTTGATGTTCATGATGGTGTTTCCCTTACCGGGCTTACGGTGCTGAAAGTCAATGCAAACCCAAATGGCTCCGTCCATGCGAATGGCGGTACCTTTCTTAATGTCTTGTGAGTTGATCATAAAAATATGCTATTATAATATGTAAAATGTCATTTTGCGGGTGCAAAGGTACAAAAAAAAGTGAAAAGTGAGAAGTGAAAAGTGAAAAAATTAACGGAAAACTTGCACAATTAGAAATAATTATGTAATTTTGCAGCCCGAATCGACGAATTTCAACAAATAAAATAAAGATAAAACAATGAAAAGAACATTTCAGCCGCACAATCGTCGCCGCGTCAACAAGCATGGCTTCCGCGAGCGCATGGCAACAAAGAATGGTCGTCGCGTACTGGCTTCTCGCCGCGCTAAGGGCCGTAAGAAGTTAACTGTATCAGACGAGCATCACGGAAAGTAATTCCTGACAAGTCACGAATAAGAATTGGGTGTATTTTTTTAAAAATATACCCAATTTTTTTGTTGTCTCAATATTTCTTTGTACTTTTGCTTTCGAATAGTACAAGAAGTATCATGGACTCAAAGGTATTTGCAAGCAAAATATTCAGTCGCTACCTGATTTTCAATCTGTTAGCGATGGTAGTTGTGGTGGTTTTACTCTGTGTGGGTGTCGGCTTCGGCCTCGACCTCTATACCCATCATGGCGAGGGCATTGAAGTGCCCAAGATAGAAGGAATGTCTTATCAGAAGGCCCGTCTGTTGTTAGAGGAGAAAGGTTTGGTCATTCAGGTGAGCGACTCAGGCTATAATAAGAAACTGCCAGCTGATTGTATCTTGGCGCAGATGCCTGGTACAGGCCAGAAGGTGAAAGAGGGACATACCGTTTATGTAACGGTCAATTCCCCCTCATCACCCACCTTTGCCATTCCAGATGTGGTGGATAACAGTAGTGTCCGTGAGGCTGAAGCTAAACTGATGGCTATGGGTTTCCGCTTAGATCCTCATCAGTATGTGCCAGGCGAGAAAGACTGGGTATATGGTATTGTTTGCAGAGGACGTCGTGTGTCGAATGGCGATCGTATCCCCATTGATTATCCGTTGACGCTGATGGTTGGTCAGGGTACTATTGATGATACCGAAGACATCGACTACGTGGGCGACGAGTTTTCAAACGGTGGAAGTGATGAAGTCGACGAGTTTATGGAAGTAACAGAACAACCCGCAAGTGAATAAGTATGACTGAGGAAGAGTTGATTGATGACATAGACTTGCTGGATGAAGAGTCGACGACAGAAGACTCTCCACAGCTCTACGAACATCTCCGTATGGAGGTGGATCGTGGCCAGGAGCCTGTGCGTATCGATAAATACATGTCTGAGCATGTACAGCACTCTTCCCGCAACCGCATTCAGAAAGCCGCCGATGCAGGCTTTATTCAGGTGAATGGTCAGGTGGTGAAGAGCAACTACAAGGTTCGCCCAGGTGATATTATCACTCTGATGCTCGACCGTCCGCACTATGATACGACCATAGAACCGGAGGATATTCCGCTGGATGTTGTCTATGAGGACGACCAATTGATGGTCATCAATAAGCCCGCAGGAATGGTGGTCCATCCGGGTGTCGGCAATTTCCACGGTACTTTGGTAAATGCTATTGCGTGGCATCTGCGTAACCTGCCTAGCTACGACCCTAACGATCCCAGTGTGGGACTGGTGCATCGGATAGATAAAGACACCAGCGGTTTGCTGGTCATCGCTAAGACGCCTGAGGCCAAGACGGAGTTGGGTGCCCAGTTCTTCAATCACGATACGCACCGCAGTTATCAGGCATTGGTATGGGGCAACTTCACTGAGGATACCGGTCGTATTGAAGGCAACATAGGACGTGACCCCAAGGACCGCCAGCGCATGGCTGTCTTCCCGCCAGGCTCCGATATCGGTAAGAGTGCTGTCACGCATTATCGGGTGTTGGAGCGCTATGGCTATACCACATTGGTGGAGTGTCGGTTGGAGACTGGTCGTACGCACCAGATACGTGCCCACATGAAACATATCTGTCATCCGTTGTTTGCTGACGAGCGCTATGGGGGGATGGAGATTCTGCGCGGAGAACGTACTGCCTCGTATAAGGCATATATTCAAAACTGCCTGAAACTCTGTGCACGACAGGCCTTGCACGCCAAGACGCTGGGTTTTGTGCATCCAGTATCCGGACAGCAGATGGACTTCACCAGCGAACTGGCTGACGACATGCAGGCGCTGATAGACAAGTGGCGGAACTATACTCGAAATATCGAAATGACAAAATAACGAAAAAGAAAACAATATATGAAACAATTAAAGAAAAACATTGCAATCGTCTGTGGTGGCGATTCTTCAGAGCACGATGTGTCGTTGCGCTCTGCTCAAGGTCTTTATTCTTTCTTCGACAAGGAACGTTACAACGTATATATTGTCGATGTCAAAGGACAGGACTGGCATGTGGAACTGCCTGGAGGCATGACAGCACGTATTGACCGCAACGACTTCTCGTTTGTGGAAGATGGCAAGGCCAAGCTTTTCGACTATGCCTATATCACCATTCATGGTACGCCAGGTGAGAATGGTCTCTTGCAAGGCTATTTCGACCTGATAGACCTGCCTTATTCAACCAGTGGCGTGTTGGTGGAGGCTATGACTTTCGATAAGTTTGTGCTCAACCAGTATCTGCGTGGCTATGGTGTCAGCGTGGCCGATTCGCTGCTTATACGTCAGGGTTATGAAGAGCTGGTCAGCGACGACGAGATAGAACGTCGCATCGGTATGCCCTGTTTTGTGAAGCCTGCTGCCGATGGTTCTTCCTTTGGTGTCAGCAAGGTCAAGAACAAGGACCAGTTGGCTCCTGCCATCCGTAAGGCCATGTTGGAGAGCCCTGAGATTATGGTCGAGCAGTTCCTTGAGGGTACTGAGATATCCATTGGTGTCTATAAGACCAAGGAGAAATCGGTGGTGCTGCCTGCTACTGAGGTAGTGACAAGCAACGAGTTCTTCGACTATGATGCCAAGTATAACGGTCAGGTACAGGAGATTACCCCCGCCCGTCTTCCTGAGGATGTGACACGTCGCGTTCGTGAGATTACCAGTCATATCTATGATATCCTGCATTGCAACGGTATTATCCGCATCGACTATATCATCTCGAAGGAAGGAAAGATCTCGATGCTTGAGGTGAACACCACCCCAGGCATGACTCCCACGAGCTTCATTCCCCAGCAGGTGAAGGCCGCTGGTCTGGAGATGAAGGATGTGCTGACAGATATTGTTGAAAACCAGTTCTAGCATGTTATGAATATTCCTGCAGAGTTTGACGAGATACGTCCTTATGGGGAAGGTGAGATGCAGCGGGCCTTCAACGACCTGATACACGACCGCCAGTTCTCGCTCGTGCTGAAGGGCTTTGCTCCTTGGCTTCCTCAAGGTATCCGCAACGGTCTTCTACGATTGGCGTTTACAGGCATCAAGACACCGCTCGATTTCCAGAAGCGGTTCATGAAACCTGTGGTCAACTGGATTATCCGCAAGCATACAGATGGTTGTACGTTCGACGAGGCTCAGTTGCCAAGGGATAAGGCGCTGCGTTACACCTTCGTATCCAACCATCGCGACATTGTGCTCGACTCTGCTTTCCTCGATGTGCTGTTGGTTAATCATGGCTATCCTACTACGGTGGAGATTGGCATTGGCGACAACCTGCTTATCTATCCTTGGATCAAGCGGTTGGTACGCATGAACAAGGCTTTTACCGTTCGTCGTGGACTGACGGCTCACGAGATGATGCGCTCTTCGCAGCTCATGAGCAGCTATATCCATTTTGCTGTTACCCAGAAGCAGGAGAATATCTGGATAGCCCAGCGCGAGGGTAGGGCTAAGGATAGTGACGACCGTACTCAGGAGTCGGTTCTGAAGATGTTGGCTATGGGAGGCGAGGGCGACAATGTTGATAAGCTTCGCGATTTGAACATAGTCCCGCTGACTATCAGTTATGAATATGACCCCTGCGACTATCTCAAGGCACAGGAGTTTCAGCAGAAACGCGACAATCCTGCCTTCAAGAAATCGCGCCAGGATGATCTCGACAATATGAAGACGGGCATCTTCGGCTATAAGGGCCGCGTCCATTATCATTGTGCGCAACCAGTCAATACATGGATTGATGAGCTGAAGGATTTGCCTCGCAATGAGTTCTATGCTGCTCTTAGCCAGCGTATGGACCAGGAACTGCATCGTAACTATCGCCTCTATCCCTGCAACTATATTGCCTTGGATATGTTGGAACATGCTGGCGCCTCAGCTGATTCCAATCATTATACCGCAGCTGATGTCGAGCGTTTTGAACAGTATCTGCAGGGACAGTTGGCTAAAATTACTATTCCCAATAAGGACGAGGCCTTTTTGCGAGAACGCATGCTGACCATGTATGCCAATCCGCTCCGTAATTATCTAAAAGCAAAGAAATAGCTATGCAGAAATGGATTGTTTTTCTATTCAGTCTCGCTCTCATCTCTTGTGAGATGGATAGCTACGAGAAAGGTGAAGGCGAGTATTCGCTGATGATTGCCGACTTTGCCGATATGACGATTGATGCCCAGAAACAGGGTGTTAGCTTTGTCACGGACGATGGTGATAACTATCGCTTTTCGAAGCCTTATACAGCCAAGTGGATTGAGACCGCCGACACTACCTATCGCACTATTATATATTATAATAAGGTGGAGAATGCTCAGGCTGACGTCGTATCAGCGGGTACGGTGCCTACGTTGAAACCCCGTGAGCATTGGAAGATGAAGGAAACGCCCGAGGACCCTGTGGGCTTTGAGAGTGCTTGGCTAGCGAAAAACGGCAAATACCTTAATATGGGACTACTGTTTAAGACAGGACGCATCGACGATGAAGAAGGCATGCATACTATTGGAATGGCTCAGGATACAATATTGGTAAATGTCGACCAGACGCGTACGGCTTATTACCGCTTTCTGCATGCTCAGGGCGACACACCCGAATATTACACAAATCGCAAGTATATCAGCGTCCTGTTGCCAGAGGATCGCCCTGATAGTATTCACCTGACGATTACCACCTATCAGGGTGTCATCGTTCGTAAGTTCCCGTTATAAGTTTTTCTTGTAGCAGCGGTGACGACGTACAATGGTCGACTCCAGGTATTGCCATTGTGAGAGCACGCCTTCGTTGGTCTCCATCTGCGGTCCAGTCACAGCCCATTCGAAGTTGTAACGCTGGAACCAGCGGATGAGGTCGTCGAAGATCAGCGCATTAGCTCCCTTTGCACGATATTCCGGCAATACGCCAATGAGCAACAGGTCGACAATATTTGTCTTGTGCCATTTCAGAATCTTTAGCATGTGCCACCAGCCGAAAGGCAGGAAACGTCCGTCGCGAGTCTTCTGCATAGCTCGTGAGAACGATGGGAAGGTAATGCCAAAGCCCACCATTGTGTCACCATCGAAGATGGCTGTGACAAGGTTCAGATCGGCTATTTTGATATAGTCGTTCACCAACTTGCTGATCTGAGCGTCCGACAGCTGGCTGAAGCCGTAAAGATCTTTATAGGTGGCATTGAGCAGATCGAACACCTTTCGTCCATAGCCTTCGTCTACCAGTTCGCGACGTGTGAACTTATGAACGCTCAAGCCATAACGCTTGCGTACCATCTCAGTAATCTTCGCAAATTTGTCGGGCACCACCTCAGGCACTTTTACCTTCATCTCAATGTAATCGTTATCCTTCTCAAAACCGCTTATGCGCTCCATGTGCTGAGGATAATAGGGGTAGTTGTAGTTCACATACATGGTCGACAACTCGTCGAAGCCCTCTACGAGCATGCCTTCACGGTCGGTATCGATAAATCCCAGCGGACCGGCTATCTCCGTCATGCCCTTTTCCTTGCCCCAGTCTTCTACGGCTTTCAGCAGGGCTGTGCTGACCTCCATGTCGTCTATAAAATCGAACCATCCGAAGCGTACCTGCTTGCGATCCCAGCGCTCGTTGGCTCTACGGTTTATGATGGCGGCTACGCGTCCCACCAGTTTGCCGTCCTTATAAGCCATGAAGTATTCTGCATCGCAACACTCAAACGAAGGATTCTTGTCCTTTCTTAAAGTGTTCATCTCGTCGGAAAACAAAAAGGGTACGGCGCAGTTGTTGCCCCTGTATAAGTCGTAGTGGAACTGTATGAATAGTTTCAGTTCTTGGCGGGTAGTAACTCGTCTGATGTCAATGTTACTCATTATATGGTTCTTTTTACGATGCAAAAGTACGAAAAAACGTGTGAAATGCAAAAGAAATTTGAGGATTTCTTTTGCTATTTCTATGATTTCCTTGCGGAGTGTCAGTTTGCTTAATCTAAACTGCCAGTCCGCAGGCATCGGACTCACAGTCCGTAACGTTCGGACTGGCAGTCCGAAGGGACGTACTAAAACTTAATAAACATACTTAATGCCCCATCCTGAAGCTTCCTTTGCCTGATGGTAAAGCTCTCTATGCCCCATTGTAGCCTTTAGTACGACCCATAGAAACCTTTAGAATGACCCAAAGAAGCCTTCAGAACGAGGCAAAAAAGCCTTCAGGATGCCACATATAAGCCTTTAAAACGACCAAAACAAGCCTTATCTGCCATAATTCTCAAATCTGCCACCACCCGACAAACCCTTTGTATAAAGGCAATTCAGAAGGCTGATGGCAGTATGGCAGATAATTTGCAAAAATAAAATTTTTCAGCAAATGCTGCTTATCAATCAATAACCCAGGTTATTTTCCAATAAGGAACGCTTATTCAGCAATAACCTAGGGTTATTTTTCAATACTCCGTACATATTGTAAAATACTCCGTACATATTGTAAAATACTCCGTACTTATTTTTTATTAGTCCAAAACAATTGTTTTTTTTGTTCTTTCCATACCTCCTTCATTTATTTTCCATAGGTAGGAATAGGGACTATTTTGTAATATGCTGATTTGTAGTGATTTACGTATAGACTGCCTTTTCGTATTTTCCATAGGCTTCTGATACAACATTCAGGAAAATGTCGTAACTTTGCAACCAGAAAATAATGAAATATGCTACGACAATGTGTACGAGAGTTTTTTATATATTTATCCTAAGCATTCTGCTGATAGCTTGCAGTCAGCCACAGAAAAAATGGGATTCGCAGACAGCTAAACGTTGTCTGGAGGATGCTGAGGCGGCATTAGACAACGACAGCATCCGCTTGGGTGAGTCTCTGCTACGAAAAACCATTCGTTTGGCGGAAGAGTCTAAGGATTGGCACACCTATTATATCGCGTACCAGCGTTTGGCTGAAGCATTGTCGCAGAGCAATCCTGAGGAGGCATTGCGACTGATGAAGAAAGCTCTTACTATTTATGAACAGCATCCCGATGATGAACGTAACTACGTTATTCTGCTCGACTATGCAGGAACTTATGCATCACAAGTGGCATTTACCACAAAGGGTTCATACGACGATGCTGTCGGACTTGTCACCAAAGCTTACGATATCGCAAAGAAAAACAAGATGACCGACCTGATGTGCCAAACTCTGACCACCCTTGCGAACATCGCTTGGGCAAAGGAAGACTACCGACTGGCACTTGACTATGCCCATCAGGCCGAATCGTTGGCAACTGCCGATCTACGTCCAGGCACCTTGCAGGTGTTGGCTCGCAGTTTCCTCAGTCTTAACATGCTCGATTCGGCAGAAACCGCCTATCGTCAGATAGAGCCAGGCAACAATATCCATCTGGCTTATATCGTACAAAGTTATCTCGCCAAGATAGCTCTCAGAAGGATGGGAGCCGCAAAGGTGGAAGGCGATATTGACAATGCTTTTGAGCAAGTAGAGGATTTTTATTATAAAGCCCTCGAACAGAAAGACCAGTACTATCAGGAGACGCTGAGGCAGGAAATAGAGAATCAGCAACTCGAATATCGTTCGCAGATGTATGGTCGTACACTTCTTATGACTATTATCGCATCGCTTATAGTCATTCTGGCAATGATATTGGTGGTGAGGTATAGGATGCAGAAACAACGCCAGGAGGCAGAGTACCATAAGACCCAACTGCATCAGGCAAACGAGGTGGTGGCATTTCTGCAGAACTTCATCCTAGAACGTACGGAAGTGATGAAGAAACTCAACCAAAGTGGCGATTCGGTCATCTATCTCAGTCCGCAAGAATGGAGCGAGGTGGAACGGACGCTGAACGCCATCGATAACAACCGGTTCGCCAACCTACGTGAGCAGTATCCCGATATGCAGGAAGATGACATTCGTCTGTGCATCCTCACCCGACTGGGCCTCAGCAACCGCACTATCGGCAACATCTACTGCATCACCATCTCTGCCGTCCAGCATCGCAAGCTCAAGTTGAAGAAAGATGTATTCGGAGAAACCAATCCAGAGATCATGCTGGAACAGATATTGAAGCGTTAAGAATAAAAACAGACAGATATGAAAAAGATGACATTATTATTCATGATGTGTGTGCTGGCGTCGATGGCGATGTCGGCTCAGGAAAACAACAACGACAATTCTTATTCAGATTATCTTCCCTTCGTAAAGGGAGGCAAGAGTTGGCATGTGGTTCGCTCTACTTCTGGCCAAGACAAGATGGAAGAAATAGACTACTATATTCAGCAAGGCGTAGAGGAAGTAAACATTGATGGAAACCCAGGGGGACGTACTTTTTACAAATTGGACAGGTTCTTCATACGTGAGGAAAACCGCAAGGTGTATCTCTACGACCCGTCTTTGGAGGTGGAATTTCTGATGTTCGACTATTCGTTGAAGGCTGGTGATACCTATGAGACCTATTCGTACGATGAACAAAAGGTCGTGTCATACAATGTCCTGTCTGTGAGCGATTATTGGGAAGGGCCAGAGGTTATCAGCTACGACTATGATGTAAAAGGCGACAGTACGATTGTGCAACACCGCTATTTGCGGAAATGGACGGTGTGCCGTACTGATGACCATTCTCAGCAAAAAATCTGGATAGAAGGTGTCGGCTCTTTGGAAGGTCCTTTGGCAAATCTCTATGATTCACGTCCTGTTTCTTATAGGGATTATCTGGCCTATGTGGTTTATGTTGTTGATGATTATTTGATCGACCAATACCTGACATTCTCGTTCTTTGACACATTGAACAGAAAAGTTCATGGCTGCAACCTGCCTAAAGATAAGGTGGGCAATTCGAATCATGAAGAGCGTGAGCAGCTTTCCTATGAATTAGAAGGCGATCGTTTGCATGTTTTTGGAAAAGTGAACTTGAATTGTGGATCATGCAATTATGTCTACTTCATTGAGGAACCAACTGATGACCCGCTGGAACACAAGATTCGTTTTACTATACAGGATGTAGGGCCTGTAGCTACCTGCACAAGCCTCTTTGCTACCAACTTCTATGTTCCAGGCTTCGATCCCAATATCAACTACATCGTTGTGGACAATCAAGGCGAGGAGCATCCTGTCATCAACAAGACGCCACAGATGGCTTATCGACCTTTTGTCGAAGAAGGCAAGGTATGGAAAGTTGGAGATAGCAGTTCTGGTAATCCTGTGCAGCTGATAGACTACTACTATTTCGATGGTGACACCATTATCGATGGGAAGACGTGCAAGCAGATGATGTGCCAACGGTATGTTAACCCCAATCATCCAGACTATGCTGCTATTACACAATCCCCCTCAAAGAGCAAGGTGGGGGCATGGTACGAAGAGAATAAACAGGTATACGAATTTGACTCAACAAACAAACGATTTGAGTTGATGTATGATTTCTCTCTCCAGCCTTATGATACCCTACAGATTAATGATCAACAATATATCATTGGGCCTAGGGAGACGGGAGGATTAGAAGGCTTTAAGGGTGTTTATCGAGATATAGCAAATCATATGGCCTACAAAACCACATGGTTGGAAGGTGTCGGAGGTCTTTTTGGCCCGACAATAAACATCTATCCTGGAATATTAAATCCTGCGTGGTTCTTGATGTCATGTACCGTTGGCGATGAAGTCATCTACCTCAATGATGAGTATGAGGATGGTGCTACTCCTGATGCCATGAAAGCTCCCAAACGCCGTTTCGACTTTACCCATACCACCAAGACACGACCAAAGGCTCCGATGAGGAGAGGGACTGAACAATCACTATATGGTGAATACAACGACCTGCAGTTAGGTGTCAATCTCGACCCGCTGGACGATGCGTATCTGGTACGCATCATAAACGAATCGGGTAGAGCCGTCTACGAAAAAGCTGTCAATACAGGTACTATCGTAGCCCTCAACATCGATATTTCAGCCTATACCAAAGGCCGTTATACCGTCATTGTTGAGAATAGCAATGAGACGTTCACTGGCGAGATTGAGATGCAAACGACGGGAATTGAAGAGGTAAGAAATATGAGGTCAGAGCTAAGAGGTGGTATCTACAACCTCCAAGGACAGCGCCTCAGCTTCTTGCAGAAGGGACTGAACATCGTAAACGGCAAAAAGATTTTCGTAAAGTGATGGCTAAGCTAAATTATGAATGAAATGCCATAATTGCCGATAGAATGGGTGTTTTGTCATCGTTTCGACGTTTCCTAGAATGATGAGTTTCATACGTGCTCTCGTGATGGCCACATTCATTCTGCGCAGGTCTCTGAGGAATCCTATCTGTCCCTCGTCGTTGCTGCGCACCAGCGAGATGACGATGATGTCGCGCTCTTGCCCTTGGAATCCATCGACGGTATTGACGCTGATCTGACGGCGGAAAGGCTTAAAAAACTCCCATTTCATCAGCAAACGGCGCAGATATTGTACCTGAGCACGGTAGGGTGAGATGATACCGACATCTATCCGCTCGTCTAAGAGTCGCTGTTTGCCAATACGTTCGAAGTATTGCTGAAGGGTGTCCAAGGTGAGTTCGGCCTCTGCTTTGTTGATACGTCCGAAACTCTCTCCGATGAACTGCTCTTTCTCTTCCAAAGTCGACGTATCGAGCCATTCCATCGGGATATCGAGGTCGAGAATGCTGCGGTATTTCACCTCTGGCGCACTCTCTACTTGTCCGTTGTAGAAGTAGTTGCTGGAGAATCGCATGATGTCTTCGTTCATGCGGTATTGCATCTTTAACAGGGTGACAGACTCAGGATGCATTTCTACGATACGTTCCATCAGCGTCTTGCCTAATCCTGCCTTCAGGGCGGCTATGCTCTTGACGGTAGGCGGCAACTGACAATGGTCGCCAGCCAGGACGATTCTCGACACACGTCGGATGGGTATCCAGCAGGCTGCTTCCAATGCTTGTGCTGCCTCGTCTATGAATAAGGTGCCAAACTTCTGGCCTTCTAGGAGACGATTGGCAGAGCCTACCAAGGTGGAGGCAATGACGCGTGCCTCAGCAAACAGCTCGTTGTTGATACGAATCTCCAGTTCTGTGGCGCGACTCTTCAGACTTTCTACCTTCTGATGAAACTTCTCGTCGCCACGTTTGCGGTTTTTGCGCAGATCTCGAATGGCCTTGCGGATAGCCCAGAGTTGGGGATAGTCGGGGTGCGACTCGAAGCGTCGCTCGTAGGTGAACGACAGCATCTTGTCATTCACACGCGTGGGATTGCCTATTCTCAGCACGTTGATACCTCGATCGACCAGTTTTTCCGATATCCAGTCGACAGCCATATTACTCTGTGCACACACCAATACCTGATTCTCGCGCATCAGCGTTTCGCGAATGGCTTCTACCAGTGTGGTCGTCTTGCCCGTTCCTGGAGGCCCATGAACAATTGCTACATCCTTGGCGCGCAATACTTCGTTGACGGCCTGTTCCTGTGTCTGATTCAGATAGGGGAAATGCATGGGAGGAAAGACGAAGGTCTCCGGCTTCTGCCTGCTATAGAACAAATCGCGCAGATAAGCCAGGCGTCCCTTGGCTTTGATGGTTCTGTCGAGTGCTTCCATCATCAGACGATAGCTCGTTTCGTCGA
Source organism: uncultured Prevotella sp. (assembly GCA_947164965.1). GTDB lineage: Bacteria > Bacteroidota > Bacteroidia > Bacteroidales > Bacteroidaceae > Prevotella. Next base: position 41,066 of record CAMUYR010000004.1, on the reverse strand, counting down.
ACGAGAGCTGTACGCCGAGGTTATGTACATTCTGCAAATCGGTGAGTCGCCCGTTTTCAGGTACGATACATACCATTCGGTCGCCATCCACATAGCTCACAGTTCCTGTAAAGCTGAAATAATGGATTTTGGCATCATCAGCCTCTTTATAGAAGAAAGCGATAGGTTTGCCAAATTCGAAGTTATGCTCGATATCCGTATCTGTTGTCCGATAAACCTCTATCGCCAGCTGATTCAGGGAGTTGTAATAGGTATTACCAGTACGCACGGGCCACCAGGCATCGCCACGCTTCACCTTCCGCAACAGTCCTTGCTCTTCGGTCTGTCGCTGAAAGGCTTCCTTTTCAGAATGATACTCCAACTGTAACAGGAGCCGTTGCTGTTGGAGTGCCTGTGTGGATGATGTCGTCTGATTCAATTTTTAATAATCTTTACCGAGTGGACTTTCCCCTTTGTGTCAGTTATCTTCATCACGTATACCTTATGCGACTGCATGGTGGTTACCTGCTTTCCGTCGAGGGTAAAGAATTCGCGCTTAGCCACTTCGAAGTTGTCTTCACTCCATACATGGTGAATGGCTGTAGGATTGCCCGTCACAGCGACACCGATAGGTTGGGTGAAGGTGGTTTCGTTGTCGTTGACGGTGACATTAATGTATCCCACACCACCGTCCTGTCCTGCAACGGCTTTTACTATCGATCCGTCAACAGAAGTCGTGAAGAGAGTGCTCTCTGAAGCGACGGTATAGGTCGGAGTCGCCTTGCCGTAATTGGCATTCTGTCCGTAGAATCCTGCAAAGAAGGGCTTCACGTCGATGCTGCCCGTTGTTTCAGGCTCTATGACTATGTAGGGGTGAGCCATGAAGTCCAGATAGTCTTCCAGCAGCGTCCACCCGTCCTTGTCAGGATCATCGTTCTGGTTGGCGGTGTTGGGATCACTACCTATCAGTTGCTCATACCAGTTGGGCATACCGTCCTGATCAGTATCAAAGTCGTTGGCTCGTGTCTCTTCAGGATAAACTTCCCAGCCCTTGCCGTCAGCATGTTCCGTGATATCCTCCTCAGTATCTATCTCGCCCTTAATCTTCGACTTAGAACCTTTATAGTTCCAACTGCCTTCGAGCGTCTCCTTGATGTTACGCAAATGGTGCTCGTCGCGCATGGGCATGGTGGCACCAGCGTAACTCGTCACGATCTTCATGGCATCCTTTGCGCTATGGATAGTGGCATACGAGGGGAACAAGGGTTCATCGACCACATATTCGTAGGTAGTGGGAATATTGCCATTGGCGTCATAGGTGTCGCCTCTCTTGTCATGAGTCAATGTGTGATTCTTATTCTCTCGGATGTTGCCATTGACATAGGCGATGTCAGTACCTTCAGGATTGATGGCCGACTCGAACTGCTGGGTGAAGAGTTTGGTGTGACGAGTATCATCTCCCATCTTATAGTAGTTGCCTACGAAGTTCACCTCATGGCAGTTGCCATCAGTGGTTCGCCCGTTCCAGTTATACACCACATTATTAAATAGGTCAAGTCCACCAATGGGGATGTTGTTGGCATCCATACCGCCTCCCATACTCCAGTTGCGTCCGTTGCAGTTGACCAGAAGGTTGTGGTGCCACGAACCTATGCGTCCGTCGATAGTGGCAGCATAACCGTGATTGGTGCCGTCAGCATAGTTCTTATGTCCGGCAATGCCCAATGCTTCAGAGATGATACTGTATTGGAAACTGACGTTCAGCGCTCCACGTCCAGAAACTGTCTCGTCAGTACCCCAGGCAGCAGTACAATGGTCAACGATAGCGTGGTTAGCACCAGACATACCCATCGCATTGCCGGTATTCTCGCCATAGACGCCGAGTCCGCGCTTGAAGCGGATGTGGCGGCAGATGACGTCAGAACCGATGTTGATATTCGAGGCCTTGATGCAGATACCTTTTCCAGGTGCCGTCTGTCCAGCGATATAAGCATAAGGCTTCGTGAAGTATGAGTTGAAGTCGAGTTCGATGATGCCACTCACGTCAAAGACAATATAACGAGGCTGGTCAAGGTTTACCAAGCCATAGAGCAGAGAGCCCGGGGTGTCTTTGTCGCCACTGAGATTGGTGACGTGATAGACAATACCGCCACGTCCGCCCTGAGCAAAACGACCATATCCTTCGGCATCAGGGAAGGCTAGTTGACGACCTCTGAACGACCATACCAATCCCTTATGAATTGTTCCATTTTCCTCGATTTCATCGACACGCCAATAGTAAATATTCCATGTTTTAATGTCGCTTACGGTATAGCTTGTCTCTGTACCTTCATAGAGCCAAGAAGTGGCATTCTCCACTTCATCAGCATCTGTGCCGAAGAAGAGACGATGTTTTACTGCGGTAGGTCCTGCCGTCCAAGATAATGTACATGTACCATTGTCGCAATCGTAGTGGTAGTCACGACTGTTGGGAACGGGATCCTGAGCTATGAAGGGGGAGGTGTCGAGCAGCAGACCATTCAACATGATATTGGTGGTCTGATAGGTCTTACCCGTCTCTACAACCGTGCTATATTTCAGATACACAGAGTCGCCTTCCTCGATATCAAAATCTACATAAGAAAAGGTGGCATCGGCCATTTTTAGGTCGGTGACAGGATTCTTCACGTTGACGAATTCTACGTTCTCTTGCTTGACAACATATTCACCCTCGTTAATCCTTACTTCCACCTTGATATAAGGCATGTCACCCTTCTTGGCGTCTTTCCAGACATGATAGGCCATAGCTGTGTGACTGCCTGCAGTCATGCCTTTCATCTTGATTTCAATAGATGTCGGCGTGTCTGTGGTGTTTGGGGTGTTGTCACCATCAGCGATAAAGGCTACGACACCGTCGCCCAACAGACGCAGACCTGTGGCACCGTCTCTACCTGCATTACAGGTGTTTTTGTTCCATTGGTCTCTTAAGACATCGGCATTGCCTGCTGCCGAGACGGTGATTTCCATCCCGTTGTCAAGTGTCTTCGATGACGAAGCGTTGTGAGGAATCTTCCATTCAATGTAGTCTGGTTCATGAGTCTGGGCTTCCTGTGCATTGCTGAAGCTGAAATCAATCCTTTGTGCTGTTGCCATCAGGACGCAGCACAGCATGGTTGCTGTAGTAACTAGTTTTTTCATTTGTTGTAGTTTGTTATAATTGCTTACACGATAGGTAGTGAGATACCATTGATCTTCTGATAGACATCTAATGCATAGACGTCTGTCATACCTGAAATGTAATCAATTACTGCCATAATTCTTGTTTCCAAGTCTTCGGCATTGATGTCGTATTGGCTCGACACACGGTCAATGAGCTGTTGTGAATAGTAACGGTCAGGATGCATCACAGCTTCCGTCATCTGCTCCATCAGCGTAGCCATGATTTTATAACCGGACAGTTCTACGTCGAGCACAGGGCGACTTCTGTAAATCCTTTGTACAGAGAGCTTTGCACAACGACGATAGGCCTCGCGCTGGCGCTCGCTGATGTGGTCGATGAGGCTTCCTTCGAAGGTGCCTTCAAGTATCTCGTCCTCATGGTTCACGAAGACGTTGACACATTCGTTCTCCAGTTTTCCTATCACACAAGCACGCATGTAGACGACTTTCTCATTAGGGTCTTCCAGTCCCTCGTCGTCGATGCGCTTCAGAATTTTCTGCTTCCACTCATCATCGAAGAACTCCAACAGCAAATCCTGTGTCTCGTCATAGCTTAGAATCTTCAGTTTATGAGCATCCTCCAGGTCCATAATCTCATAGCAGATATCGTCGGCAGCCTCTACGAGATACACCAGTGGATGACGGACACAGCGTAAAGGCTCGCCTTCTTTGGAGATGCGAATAATGCCCATTTCATCGGCAATTCGTCGGTAGTAGGGCTGTTCGCTTTGGAAGAAGCCAAACTTCTTTTTCTTACCTGATACAGACGAGGCAAAGGGATATTTGACGATACTGGCCAAGGTGGAGTAGGTCATGACGAAGCCGCCCGTCCTTCTGCCCTTAAACTGATGGGTGAGCAGACGGAAGGCATTGGCATTACCCTCGAAGTGGGTGATGTCGTCCCAAAATGCCGGTGAAACCGCTGATTTTATCTCCTTTCCAGCTCCTTCGGTGAAGAATGTCTGGATGGCTTTCTCGCCAGAATGACCAAAGGGCGGATTGCCTAAGTCGTGAGCCAGACAGGCAGTAGACACAATTTGTCCGATCTGTTCAAACATGCTGCCGCGTAGTTCTGGGCGCTTCTCGTTGATGATGCGTTGAGACACGTCGTTGCCTAACGACATGCCGACACTGGCCACCTCTAACGAGTGAGTCAGACGGTTATGCACAAAGATGCTGCCCGGAAGGGGGAATACCTGTGTCTTGTTCTGCAGTCTGCGGAAAGGTGCGGAGAAAATCAGACGGTCGTAGTCACGCTTGAATTCTGTGCGGTCATCGTGGCGCTCCAAGTGTCTGTGCTCCTGCCCTAACCGCATATTCGATATCAGTTGTTGCCAATTCATTTTCATGCTGCAAAGGTACGAATAAGTGGGAGAAATACAAAATAGTTTCCTTTTTTCTTTGAAAAAATGCCGAAAAGTTTGCATTGCTACTTTTTTTTCGTACCTTTGCACATTATTTATAATAAGGAAATAGAAATCATGGTGAAAATACAACTTGTCAACCGCGGACATCAGCAGTTGCCCGCATATGCCACCCCGCAGAGCGCTGGCATGGATCTTCGTGCCAATCTCGACGAACCCGTCACCCTCCATCCTATGGAGCGCCGACTGATACCAACGGGTCTTCATATTGCCCTACCTGAGGGCTATGAGGCACAGGTGCGCCCTCGTTCAGGCTTGGCTTTAAAGCATGGATTGACAGTGCTCAACACACCAGGAACCATCGATGCTGACTATCGTGGTGAGATAGGTGTAGTGCTCATCAACCTGTCGCAGAACGACTTTGTGGTGAACGATGGTGAACGCATTGCCCAGATGGTTATCGCCCGTTGTGAACAGGGTGAACTGGTTGAGGTAGATGTGCTCGATGAGACGGAACGTGGTGAAGGTGGATACGGACATACGGGTGTTAAATGAGAAATTGAGAAATTGAGATAATGAGAAATTTAAAGAATTTGGTTAACTGCCAAGGAATATGGTTAAGGCGTGGAGCGATGCTTGCATTGGTCATGTCTCATTTTCTCATTTCCTCATTTTCTCAATCTCAGAAGTATGACGCCTTTTTCATGGATGCCATTTGTCAACATGAGCAAGGTAATAACGATGCAGCCTTCGACTTGTTACGTCATTGTGTTGAGATTGACTCTACCCGTTCTGAGGCCTATTTCTATCTGTCGCGTTATTATAACTATCTGAAACAGAAGGACCTGGCGTTGGAATATTCCAAGCGGGCCGTAGCATTGGAACCAGAAAACAGTACCTATTTGGAAACGCTGGCCGATGCCTATATTTCACAGCGCGACTATAAGGAGGCTGCACATACTTTGGAGCGGCTTTACGATATGAATCGTGACCGCGATGATTTGTTAAGCGTGTTGATGCAACTTTATGAACAGTTGGAGGATTACGAGAATGCCATTCGTACGCTGAACCGTCTCGAGACACTTAATGGCAAGAGCGAACGCATCTCTTTTGCCAAGAGTGGTATCTACACTCGCAAGGGTGACAAACAGGCGGCTATTGCCGAGATGAAACAGTTGGCCAACCAGTATCCTAACGACATGAATTATCGTTGTCTTTATGCCAACACATTGTATATGAACGGGCAACAGAAGAAGGCTTTGGCTATCTACGACGAGATACTCAAACAGGAACCCGACAACCGCAGCGTACTGATGGCGATGCTTTCTCATTATAACGAACAGAAAGATACAGCCAATGCCAGTCGTATGTTGGAACGGGCACTGATGAATAAGAATGCGACCACCGACGACCGTGTGGCGCTGTTCCGTCAGGTCATCGGCGAGAGTGAGCGAAGTGGAGGTGACTCTACCCGTGTGCTGCAATTGTTCCGTCAGGTACTGGCCTTGCCTCAGCAGGATGCCGAGATGGCTTTGTTCTGTGCTACCTACATGAACCTGAAGAAGATGCCGGAGGATAGCATCCGTCGGGTGTTGGAACAGGCGCTTACGATTGCTCCGGATAATGCGGCTGCTCGTCTGCAGCTGGTGAGCTATGCGTGGAAGGCAGAAGACCGTGATCGCGTTATTGCTCTTTGTCGTGATGCCCGCCAATATAATCCTGACGAGATGGCGTTCTACTATTATCAGGGCATCGCTTATTATCAGAAAGACCAGCTTGATGATGCGCTGAATGCCTTCCAGAATGGTATTGGCGTCATCAGCCAACAGAGTGATCCTGTCATCGTTAGTGATTTCTATGCTGTGATGGGTGATATCCTACATCAAAAGGGACTGGCTCGTGAAGCCTTTGCTGCCTATGACTCCTGCCTGCAATGGAAGGATGACAACATCGGGTGTCTTAATAATTATGCCTATTATCTCAGTGAGATGGGAGAACAGTTGGATAAGGCCGAACAGATGTCATACCGTACCATCAAGGCCGAACCAAAGAATGCTACTTACCTCGATACCTATGCCTGGATTCTCTTCATGCAGAAGCGTTATAGCGAGGCTAAGATATATATTGACCAGACGTTACAGTATGATGCCGACACCTCGGCAGTCCTTCTGGAACATGCTGGTGACATCTATTTCCTAGTTGGCGAGAAGGAACAAGCACTCAGCTACTGGCAACAGGCCTTGGAACGATCGTCACAACTATCGGAGGTCAAGGATGAACGCCGACAGGTACTGATTAGAAAAATAAAACTTAAAAAATATTTGAAGCAATGAAACCATTACGTATTTTGAAGATCGCCTCTTTGGCAATGGCACTGACATTGGTTACCGCTTGTAGCCACCACCGTAAGGCAGTGAAAGAGACTCCAACCGAAGCACCTAAGACCGCTTTGGAAAAGCAGGAATTCCTGCAGAAGGTGAGCGATAATGCCCAGCATGCCCGTTTCATCACCTCTAAGGTGAAGTTCTCCGTTGAGGTGGGCAACCAGCAACTGACACTGACTGGTAACCTGAAGATGAAGCGCGACGATGTGATCCGCCTGCAACTCATGGCCTTCGGATTTGTGGAGGCTGGACGTCTGGAGTTCACGAAGGAGTATGTGCTCATCATGGACCGTATCAACAAACAGTATCTGAAGGTGCCTTATGCACAGCTTGACTTCCTGCGCAACAGCGGTCTTGATTTCTATTCGTTGCAGGCTCTCTTCTGGAATGAGCTTTTCCAACCTGGACGTCAGAAGATGACTGATGAGGCTTTGAAGAGCTATACCACAGATATGGGTGACGACGAGAATGCTGTGATTGCCATTGAGAACGGCAAGTTGTCTTATCGTTGGTTGGCTGAAAAGCAGACAGCCCGCGTGAAGATGGCTAACATTCTGTATAAGGATAAGTTCCGTGGTAATTACCAGCTCAACTGGGACTACGAGGATTTCCAGGCTTTTAGTCGTAAGATGTTCCCCACCAACCATCAGGTAGCTTTCTCAACGCCTGACAAGCAAGTGAAGTTAGGTATGATCCTCAATTATCTGGGTAATGATGAGGACTGGGAGACTCGTACCGAGGTGTCGAGTAAATATCGTCAAGTAACTGTCGACGAGATACTTCGTCGCTTTATGTCTCTCTAATCCGTCTGAATGAACAATCGTAGCATTCGAGGAATCATGTATCAGCGCATAGGCATGCTGCTCTTGCTTTTTGCCTTTGCGCTTACTCCCTATGCGCAAAAGCGTGTCACAAAGCCAGGAACAGCCAAGCGTACGACAACGCAGAAGAAGTCTACGGCAAAACCGGCCAAAGGTAATAAGTCTGCTGCGACACCATCTGTTCAGGGACTGCAGAAGCAGCGTGAGAAGATTCAGCAGCAAATCAAGGAACAGGAACAACGCTTGCGTAATAATGAAAAAGATGTACGAGCCCGTCTGCGTAACCTCATGGTTATCAATTCCGAGATAGAAGGTAAACGTCGTACCATCGATACCATCCGAAAAGACATCACCAATTTGGATGTCGAGATAGAAGTGCTCTTAGAGCAGTTGGATCAGTTGCAGGAGCAGTTGGTGACATGTAAGAGTAATTATGTCAAATCGATGCGTTATATGCATCGCAACCGTTCTGCTCAAAGCCAGCTGATGTTTATCTTCAGTGCCGATAACCTCACCCAGATGTTCCGTCGCCTACGCTTTATGCGTGAGTATGCGTCCTATCAACGTGTGCAAGGTGAGGAGGTGAAAGCTAAGCAGGAAGAAATTAATCTGAAATTTCAGCAGTTGGCTGTTGCTCAGGAGCATAAGCGTGACCTGCTTAACAAGGGTGAACAGGAACGTCGTTCGCTGGAGGGTAAGCAGACCGAACAACAGAATGTTGTCAACTCATTGCAGAAGGAACAGAAGACCATTCAGAATATCATAGCCCAGCAGAAGAAAAAAGATGCTGCTCTCAATGCCCAGATTGATCGTCTGATTGCTGAGGAAGTGGCTCGTCAGAAGGCACGTGCTGCAGCAGAAGCCAAACGAAGAGCTGAGGCGGAAGCAGCTAAGAAACGTGCTGCAGAACTGGCTCGTAAGAAAGCTGCAGCAGAGGCCGCTGCACGTGAGAATGCCCGTCGTATTGCAGAGGCAAAGGCTAAGGAGGAGAAAGCCAAGCAGGAAGCTCTGGCGGCTAAGAACCGTAAGGCTCGTGAGATGGCTGAACGCAAGGCTCGAGAGGCAGAGGAAGCCCGTCTGGCAGCTGAACGTCGTGCTGAGGCTGAGGCCCGTGAGCATGCTAAAGAGGTTGCTTCTGCCCGCAGAGATGCAGAGGAAGTGCTGAAAGCTCCTTCTGAGGATATGCGTATCAGTGGTAACTTCGAAAGCAATCGTGGTCGTCTGCCCATCCCAGTGACAGGCCCATATCGTATCGTCAGCCATTTCGGCCAATATAATGTTGAAGGCCTGAAGGGTGTCACGCTCGACAATAAGGGTATTAATATCCGTGGCGAGGCAGGTGCTCAGGCTCGTAGCATTTTCGATGGTGAGGTAAGTGCAGTGTTTAGCTTCGGTGGCACAATGGTAGTTATGGTGCGTCATGGTAGCTATATCTCCGTCTATTGTAATCTGGCGAGTGTCAGCGTGCAACGTGGACAGAAGGTTAGCACCCGCCAGTCGTTAGGACGTTTGGGCGCTGAGAATATCCTTCAGTTCCAATTACGTAAGGAAACAGCGAAATTGAATCCGGAATCCTGGTTAGGACGATAATTAATTATAAAAAGCCTGCGAAAAAGATAATCGCAGGCCTTTTATTTATAGTTGCACACTTTCTATCAGCTCGACGTATGTCTCGATGGCATGCTTTATCTCGCTGATACGTATGTACTCGTCGGCAGAATGCGAGCGGCTCGACTCGCCAGGTCCTAACTTAAATGAGAGGAATGGCATCAGCGCCTGGTCGCTCAATGTTGGCGAACCGTAGGGCAACATACCCATCTTGATGCAGCGTTGTACCAGTGGGTGACCTACGGGAATGTGTGATGATGACAAACGGAATGAACGGGCCGTAAGTTCACACTTCTTCATGTGCTTCTGCAGGAATGCAAACAGGTATTCGTTCTGATAGTATTCATTGGTACGTACGTCAATGACGAAACGACACTCGTCTGGAATTACGTTATGCTGCGTACCGCTGTTTACGATAGTTACCGACATCTTGGTATAACCCAGCAGCAGACTGTTCTTGCGGAATTTATAGTCACGTAGCCATACCAGATCGTCCAAGGCCTCGTAGATGGCGTTGACACCTTCGTCGCGAGCGGCATGCCCGCTTTTGCCATGAGCGACACCGTCTATCACCATGAGTCCTTTCTCAGCGATGGCGGGGTGCATACCTGTTGGCTCGCCCACGATGGCTACATCAATCTTCGGCAACTCAGGTAATGCCAGCCTAAAACCATTCTCTCCGCTTACCTCTTCCTCACAACTGGCCAGATATACTATATTATAAGGTACGTCGCGTGTACGGAGAAGACGGTACACTTGCAGCAGGCTCACCAGTCCCCCTCCGCAGTCGTTCGAGCCTAAACCGTATAGGTAGTCGTCCTCAATTGTAGGTTCAAAGGGGTTGCGAGTCCACGTGCTCACAGGTTTCACGGTGTCGATATGTGCGTTCAACAACATGGTCGGCTTGTCAGGATTGATTGCTTCCTGTACAAGAATATTGTTGCCGATACGTTTCACAGGTAGCCCACATTTTTCGATGAAATCGGCTAAAATGTTAGCTGCGCTACCTTCTTCCCTGCTTATCGATGGTGTTGCAATCAATTGTTGCAACAGCTCCACCGCTTCGTTTGTATATTGATTGATGTCCATAATTGCTGCAAAGATACGAATTTTTTCACTTTTCACTTTTCATTTTTCACTTTTTTTTGTACCTTTGCACCTAAATTATTAGGAGAGCGCGTATGGAGACGAGTTATCACATGTCAGTGCTGGTGCACGAACAAGCAAAGAAGTATGGTGACCGCGAGATGCTGATCTATCAGGATTTCGGGGGCAAGGAGTGGAAGTCGTTGTCATGGAATCAGGTATCTAAAACCGTCATGCAGGCAAGCAACGCTTTGCTGAATCTCGGAGTGAAGGTGCAGGAGAACATCGGCATCTTCTCGCAGAACTCGGTACAGTATATCGAGTGTGATTTTGCAGCATGGGGTATCCGTGCCGTCACTATTCCTTTCTATGCCACCAGTTCAGAACAGCAGATTCAGTTTATGATCAATGACGCCAAGGTCCGGTTCCTCTTTGTGGGCGAACAGGACCAGTACGATAAGGCCCGTCGCGTGGTGTCACTCTGTCCCACTCTAGAGCGTATCATCGTCTTCGACCCGTTGGTACATATATCTACTCACGATCCTAATGCTATTTATTTCAGCGATTTCATGAAGTTGGGCGAGAACCTGCCTCGCCAGACGGAAGTGGACAAGTTGCAACAGGAAGCTTCATTCGACGATGTCGCTAATATTCTGTATACCAGTGGTACGACGGGTGATTCCAAGGGTGTCATCCTTACGCATGGACAGTTCAATGCCGCTATGGTGGCCAACAGCAAGTGTGTGCCTGTAACGGAGAACGACCGCATCATGAATTTCCTGCCCTATACCCATATCTTTGAACGTGGTTGGGCTATCCTCTGCATGTATGCTGGTGCCACGATGATTGTCAACACCTATCCGCAGCAGGTGCAGCAGTCTATGCGTGAGACGCATCCTACCTGTATGTCGGCTGTTCCCCGCTTCTGGGAGAAGGTTTATATGGGCGTGATGGAGAAGATAGACCACGCCAGTGCCGTACAGCGCAAGGTGTTCCAGCATGCCTTGAACGTAGGTCGTAAGCATAACATCGAGTATGTCAGCCTAGGTAAGAAACCTCCCGTGGCCTTGCATTTAGAGTATGAGATGCTCAACCGTACCATTTTCTCACTGGTACGTAAGGAGTTAGGCTTGGAGAATGCGCACTTCTTTCCAACTGCCGGTGCTGCAGTATCGGCTTATGTGGAGGAATTTGTCCATTCCATTGGCCTTAACATGGTTGTAGGCTATGGTCTCACCGAGTCATTGGCTACCGTCTCCTGTGACCATTTAGGTGAGCCTTATACCGTTGGTAGTGTTGGTCAGCCTATCGAGGGAATCAGCATCAAGGTGAGCGACGATGGTGAAATCTTGTTGAAGGGCCCGACAATTACCAGTGGCTATTACAACCGTGAGGACCTGACGAAGGCTGCTTTCACGGAGGATGGCTATTTCCGTACGGGCGATGCCGGTTATATGAAGGATGGCGAACTATTCCTCACGGAGCGTATCAAAGACCTCTTCAAGACTTCGAACGGTAAGTATATTGCTCCGCAGATGATAGAGTCGAAGCTGTTGGTTGACAAATTTATCGACCAGATAGCCATTATCGCTGATCAGCGTAAGTTCGTTTCTGCGCTTATCATTCCTGTCTATTCGCTGCTCGAGGAGTATGCACGTGCCCATGATATTGCTTTTGAGAATCGTGAACAGCTCTGTGCTGATCCGCGCATCATTGAAATGATGAAGGAGCGTATTGACACCTTGCAACAGCAACTGGCACACTACGAGCAGGTGAAACGTTTTACCCTGTTGCCCCATCACCTTTCTATGGAGAAGGGAGAGCTCACTAACACGCTTAAGATTCGCCGTCGTGTACTCAACGAGAATTATAAGGCGGAGATTGATGCTATGTATGTAGAATAATATGATTACAAGTGATCAACTGAAAGACGTGCTTGATCGTGCTGATGCACTTTACAAGTACCTGAAAATAGACGAAAAGAAGATAGAGTACGAAGAGGAAGATCTTCGTACCCAAGCTCCTGATTTCTGGGAAGACCAGAAGCGAGCAGAGGAGCAGATGAAAAAGGTTAAGGCTATCAAGAAGTGGCTTGATGGCTATCAGGAGGTACGGACCGCTGCCGATGAGTTGCAGTTGGCCTTCGATTTCTATAAGGAGGAGATGGTAACAGAGGCCGAAGTGGATGCTAACTATGCTAAAGCCATTGAATCCATCGAGAAACTGGAGCTTAAGAATATGCTCCGCCAAAAAGAGGATCCTATGGATGCCGTACTCAAGATTAACTCTGGTGCTGGTGGTACAGAGGCTCAGGATTGGGCACAGATGTTGATGCGTATGTACCAGCGTTGGGCCGAGGCTCATGACTATAAAGTAAGCATTGCCAACCTTCAGGATGGTGATGAGGCTGGTATCAAGAGTGTTACCATGCAGATTGAGGGTGGTGAGTATGCCTACGGCTATCTAAAGTCGGAGAACGGTGTTCACCGTCTGGTGCGTGTGTCGCCCTATAATGCCCAGGGTAAGCGTATGACGTCGTTTGCTTCCGTTTTTGTTTCACCACTTGTCGACGATACCATTGAGGTGTATGTTGACCCCGCCAAGCTGTCATGGGATACTTTCCGCAGTTCTGGTGCTGGTGGTCAGAATGTCAACAAGGTGGAGTCGGGTGTCCGTCTGCGCTATTGGTATACTGATCCCGACACGGGTGAAGAAGAGGAAATCCTTATTGAGAATACGGAGACGCGCGACCAGCCTAAGAATAAGGAACGTGCTATGGCCTTGTTGCGCTCACAACTCTACGATCGTGCTATGCAGAAACGCCTGGAGGCACAGGCTAAGATTGAAGCTGGCAAGAAGAAGATAGAGTGGGGGAGCCAGATCCGAAGCTACGTCTTTGATGACCGTCGTGTCAAGGATCATCGAACCAACTATCAGACCTCTGATGTTGATGGTGTGATGGATGGTAAAATCGATGATTTCATCAAAGCCTACTTGATGGAATTCCCTGTCAGCGAAGAAGATTAAACATTAAACATTAAATATTAAATTGACTATGAGCAAGAAATCAAATGCAAAGCGTGATGCCTACGCCAAGAAACAGGAAGAACAGGGCAAGAAAATTGTCTCATGGATTTTCGGAGGACTTATCGTTCTCGCTGTGATCTATCTGATCTGGGCTTTCACCATGATGGCGTAATCCATGGCTCAAGAAATTGAACGCAAATTCCTCGTGCTTGACCCATCGTACAAGCACGAGGCTTTTTCCTCCAGTCACATTCGTCAAGGTTATATCTGTAGCGAACGTGGTCGTACAGTGCGTATTCGCATTCGTGACACGAAGGCGTATATTACCATCAAGGGGCCTTCCGTTGATAATGGCCTCTCTCGTTACGAGTTCGAACAGGAGATTCCCTTAAATGATGCTGAGCAGTTGATGCAGCTTTGCGAACCAGGCATCATCGACAAGACGCGCTGGCTGGTTAAAAGTGGTTCGCATACCTTTGAAGTTGATGAGTTCTTTGGCGACAACGAAGGATTGGTCATGGCTGAAGTGGAACTGAAAAGCATTGATGATATCCCAGTAATTCCCCATTTCATTGGTAAAGAGGTGACAGGAGACCGCCGTTATTACAACAGTCAACTTCGTCAACATCCCTACTGTGAATGGAATAACGAATAACTTGGTGGTTACAATAGAACTAAAAGAAAATTCGCAAGATGTTATTCATTAACATCTTGCGAATTGTTCTGTGATCCGTTTGGGGCTCGAACCCAAGACCCCAACATTAAAAGTGTTGTGCTCTACCAACTGAGCTAACGGATCGACCTATGGTTGCAATCTTTCGAAAGCGGGTGCAAAGGTACAACCTTTTTTTGAATCTGCCAAATTTATTGCGATGTTTTTTCGTTTTTGGCCTTTTCTTCAGCTATTGCTTGCTGATAACAGTCGCGACAGAGGGGCTCATATTCCTGTGTCTCGCCCAGCAATACGCGTTTGTCATTATCGACGGTACGATGGCTGACATAGGCCAGCGAACCACATTTCACACAGATGGCATGTACCTTTGTTACATCGTCGGCAATGGCGCAAAGGGCTGGCATTGGACCAAAGGGAATACCTTTGAAGTCCATATCCAAGCCGGCAATAATAACTCTGACTCCACGATAAGCCAGTTCGTTGCAGACGTCTACCAGTCCCATGTCGAAGAACTGCGCTTCGTCAATGCCAACCACATCGATGTCGGAAGCCAGTAGCAGGATGCTGGCGGATGAATCGAGTGGGGTAGACGGGATGGCATTATGGTCATGGCTCACCACCTCTTCATCGCTATAGCGTGTATCGATGGCTGGCTTGAAGATTTCCACCTTCTGCTTGGCAAACTGTGCACGGCGTAACCGGCGGATCAGTTCCTCGGTCTTGCCCGAGAACATAGAGCCGCACACTACTTCTATTCTTCCTGGGCGGCGTGCTTCGCCTGTTGCTGGATATGTAATCATGCTGCAAAGATAATAAAAAGTTAAGAGTTAATAGTTAAGAGTTAAGAAAAAATGCAGGCAAATTGTAATTTTCTTATTTCTTAACCCTTCATTCTTAATTAAAAATACTATCTTTGCACCCGAATATGGGTATTTTGTATATTGTACCTACGCCTGTGGGCAATATGGAGGATATGACGCTGCGAGCTATTCGAATCCTTCGTGAGGCCGATGTCGTGTTAGCAGAAGACACGCGTACCTCAGGCGTTCTGCTGAAACATTTTGATATTCAGCAGCATCTCCTGTCACATCATAAGTTCAACGAGCATGGCACTTCAGCATCCATTGTGGAGCGTCTGAAGGCTGGCCAGACAGTAGCGCTCATCAGCGATGCCGGTACGCCAGGTATCAGTGACCCAGGTTTTTTTCTGGTTCGTGAAGCTGTTAGGGCCGGCATTGAGGTGCAGACGCTGCCTGGTGCTACTGCTTTTGTGCCTGCTTTGGTGTCGAGTGGACTGCCTTGCGACCGTTTTTGTTTT
The DNA here is from genome assembly GCA_947164965.1 of uncultured Prevotella sp. Classification (GTDB taxonomy): domain Bacteria; phylum Bacteroidota; class Bacteroidia; order Bacteroidales; family Bacteroidaceae; genus Prevotella. Next base: position 25,608 of record CAMUYR010000004.1, on the reverse strand, counting down.
GAGGGATTTCTTCCTCAGAAAAAAGGACGCCAGACAAAATTGTTGTCGTTGGTGGATGAAGACCGCACGATGATATTCTATGAGTCGCCCTACAGAGTGCTGAAGACCCTGGAACAGTTTGCAGAAGTATTCGGTCTGGATCGTCAGGTTAGTGCCTGTCGCGAGATTTCTAAGGTGCATGAGGAGAGTGTTCGTGGTACGTTAGCCGAAGTGATAGCCCATTTCAAGGAAAACGAGCCACGCGGTGAGTTTGTCATCGTTCTGGCAGGAAAAACTAAGGAAAACAAGAAAGGAGAGAAAGAAGAATGAAAAAGTTGTTTTTATTAGTAATAGGTTTGGTGGCATTGACTGCCTGCAATCAGCAGAAGGAGAAGGCCAAAGACGAGGCATATGCCCAACAGCGTGACTCGTTGTTCAGAGTTATAGCCCAAAAGGATAATGAAATCAACGACATGATGTCGACACTCAACGATATCGAGGATGGTTTCCGTGCTGTCAATGAGGCTGAGAATCGAATCACTGTGGTTCGTCGTGATGAGGGAGCCAATGCCACAGAGCGTATTCGTGAGAGCATGCAGTTCATACAGGTAACCATGCAGCAGAATCGTGAACTTATCAATAAGCTACGCAGTCAGTTGCGTCAGAGTTCTGTGAAGGGCGACCAGTTGCGCCGAACGCTTGATAATCTGACTCGTCAGATGGAAGAGAAAGATGCGCAGGTCAAACAGCTGATGGCAGAGCTGCAGGCAAAGAATGTGCAGATAGAGGAACTCAACGAACAAGTGGCCGACCTCTCAACGGACGTCAGCAATCTGAAAGAGGAGACTGTCCAGAAGTCGCAGACCATCTCTTCGCAGGACAAGCAGTTGAATACCGCTTGGTTTGTCTTCGGCACTAAAAAGGAATTAAAGGAACAGCAGATTATCAAGGATGGTAAGGTGCTTCAAGCCAACTTCAACCGTGATTATTTTACCAAGATAGACATCCGTGTGGACAAGGAGATACGTTTGTATAGCCGATCAGCCAAGTTGTTGACATCACATCCCGCTTCCAGCTATACGTTGGAACAGGATGCCAGTAAGCAGTACATCCTGCGCATTCAGAATCCACAACTGTTCTGGTCTACTAGCAAGTATCTGGTAGTATTGGTAAAATAATGATTTCCTCGCGTACCTTATTATATTATATATAGGGGTCTTGTGTTTTGACGTAAGATTTGCACGTCATACACTTTTTAACGAAATGAAAGATTTGTGCTTAAAAAAAGCACCTTTTTGGCACAAAAACGGGATAAAAGTTAAAAAAATGAGCATAAATGTGCATTTTTTATAATTTTTATTCGTCGTTTACAAATGAAAACATTACCTTTGCACGGTGTTAGCCCTTATTGGGCCCTATCGTGCGTTCCTCTAATATGAGGTCACAGTGAGTATAAACAATTAATTTTTAATTTTAATAACTAAACGAGAGAGATTATGAAACAAAGATTAACAATGCTTCTGGCTACGCTCTTCCTTTGTGTAGGAGCGATGATGGCTCAGACAAAAGTTAATGGTACCGTTATCGCTCAGGAGGACAACAGCCCTATTATCGGTGCTAGTGTCTTAGTAGTTGGAACGAATGTCGGTGCTATCACAGACGCTGACGGACGTTTCTCGCTGACGGTTCCCGCTGGCAAGAGTACGCTTCGTATTACTTATGTGGGTATGGAACCCATCGAGGTAAGTGCGCGTCCCAACATGCGTATTATTCTGACCAGCGATCAGAAAGCCTTGGACGAGGTGATCGTAGTAGGTTATGGTACGCAGCGCCGTGAGGCTAAGACCGGTTCTATCACGACCGTAAGCGGTAGTGAGATTGCTGACATCCCCGCTACTTCACTCGATAAGATGTTGGGTGGTAAGTTGGCTGGTGTATCTATTACTCAGCAGTCAGGTCAGCCTGGTTCAAGTTCAAGCATCCGTATCCGTGGTAACAGTTCTATCAATGCTGGTAACAACCCATTGTATGTTGTCGACGGTGTACCCATCATGAGTGGTGATGATGCTGAAATGACCAACACTTCTAACCCTATCGCTACCATCAACCCTGATGATATCGAGTCAATTACCGTGCTGAAGGATGCTGCTGCAGCTTCTATTTACGGTTCACGTGCTGCTAACGGTGTGATTCTGATTACCACCAAGAGCGGTAAGGAGGGTAAGAGTCAGTTCACTGTTCGTGCCAAGTATGGTATTTCTTCACTGGCTAACGACAATGACTTCGGTGTTATGAGTGGTCAGGAGCTGCTCCAGTATCAGCGCGACGCTATTATCAATGCTGGTAAGAATCCTGATGACCCCACCGCAGGTGCTACTTACTATCGTCCTTATGAGTTGCTGAGCCGTCCTCAGACCAACTGGATGGATCACTTCACCCGTCAGGGTAAGACCAACGAGTACGAGATTACCATGTCTGGTGGTTCTGGTCGTACCAAGTATTACAACTCTGTTTCTTATCATAAGACCGAAGGTATCTACTACGGTGTAGACTTTAAGCGTATTCAGGCTCGTGTCAATGTTGACCATGAGATTAACAAGTACCTGAAGACCGGTACCCGTATCAACCTTGGTTATACTGAGAGCAACGACGTGCCTATGCAGTCGCTGTACTATTCTAACCCTGCTTTCGCTGGTATGACTATCCTGCCTTGGACTCCTGCCTACGATGAAAAGGGTAACCATAACTCAGCTATTCCTGAGAACTCTAACTCGAACCCACGTGCTACTGCACAGTATGATGATCAGTGGCAGAAGACATACTTCGGAAATGGTAGCTTCTACCTGGAGTGGAAGCCTATCCGCCAGTTGACCTTCAAGACTACCAATGCTGTTGAAATGAAGTTCATTGAGAGCCGTCGTTACTGGTCGCTCGAGGCCCACAACTATGCTTCAGGTTATCCTGAACTGCAGATGATTGACAGCCAGCGTCGCAGCTTGACTACTTCAAACACGGTAACATGGGATGATACCTATGCTGATTTGCATCACGTTCGCTTGCTGCTCGGTCAAGAGGCCAACCACTACCACTATCAGTATATGTATGCAATGGCTGAGAACCTGAATCCTCAGATTCCTTATCTGGATTCTGGTGACTCTTCTAACCACCACGTTGAGGACTACTACATGAACCGCACAATGATGTCTTGGTTCGGCATCCTCGACTATAGCTTCGATTCTCGTTACTACCTGCAGGCTTCTATCCGTACCGACGGTTCTAGCCGTTTCGGTCAGAACAAGCGCTGGGGTACATTCTGGTCAATCGGTCTTTCTTGGAACGCCCACAACGAGGCTTTCCTGAAGAACGTGAAGTGGCTGAATGTTGCTAAGCTGCGTTTGAGCTATGGTGTCAACGGTAACGATAATATCAGTGACTATATGCAGTATGGTACGTATGCATCCAGCATCTACAATGGTGTTACTGGTCTGCGTCCTTCAACTCCTGCTAACCCCGACCTGTCATGGGAGAAGAACTATGCTTGGAACATCGGTATCGACTTCCGCTTCCTGAAGCGCTTCTCTGGTAGCATCGATATTTACTCACGTAAGACTACCGATATGCTGCTCGACAAGTCTCAGTCTTCTACTTCTGGTTTCAACACCGCTACTACCAATATCGGTTCAATGCGTAACAATGGTATTGAGTTCCAGTTTGACGCTGACATCATCGACAAGGGTGACTGGAGATGGAGCATGGGCTTCAACATCGCTCACAACAAGACCAAGATTCTGGAACTTGCTGGTGATGAGATGATGAGCTACTCAGAGGACTCTCGTCTGCGTCATATCGTTGGTGAGTCTATGTTCACCTTCTGGCTGAGAGACTATGCGGGTGTGAACCCCATCAATGGTGAGGCTCTATGGCGTACAGAGTCAGGTGAACTGACCAACAATTTCAACGATGCAGCTTACGTTAAGAGCGGTAGCCCCGAGCCTAAGTACACTGGTGGTATCAATACCACAGTTAGTTGGAAGGGTCTGCAGTTGAGCGTTGTTGGTGAATTCAAGGGCGGTAACAAGGTGATGATCATTGAGAACCGTTACCTCACTTCTGACGGTAACCAGATGTCAATGAACCAGCAGAAGGGCGCTCTGAACTATTGGAAGAAGCCGGGTGACACTGGTTGCAACCCCAAGCCTATCGCTGGTAATACTACCAACTCTTACAGCTTCGCTTCAAATCGTTTCATCGAGAAGGGTGACTACTTCCGTATCAAGGATATCACACTGTCATATCAGCTTCCTCAGAGCATCCTGAAGAAGGTCGGCCTTACTTCTACTCGTGTCTACGCCAGCGGTCTGAACGTTTACACCTTCCACGATGTAAACTTCTGGGATCCCGAGCGTGGTGTCGATGGTATGGGTTATGGTATCTATCCCGTATCTAAGTCGTTTATCGTAGGTATTGACCTGTCGTTCTAAGCGAAGTAACATTGAATAACAGAAAATAATAAGAAAGTAGAATATGAAAAAGACTATTATAGGACTGGCACTGATTGCCACAGTCAGCAGCACGTTCACTGCTTGTAAAGGCTTCCTGGAGGAGGAGCCTCTGATGAAGCAGAGCAACGAGCTCACCTTTGCCACTTTCGACGGTCTTAACCAAGCTGGTGCTGCCATCTACGGTATGATGCAGAGCGCTTCTTGGTATGATGGTGTGTACACCTTGCAGTCGGAGCTTCGTGGTGGTAACGCCAAGAACCCCCTCTCAATTGCTGGTTCAGGCCGCTATCGTAATGATACTCAGTGGAACTACAACGAGAGTTCTACCTCTCCTCTTTGGAGTTATGCTTACTACACCATCGCTTGGTGTAACAATATCATCAATAATCTGGAAAGCTGCGATAAGGGCGATGCTACCCAGCAGGATGTCAACAACCTGAAGGCAGAGGCACTCTTCATGCGTGCTCTCTGTCACTTCGACTTGGTAATTACATACGCACAGCCTTATTCAGCTGCTCCTGAGAGTCTGGGTGTTCCCGTTATTCTGGTTACAGAGAACGGACAGCCCGCTCGTAACACCGTAAAGGAAGTTTACGACCAGGTCGTTGCTGACCTGCTTGAGGCTGAGAGCCTAATGAGCGATAACTTCAAGCGTACAGGTGATGATGCTGCTGCATCTGCTACTAAGCCTGCTATCCAGGCTCTGCTGTCTCGCGTATATCTTTATATGGAGAATTGGCAGGGAGCTGCCGACTATGCTACCAAAGTTATCAACAGCGGTAAGTTCTCTTTGCTTTCTGGTAATGATTATGTTGGCATGTTCAGCGCATCAGCTGCTCCAACTGGTAGCGAGATTATTTTCGAAGTATTCGGTTCTAAGAAGAACGATTATTGGGATGAATCAGGTTGGACTCACCTGCCTTATATAACAAGTTGGGGTAATGGTAACGACGGTTCTGCCGACGTATGCGCTACCTCAGACCTTGTAGATCTTTATGAGGATGGTGATGTTCGTCTGAACTTCTTTGAAAAGAATGAGAACGACTGGCTCATCACCAAGTATAAGGGTAAGGAGGGTTCTGTACCCCGTGAGACCAATATTCCTGTTCTCCGTCTCTCTGAGATGTATCTGAATCGTGCTGAGGCTATTGCAAATGGTGCTTCTATTAGCGGAGCCAGTGCACGTGGTGACTTGGAGGCTATTGCTGCCAAGCGTGGTGCTACGGTTCCTGCTCAGTTCAATGTGCTGACAGAGCGTCGTAAGGAGTTGATGTTCGAGGGACATCTCATTTATGACCTGGCTCGTACTAAGTCTCCTCTGAATCGTACAGACTTCGACGGTACTGTTAATCAGAACCTGCCTGCTGCTCCTGACTATCATTGGGCAATGCCTATTCCTAAGCGTGAGTTGGATGCTAACCCCAATATGGTACAGAACACTGGTTATTAATATTTGACAATTAATAATTGATAATTGAAAATTTCGAGATTATGAAAATATTTAAATTAACATACGGACTGATGGCTGCTACGATGCTTTCTTTAGCTTCGTGTAACATCAACGAGTATCCGTCGTTCGACGATGGTGATGCATTCCTTGCCTTCACAAGTAGTACTGCTGCTGTTGGTGAAGAAGCAGGATCGTTGGAAATACCAGTTCTGTTGACTTCGAAGTCTGGTTTGTCTGCAAATGCTGAAATAGAAGTTGTCGCCGATGAAACCGGAACAGGGGCTATTGAAGGTACACATTTCACGATAGAAAATAAGACTCTGACATTCTCTGGCTTAGAGGGTGCTACACAGAAAATTAAGATCAACGTTATTGATAATGACGTTTTCGGTGGAAATAAGTCGTTTACTATTCGTCTGAAAGAAGGTGGTAGCGTCAAACTAGGGGCAGCTAAGACTTGCAAGGTAACCATTCAAGACGATGAGCACCCATTGGCATTCATCCTTGGTACTTATGGCGCATCCGCTGACTCATACTTCTCAAGCCGTGGTCACTTCGATTGGGATATTACTATCAGTCGTGATGAAACTGATATTAATAAGGTATGGATTGGTGACCTTGATCCTTATTTTGCAGCCAATGGATATACTGCAGCAAACGGCAGTAATATATTCTATGGTATTGTAAATGAAGAAAAGACTCAGATTCTTGTTCCTGTAGGACAAACTTTGGGATATCAAAATACGGCATTGGTAGCATTTGTTGCAGCTGATCCAGATGTAGATGAAACTGAGGGTGATAATGTCGTTATCGATATTAAGGACAATGGTCAGACACTTGTTATCACCAATGCTTGGGGTATCTATGATGATGGTTGGTGGAACCTCTTCCGTGGACCTATCACTCTGACCAAAAAATAATTAACGCTAAAAAGAAGATTGATTATGAAGAAATTAATATATAGTTTAGCAATTATTCTCGTGGGTCTGTCGAGCTGTGCCAAGTTCGACGATCCAAAGACCGAGAACTATGGTGTAGGTCCCGAAGTAGCTGTCACTATGACTGCTGCTATGCCTACAGACTCTGCTTTCACTATCCAGATCACTCCTGCTGCTGGTGCTACTTACTATGCTTATGCTATTAGCACTGCTCCTGCTGCTGTTGATTCTGCAACTCTGATTAAGGGTGGATATGGTAACACGGTATTGAATGTTAGCGACCAGCCTTCATTGACTATCAATATCAAGACCGCTGAACCTAACACCACTTACTATGTGTATGCATCAGCTTGTAATGATAAGGGTATTGTTGGTAAGGTAGCTTCTGCTAGTATTAAGACCAGTGATTCTGGTGCTCCTATTCCTACAGCTGCTCAAGCAGATGCAGCTAATAAGGCTTATCTTGTACAGTTCAACCAGAATATTATTCAGGGCGAAGGCAAGGTAACTGCTGTTTACTACAAAGAGTTTGATTTTGGTACTCCTGTACCGGTTGAGAACGTTGATGTTAAGATTAGCGGCAAGGTAGCTCAATTTACAGCTACTGATGCTCCTGCAGGTGCTTATGTACTCTTCTCTTGGGAGGCTGGCGCATTTGTAGATGCTACTGGTAACCGTTGTGCACCATTTACTTCAAAAGTTAACCCCGAGGGTACTACGATTGCGACTATCTTCCAGGGCTTGTGGATTCAGGTTCCTCATACTACTTGGGCTATCACTGACAGTCAGTTCACTGCTCCTAAGGCAGGTAGCGTATTCCCAAAGTGGGATGAGTTTGAGGGTGTCATTGAGTTTGCTGAGAAGGTTTATGTCGTTGAGGATGATGTTAAGGATGGCGACTTCGTAGTCACCTATACTAACAACAGCCGTACCGCCAGCTATAAGTTGCCCAAGGCTAAGATTAACTTTGGTGTTGCTGAGGACTTCTCAACTCAGAAGGTTACTTTCGCATTGCCTGCTGCTACTCAGCCTGACGATCAGGTGACAGTTTCTATTGCTGAAGGTGTCTTCAAGGATGTACTTGGTAACGGAAATGCCGCTTATGCTTCTGATAAGGTTTATTGGATTAGTTTTGCTATGACTCCAGAGATGGCTGTAGGAGCTTTCAATTGTGGTATTACTTACAAAGATGAAGCTATAGATCTTGGTAATTTCAGCATTGAATTAGCTCCAACAGCTGAGAATCCTAATGGTCTTCTGATTAAGAACTTCTATTTGGCTGATTCACAATTGGATGGCTACTATGACTTGGATGCTGGTAAAATATACTTTGAAGATGGTCAGCTTGTTGGAATGTATACTAATAGCAAGGGTACCAAGTATGGTTTAGTATTCTACAATGCTGAAAACGAGACAGATGATGCTGTGCCTGTTCCATTTACTGTTAAGGCAGATGGCACAATGGTAGCCGATGTAGTATGGGGTATATATGCCTATAACGAGGATTTCTCAAGCGGCCTTGGATGGTTTGAGATTGCCCATACAACTCAGTTTACTCCGGTTAAGGCTGCTGCTGCCAAGAGAGCTGCGAAGAAGTCTGCAAAGACTATTCGTGTGAAAAGTAAACTGAATAAGAAGTTTAGCAAGTAATTATCTCTAATATTAATCCTCTTTTTCTTCATGCACTCTCTTTTTGGGAGGCATGGGGAGGAAGAGGATTATTGGCTTAAATATATTAAATAGGTAATAGTGATGAAAAAGACGATTGTTTTCTTAACCATGATGGCCTTGACCTTAGGTGCTGAAGCTAAGGTGGTGACCACTCAGACTGCTGCTGCTAAAGCCAAGGAATTGGTAGCAGAGCATGTTGATGGATTTGCCGCTGAGGTGCAGAGTGTAGCACCTATGACATATAAGGGTCAGACAGCCTACTATGTGGTGCAGTTTGCTCCTCAGGGCTGGGCGCTTATCAGTGCTGATGATACCTCAGCTCCCTTGTTGGGATATAATACAGAAGGACGTTTCCAGACTGAGGATATGCCTTACAACTTGCAATGCCAGATGGATGTTTACTGCGATCAGATTATCGACAATGCCAGTAAATATACCGAGCAGCATCCCAATTGGAAATCTGTGGATTCCCGTGCCCGTCGTGCCGCTAATAGAGCAGCTAAAATCGATCCATTGATTCAGGTGAATTGGAATCAGGGGGGGGCTTATAAGAAGTATTGTCCAAAGACTTCTAAAGGCCAGGCCATTGTGGGATGCGTTGCTGTGGGTATGGCTCAGGCGATGAGTGTGGCTCAGTGGCCTCCACGTCCTCAGGGCGATTTTGGCTATCAGCATGATGAGTTTGGTTATGTCCATGTCAACTACGACGAAGAACCTGTTTACGATTGGGATGCAATTTTGAGTGGTGCTAATAGCTATGATGCTGCAGCTCGCTTGTTGTGGCATTGCGGTGTTTCCGTGAAGATGGACTATGGCTATGATGGTTCTGGTACACAAACCTCCTATATTCCTGGTGCTTTACAGAGAAATTTCAATTATCCATCATCTGTGAGATACTATTCACGTAGCAATTTCTCTGACGAAGAGTGGAAGACGTTAATCCTTACTGAAATCCAGGAAGGTCGCGCTGTGGCTTATAGTGGACATGATCCCAAGAAAGGTTATGGTCATTGTTTTAATCTTGATGGATATAATGGGACGTGGTTTAATGTGAACTGGGGATGGGGCGGTGCCAATAATGGTTACTTCTCACTCGACGCCTTGCACGATGCTACCATGGATATGGACTATACAGACGGTCAAGGTGTTGTCGTAGGTATCCGTCCACCATCAGAGTATCCTATGAACATTATTCTGTCGTCTACTACAGTGGAAGCCACTGCTCCTGTAGGCACAGTAGTTGCTGATGTAACCGTAGAGAGTGAAGCTAACAATCCCACTTATTCCTTCACGTTAAAAGGCCCGATTAATCCTTTTACACATAAGGCTACAACTCCTCCCTTTGAAGTCAGAAACATGCAATTGGTAACTACCAAGGAGTTGGAAGAGGGTGATAAGAAGTTCACTATGACAGTGAAGAATAATGAGAATGGCCATGAGCTTTCTCGTGACTTCACTATTAAAGTTGTTGGTTCTGCAGGTATCGTCAGCATTACTTCTGCTGAAGTTGCTGAAACTTCTTACTTTACAGTTGACGGTCGTCAGTTGCAGGCTCCCCAGAAGGGTCTGAACATTGTTCGTCAGCGTACGAAGGATGGTAAGGTGAATGCCCGTAAGGTCATCATGAAATAAAAAGGAGGAGAGCAGTATGAAAAAGCTTTGTTCTTTATTTGTTTTGCTTTGTGCAGTGCTGACAGTCTCTGCCCAAAAGTTTGAGCCGAATACGAAGTGGCCTTACCTCTACGAGGATTTCACGCAGGGCACCATCTTCTTCAATGGCAATAAGAAGTCGGAGGCTAAGCTGAATATCCACCTGTGGGGTAATAAATTGCACTATCTGAAAGGCGACAATAAGATTTATCAGTCGGACGATCGTGACGTGATTCGCGTGGAGATTGGTTCTGATGCCTTTATCTACAGTGACCATCAGTTGATGAAAATTCTCTCTGCAGATAACAATAACCTGCTGGTTGTTCAAGACAAGGCGGACTTCGACGCCCTCTTTGCCAACACCGGTGCCTATGGTGCCAGTCTGAACTCATCGGCAGCTCGCGACCTCTCGTCATTGGAATTGGGAGGACTTGACACACCCGAGTTGGGCCTGTTGCTCCAGGAACGTCACGATGGACGTGCCATTGATGTGAAGCAGGTATACTTCTTTATTGTTGATGGCAAACAGGTTGAAGCCAACAAGAAAGAGGTGGAAAAGCTGCTCTCCGACAATGGAAAGAAGGATTGGAAAGCTTTCCAGAAAGATAACAAGATTAAGTGGAAGAACGAAGAGAGTCTGCTGAAGGTGCTTTCGTTCATCAATGCGAACAAAAAGTAACAGCGTTAACGCTTACTCTTAAAGAAATCTTGCATCAGCTGGCGGCATTCCTCTTCTAGGATGCCGCCAGTTATGTTACACCGAGGGTGCAAAGCCTGAGGGGCATACTGGCTAAAGCCGCGTTTCTCGTCGCGACAGCCATAGACGATACGGGGAATCTGGCTCCAGCCTAAGGCACCGGCACACATGGTGCAAGGCTCTACGGTGACATAAAGCGTGCAATCGGTAAGGTACTTGCCCCCTAATTCATTGGCAGCAGCAGTGATAGCCTGCATCTCAGCATGAGCCGTCACATCATGTAATGTCTCCGTCAGGTTGTGGGCACGGGCTATGATGCGGTCCTGGCAAACCACAATGGCACCAATGGGTATCTCGCCCTCGTCGTAAGCCTGCTGTGCCTCTTGCAATGCACGGCGCATATACTGTTCATCTTTATTTTGTTGTTCCATGTTGCAAAGGTAGTAATTAATTAAGAATTAAGAATTAAGAATTAAGAAAAAATGTGTATCTTTGCAACGTGGAATGGAAAATCGTTCATATTGACGAGACAGAATCGACGAACCGCTGGTTAACACAGGGGGACAGTCCCTCTGTGAGAGACCTCACATGGGGACAGTCCCCCTGTGTTGTCGTGGCAGACTACCAGACGGCAGGACGCGGTTGTGGTACAAATACATGGGAGAGTGAACGGGGCAAGAACCTGTTGTTCTCCCTGCTCATTCATCCTACTGATATTCCAGCCCATGAGCAATTCCGCATTTCGGAGATGGTATCCGTAGCACTATGTCGGACGCTGCAGCCCTATCTCAATCAGAAGGTTGAAATCAAATGGCCTAATGATATCTATGTGGGTGACCGGAAAATCTGCGGTATCTTGATAGAGAACCGCTTGCAGGGTAGTTTTATTAAGGACAGCATTATCGGCATAGGATTGAACGTGAACCAGCGTGAGTTCAGGAGTGATGCACCGAACCCAGTGTCGTTATGGCAATTGCTGGGGCATGAGGTGGATAGAGAGGCTCTCTTACGGTCGTTCCTAAACTGTTTTGAAATTGTTTCAAGCAGCAAAACACTTTGTTTTGAGTATCGAAACAATTTGTTTCGAAGAGGGAAACAGTTTGTTTATGCCGTCGGAACAACTCGTTTTAAGGCACAGCTCATCGACGTGGAGGCTGACGGGCGTCTTGTATTACAGGATGAACAGGGTGAAAGGCGCACGTTTGCATTTAAAGAAGTACAATTCATTATATAAATAAACAAAGATTATGGCAAGATTTAAGAGAATTCTTCTGAAGCTCTCGGGTGAGAGTCTGATGGGTAAACAGGGTTATGGTATTGACCCTGAGCGTCTGAGCGACTATGCTCGCCAGATTAAGGAAGTGAGTGAGATGGGTGTACAGATTGGCATCGTCATCGGCGGTGGTAATATCTTCCGTGGACTGAGTGGCTCGCAAAAAGGCTTCGACCGTGTGAAAGGCGACCAGATGGGTATGTGTGCTACGGTGATTAACTCCCTGGCTTTGAGTTCTGCTCTGGGTGCTGTGGGTGTTAAGAACAAGGTGCTGACGGCTATCCGCATGGAGCCAATTGGTGAGTTCTACACCAAGTGGAAGGCTATCGAGGCTATGGAGGCTGGTTATGTCTGCATCTTCTCAGCTGGAACAGGCTCTCCTTACTTTACTACTGATACTGGTTCTTCGTTGCGTGGTATCGAGATTGAGGCTGATGTGATGCTGAAGGGTACTCGTGTGGATGGTGTCTATACTGCTGATCCAGAGAAGGATCCCACAGCTACCAAGTTTGATGCCATCACTTATAAAGAAGTGTTGGCCCGTGGCCTGAAGGTGATGGACCTGACAGCTATCTGCATGTGCCAGGACAACAATCTGCCTATCTATGTCTTCAACATGGACATCGTCGGTAACCTGAAGAAAGTGATGGACGGCGAGGAGATAGGAACGCTGGTTCATAACTGATGAACAAAAATAAAAGAGCTGCAGGTGCGGCTCTTTTATTTTTCTTCAGTAAATTCAACGTATTCGCCATCGGAGTCGTCGAAAATCTTCTTGTTTTCACGCTCTTGATGGCGATGGTCGATAATCGTTTCACCAGAGGAAGTCTCTGTACGGCGGGCATCGTCTCTTTGAGTGTTCTGATAACTCTGATGATTCTGAGTATTCTGATAATTCTGAGTACTCTGAGAGCGATGACTATACTGTTGACGCTGTCTGCCCGTCTCTGTGCGATAACGGTGATCCTGCTGTTCTGCAGCTTGTTCAGCCGCCTTACGGAAGTTCTTGATAGCACGAAGGATAGTGCCTCCCAAAAGTATCATGAAAAATACAAACAGGAAGAATATAAAAATCAGAATGCCAAAGATACCTTTTAACATAGACTTATCGGGGATTAGGATTAACTAGAGAAATGGTGGTTGATAGCAGAGAGTATCACGTACCATGCGATGATGGCAGCCAGTCCGCTGACATTCAGCAACAATAGCAGGGGGATACAGGTCAGCAGGAAGATATATTTCACTTCGTTGCCCTGCCAGCCCCACGTCTTGAACTTGAGGGCAAACATGGGAATCTCACTGACTAGCAGCCATGAACTGATGAGTATGCCAGCCAGTATCATATATTCAGCATAAGGCAGGATGGCAATGCTATCGCCCAAACCAACGATGAGTGAGCCCCAGAAGAGAGCATTGGCAGGCGTGGGCAGTCCGATGAATCCCATAGCCTGACGCTCGTCGAGATTGAATTTAGCCAAGCGCAACGCAGAGAATGCTGCCATGATGAAAGCCAAGAAGCTTAGAGGTGAGAGGTGAGAGGTGAGAGATGAGAGGAAGCTGAACACGATAGCAGAGGGGGCAAAACCAAAGGTTACGTCATCTGCCAGCGAATCGAGCTCTTTACCTATTGGCGAAGAAACACCAAGCAAGCGGGCACTCATGCCATCGAAGAAATCAAAGACAGCTCCAATGACGATAAACAGCAGGGCCAACTGGTAGTCTCCCTCAAAGGCCCAAAAAGTGGCGATACAACCAGAAATCAGGTTGCAGCAAGTAATCGTGTTTGGAATATGCTTCTTGATATTCATTGTCAATTATCAATTGTCAATTATCAATTGTCAATTACGCCAGTTTGGCAATGACTGTCTGATCTCCCGTCGTTGGCTGTCCTATGGTGACACAAGCTCTGGCGGTCAATGGCAGGTAGACATCTACGCGTGAACCTAATTTAATAAAGCCCAGGTGTTCGTCGATATAACACTCCTCGCCCTCCTTGGCATAGGTGACAATGCGACGAGCCAATGCTCCTGCAATCTGGCGTACCAGCACATCTTCACCGTCAGGCGTGGTAATCATAATGTCGGCATGCTCGTTCTCCTCACTGGCCTTAGGCAACCAAGCCTTGTGGTAATTGCCGTCCTGATGATGCACGAACTTCACCTTCCCGTCGACGGGGAACCAGTTGGCATGTACGTTAAGCGGACTCATGAAGATACTAATCATGAGACGCTTGTCCTTGAAATACTCGTTTTCTTCGGCTTCTTCAACCACCACCACGCGACCATCGGCAGGAGCCACTACCAGCTTGTCAGTATCGCCGTTGAAGTAACGGATAGGGCAACGATAGAAGTTGAGCGCCATAGCCCATGTTGCTCCAAAGATGACGATAAAAATCCAAAAAGGAATCTTAGTGTCAATATAGTACCAAAGCAAACCACCAATCAACAGCAGTGCCAGCATGCTGATCGTTAATTCATTGGTGCCCTCACGATGTATTCTAATTTTTTTTAGTTTCTTAATCCTTTCTCCCATGTGAGATGTCGTAGTATTTATGTTTCAGTATGCAAAGGTACGAAAAAAAGTGTAAAGTGTAAAGTGAAACGTGAAGAATTTTGGATTTGCCCTTAATAATTATGAATTTTTTTGGTTATTTCGCCTTTTCGTCGTATCTTTGGACTTCAAAATCGAAAAACAAGACGTTTATTTATGGAAGATTTCGTACATTTGCATGTACATACATACTACTCGATATTGGACGGACAGTCGAGCATCAAGCGGCTGGTAGACAAGGCTGTAGGTAATGGTATGCGAGGCATGGCCATTACCGACCATGGCGACATGTTCGGTATCAAGGAATTTCACGATTATGTTGGCGGCATCAATAAGGGACGCAAGAAAGAAGGGCTTGACCCCTTTATTCCTATCTTCGGTTGCGAGATGTATGTGTCACGTTACGGCTCTAAGTTACTCAAGGAAGACAAGCGTCATCAAGGTGGTTATCACCTGATTGTACTGGCCAAGAACTATCAGGGATACAAAAACCTTATCAAACTGGTGAGTCGTTCATGGGTGGACGGATTCTATATGCGTCCTCGTACCGATCGTGAAGATTTGGAGAAATACCATGAGGGCTTGATTGTCTGTTCGGCATGTATTGCCGGCGAGGTACCTCATAAGATTCTGGAGGGTGACATTGCTGGTGCGCGAGAAGCTATTGAGTGGTATCACCGTGTGTTTGGTGACGACTATTATCTGGAGTTGCAGCGCCATGAGGTGAAAGACCCCAGCATTCGCGCTAATCGTGAGACCTTCCCATTGCAGCAGAAAGCCAACAAGGTACTGATAGAGCTGGCTCGTGAGTATGGTATCAAACTGGTATGTACCAACGATGCCCACTTCGTAGACCAGGAGAATGCTGAGGCTCACGACCATCTGCTCTGCCTGTCGACAGGTAAGGATTTGGATGATCCAACGCGTATGCTCTACTCTAAACAGGAGTGGTTCAAGACGCGTGAGGAGATGAACGACATCTTCAGCGATGTGCCCGAAGCCCTTTCCAATACGTTGGAGATATTAGATAAGGTAGAGATTTATAGTCTTGACCACGATCCTATCATGCCGTTCTTCCCTATTCCTGAGGATTTCGGTACAGAAGAGCAGTGGCGCCAGAAGTTTTCGGAGGAAGACCTCTTCAAGGAGTTTACGTCAGATGAGAACGGTGAAAACCCATTGCCAAGAGAAGAGGGTGAAAAGAAAATCAAGAAGTTGGGAGGCTATGATAAGCTGTATCGCATCAAGTTTGAGGCTGATTATCTGGCAAAGCTGGCGTATGAGGGTGCAGCCCGTCGTTATGGTACACCATTGCCTCAAGAGGTTGACGACCGTGTCCGTTTTGAGCTGCACATCATGAAGACGATGGGTTTCCCCGGCTATTTCCTCATTGTGCAGGACTTCATCAATTCCGCTCGCGACCAACTGGATGTGATGGTAGGCCCTGGTCGTGGCTCTGCTGCAGGTAGTGTGGTGGCCTATTGCTTGGGTATTACTAAGATTGACCCCCTGAAATACGACTTGCTGTTTGAGCGTTTCCTGAATCCGGACCGTATCTCGTTGCCAGATATCGATACCGATTTCGATGATGATGGTCGAGGCCGCGTGCTGAAATGGGTGGAAGATAAGTACGGACATGAGAACTGTGCCCATATCATCACCTATGCCACGATGGCTACCAAGAACTCTATCAAGGATGTGGCTCGTGTAGAAAAAGTACCACTGAGTATTGTTAATGCCTTGTGTAAAGCCATTCCTGACCGTCTGCCAGACGGCATGAAGATGAACCTGCCCAATGCCATCAAGTGCACGCCGGAGTTGCGTGATGCTGAGGCCAGCACCGATCCTGCCTTGCGTAACTCTATCAAGTATGCCAAGATGCTCGAGGGTACTGTTCGTGGTACTGGTATTCATGCCTGTGGATTCATTATCTGTCGCGATCCGATCAGCGACTGGGTGCCTGTATCGACGGCTGATGACCCCGACTTCAAGGATACCAAGACGAACTGTACACAATATGATGGTCACGTGATCGAGTCAACAGGACTCATCAAGATGGACTTCCTTGGACTGAAGACACTGTCGGAAATGAAGGAAGCGTGTGCCGTCATTAAGCAGACACGTGGCATTGACGTCGACCTGGACACTATTCCCATCGACGATCCCAAAACCTTTGAACTCTACCAGCAGGGCCGTACGATTGGTACGTTTCAGTTTGAGTCGAACGGCATGCAGAAATATCTGCGTGAGTTGCATCCTACCGTCTTTGAGGATCTCATCGCCATGAACGCTCTTTATCGTCCAGGACCAATGGATTATATTCCTTCTTTTATTGCCCGTAAGAATGGCAAGGAGGAAATCAAGTACGATATTCCTTGTATGGAGAAATATCTGAAGGACACCTATGGCATTACCGTTTATCAGGAGCAGGTGATGTTGCTGTCGCGTCAGTTGGCAGACTTCACCCGTGGTGAGAGTGACGCACTACGAAAGGCCATGGGTAAGAAGAAAAAGGATATCGTAGATGCCATGAAGCCTAAGTTTATAGAGGGTGGCAAGAGAAATGGACACGACGAGAAGATTCTCGACAAGATATGGGCCGACTGGGAGAAGTTTGCTTCCTACGCCTTCAATAAGTCGCATGCCGCCTGCTACTCATGGGTGGCCTATCAGACGGCTTATCTGAAAGCCAACTATCCTGCTGAGTTTATGGCAGCCATCATGAGTCGCCGTCGTGACCAGATTACGGAAATCACCAAACTGATGGATGAATGTAAGGCCATGGGTATCGACACGTTGGGTCCTGATGTCAACGAGTCGTACCAGAAGTTTGGTGTCAACAAGAAAGGTGAGATCCGTTTCGGCCTGGCTGCCATCAAGGGTATGGGCGATGGTGTGGCTCAGGCTATCATTGACGAACGCGAGAAAAACGGCCCCTATAAGGATATCTTTGATTTCGTGCAGCGCATCAGTTTCAGTGCCGTCAACCGCAAGGCTTTCGAAGCATTGGCATTGAGTGGTGGTTTCGACTCGTTTGGCATCCGTCGTGAAGATTTCTTTGCACAGAATGCTAAGGGTGAGACATTCATCGACACGATTATGCGTTATGGACAGACCTATCAGACGGAGAAACAGGAAGCACAGAATTCTCTCTTCGGCGGTTTCGACGATATCGAGATTCAGACACCTCCTCTGTTGAAGTCAGAAGTGCGATGGAGCGATATTGAACGACTGAATAGGGAACGTGAGCTGGTAGGTATCTATCTTTCTGCCCATCCGTTGGATGAATATAAGATTGTGCTTGACAATCTGTGTAACACACGATGTGACGAATTGGCAGATGTCAACAGTCTGAAGGATCGCGAGGATGTCATCATCGGTGGTATTGTGACAGCGGTGCGTACACGTTTTGATAAGCGCAACAATCCTTGTGGCTTTGTGACATTGGAAGACTTCCAGGGAAGTGGTGAACTGGCTTTGTTCGGAGAAGACTGGGGCCGGTGGAGTGGTATGTTTACTGAGGGTGCCTCGGTTTATATTACCGCCAAGGTGCAACCCCGTTTCCAGTATAGTGATATCATGAGCCTGAAGGTGCAGAACATAGAATATCTGCAGACGGTGAAGGACAAGGCCATCGACCGTATCACTATTTCGATGACGACTGATTTGCTCAACGATCAGATTGTCATGGAGCTCAGCGAGCTGATTGCCGAGAATCCAGGTAAGACTGATTTGTTCATACAACTGCATGACTCCACAGGCAAGAAACACGTCCTGCTGCGTAGCACTTCGAAGAGTATTGATGTCAAGAGTAACCTGATACAATTTATTGAGCAGACGCCCGCCCTTGACTATAAGATCAATTAGGTGGCACGCTATTTGCTATGTTATCAACAGATATATTTAATAACCCTATAAAACCCCAATTAGAATTATGGAAGTAACAATCACAAATGAGAATTTCGAGAACCTGAAGAATGGTGAGTTACCAATGGTAGTGGATTTTTGGGCTACATGGTGTGGTCCTTGTCGCATGGTTGGTCCAGTTATCAGTGAACTGGCTAACGAGTACGACGGCAAGATTGTTGTAGGCAAGTGCGATGTAGAAGACAACGAGGATATGGCTGCCGAATTTGGCATCCGTAACATTCCTACCATCCTCTTCTTCAAGGGTGGACAGGTTGTTGACAAAATCGTTGGTGCTCAGTCGAAGGCTGCCATCGACGAGAAGTTCAAGAGTCTGCTCTAAAAGGCTACAAGCCTGCTACCATCTTCCTGCTCGGTGATGCTGACACGTACGGCATCGTCGGGCAGGATTTCTTCTATCAGCTCTGGCCATTCGATGAAGCAGATTGCACCAGAGTAGAAGTAATCCTCATAGCCCATATCGTAGACCTCCTCCAACTTCTTGATACGGTAGAAGTCGAAATGATAGAGGGGAGTACCTTCAGGCAGACTGTACTCGTTGATGATGGCAAAGGTGGGCGATGTGATGACATCGCTGACACCCAGCTCTTCACAGATGGCCTTGACGAAGGTGGTCTTGCCTGCGCCCATCTTGCCATAGAAGGCAAATACACGATGGTCACCGATATGCTGTATAAACTCGCGAGCAGCTTCGCGGATATGGTCTAAGTCGTCTATTCTGATATTCATCTTTTCTTTCCTTTCAATGTAATAATAGGTATAATCATTTCCTCCATCGAGATGCCACCATGCTGGAAGGTGTTACGATAGTAGGAAACGTAATAGTTGTAGTTGTTGGGGTAGGCGAAGAAGTCGTCGCCAGAGGCAAACACATAACTGGTCGACAGGTTGGGAGCAGGCAGATGTGCTTTCTTAGGGTCTTTGATGACGAACAGCTCCTTGGAATCGTAGGCCAGATTCTTACCCAACTTATAGCGCAAGTTTGTGTTCGTATTGCGGTCGCCAACAATCTTCACAGGATTATTGGTGCGTATGCTACCATGATCAGTCGTGATAATGACGCGATAGTCCGTCTGTGCCAACTCCCTGAAAAGATCGGCTATGACAGAATGGCGGAACCATGACAGCGTGATGGAACGATAGGCAGACTCGTTATTAGCCAGCTCACGTACCATCTTTGACTCCGTACGGGCATGAGAGAGCATGTCGATAAAGTTGAAGACCACGACGTTGAGATCGTTTTTCTCCAGCATATTCAGCTGCCCCAGCAACTTGTCCGCTTCTGTCGATGTGTTGATTTTGTGATAGGAGAAGGTGTTCTTTCTGCGATAGCGTTCCAGCTGTGTCTGGATGAGTGGCTCCTCATTCAGGTTCTTACCTTCTTCTTCGTCCTCGTCCACCCACAGGTCAGGAAACATCTGGGCAATCTGAACGGGCATCAGACCAGAGAAGATAGCGTTGCGGGCATACTGTGTGGCTGTGGGAAGGATAGAGCAATAGACGTCTTCGTCAATCTCAAACTGGTTGCTGAGCTCGCGTTCCAGCATCTTCCACTGGTCATAACGGAAATTATCCAGGACAACCAGAAAGACTTTCTCGCCGGCATTCAACAGCGGAAAGATTTTCGTCTTGAACAGTTCGTTCGACATCATAGGATGCTCCTCGCCTTGCATCCAGTCCATATAATACTGCTTCACGTATTTGGCGAAGCCTCGGTTGGCTTCCTCCTTCTGCATCTCAAGCATCTCGGTCATCTGCGAGTCGGTAGCAGTCAATTCCAGTTCCCATCTGACGAGTCGTTTATAGATGTCCGTCCAGTCCTGCCAGGTGCGACAGTCCATGATTTGCATGGAGAGTTGCTGGAACTGCTGCTGATAGCTTGTCTGCACAGCTTCCGTCACAATCTCCTTACGGTGAATGTTCTTTTTCAGCGTCAGAAGTATCTGGTTAGGATTAACGGGCTTGATGAGATAGTCGGCAATCTGCTGACCGATAGCCTGATTCATGATGTCTTCTTCTTCACTCTTCGTTACCATGACGACAGGTGTCTGTGGCGTCAGCTCCTTGATGCGCTGCAATGTCTCCAGTCCACTCAGTCCAGGCATCATCTCGTCGAGCAGCACCAAGTCGAATGCCCGATGGCGACACTCTTCAATAGCGTCGTTGCCGTTGGTGACCGTCACCACCTCATAGCCTTTCTTTTCAAGGAAGAGTATGTGGGCTTTCAACATCTCCATCTCGTCGTCGGCCCATAGCAATAGTCCGTTTGTCATATTTTCTTTCTATCGTTATTTCGTTATTTGGTTATCGCCAGAAGTCATCATCAAACTCATCGTAGGTGTTGCTCTGTTGCACAGGTGCCTCGAAGAACGGGTCATCGGGTGAATTATTGTTGTCGATGGGCTGTTCTGTGTTCTCGTCAGTCGCCTCTTCCTCCTCTTCTTGTGTGATACTTTCCGGCTGTTCAAGCAGTGGCTGGGTGGATATCTCGACAGGCTCAATCTGCTTTTCGAAGAAGATTTCATAGTCTCGGTAACTATAGGTGGTACCCAACAGACGGAGGTTGCTTTCACTTACAATCAGACTGCGACAGTGTTGAATTAATGTGGCCAGCCGTCCTTCTGTAGCATGTAGCTGCCTGGCATACTGTCGGGCCTCATCATAGCTGAGGAATCCGCTGATCAGCATACGGCACAAACCGTTGGGGTCTTGGTCTGTCTGGATATCAAAGTTACGTACCAGATAGTTAGAAAAGTTATGGCGTGCCATCTCGTAGAGCAACTGGTTCTGATTGACAGAGTCTGTCTGATAAGCCAGAAGGAACACGTAGTTGGCATTACGCTCGAAACGGAGGGAGTCGGTCTGTGTGGAGTCAGCATTCTGAATGGCTGAGCGACGAGACCATACGTCGCCCATATCGAATTTACCGCCATGCAACTGTCGTCCCTGTTGTACACCACGGACTATCATACCAGCCAGTTCAGCCACCTCACTCTGAGGATACTTCTCGACCACCTGCTGCATACGGTCCAGACATGCCGCCGTGCTATCAGTATTGAGCAGGCTGAGTCCTTCGACGAACAGGAACTTAGGACGATGCTGTCCCAACGGGAACCGGCTTTCGGACAGTTGGGTATTAGCGCGCACCTCATCGTAGCGGTCGGCACGGAAGGCATCGTAGGTGGCCGCATAGAGCGAGTCTTCTATATGGACACCGAATCGTTGGTTCTCTGCAAAGTTAGGATCGCTGAGCAGAATGGTCCATTTGCTTTCCGGATAATCCTGTTGCATCCAGGTGAGTGTCTGAGTGGCCTCTGGTGTACGCTCTTGCCGTGAATAGAGTAGGAAGAGATGATAGAGTGCCTCGTCGTTGTTGGCATAGTCGCCATAATCGTTTACAAGACGGGTGAGCGTCTTTTCACTCAGCGGCAGATTGTCGAGTTTGTCCTTGAAGATGATACCTGCATGGAACAAGCCATCCTTGATGAGCTCGTTGCTGGCGGCTATCTGTTCCTCCGTAAAAGGAATCTGTGCCAGATAGTATTCGCGGTTATGAGGGTCGTTAGCCAAGGTGTCGATGGCCTCCCCAAGCCCCTCCAAAGGAGGGGATGTCTGGTCGGATAACGAGTCGGCCGGCATTTCATCATCCTCTCCTTCGGAGGGGCTTGGGGAGGCTTCTGGATTCATGTTCACCACCGTTTGGTTGATGCGTTGCCAGTTGTCTGCATTCTCACGCTTACCCCATTGCTGTTGGAATGTCTGCTTACCCTGACTGACGGTCTGCGGGTTATAGAAATACCATAAGGCATTATTGCCTCCTGCAGGTTGTGTTGGCTGAGTGTGTCGATTCATGGCAGGCTGGTTATTACCTATTGCCTGCTGTTTAGACAGGATTTCCTCGGCCTCGGCCTCTTCACGTGCCCGCTCTTCTTCCTTCTCTTTCTTAATGAGGTCTTCAATGATTTTGTCAATCACCTTATTGCGGTCTTCCTCTGACATCTGAGCCAGTCGTTGTAGCGAGTCCTGCAGCTCTACCGCACTGGTGTGTGGGGCCAGTTCGTCGAGCACCTTCGATCGGTATGACAGCTGTTCATAGTCCTTGCGGTCTTTATCGAGCATACCAATGGCCTGCCCATAGCAACGCTGGGCATCGCTGTATTTCTCTTTTTCCCAATAAATATTACCCAATGTCAGCAACAGCACACCCTTCTCGATACCACTACGGGTTGATTTTTTATTGCCTTCCTCATAGGCTTCAATGGCTCGTGTCGTGTCTCGCTGAGCCATATAGATATTGCCGATGGCGTAGTACACCTGATCCAGATACTCCTGATTGTTGTCGTTCGATGCCATGCGCTTGAGCTTGCTGATCATGCGCTTGCTGTCGCCTGCTGCCATCACTTCCGTTTGGGCTATACGGGCATTGAACTCCAATTCATAGGGGGGACTGAGGCGGATGACGTGCTGGAAAGCCTTATATGCTGTTTCCCGATGGCCCAGCATTGATTGCAGCTGTCCCATCAGAAACCACTCGCGGGCCTTTTGCTTACGTCGCTTCTCGTGCTTGATGACCTTGCGCAGATAGGGAATGGCTTCTTCATAGCGTTGGGCACGCAGATAGTAGTCGGCATAGGTGAAGTCCCAATCCTTGACCGCTCTGAAATGCATGGAGTCGCGGCGTTGCTTCACGATGATGTCTTCTGCATCGTATATCCAGTCCAGTTCTACATAGCTTTTGGCTTGCCAGGCACGGGCAATGCCCAGAATGGCAGGCTGTGTCTGATAGAGTCGCGTCATATAGGAGAAGGTGGCTGCCGCTTCTTCAAATTTGCCTTGCTGGAATTGCGACTTACCCATCAGCAACCAGGCACGCCAGATAAAGGGGTTGTATTCACGTCGTGACAGCCACTCAATGTCTTTCTCGGTCTTCCGTCGACTCTTGTTCCATTCTGGACGTGCTTTAATGCTATGCATCTTGATGGCTTTCTCCGATTTCTCGATGGCACGGTTAAAGCTGCTGCTACCTAGTTCGCGACTCTGCTTATTGCTGACGGGATAGAGGGGAATCAGTTCGGTATAGTTGTCCTTATTGCCGTTCTCTTTCTCCAGACTACCGTCGATAAAGGCCTGCGAGCCGTTGTAGTAGGTGTTGTAGCGGGCGGTAAACGATTGCCAGAACCGACTTTGTGCCGTGTTCTTCTTAGCGGAACAGGCACTAAGCAGTATAGCTGTAGAAGCAAGCAGGAAGAAGCATGTGGTAAGGGTTGTCTTAGAGCTAGACATGTGACACTTCTCTTCCTTCTTCCTTCTGACTTCTTCCTTCAAATCCGCCAATTTGCATTCACTCTTGCTGCTACATGTTCCGCAGTCGTGCTCAGGATAATTGATAGGCTCATCAGTACCACCTATCGAGAAGATGGCGGCAATCAGGCCTAGGACAGCCAGTGATATGACAACTATCAACAGAAATTGCATGATTCTACAGCGGTAGCAAATTTTTCACTTTTCACTCTTCACTTTTCACTTCAAAGCCACAGGCTTTGATGTCGTCCCAGAAGTGGGGATATGACTTAGTGACTACTTGCGGATGATTGATACGCAGCCCCTCGAAACGTAATGCGGCAGGAGCGAATGATAGTGCCATACGATGGTCTTCGTAGGTGTCGATGCCTTGTTCCAATGATGGCTCGCATAACTCACCGTCCCATATCAGTTCGCTGCCGTTGATGTCGTGGATGACATATCCCAGTTTGCGCATCTCCTTTTTCATCGCTTCTATGCGGTCTGTCTCTTTGATTTTCAATGTAGAGAGTCCTCTGAAGTGGAAAGGCACATTCAGAAGTGCACAGCATACTACAAAGGTCTGTGCAAGATCGGGTGAATTGACGAAGTCGTAGTCGAGACGGGGTACGCAGCGGCCTGAATGGCGCAGAGTCACCATCGTGGGTACGCCCTCCCGTTTGCTTTCGAACGTCGTCTTGACGCCCAGCAGACTGAAAATGTAGCGTACCGACGAGTCCCCTTGCTTGGAACCGTCCATCAGACCTTCCAAATGTATCTCGTCGTCTTTATGCTTGCCAAGAGCCATCACCTCATACCAATAAGAGGCTGCACTCCAGTCGTTTTCAATGAGGTAGTTACGCTCCTTGTAGGGCTGAGGCTTGACATAGATGGTGTCGTAGTCGCTCCATTCGGCACTCGCACCAAACTCTCGCATAGTCCAAAGCGTCAGGTCGATATACGGACGGGATATGATGTTGCCTGTCAGATGGAGTTCGAGACCATCGCGCAGATTAGGACCAATAAGTAGCAGGGCCGAAATATATTGTGAACTGATATTGCCTGCCACTTCCAACTGACCGCCATCCAGCGATTGTCCCTTGATACGGAGTGGGGGATAGCCCTCCTCACCGATATATTCGATGTCGGCACCCAGATGACGCAAAGCGTCCACCAACGTGCCTATAGGGCGGTGCTTCATGCGCTCCGTACCTGTAATGACGTGTTCCTCGCCAGCCTTTACAGCCAGATAGGCTGTCATGAAGCGCATAGCCGTACCTGCTGCCTTGATGTCTATTTCGTATAGATTATGCCGTAGGGCATTGATAATCACCTCCGTATCGTCGCAGTCCGACAGGTTGTCAGGAACTATGTTGCCGCCTGATAAAGCATGTATAATCAGGGCTCGGTTCGAGATACTTTTCGAAGCGGGCAACTTGATGGTTTGATTCAGGGCGTTAGGGGCCTTTATCTGATATTGCATATTGTTGATACCTTATATTATATATAATAACTTACAAAAGTACTATTTATTTGATAAAATACCAAAGAAAATTCGCATTTATAAAACTTTTCTGCAAAAAAAGCAGAGAAAATTTGCAGGAATCAAAAAATCTCTGTACCTTTGCAGCCGCAAATCGGGATTTAGCGCAGTTGGTAGCGCACACGTCTGGGGGGCGCGAGGTCGCTGG
>CAMUYR010000003.1 GCA_947164965.1 uncultured Prevotella sp. | reverse complement strand
CCCATCTGCTGCATGATCTCCATACCATAGCAGAACGAGAATACGATACCCTCCTGAGCAGCACGTACTAAGTGGGCCTTTGAATGCTTGTTGAAGTTGACGCCATTAATCGAGCAACCGATTTCCTTGTTCTCCAGCACACGCTCAGCACCATTTCCGAATGGGATAATGGTCACACCCTCGCTACCGATAGGAGCCTGGGCAGCCAGATCGTTCATCTCGGCATAACCAATCTCAGGCGTAATATTACGGTGTGTCCATGCATTCAAAATACCCGTACCATTGATACAGAGGAGCACACCCAGACGAGTCTGGTCAGCGGTATGATTCACATGAGCGAAAGTATTGACACGACTCTTAGGATCATAGTTCACATCACCCAGCACGCCATAGACAACGCCCGACGTACCTGCTGTAGCAGCAATCTCACCTGGATTCAGCACATTCAGCGACAGGGCATTGTTCGGCTGGTCACCACCACGATAGGTAATTGGCGTACCGGCCTTCAGTCCCAGTTCTGCAGCTGCCTCAGCACTGACTACGCTTTGCTCAGCGAATGTCGGCACGATATCAGCTATCAGCGAAGCATCAAAACCATAGTACTTCATCAGGAAATCAGCCACCTGATTGTTCTTAAAATCCCAGAACATACCTTCAGACAATCCGCTAACAGTGGTATTAGCCACACCCGAGAGGCGCATAGCGATATAGTCACCAGGCAGCATCACCTTATAAATCTGACTATACAGCTCTGGTTCATTCTCCTTGACCCATGCCAACTTAGCCGCAGTAAAGTTACCAGGAGAATTCAGCAGATGACTCAAGCACTGCTCGCCGCCCAGTTCCTTAAAAGCCTTTTCACCATAAGGTACCGCACGAGAGTCACACCAGATAATCGAAGGACGCAGTGCCTCCAGATTCTTGTCGACACATACCAGACCATGCATCTGGTACGAAATACCGATGGCCTTAATTTCCTCGGCGGTAGCGCCTGCATCCGCCATGATTTTCTTCAGACTCAGCTTAGCATTATTCCACCACATCTGAGGATCCTGTTCAGCCCATCCTGCTTTCACTGCCATGATGGGTGCTTCTTTCTCAGGATAGAAAGCTGTAGCCACACACTTGCCACTATCGGCGTTCACTAACGATGCTTTGACAGATGAACTGCCCACATCAAAACCTAAAAGATATCTATTTGCCATAATAATTAATTTGATGATATCATCTATTTATAGTACGTTTTACCCTACAAATTTCCCTAAAATATTTATAAAAACCTACTTTTTTTCATTTTTTCGACATTTTTTTATCATTTATTGGCTACAATTAAAAATATTTTTTTACCTTTGCACGTTAGAATAACATGACTAATCGAGTTTAAAGACAATTATTTCATATATATGAAAAAGAAAATACTAATACTTGATGACAAGGAGACCATCGCAAAGGTGCTCTCTATTTACTTGATGAGTGATTATGATGTACAGTGGCTCCCCGACGGCTTACAGGGTGTGAAATGGCTGCAGGCAGGCAATACGCCAGACCTCATTATTTCCGACATCCGTATGCCGGGCATGCGTGGCGACGATTTCCTCGAGTGGATCAAACAGAACGAATTGTTCCGTCACATCCCCGTCATCATGCTGAGCAGTGAGGATTCAACAAGTGAGCGTATCCGTTTGTTGGAGATTGGTGCTGTCGATTACATCGTAAAGCCCTTCAACCCCATGGAGTTGAAGATCCGCGTCAAAAAGATCCTTCCCAATTAATATAAATATAGGTATATAATTATATATGATAGGTGTTGTATATTTAGGAAGCAACGCAAAAACCCAGGAACGTCTGAAATACATTCCAGGCCAATTGGTTCGCATGACCAATACCTACAAGGATGCCGCCCAGATCTGTACGGCTCACGTTGCCAATGAGCATTTCATCGTCTTTTTCGAACGGAATGTGCGCAGTGAGGACATTACAGCCATCACCTATCTTAGAAAGAAGTCGCACAATGTCTACATCATCCTCATGACCGACAAGATGACTAGTGAGGAGCGTGACATCTATATGAAGTGCGGCATCAACGATACCATTGCGAAGGAAGCATCGGTCACTGAGCTCAACAAGAAGATCCAGTTCATCTCCGACCGTGAGAATGTCCTGTTCGATGACGAACGCCCCAAGTACCACATCTTGAAGTTCAAGATTCCCGTATGGAAGCGTCTCTTCGACATCTTCTTCTCAGGCTTGGCTATCATTCTGTTGTCTCCCATCTTCATCATTACTGCTATTGCCATCCGTTTGGAGAGCAAGGGTCCCATCCTATTCAAATCGAAACGTGTAGGTACCAACTACACCATTTTTGATTTCCTGAAGTTCCGTAGCATGTTTGTCGACGCAGAAGATCGTCTCAAGGACCTCAGTAAAGAGCATAACCAGTATGCCGAACATGAGCAGGAGGAGCACAAGACCATCACCGCTCCTTTGGGCGAACAGGCCGAACAAAACATGCTCGATTTGGGTATGGAGTCCGAGATGATGATCAGCGACGAGGAGATCATGCTCGTTGGCGATGACTTCGTCGTAGCAGAAAGTGACTTCAATAAGAAGAAGGAAGAAGAGATTAATAATGCCTTCGTTAAGATTGAAAACGACCCCCGTATCACCAAGGTGGGCCGCTTCATTCGCAAATACAGCATCGATGAGCTGCCTCAGCTGTTCAATATCCTCAAGGGCGACATGTCCATCGTGGGCAACCGTCCTCTCCCACTCTACGAAGCCGAGAAACTCACAGCCGACAAGAGCATCGACCGCTTCATGGCCCCTGCCGGTCTCACTGGTCTCTGGCAAGTTGAGGAGCGTGGCAAGGGCGGTATGATGAGTGCCGAGGAGCGCAAGCAACTTGACATCACCTACGGACAGACTTACAATTTCATGCTCGACATGAAGATTATCTTCCGTACCCTCTTTGCCTTTGTGCAGAAAGAAAACGTATAATGACCAACAAATAGCATATCGCAATGAACGGTTTAAAACAATTTATATTCTCCACCCTGTTGATAGCCACTGCGTCCACAGCTTATGCGCAGTACAACAACAGTGGCATCAGTGCAGGTTTCTTCGATTCAAGCGAAGAGAGCACCATTAATTTCTCCAATTTCCACCTACCACCTTTGGCAGTATTATTTGAGAATGCCAAGCATACACCACAGATTCTTTCTTTGGAGAAAGCACAGGAGATTGCAGAAGCCGAGGTTTCCAAGCAGAAACGCCATATTTTCTCATACTTAACTGGTCATGCCAGCTACAGCTATGGTAAGACAGATATGTGGGGACAAAATTCAACTGCCTATAATATGGTTCTCCAACAATATCAAGGTAGTGAACAAAGCTATTGGAACGTGGGAGTCAACTTGGCAGTCCCCGTGGAAGACATCTTGGACTTAAAAGCTGCAGTGAGACGCAAAAAATTGTTAGTAGACAAAGCACAAATCGATAAAGATTTAGCTTACGACAATTTAAAAAAACAAATAGCAACTTTATTTATCAAAATTACTAATGACCTTGTTGCTTTGAAGACTGCTAGTGAAAATGCGGCCATCGCTCAAGGAGCCGGTTCTCTTAATCAGGAAGATTTTCATCAAGGAAATATGTCGATAGAAGCTTTTGCTAACACCAAGCGTTGGGAGCAAAGTTCTGTTACGGCTTATCAAAATATGCAGACACAAATTACCACTGATATTATAACGCTGGAATTATTAACACATACGCCTATCTTGACCAATACGACGACAGAGATTACTTTGGATAGTGGTATTCAAAAAACAGAAAAGCAAATCCGCAAGGAAAACAAAGCGATAGAAAAGAATATTCGGAAAACAGCCCAAGCTGAAGAAAAAAGATATAAAAAAATGGAAGAGGCAGAACTAGCCGCTCGGAAAAAAGCTGCTAAGGAAGCTGCTAAAGCCGCTAAGAAAAATAAAAATAATTAAATTCGATAACTATGGATTTATTCAGATATCTCGTTAGATTCCTCTACAAAATACGTTGGTATTTAGTAATTCTTCCACTCATTGCCGTTATTATAGCATGGTTCCTGACACGAAACATGGAACGTATATACGACGCCAATACCACCATCTATACGGGTATGATTACGGCCTATAATTTGGAAGGTGGTGTGGGAGCTGCAGGTAATCCACAAGCCAACATTACTAATCTAATAATTATTATCACCACAGATAACACTATCCATGAGGTTGCACTTCGTTTATTTGCCCGTTGCATGATGTACGGCAATCCCAATAAGGACAACAACTACATCTCTGCCCAGCATTTCCGTGAATTAAATGCAACGGTTCCTGCAGATGTCAAAGCACTGATTAATCATAACAGTGAATCGGCAACTTATGCTAATTTAAAAGCCTACGAAAAGCCCAATGTGGGGAATTTCTTATTTGGTTTGCTCAATTATCACCAATGGTTTGGCATCAACAGCATTACTTCACGTCTGAAAGTATTACGTTTGGACGGAAGTGATATTATTGATATTGGTTATTCTGCTAATGATGCTGGAATAGCATTTAACACTTTGGATATTCTCAATGAGGTTTTTGGTCGTCATTATCAGCAACTACGCTTTGGAGAAACAAACAATGTCATTAAGTTCTTTGAACGTGAAGTCGCTCGTCTATATCGTATATTAACAGCTGCAGAGGATGATTTAATTCGATACAATGTATCAAAACGTATAATTAATTATGGTGAACAAACAAGGCAATTGGCATCACTGGAAGCACAACAGCAGAATTTTCGTAACGACCAATTAATGAATTACACAACGTCCAAAGCCTTGATGGACTATTTAGAGCGGCAATTAGGTAATCGTGCTCAGGTTATTCGTTCCAACAAGGAATTTACCAATCAAGTTCGTGACATTTCACGTATTCAGTCTCGTATATCTAATCTTCGCCTGATGAACAGCGAAGGTGGTGGCAACAATGCCGAATCACAAGAAGAGTTAGCAAAAGCACAACGCGATTTACAGGCTGCAACAGGTCGTGTCACCCAATTAACAAAGGATATTGAAGCCAACACCTATAGTACAGAAACTGGTATTAGAGCTAATTCTATGTTAGATAGATGGCTGGAACAAATTCTTTTATTAGAAAAGACTAAGGCCGAGATGACAGCAACCGATATCATGAAGCAAAGTTTGGACAAGCAGTATTTGTTCTATGCGCCTATTGGTGCCACTTTGGATCGTAAGGCCCGCCATATAGGCTTTATTGAAGGAAACTATATGGAGATGCTAAAGTCACTGAATGCTGCCCGTATGCGTCAACGCAATCTACAAATGTCAACAGCCACATTACGTGTACTAAATCCACCGATGTTCCCGTTAAACGCTCAGCCTACGAATCGTTTAATGATTTTATTGGGTGCATTCCTGTTGACCTTCATGCTGACAGCCCTCTATTTCCTGATTATCGAGTTGCTGGATCGCACCCTTCGTGACCGCATGCGTTCTGAACGCATCACCAAAGTGCCTGTTATGGGCTGCTTCCCCAAGGAAAGCAATTTACGCTACCGTCGTTTCAACAAGACTATTGCTGATATGTCCATGAAACAGTTGAGTAAAGCTTTGTTACCCCATTTCCAGGAAGGTCAGCAAAATGTACTCAACCTGCTATCTACCGACTCAGGCAACGGCAAGAGCTATTTGGCACAGGAGTTGGAGAACTATTGGATTTCCATTGGCTTACAAGTCCGTCGTCTCACTTACGACGAAGACTTTTTGGCTGAAGACAGCCGTTTCATCATGGCTAAGGGTATCAAAGACCTCTGTCCAGATATTCTCCCTGATGAAATTGCCATCATTGAGTATCCCCATTTGGATGACAATTCCATTGCTCCAGCTCTATTGAACATGGCAACAGTTAATTTGATGGTGACTCGTGCCAACCGTACGTGGAAAGATGTGGACCAAAAAGCACTTAATGAAGTACAAGCTATGCTGGATGAGGAACATAAGAACACCCTCTTTATGTATCTGACAGAGGCTAGTCGCTATGCAGTTGAAGAATTTGTCGGCCAGCTACCACCATATACCAAGTTTAATAACTTTGTATACCGTCTGTCGCAGTTAGGTTTAACAGCTGTCGAAAACGAACATGCAAAATAAATGGTGAATACGGCATTTAAGACATATGCAAATGAACACGGAGGAAGAGTTGTAGTACTCTTTCTCCTGTTTTTGCTAGCAATCTTTATGTTTGTTAATTCAGGTTTTACCGCTTTTGCCATTGTTTGTATCATTCCGCTACTCATTCTTCTTGTGGTAACTTCATTCCAATACAGGATGCTTCTGTTTTGGACATTGGTTATCATCAACTATCTGATTAGTTGGAGACATTTTCCCCTATATGGCATGCTGCCAACCTCTATATACAATGAGGCAATAGAGATTGTTTTATTGGTCATGGTCATCATAGATGTAAAAGGTAGTCGTTTCGAGCGATTGGGCAACATCTACCTTTTTACGCTAATGATTTGGTGTGGCTTTTGCACCCTGGAGGTCCTCAATGACACCTGTGGCATAGGAATTGATGTTGCCAGATGGTATCCCTCTGCACGCCAATTAGCCTATCAAGTTATGTATTGCTTCCTAGTTTTTACACTTTATATTACAACCCCCAAGATTCTCAACAAATATTTGCTTTTATGGGGAGGGCTTGCATTATTTGCAGCTTTCTGGGTATGGAAGCAAAAATATATTGGTCTTACCGGTATTGAAAGTGCATATATTGAAGGGCCTGGGCGAGGTACTCATCTATTACATAATGGTACGCTGATTCGTTATTTTTCCATCTACAATGATGCTGCCAATTCTGGTATTGGCACCGCTTCCACAGCGGTCGCATTTACCATCTTTGGCATTACTAGTAAAATAAAAAAATACAAATACTTTTTCTTGGCTGTTGGCCTTATAAACATCTGGGCTGTATTCCCGTCTGGAACGCGCACTGCTATTGCCTGTCTAATGGCAGGTTTTTTGGCGTATATCTTCCTGTCAAAATCTTTCAAAATTGCCATTCCTACGACGGTTATTTTTGCACTATTTGTATTTATGCTCGCCTTTACGACTATCGGTAATGGCAACCAACAGATTCGTCGTATGCGCTCTGCCTTTAGCAAAAATGATGCCTCTGCTGGTGTCCGTTCCCATAATCAAGCAGCCATGAAGAAATATCTCGCTGAAGCGCCATGGGGTATTGGATTAGCTGTTGGATATAAAAATGTGCCAGCTAACAACAAATATACTTTTATGGCAACAGTCCCCCCTGATTCTGAATACGTGTATATTTGGATTCATACAGGTATTATTGGCATCACACTCTTTCTCATCCTAACAGCAATCATGTTAGCAGGTGCCTGTTGGATCGTATTCTTTTCCTTAAAGAGTCCTTCGCTAAGAGGAATAGGAGCAGGTCTCTGTTGTGCCATGGTATCACAACAATTGGGTGGCTATGGTAATCAGGTTCTTTTTCAATTCCCCAACTGCGTAGTTTTCTATGGAGGGCTGACTATTGTCTATATTTTACCATGGATAGAAAAAGAATGGATTGAATGGGAAAATAAAGAACTCGCCATACAAGAAGAGAAAAAACGCTTGAAATTGGAGAAAAGGAAACAATCACGAGTAAAAACCTATTTTAATTGGACATAATATTATCTATCATTACTATCAATTACAACGGCCTAAAAGACACCTGTGAATTGATTGACACATTACCTTTAAATGACATGTCTTTAGAGGTAATTGTAGTAGATAATGCGTCCAAAGAAGACGAACCAACGATTATTGAACAACGATATCCGAAAGTTATCGTCATAAGGAGCAAAGAGAACTTAGGATTCGCTGGTGGCAATAATCTCGGCATTAAAGCCGCCCATGGCAAATACTTGTTCTTTTTGAACAACGATGTGATTCTTCCTACATCATCCATCAGTCTTCAGCCATTGACAGACAGACTAGAAAGTTCTGAAACAATTGGAGTTGTTTGTCCTTTAATAAAATTTGCCTGGGGAGACAACCCTATTCAATTTGCAGGCTATACCACACTCTCCCGTATTACTATACGCAATAAGACCATTGGTTGTGGAGAACAAGATAACGGACAATATAACACTGCTCATCCGACCCCCTATGCTCATGGTGCTGCTATGATGGTAAAACGGGAAGTGATTGAAAAAGCAGGAATGATGCCAGAATGTTACTTCCTCTATTATGAGGAATTAGACTGGTCGATGATGATTCGTCGATCCGGTTACGAGATTTGGTACGAACCCAACTTTACTGTGTTTCATAAGGAAAGTCAGACGACAGGACAGCAAAGTCCCTTACGAACCTATTACCTCACGCGCAATCGTCTGCTATTTGTAAAACGAAATAATCCACGATTCAGCAAATACTTATCCTATATATATATAATAGGTATAGTCGGATTCAGAGATATACTAACACACTTATTAAAAGGTCATTCTGATTTAGCGAAAGCTACTATCAAAGGCCTTCGTGATTTCGCAAACTGTCAATTCTCAACTTTCAAATCTCTACTATCATAATTATGCTATATTGGAATTTATTCATACATACCGATTTAATATTGTTTATTTGGGTTTCTGTGACCGTGCTATATTTGACTGTCTTTGCCATCACCTCTTTATTTGCGCGTCATAGCCAGACTCCCAAAGCAAAAAACGAAAATCGATTCATCATCATTATTCCAACTAAAAAAAATGGCATCAGCGTTGAAGCAACTGTTCGATCTATATTGGGGCAAACCTATTCTCAACGACTTTTCGATGTCACTGTTGTTGCCAACAATGAAGACGAAATAACCTTGTTTCACTTAGCCCAACAGCCTATCACGTTACTTACGCCAAATTACACGGACAACATTTGGACCAAATCATTACAAGTTGCGATTAATAACCTACCCCAATTCAAGATTTACGACTCCGCCATTATTTTAGAAGCAGGAGACCTTGTAGAACCCGAATTTCTCCAGCAAATGAACGATGCCTATGAATCTGCAGGAACCAAGGTTATTCAAGCCCATAAGTTAGCATTAAATCGCGACACGACCTCTGCTCGATTAGAAGCCATTTTCGAAGAAATCAATAACTCTATCTTCCGTCGTGGTCATATCAGCGTTGGCTTGTCTGCATCCATGGCAAGTTCAGGCATGGTGTTCAATTTTGATTGGTTTAAAAATCACATATTAGCAGCCAAAGCTTCATGGGCAGACAAGGATTTGGAAGCAACCATTATGCGCGAATACATCTATGTCGACTATTTTGACAATATCTTCGTTTACAGTGAAAAGGCTCGTCAGGCAGAAGAATTCAATCGCAAGCGAATAAGTTGGATCATCACACAGTGGAAAACTTTTTTCCACAACATTCATTATCTTCCAACTGCCCTGTTCAATCGTCATTACGACCTGATTGACAAACTTCTCCAATGGATGCTGATTCCCCGTATTGTAATGATGGCTATTATCATCGCGATGGCTATTATCACCCCATTTATTTACATGACAGCTGCTCTTAAATGGTGGGGAATCTTTACGCTTGTGATTTTTGTCTTTGCTATTGCCACACCGAATTATTTAGTCGACGAGAAATGGGACAGCACCTTCTTTAAGGTTCCTGCAGTGTTGTTTAGCTCTGTCTTAAAACGATTCAAAATAGGCCGTAAGCTTTTAGACGTCATTAATCTTAAGCAATAGTTTTAACATGTTCTGGCAGATTATTCATATACTCGACATACTGTTATGGCTATTCATGGCTGCTTCCGCAGTGTATGTGCTATTTTTTGCCTTGGCCTCCATTCTCTGGAAAAAAAGAGAATCTTCTTTAACCCAATATCTCACGAATAAAGTGGTGTCCATGCGCAAGAAAGAATACTATTCTTACTTGGTTCTCTACCCCGCATATAATGAAGACCGCGTTATCATTAACTCTGTCCAGACCTTTATAGCTCAATACTACCCTTATGACAGTTTCCATGTGGCAGTCATTTCCGATCACATGCAGCCAGATACTAACGAAAAATTGGCAGCACTTCCCATAACGCTTCTCCAACCTGTTTTCGAAAAAAGCAGCAAAGCCAAAGCCATGCAATATGCCATGCAGCAAATCAAAGAAGAATACGATTATGTCATTGTGATGGATGCTGACAATGTAGTCAATCCAGATTTCCTTCAGAAATTAAATGAGTCGTGTGCGCATGGTTATAAAGCCATTCAATGCCACCGCTGTGCCAAAAACAGCAATAATGATGTCGCCGTATTGGATGGCGTTAGTGAAGAAATCAACAATACCATTTTTCGTAAAGCCCATAACCGCTTAGGTCTGTCATCTGCTCTTATTGGTTCCGGCATGTGTTTTGATTATAAATTATTCAAGGAAAATGTATTTAAATTATCTTCAGTAGGAGAAGACAAGGAATTGGAAGCTCATCTTCTACTACAGAAAGTTTTTATAAAATATGAACCAGATATTCATGTGTTTGATGAAAAAGTATCCAACAAGGACAATTTCCAAAAACAACGACTTCGCTGGATGACGGCACAAATACAAAGCCTCTTTATGCAAATCCCCAACATGCCTTATGCCATCAAAACAGGAAATTTTGACTATATCAACAAAACGATTCAACAAGCTCTCATCCCGCGCTCCATGTTGGTGGTTGGAGCCTTCATCGTATCTATTTTTATAACAGGCTTCTCATTGGCTTTTTCACTCTCGTGGTATATCAAATGGTGGTGTCTGTTTCTGGCTATTTGCATTTCCCTATATTTAGCCATCCCCAAACAGCTGCGTAGCCACACGGTATTCGGCAAAATCCTCTCCGTTCCTGTTCTCGTATGGAAAATGGTCGTGAATATTCCTAAAATAAAACGGAAGAATACAGATTTCATCCATACCACCCACGATAAATGAAGTATCTAAAAAACTTCGAATTTATTTGGAAAAGCAAAAAAAAATAAGTATCTTTGCAAAAATTATACACTATGGCAAACGATTGGGATATTATTATTGAGCCAAGGAAAAAACTTTTCAGTCTGGACTTAGGAGAAGTTTGGAGATACCGAGACTTGTTGGTCATGTATGTCAAACGCGATATTGTCACAATGTACAAACAAACTATCCTCGGTCCACTATGGTATGTCATACAGCCACTTTTCACAACCATCATGTTTATGTTTGTGTTTGGTGGCATCGCCGGCATACCCACCGACGGACTGCCGCAGCCGCTGTTCTACATGGCTGGCATCGTGTGTTGGAACTACTTCTCAGAATGTCTGACAAAATGTTCAGAGACATTCAATGCTAACCAGCATATCTTCGGAAAGGTATATTTTCCCCGTTTGGTCGTACCCTTCTCCATTACCATATCAAGTATGCTGAAGATGGCCATACAATTCATCCTTTTTATCGTTATCTATATCTTTTATATATTCAAAGGCTATACTCCCAATATCACATGGTATATCCTATTAGTTCCAATTCTTATTATCATGCTTGCAGGCTTAGGATTGGGATTCGGACTCATTATTTCTTCAATGACAACGAAATACCGCGACTTACGATTTTTGGTCTCTTTTGGTGTCCAATTATGGATGTATATCACGCCCGTCATCTATCCACTATCCATACTAAAGGACAACTATCCCAAATATGTGTGGGCGATTGTTGTCAATCCACTCACCTCCATTATCGAGACATTCAAAATTGCATTCTTAGGACAGGGAACATTTGAATGGACATATCTTCTTTACTCTCTTGTATTCACCATCGTTGTGATGTTCTTTGGCATGTTGACCTTCAACAAAGTTCAACGCAGTTTTATGGACGTTATTTAATCATATAAATAGGAAATCATGTCAAATACAGCAATAGAATTCAACCACGTGGGCAAGCAATATCGTCTTGGAACGATAGGAACAGGTACCATCAGCCACGACCTGAATCGTTGGTGGGCAAGAATTCGTGGCAAGGAAGATCCATTCTTGAAGATTGGTGAGGTAAACGACCGCACTCTAAAAGCATCAAGTGATTTTGTATGGGCATTGAGAGATATTAATTTCAAAGTAGAACAAGGCGATGTGCTAGGCATCATCGGGAAAAATGGTGCAGGAAAGTCCACCTTGCTTAAGGTGCTCTCTAGAGTAACATCTCCAACCACAGGCACCATCCGAGCCCGAGGCCGCATCGCCTCACTTTTAGAGGTTGGCACAGGTTTCCATCCTGAGATGACCGGGCGCGAGAACATTTACATGAACGGCTCCATTATGGGCATGACTAAAGCCGAAATTACCCAGAAACTCGACGAAATTGTTGATTTTGCTGGTGTAGAGAAATACATCGACACGCCTGTAAAGCGCTATTCTAGTGGTATGACAGTCCGTCTCGGCTTTGCCATTGCCGCCCATCTGGATCCAGAAATACTCGTTGTCGATGAGGTACTGGCTGTCGGTGATGCTGAATTTCAAAAAAAAGCCATCGGCAAGATGCAGAACATATCTCAGGGCGGAGGTCGCACCGTGCTGTTCGTGAGTCACAATATGCCTGCAGTGAAGACTTTATGCAAAACGGGGGTCGTTCTTGAAAATGGTATGATTGCGCATATAGGGACATCTGAAGACTGCGTTAATCATTATCTTCACAAAGAGTTTTCTGGAGAAAACGACTTTGATATCAATAAAGATATCGAGACCAAGCACAGGTTGTTCCATATTGAAAATCTCTCAATAAATAACACCCATTCACGGAAAATATATCTAGAAGAATGTAGCAACAAAATAGACATCTCAATTTCTGGGCATCTTGATGTTCCTATGAATGTAGAGTTCATCGCTCAGATTTACGACGTCAATTCTATTATGATCGCCTCATACGTCCCAACAAATTCCACTGGACGTTATTATAAGTTTGATAGAGGTGAATTTTTAATTAAAGAATCGATATTTTTGCCAAGTTCTCTAACAAATGGAGAATATCGTCTAAAATTAGACATCACGCAACGCAATATTGAGTATCTTGCCATCATTCCGAACGTAGCCACACTAGTAAAAAGAGATAAAATCAGTAAGTATACTGGAGCAGAGCTTAACAACAGAAATATAGGCTATTTCTTTATTGACGAGAAAAGTGAAAATAGGGACACTGACTTACCATAGAGCCGACAATTACGGTGCTGTATTGCAGGCATATGCTTTATGTCAATATCTTTGTGATCAAGGATGTAATGCTGAGAACATAGATTATTGGCCCAAACACCATGCTGTTGTCTATAAGTTATGGTGTTGGGAAAAAAAATATTTTCATTTTCAAGGAATAAGAGGTAAAATTAAATACTTATGGAATTTCCCATTTATCTTATCAAAGAACTATAGAAGAAAAAGAAAATTTGACATATTCAGAAAGCAAATGATGAAAATCGTTCCCATCAGAGCTGATTACGATGCAGTGTTTTATGGAAGCGATACCATTTGGAACAGATGGAACCTTAATGCACTTTACACTGGATTTGATTCAACGTATTGGGGATCTGACACAATTGCAGCTAAACATAGATTTTCGTATGCTCCCAGTATGGGTAATGTCATTGATAATGATGGCACAAAGAATCAATGTAAAAAATATCTTCAATTATTTGATAAGATTTCTGTACGAGAAGTTCCTTTGAAAAAGAAATTTGAAGAATGGGGATTTAAGAATATTTGCATAACAGTAGACCCAACCATGCTTCTTTCCAGAAACAGTTGGCATCTATTAGCTTCACAGAGAATTGTTAAAGACGAATATATCTTGTTATACAATTTAGAGCGTTCTGAAGTTTGCAAAGAGTTGGCTGCAAAAATAGAGAGAGAAAAAGAAATGAGAATTATTCAGTTAACCGCACTTGTATCAAAGGTTGGTTCCAAAGACATCTACGACACTGCCGGTCCACTAGAATTCCTCTCACTTATTTGTCATGCATCATATGTAGTCACATCCTCATTTCATGGCTGTGTTTTCTCCATCATATTCAACAAACAGTTTTGTTTCCATTCTGAGGTTGAGACTGAACGCATATCGTCTTTGCTTCAATCAAGTGGTTTACAAGAACGGTTCATAAAAACTCCTGATACTGCAACGATGTACAGACCTATCAATTATGATCAAGTTAATATTTTAGTTGAAAAAGAAATTACTTCTTCAAAACATTTTATAGCCGATTGTTTAAAAATTTTCAGTTAGCATCATGGAGACAATATGTGATAAAAAACAATGCAGTGCATGTAAAGCTTGCGTCAACATATGTCCGCAGCAATGCATAAAAATGGTTACAGATTCTCTAGACGTTCCATACCCAGAAATAGACAACGAAAAGTGTCTTAACTGCGGCTTATGCCAAAAAACATGCCCCAACAACAACGAGCTTGAATTCCATGAGGCAAGAAAGGTGTTGGCTGCATGGAGCCTAGATACTGACACCAGAAAAAGAAGCGCTTCTGGAGGTGTTGCTGCAGAACTCTATAGATATGCCATTGAAAATGGGTGGTTTACCTGTGGTGTAACTATCAATCGCCACCAAGCAAGATATATTGAAATTAAATCTTTTGAAGACATTGAAAAAGTGCGTAACTCAAAATATGTTTATAGTGACACCATTGATATATATAAGAGAGTACAAGAAACGCTAAAAACTGGGCAGAATGCATTATTCATTGGACTACCTTGTCAAGTAGCTAGTCTTTATTGTTTCTTAGGTAAAACATACACCAATCTTTTAACGGTTGATATTGTCTGTCATGGCGTAGTTCCAGACAGATACCTTAAACAACATATCGATCTTATCGAGAATGAAACGAAAAGAAAGACTACCCATATATATTTCAGAAATCCAGAATTATACACGTATACTTTTAATTTTACATTAGGAGACCGTGATGGTCTATTTTATAAAAAAGAAGTCTTCGAAGATGACGTATACCAGCTAGGGTATCACAAAGCACTGATATATAGGGAGAATTGCTACCATTGTCAGTATGCTCAACAAAAGCGCATTGGCGATCTCACTATATGTGATTTTTCGGCCATTGGACAGCTTATTCCTGTGAAATATGATCGCATGAATGTTAGTTGCGTCTTAGTCAATACCGACAGAGGTGAGAAAATGTTAAATCAACTTGGCGACAGGCTCTTTTTGGAACAGCGTCCTAGAAGAGAGGCTTTTGACTATGAGCCCCAACTCAATCACCCATACGAAAAACATCCAGGCAGAAATATTTTTGTTTCAGAATACATACGCACTCATTCTTTTGACAATGCGGCATCTAAAGCCCTAAAAAAAGAACTAAAAGATAGCAACCCAAGTGTATTCCGAAAAATAGCAAAAAAAACGAAACGAAGAATTGTGAATTGCTCTATTTATAACAAGTTTCGCAGAACAGCAGGACGTCTTATTCATCATCAAAGTGTTCCATTTGGTGCTATTTTGATGCTCCATAGAGTAGATAGTCCTGACAATAATGGTATTTGGTGGAACCAACATTTGAGAATCTCCCCCAAAACTCTTGAGGAAATGATCAGTTATGCCCGCAAGCGGAATTGTAAGTTTGTGTCACTTGATGAAATGGCAGATGCATTGACTGACAAGAAAAGACATCGCCGTATGATTGCAATTACTTTGGACGATGGATACCGTGACAACTACACTAATGGTTGGTCAGTGTTCTCAAATACAAGAACCCCCTTTACCATCTTTATATGTACAAAGATGGTAAAAGGCGAGATGTTATATTGGTGGGAAATCCTTGAGCAGTTAGTGCTACATCACGATAGTATCACCCTAAACGATGGTCGAAGTTTTTCCTGTTCTACTAAAGAGGAGAAGGAGCTGGCATTCTTAGATATTCGCGAAATCATTCTTCAGTTGCCCCAGGGCAATTTAGAAGAGAGCCTAAGACCATTATTTATCAATTATGACATAGACTATCATTTTGGCAATCAAAATCTTGGACTGTCATGGGAACAGATACGGGAACTTAGACAAGACCCTCTTGCCACAATTGGCAATCACACCTATTCTCATAAAGCCTTTACTGGTTGTACTGACAAAGAGATTGGCGCTGACATTGACCGAGCCGACACTGAGATGCAAAGCAACACAGGAATCAAGATGCGACATTTTGCTTTCCCTTTCGGTGAAGCTGTTGCTGTCTCAGAGCACAATATCGAACTTGTAAAACATCTTGGGTTTAGAACTTCTGCCACCACCAAAGAAGATTTCGTCCGTTATAATACAAGTCCATTGGATTTACCTCGTCTTTTTGTTACAGAGAAGAACTGGAAACAGGTTATCGACAGAATTGCAGAATGTTGTTGAAATGAGAGTACTTCACATAAGCACAAGTCAAACAGGAGGGGCAGCCTTATGTGCCATGCGCATCTGTTTAGCACTCACTACCGAGGGCATAGATTCTCGTATGCTTTTTGCAGAGGGAAGTTCAATGCCTGAGGGAATCACTGGTGCTATTGCAACACCAGACAACATTTTCTGGAATAGAAATCTATTTCTGAAATCCATAAAAAAACTCTTGACATTGTTTGGCATCTGGCTTGTTGATGTAGAAAAGACAAAGAAATGGCTGAAAAAGGCAAATAAGACCAATGAATTTGTCCAACAGCCGCTATCATATTTCAAGAACATCGCGACACATCCTCTAGTGGAATGGGCTGACATTGTTCATCTTCACTATGTTTGTGACTTTATTGACTATCCTACTTTCTTTAAGACTGTCAATAAGCCCATCATTTGGACGCTGCACGATAAA
The DNA here is from genome assembly GCA_947164965.1 of uncultured Prevotella sp. Taxonomy (GTDB): domain Bacteria; phylum Bacteroidota; class Bacteroidia; order Bacteroidales; family Bacteroidaceae; genus Prevotella. The sequence continues at coordinate 204,746 of CAMUYR010000003.1, read as the reverse complement.
TATCCTGCTATGGGTGTGATGCATTTTAGCTCCAAATTTCGTCCTCTTCCTGACGAATTGAAATCCATTGACACATATTGTAGAAATATAAAACGTGAAGGAGTTTCCAAGGCAAAGAACTTAAATATAGTTGCAATATCAGAATTCATGGTTGATTTTTGTAAGAACTCCTATGTTCTCAAGGGATTCCCAATCACACTCATACACAATGGTGTTGACACTACCATTTTTCATCCATCTGACAAACAAGAAGCAAGAAAAAAAACAGGTCTTCAGCCTAATGCAGTTATATTCCTTTTCTCCTCTTTTTTCATGGACGACCCGAACAAAGGTATTGACCGTGCTGTAGCCGCATTGGAAAAGATTGATGTTCCTAACAAAGTTATTGTTTGTTTAGGTGGGCTCTATGAGAAGGTACATATACAAAGTTCATTCCCTGTCATTTTTGCAGGAAGAATTAATGATCCTGACCAGATTTCTTTGTATTATTCTGCCGCTGATTACTTTTTACAGTGTTCATACGAAGAAACTTTTTCACAAACCCCATTGGAAGCTATGGCCTGTGGTATACCAGTGATTACAACCCCCTGTAGCGGAGCTATAGACATCATCCGGCCTTTCAATGGCATCATTTGCAAAGGATACGATAAGGATGCAATAGCAAAAGGCATAAAGGAAGCTATGGACAAACAATATAACTCAGATGAGCTCCGACATTTTATTATCGACAATTTCAATTACAACATTATTGCAAAACAATACATTAGTCTTTATGACAAATTATTAAAACTATAACAAATGAGGTTCCTACTCAACATAATGCCAATAGTCGGCGAAGGAATTTGTTTACTTAAGATTGCAGACAATGTCTCAACATTCTTCAAGTTGATTTCTAGCAAAGATTACTTTGCAGAAAAAGTCGATATTATTCATATCAAGAGCTATTTTGAAAGAAATAGATCATTGAACATACTAAGTTACAAGTTCACCACTTGTTATAATGGTATAGTTAAGTCTATAATGGTATAGTTAAGTCGCGAATTATTATACAAACAAAATGAAGATAATTATAGCATCTGCAGGCCTAGGAAATATGATGTTCCAATACGCACTTGTTGTTGCCTTTAGGGCACGAGGTGTGCGTGCAATTCTATTTGTATCAGAGGCTAATGCACATCATAACGGCTATGAACTTGAGAAAGTGTTTCCCCGCGTGAAGCCCTATAAAGGGTTGTCGTACATAGAAATGATTTATTATCAATTCCTAGGTAAACTAAGGAAGAATACGTTTATATTCAAGAGAAAATTCCCTCATCGTATTTTGTTCCTGCCATTTGAGAGAATAAGTCCTAAAAACAATTTTGTTTATTATAGCAACGTATTCTCAAAACTTTATAAGAATCAATATTATTCCGGTGCATTTCAAAGTTATAGATACTTTGAGAATTATCGTCAAGAATTATTGTATGAATTTGCTTTCAATGAATCAAATTTGTCAGAGGAATCAAAACAGATGATCTCTAGAATAAAAAACACTACAAGTGTCAGCATTCACGTTCGCAGAGGTGATTATTTGACTCCGCTTTGGTATAAAGACTTGGGAAGCATCTGTAACGTTGAGTATTATCAACGTGCTTTAGCAGAAATAGGGAAAAGGATAAAAGATCCTTGCTATTTCGTTTTTTCCGATGACATTGATTATGTCCACGAAAATCTAAATATTCCCAATGCTATATATGTTAACTTCAACCATTCCAATGATTCGTGGCAGGATATGTATCTAATGTCACTTTGTAAACATCATATTATTGCCAATAGTTCATTTAGTTGGTGGAGCGCATGGTTGAACAAACATGAAGATAAAATTGTTATAGCTCCTAAGAAATGGTGGGCATCACAAGATAATGATGATGTAGTTCCTCCATCATGGATTCGACTATAAGAAATAACCAAAAGAATAACAAATCCAACTTTTGATATATGAAGACTATCTGCATAACTAATATAACAAATAAAATCAATCCATATTGGGTTATACTATTCCTTTGTGGACTGAATCTAGTAGTAATGCACTATTATTTCTATTATGCAGGTCTAATTGATCACTTCGTGGTTTATGATTTACCAGCCAAAGTTGACAACATTCTAGGGATAGTCATAGATATAATTATCATTTATCTTCTTTCGTACTTATTTGCATGGAAGCATCAAAAAATTGCCATGACTATTGTTTTTTTAGTAACACTTGCATGGTCGTTTTCAAATGTGCTATACTCAAGGTTTTTTCACCAATACATATCGCTGTCTGCTATCGGTTATGGAGATAATCTCTTGGACAAATTTCTTATTAAGTGTATCATTGACGGGCTACGATGTAGCGACCTGTACTATATAATAAGCACATGTCTTTATTGTTTGCTTATCACAAGGATCAAGCAAGTCTATCACCCTATAAGGAAAATATTTATTATATTGGCAGTAGCAATAGGATTTTACATTTGTACATATGTCGCATTTGGGTTATGGACCCCCAAATGTAAAGATATTGATTTTGTATTAAATAGAATCGAGCAACGGCAATTCTCAGCCACCCAACGTTCCAGTGATCCCACAAACTTTACCTATTTCAAAGGTAGCATAAGAACACTGACATATGAATTGTTTCTCGATGACCTTAAGGGAATAATCAAACTTACTCCAGAGCAACAAATTGCAATTAAGGATGAAATTAATGCCACCATAAACAGTATCTCATGCAAACAACACATACAATATGACAACATTATTTTTATCATCATGGAGTCTTATATGTCATTTACTTCCAATTTAGAGACTGATGGAAAAGAAGTAACACCATTCCTTAATTCTTTAAGGAGAGAACCTACAGTATATTTCAACGGGAAAATGAAAGAGAATGTAACTATAGGTGAATCATCCGACGGACAATTTATTTACATGACAGGCCTACTGCCTCTTCGTGCCGTTATCACGGTTTCCAAAGCTAAAAATGTTTCACTGCCGGGTTTACCCAATATGATAAACAAAAAATCTATGATGGTGATTCCCACAAACACATCAATTTGGAATCAAACTGAGATGTGCAACAAATATGGAATTGATGAACTTTATTCTAATAAAGACTTCGGAATAGAATATAACTTAAGCGATCAGCAACTATTTCAATTGGCCATTGTAAAAAACAAGATATTCCATAAGCCTTTTTTTGAAGTAATTCTCACCTTGTCAATGCACCAACCATACAACGAAATGATAGATTCTTCATTCCCTATTAAAGATACATCATTATCACAAGAATGTGCATGTTATTTGAATGCATGTCACTATACCGATAAAGCTCTAAAACAGTACTTCGATTATCTGAAAAGTAATGGTCTCTACGAAAACAGTCTGATTATTATTACTGCAGACCATCCTGTTCATAATACAGACCTTGGTGGAGTAATTAGAGACATTCCTCTTTATATGATTAATATTCCGAATGAATTAAAAAAAGACATGTGGTCAGGCGAATGTAACCAATTGGACATTTACACAACCCTATTGGATCTACTTGGTATTGAAAGTGATTGGTATGGACTTGGTCAGTCTCTTTTTTCGCCCAACTACACGAATGTCATTTCCCCACGCAAATGGGATATATCAGAATGGATTATTAGAAGCAATTATTTTTCAAAAAAACAATAATCCATCATTTACAATCTAAAAACAAAAATGCAATGAATAGTAAAAGAGAAGTATTTTGGGATGTAGTTAAGGGAGTAGCGATACTCTTAGTGGTTTTTGGACACTCTATTCTCTATGCTAGTGGAGCCGACTACTTAAGAAGTGAAGTCTTTTATGATAATTTCTTGTTAAAATTCATCACTTCTTTTCATATGCCCATATTCATGGTGGTAAGTGGATATCTATTTCACAACACATTATCCAGACGTTCAACATCTTCCATTATCATATCTAGGTTGAAAATGCTAGTCGTACCGATTTTGTCCTTTGCGGTTATCTATAAACTTCCTATCTTGTTATCTGTGTTCAAAGGTGAGTCTTCGATTCTATTCTTTTTGAAAGACTTCTTTACCTTCTCTTTCCTTGGGTATCATTTATGGTTCTTATGGTCAATTTTCTTAAATACCATATTTGTCATTATTGTTGAAAAATATAAAATACCACGGTTTACGTATTTCCTTATTTGGATTAGTTTGTCAATGATACCAGATAATCTCCTGTATGCCCCATATTCTTTTTTATTCCCATATTTTGTCATAGGCTTATTATTTCACAAATATGAATACAAAATCAAATGGAGCGATAACAAAAATATTCTGATATGTTCTGGCACATTTTATATAATATTTCTTTTCTTTTATAATAGAGAGACATATGTTTATGTTTCTGGACAATATATCTTAAGAGAAAATAGTTTTCATTTTCTATTATTAAACATACAGCGTTTCCTTACAGGAATCAGTGGTAGCGTATTTGTCATCAATGTCCTAAGATTAATCTATGAGCGTTTCAGGAATCATCAGATAATCAACCACCTATCAATGTTGGGGCTGAACAGTATGGGTATTTATTGCTTTCACCATATCTTTTTCTGGCAGTACATCCTACACTGTACAAGAAGAATCCATTTAAATTCATGGAGTCCGACATTAACGATTTTGGCATCTATTGGAGCACTAATCTTTAGCCTTGTTGCTACATACATATCAAAGAAATTCACTATAACAAAAATTCTCTTTCTTGGCGGTAGATAGACAAACACGAAACATAACGTGTACAGAAAAATTATCTAGAATTGAACTTTAGTATAATAGCCACAAAACGGCTCTACAACACAAAACAATGTTAATTGTTTTGCTATATATAAAAAAAGTTCTATCTTTGCAATATCATTAATGATTAGGCTTCTATGACTATACACAACAATATTGTACAAATGCGACCACTACATATCATCATGCCAATGGCTGGCGAGGGGAGCCGTTTCCTCAAGGAGGGATGGACAACACCTAAACCATTAATAGAACTGAAGGGAGTGCCCCTATTCAAGAGGGCAATAGGTAGTGTGGTAGTTGACGGAGCACCCATGAAATATAGTTTCATCGTGCGCAAAGAGCATATCGACAGCTATCACATAGAGCAGCAAATCAAGGCAATACTGCCTGATGCCAATGTGTTCTATGTAGTAAAAACGACACGTGGCGCTGTGGAAACATGCCTCATTGCTGAACCAGTCATTGATAAAGAAGATTCCATCGTAGTGATGGATTGTGATTTGGAATTTCGTAGTAAGGGCTATATTCAAGGTATCAAGCACATTCTTGAACAACCTATTGAGAAGGTAAATGGCGGAATGCTTGTATCATTCGAGTCATCAGAGCCTCGCTATAGCTATGCGGAAGTTGATGACAATATGATTGTCAAACGTACGGCAGAAAAAGAAGTGATTAGCAACCATGCCCTTTGCGGGGCTTACTTCTTTTCTTCTGCCAAAGGATTTCTAAGTGCGGCACATCGCTTGATGAACGAGCCCATATTTACGAAACCTGAGTATTATGTGTCGCTACTCTACAACTATCTACTTGCTGATGGAGAAACAGTTAGATTATCAACAATGGAAGAGTATTATTCATACGGTACACCCGAAGAACTAAAACGGCATTTATGATTAAAGCAATTATAACAGATTTTGATGGTACTCTTGTTGATACCTTCGAGGCTAACTTTAAAGCATACAGTTTGACTTTTAAACAATTCGGCCTTGACATAACAAGAGAACAGTATCATGCTTGCTTCGGTCTTCGCTTTGATGCATTCATGGATGCCATGAAAATAGATGATGCAAACCTACGTAGCAATATCAAGAAGGAGAAGGCGAAAGTTTATCCGACATGTTTTAGTTATCTCAAGCCTAATGTCACATTGATAGATTTCATTCGAAAAGCAAAAGTTTCTGGAGTAAAAACCGCCATTGCGTCGACAGCACAACGTGGCAATCTAATGAACGTACTGAAACACTTACAATTGGAAGATATCTTTGATGTGATTATTGCAGGCGATACCGTAAAAAAGGGAAAGCCAGACCCAGAGATATACATTACATCCATGTCCATATTGGAAGTAAGCCCTACGGAAACACTAATTTTCGAAGATACAGAAGTAGGACTTATGGCAGCAGAGAGAAGTGGTGCAAACGTCGTTAAAATTACAGGAGACTATTACAAATGATGGAAATAGAAGTTAAAGGACATTCTGGCTGTAGCATAGATATTGTCAGAGAAGACAACGACTTGTTCATTTACAAATCAAGCCGTGACAAGAAATACTTGTCCCGCTTGATATTACAGGCGGAAAAACAACAGAAGGCATCAATGGAGGAATACCAACATGTGCGTATCCCCCAGATATTCAACGTAGAACAAGATGCAGAACATGTCTCCGTCAAGATGGAATATGTATATAGCCGCAATTTCATTGAATACTTCGAGACAGCGGGCTTTGAGCAAATCAGGTATTTCATCGATGCCCTCATACTTTTTATTGAAAAGGAGCTCAAGGGTTCAGACATTCAAAGTGTACCAACATCAGTAACGATGGAGAAATTCCTTGATGTGGAGCAAAAGATTGGTTCTAACCCGCTAATCATAGACAATGCCGATATCAAAGACATTCTCCGGATAGCAAAAAAAAGGATTGAAACATTATGTAGCCAATCATCCATAGACATCCCAGTAGGTATCTGTCATGGTGACCTGACATTTTCCAATATCCTTTTCAATGGTAACAACTATTATCTGATAGACTTTCTTGACTCTTTCATTGAATCACCATTGATGGATATTGTAAAAATCAGACAGGACTCCTTTCACCTGTGGTCCCAACTCATGTATGTTAAGCCCTATGACAAGCTACGCCTGAAGATTATATGCGAGAAAATCGATCATGAAATCGACAGATACTTCAGCAAGTATGAGTGGTATCGCAATTACTATAAGGACTATCAGATTCTCAATCTTCTACGCATCCTTCAGTATGCTAAAGAGCCTAAGGTTGTTGATTATCTGAAAACAGAAATTTATCGGATTCTTCATCAAATGCAGACTTCAGAACCTGAATCGCTGACAAAGTACGATGACCAGGCAAACGAGTTTTCATTAATAATACCTGTTGCTGCGGATAATGCTTCGCAACCCGATGCTATGCCTTACGTATTCAGTTTAGACCAATCAGGCATCATGCTGTGTATCCGCTCGATACAGGGACTGAATCTCAGCGCTTTTAACAATATCTATTTTACCATCCTGCGCAAACACGCAGAGTTATTCAGCCTTGATGAGATATTCAAACTCCAGTTCAAACGACTAGGCCTGAATAACGCGCACCTGGTAATCCTTAATAATCCCACCATGTCGCAGGTGGAAACCGTACAGCAGACACTGATACAGGAGGACATCAATGGAGCCATTTTTATCAAGGATGCCGACGGCTATTTCACTGGCGAGGTGCGCCGTGAGAATGGTGTGGCAGTCTTCGCATTGGAGAATTTGGAAATGGTAGACCCACGTCATAAAAGTTATGTCTCACTGGACGACATGTATTATGTGACTAACATCATAGAGAAGCGCATCGTCAGTCATTATTTCAATGTTGGTGGCATCTGTTTGGAAAACACGGACCTGTTCCAACATTATTATAAGCATCTGCTACAGATGAGTGATGATGGAAAAATTTGCATGTCACATGTTGTCTACGCCATGCTCCTCAACAAGTTGAAGTTCCGCCCAATCATGGCGAAGGATTACATTGACTACGGTACAGAATCATTGTTTAACTATCATAACTTCCACAAATGAAAATAGCATTGTTTGCCTGGGGGGCAGAAGACGACACAAAAGTATGGTCAGGGACTCCATCTACACTCAATAACCTTTTCAAAGAAAAAGGGCTTGAAACTGTTCATATCGATATGAGTTCGATGCTGAGCAGGCAACATTACCGCCTAAGAACTTTGATGAAGAAATTGGGGTTTGACGGTCTCGAAAAGCTCCCAATATTATTCCAACGTTTAGGTCGGTGTATATCAAAGATTGACGATACTTTAGAAGACAATACATCGTTGTTCTTCATATCGAGCAATGCTATCAACAAACCTTTAAAGAAGACGCACCATGCATATATCTATGTGGATGCCGTAGCCAGACCAAGACAGGAGTTTGCGCCCAAACCACCCTTCCCCAAATCACTATTCCGGGAATACGGATTAAAAAAATATGAAGAATATGACATTCGTTCTTATTCTTTTGCTACTAAGATATTTACCCAAAATGAATGGTCGAGAAAGTATATTATAGAAGTGTATGGAGTTCCTGCAGAGAAAGTGATTAACGTAGGGTTTGGTGTAAATCTAACTTTTTATAAGGAAGAAAAAGACTATACTAGAAATTTACTGCTGATTGTGCTGAGAAAAGGATTGGAAGAGCCCAAGGGCCTGAATCTTCTGCTTCCCGCATTCAGAATAGCCAAACAGACTATAAAAGACTTAGAATTGGCCGTGGTAGGGACTGATGGGCCTGAAGGAGATGGTGTGACATACTATTACAACCAGCCACGGTCCACTACTGTACAGTTGTTTAAAGAATGTGTCCTATATACGATGCCTGCCCTCAACGAACCCAACGGCATTACCTATTTGGAAGCCTTAGCAAACAAAGCGCCAATCTTAGGACTGGACAGATTTTCCGTACCTGAATTTTCAGGCTATGGAAAATATGGTTTCTATACAGCATCTGCTACTCCGAAATCTGTGGCAGAGCTTATTATTGACGCCCTTTCTGACAAAAACAGGCTCAAAGCGATGGGAGAAACCGGCCAAAGATTCGTGGAAGAACGATATACTTGGAATAAGGTTATAGACGAAATGATAAAAGGAATGAAATGAAATATTCTATTATTACTATTAACTACAACAATCGAGACGGTTTACGTAAAACCATTGAGAGCGTTGTCAATCAAAGTTATAAAGACTTTGAATATATCGTTATCGACGGTGGTTCCACTGATGGCAGTTGCGAAGTCATAGAGGAATATGCTGGTCACATAGACTATTGGGTCTCAGAACCAGACAAAGGCATTTACAATGCCATGAACAAAGGCATTATAGCTGCCCATGGTAACTATTTGAACTTCATGAATTCTGGTGACTATTTTTACGACGAGAACGTCTTGAGCAATACCCTACCACATCTAAACGCCGACATCGTCACTGGAAAGAGTGTCAACGAGGACTTTTCTGCGAGGCCATTTCATGTCAGTGAAAATCCAACTATGATTCAATTTTACAAAAACACCGTTGATCATCAGGCATCGTTCATTTCAAGGAAATTGTTTAAGGACTCTCTCTATGATGAGAACTATAAGATAGTATCTGACTGGAAATTCTATATAGAAAAGATTATCTTCCAGAATTGCTCATTTTCGTTGATTCCTGTTACCGTCGCAATCTTTCAAAACGGTGGCATATCAGAAATTCAGAAAGAACTGAATGATGCCGAGCGTAGAGAGGTGCTGAACAAATTATTCCCACCCAGAGTCATAAAAGACTTCGAGCGTTTCAATGACAAGGAGTCTCCGATGCTTGATTTGATTCCTCAGTTCAATAGAACTTTTAGGCTCCAGAAAGTCATCCTGTGGGTAACAAAAGCTATTCTATATTTATATAAACCATTTGTAAGAAAACATTAAAAACCAATGAAGCCCAAAGTCTCTATATTAATACCAGTATACAAAGCGGAGAAGTACATTGAACAATGTCTGCAAACTGTATTGAGCCAAACCTATCAGAATCTGGAGATTATCATTGTAGATGATGCTTCACCAGATAGCAGCATGGTTATTGCAAAAAAACTGACACAGCAAACTGTTAACACATTTGACATTAAAATTCTTCATAATGAGAAGAATCAAGGTATTGCGACTGTACGCAATATACTTCTTGATAATGCTAAAGGTGATTATATCCTGTTTGTGGACAGCGACGACTATTTAGAGAGAGATGCTATACAATCGTTGGTGGATATAGCCATTAACACCAACTGCGACATTGTGAGATGTGGCTATTATGAAATCAAAGGCAAGAACAAGCGGCCAATTAAGCAAAGACCATGGAGCGATAAAACCGACCTACTCAAACAACATATCAAAGCTTGGGACAGCATAGAGGCCATGTGGCAACTATTTATCCGAAGAAGTTTGATTGAAGAACATCATATACGCTTTGCAGAAGGTGTTAATGCTTCAGAAGACCATTTGATGATGATAAAATTGTACTTCTACGCAAATAGCATCGCCAACTTAGAGAAACCAGTCTATTACTACCGAATAGACAATGCACAAAGTGTGACCCACGTCAACCCAAAAGCTTTTCATGATTCCATGTATAAAGGTATGGATTTAGCAATCCGTTTTCTTAAAGATAATGATGTATATGATACCTATCGTGACGAGGTTCTTACACGAACCTTCTTAACTAAGCAAACTTTCTTGTTGAACAAAGAAAACAGAGACATTGACCTCTATATTACAACACATCCAGAATGTAATTCCTATTATAGAAAGTTTCATTACAACCGTTCACAAAAAATTCTCTTCCGACTTGCAGAGTTAGGACAACGCAGACTTCTTAAACTTCTTACTCTTTTTACATAGCACACCCCTATCAACAACTCTCCTATATGAAAAAGGTCATAGTATTATTCCCCCACTTCGGAAACTTGCCACCACAATACAAAATGTGGCGAGCCTCAGCATTATACAATCCAGATATAGACTTTCTGTTTTTCACCGACTGCGAGGTAGAACCTGCAAAGAATATTATCGTCAAAAAGATGACTTTTGAAGAGTTCAGGCAAATAGTCCAGAATATGTTTGATTTTCCCATCGTGCTCGACCGTCCTTACAAAATATGCGACTATCGCCCTGCCTTTGCCTATATATTCTCAGATTATGTGAAAAACTATGATTTCTGGGGATGGGGCGATCTCGATGTGGTCTATGGTGACATTCGCCATTTCGTGACGGATGACATTTTATCCCGCTACAAAATGATTTCCGGCTATGGGCATTTCACACTCTACCATAATGACGAATACACCAATACATTCTTCATGAAAGAAGTTGATGGTTATGTAGATTATAAGGAAGCGCTAACCCAACAGCGTTCCATGTATTATGACGAGTACGAATATAAGGGATTTGGTGACAAGTGGCGTGGCTGCCATCCTGATGATTGCTGGCTAGAATGGCCTTTCGATAATGCATCCAAGCCCAAGCAAAGCTACCACTTCAACAGCCTGACACGAGGATGGCAACAGGTCATCTTTGAACATATCGATAACAAGTTGTATATGCTGCGGTTCAACAACGGGAAACTTGAAAAGAAAGAATCTATGTATGCTCATTTCCAGCATCGAGGATTTATGAAGGACAAAGTGACAGATTATAGTCATTTCTTGGTAACGCCCAATGCCATTATCGACTATCCAAAGCACTTCATCACTCTTCAATTACGTTGGCTCTGCCGTAACCGTTCACTAATGACCAAATATTATCAGTGGAAAGATAGGATCAAATGGAAATTAGGACTGTAAAGTTTGGTTGTTACAAATAATATTCATATCTTTGCACCATAAAAGCAAATCTCATGGTGACACGTAGACGTAAATACCCAGTTGGGATACAGACATTCTCAGAGATTATCGAGAAAGGTTATGTGTATGTTGACAAGACTGATCTAGTATGGCAACTAGCCGACTATGCCAAATACATTTTCCTGAGCCGACCGCGCCGTTTCGGCAAGTCACTGCTTTCCTCGACATTACATTCCTACTTTGCGGGAGAACGCAACCTATTCGAGGGACTGAAGATAATGGAGTTAGAACAGGAGTGGAAACGCTACCCTGTACTTCACTTTGACTTGAGCGGTGCAAAGAACATGCCTGTACAAGGAGTCAAAGACGAATTAGGTCGACTACTTGGAGAATATGAAAAACTATATGGCACTAATCCAAGCGAGTCATCACCAGGCATGCGTATGGCAGGCTTGGTTAACCGAGCCTATGAGCAGACTGGTGAGCAAGTCGTTGTCATCATCGACGAATACGACGCACCACTGCTTGACGTTCTTCATGATGATCAGCAATTGGCTGACATGCGCGAAGTAATGCAGGAGTTTTACCAGCGACTGAAGATGCTGGATCCCAAACTGAAGTTCTGCTTTATCACGGGTATTACCAAATTCTCGCAACTGAGCATCTTTTCCACTATCAACAACTTGATGAATGTCACCATGATTCCACAGTTCTCAGCTATCTGTGGCATCACAGAGAACGAACTTGTGACAACACTTCACGAAGATATTGAACTTCTGGCTCAAAAGAATGACATAAGTTACGAGGAGATGCATGCCAAGCTCAAAAACCGATATGACGGTTACCACTTCTCCAAACAATCTGAAGAGGTGTACAACCCCTTTAGTTTAATAAAGGCTTTCATGTCAGGCGAAGTAGACAACTACTGGTTTGACAGCGGGACACCAACATTTCTTATCCGCCAGATGAAACGCTTCCACACCGACATCACCTCGCTGGACAATATGGAGGTGCCGTCCTCAGCTTTCGACAAGCCGACAGAAGCGATGGACGATGCCCTGCCGTTGCTCTATCAGAGTGGCTACCTTACCATTAGAACCTACGATAAGGAATCGCAGATGTATCTCATAGCACTACCAAACCAAGAAGTACGTGTGGGCTATGCCGAAGGACTTTTACCTGCCTATATTGGCCTAAAGTCGAAGGATGTGCAGGCAGGGTTCGCTCTAAAATTCTGGAGGGCCTTAAAACAAAGTGACATTAATTTGGCCATGCGTGAAATGCAGAGCTATCTGGCCAGTATCCCATACGTGGAAGGGTTTAAAAAGAAGTTAGAAGATGCTGCTACGGCAGAAGGCTTTTATGAATATACACTATACCTTATCTTCTCCATGCTTAATATCTATGTGCGCACTCAGGTCAAGTGTACTGGGGGGCGGACGGACATGGTGGTATGGATGCCTGACACCATCTATGTTTTTGAGTTGAAGGCAGGTGGTACAGCAGAAGAAGCACTTAAACAAATTGATGACAAAGGCTATGCGATCCCATACACGGCTGATGAGCGTAAAGTGGTAAAAGTTGGCGTAGCATTCGATACCGAGACACGTAATATTAGTAGTTGGTTGACAGACATAATATGAAACTTGCGATATTAACATGTGGAATACTCCCTATCCCAGCTGTTCAGGGAGGAGCTGTGGAAAATCTGATAGATTTCTATCTGGAGTATAATAACATTCATAAGCTCCATGATATAACGATATATAGCCCTTGGGACCCAAAGGTTAAGACTCATCCTGCGCTTGTCTCTGATGTCAACCATTATATTCATATTGATGTCACAAGCCTCAGAGCGAGAATTGCAAGAAAAGTCTATTCTTATTGCCATCATGATGAGTATTACAACTACTTTATAGAATATTACTTTGAGAAGGTATATCAAGATCTCAAGAAGAAAGACTTTGACTATATTATTATAGAAAATGGTGCGGGTCTTACCTATAAGCTGTCACAAAGAGGACATAAGAATCTCATACTACATTTAAATAATGACTTACTAAACTCTAATTCCCGATATCATGATACAATATTTAATAGTCTTAGCAAAATTCTGACATGTTCCAACTATATTAAGGAAAGGGTTTCTACTATTCAGCCTAGTAACAAGATACAAACCTTGTACAATGCCATTGATGTAAATTGTTTTTTCCCTAAAGAGACATCAATTATCAGTCGTGAACAAATGGGATTTAACGATGATGACTTTGTTATTGCTTATAGCGGACGTGTGAACAACGAAAAAGGCATCTCAGAACTGATTGATGCCATGCTATTGCTGAAAGATTCGATAAAATATAAGCTAATGATTATCGGTGGCACATTTTATGGCAACGCTAAAAATGAAGATGCTTTTGTACAGTCATTGAAGGAAAAAGCAAAAATCATCAAAGATAGAATTGTCTTTACAGGATTTGTCCCATACAAAAACATGCCCGACTATCTGCACCTTGCAGACATTGCTGCATTGCCATCCATGTGGGACGAACCTTTTGGACTGACAATAGTGGAAGCACTTGCTGCAGGTCTTCCACTTGTCACCACACGAAGTGGAGGTATTCCAGAAATTTGCGAAGGAGTAGCCACAATTGTTGAAAGAAAAGATATCGTTAACAACCTTGCCTCCGCTATTCTTGATTTATATAACCATCCCGAAAAACGAAGACAGATGGCTACAGCTTCTATAGAGCGTGCCAAACTTTTCGACAAAGAGCCTTATGCAGAAAAGTTTTTCGCAGCTTTAGGGAAGCATTTGAAGTTTTTCTAACATAAGTGTATTCTATTATCATTCTTTTCCTGATTAGTAAATTCAATTATTGTATTTCTCAAGATTCCCTAGACGAGAAACATTAACATGAAAATAATACTAAAAAATTTGGAGATTTAAAGAAAAAACAGTAACTTCGCAAACTGAACTAAATCATGGGATGTAATAAAAGACGAAGAATACTATTTTAACTATGAAAATACTTTATGTAAGTGACGCTATGGCCGTATGGGGGGGGATAGAGCGCATTCTTGTTGAGAAGATGAACTATCTTGCTGAAACGTATCATTATGATGTGCATATGATTACATCTAATCAAGGAAGTCATCCAATACCATTCCCTTTAAGTAAAAAGGTCAATTATCATGATTTAGACATACGTTCTTATCGTGAATATCGTTATAAAGGATTAAAGAGACTATTTGTTAGATACAAGCTAAATAGACTATATCGAAATAGACTTAAATCATATATTAGTCAAACAAAACCAGACGTTATTGTTTGTATTAGATTATTTCTTATAGGTCCTATTCTTTCTATAAAAGGTAATATACCTGTGATAGTTGAGTCTCATTCATCTTGTAAACAGTATAAATATGAACTTGATAGTCTGATTAAAATTATCGTTGAAAAGCACTATTTGCGTCAGGCCACAAAAGCTCAACATATTGTTGCATTAACTAATGGTGATGCAAATGATTGGAAAAAACTAAATCCCCATATATCTGTAATTCCCAATATTGTTCATTTAAATGACGAAGGTGTTTATAGTGATTGCACTTCCAAATCTGTCATATTTGTTGGACGCTTTTCAAGGCAAAAAGATATTGGTATTCTTATTGACATTTGGAAAAATGTTAACAAGAAGCGCCCTGATTGGGTGTTACATATCTATGGAGGCTATGGTGAGCAATATGACTATTTACATTCACTTGTGGAGACATCGAATTGGAATATATTTGTTCATGAGCCAACAAAACATATTTTTAAAGAATATATTAAGAGTTCCATTTTGGTATTAACATCTCTTTATGAGCCTTTTGGATTAGTCTTACCAGAAGCAATGAGTTGCGGACTACCTGTAGTATCATTTGATTGTCCATATGGTCCTGCTGATATTATTACTGATTCAGTAGACGGCTTCCTTATTCCAAATAGAAATATTGACGAGTTCGCAGATAAGTTATGCTTACTGATGAGTGATGAACAATTGCGTAAAAAAATGGGCAATGCAGGAATTAAATCCTCACAGAGGTACAGAGATTCTTTGATTATGCCCAAATGGGATAACCTTTTCAAGATGTTAAAAGAGAAGTATTCATCCCACGACTGATATCTGGCAGTTGAATTCTATCGCCTATCATCTTTTGGAACTTCATTGTGAAATGATTATTCATACCCGAGAAAGCATAGAAAGTCATTTCACCAAAAAAAATCTTTCCTTTCACATTATAAAGGTCAACTCGCACTTGGGGAAATCCCTGAGCAATCTGCTCTGCAATCTCAATCATCTTCTCCAAATTCTCCGGACGAGGGACATCCTTGTATTCCACACCAGGGTCAGCCAAATACTGTCGCATGGGTTGCCATGTATGAATATCATATAGGTCGTAAACGGTCTTACTGCCACCACTGCCACTCTCCAGACTTCGGTCATAACATACCATATCATATTGCGCCTTGCCATCAATACACCTGATTTTATGGTCGACAGTTGTCGCAGAAGAAAACTCATCAGTATTATCCATTTCTATCAGGCTTTCTGCCATCAAACGGGGTTTGATCAATGTATAGTGAGGTTCACAGGATTCATAACCATATCTTTTGGAAACGCACTTACCCAGAAAACCCAGCACTTTCTCCTTGTCCATTTTGCTCTTGTCACGAACAATAACAGTACTACCGCAGTCATGTGTACATTTCAAAACAAACTTGTTAGGCAGCTTGTCGAAATCGATGTCTTCAACGCGATCCCAAACGCCATAGCATTCCGTGAGGATATCCTTCAAACCAAGGTCTTCAATATGTTTACGCACCTCATACTTATCTGTATATTCCGTCCAATTTGACGTATCGGTCATCACTTCCATCCACGTTACCTTCTCGTTCAGCGTCCGAGGATTTTTCCATGGAAAGCGCTTCCTATAGAAACGATTCCACTTCATTTCTATAGCCTTCTTCGGATTTGTATCAATCAGTTCTTTCCACTTATCTGTGTTTTCCACACAATGGATAAAATACAGAGCTTTCAAAGACCGTATCGGATGTATTATTGATCTGGCACGCAGCCTTGCTTTATAAGACAAACTCATATTTAATCAAATAAATGTAGGACATTAGTAATATACTGCAAAGATATACCAAATTATTGATTCCACCAAAAAAAAGAATTATTTCTTTGAGTTTTCCCATAAAATTTGTAGTTTTGCAGCAAATTACAAATTGAATGGTAAAAGTCAGCGTCATATTGCCCATTTATAATGTTGCACCATATTTGGATGAAACATTCTGTTCTATTGTCCAACAGACAATGAAAGACATAGAAATCATTGCTGTCAACGACGGATCGACTGATAACAGCGAGGAAATCATCAAGAAATGGCAGCTACAGGATTCAAGAATACTCTTATTCACGCAAGAGAATCGTGGACAGTCGGCAGCCAGGAATTTAGCGCTTCAGCATGCCACTGGGCAATATATCTATATGATGGACTCTGACGACAAGTTGACAGAAACAGATGCTCTGCAGACCTGCTATGACTATGCAGATCGGAACAAGGCTGACTTCATATTCTTCGACGGGGAATCATTCTCTGAAGAAGGAGTCAGCCGCATCTCAAGAAATACCAAAAGAACACATCTTGTGGACGAAGACAAGGCATACGACGGTGAATACCTGCTCAATCTCACGTTAGACACATGGACACACAACTGTGTCGTATGGTTACTCTTTATCCGAAAAGAATTTATAGACCGTATAGGTCTGTGGTTTTATGAAGGTATCATCCATGAGGACGAGCTATTTACAACCATACTTACTTTAAGTAGTGATAACATATTCTGTCTGAAACGTAATCTTGTCGGGCATCGCATCAGACAGGCGTCTACAATGACAACCAATTTCTCTAAACGCAACTTAGACTGCTACCTCACCGTTGCTGACGAGTTACTACGTTTCCGCCAAACAGGCATTATTCATAAATTCCTCCGCTACACACTTAGTAAAGTTTTCTATACAGGACATGAGATTCCACTGAAAGAGAAACCTACAGTATTTTGGCGGGCATTAAAATCTGGATATCTGAAATATATCGGATGGAAATCAACCCTTGTGTTTTGGTTAAAATGAAAATATTTATGCGAATATGAAAAAAAACAATTACTTTTTATTAATAATAATCACGACATTTTTACTGTCGTGTACTCAAAGTCAACAACAATATCGAACCGTTCTATGTATTCCAGTCTATGGGCAAAGCCTTGCATTGGGAGAAGAAGCTGAACGGATTACCGATTTCGACTCCCTGGCAAACTATGCAAATGGTCGTATTGTCACAGAAAACCTTGACCACAAATATGGATTCTTTGACAACGATGAGCTTAAACAATATGTTAAGAAACTAGTTGATTATAAAAAACGCTCATTCGAGCTATCCATATATAACATGGCGAGAGAGATTGCCAATGCTACTGGCAGCGACACACTCATTTGCATTTTCCCTGGAGGCCAAGGGGCTACGGCTATTGCTAACCTAAGCAAGGGTACCCCACCATATCAAAAATTTATGGAAGATATACAAACCGCATACGAAGAAGCAACAGACAATGGTTGGGAGTTTATCATTCCAGCCATCTGTTGGATGCAGGGAGAATCGGATATTGTAGACTATCCTGACACCGACTACCATCAGATGCTCAAACAGATAAGGGAGGATATGAATGCTGATATCAACAGCATAACGCATCAGAAAAATACAATTCCCTTCATTTGCTATCAAGCAAACTCTCTAACAAGGGCAGAGAAATTCAATGCCAATTCGTATGATTGTCGAGAAACATATGTACCTCAAACCTTTGTCAATCTGTTAAAAACAGATGAGAATTTCTGGGCGAGTGGTCCCACCTACCCTTATACCTGCGTTAATGAAATCATACATATAGATGCCATTGGGCAGCAGAGTATTGGAGCATTAGCTGCAAAATCCGTACTTGGTATTCTTAAAGGTTCTAAACGATATCGTGGACTAATCCCTACGACATTGGAGACTGAAGGTGAAACCGTCATCGTCAATTTTGACACGACAGACAACTCCCTTGTACTCGATACAATCCAAGTCAAGAGAGCTGAAAACTATGGTTTCAGTGTTATCAGCAAGGAGAACAAGAACATTGCCCGCTCAATTTCCGTCGATGGCTCAACAGTTAGAATTACTTGCTCTGAATCACCTAATGCCTGTAAAGTTCGCTATGCAGTCAATGGCGACTATATGAAGAGTGGTAACCAACATGGACCTCGCGGCAATTTACGTGACTCTTTAGGTAATTGGTGCTATCAGTTTGATATGGGTATCCCATAAGTTGGCAGACTGCTGTCGGAAAATGCCGAACTTTGCTTTAAGCCAATACGCATTGGCCCTATACATATAAATAGGGCCATATATAAAATATTAAGTTTAGACGGGTATGCCTTTATGGGCATCCCGTCGGAATAAATTAATAAAAATATTGATGAGACATAAAAACGATTACGCAATAGCTGCTACGAGCGCCCGGAGCTACAACCGTCACTGGCGCGCCCACAAGCTTTCTTGGAACGAGATTGGCAAAATCAAGTACCTCTTTGACGGGGCTATCGAATACATGGATGAGGTGACGCTGGCTTATACCAGTGAACACTTCAATAAACTCCGTAAGACACTCGGATTCAAACAAGATTCGGAATTGACCGCACTTATTGAAAAGTCGGAAGCCTTCCGTATCGTCCGAAACAAAGAGACTCACCAGATGGATGCTTTTATGTCGCCACTGGTTAGAGACCGCTTTGTGCCAGCAACCAATCAGGAGATTAAAGAGCCCGCCATTCCCTACGAATTGTTTTACTGCAAGGCCAATGCACTAGCCAACGATAACGACCGCGACAAGATATCGGAGAATCAGCGTCAGCACATGGGTGGCATCGATATGCATGTGCTTTTAGCAAATAATGTTCCCAAGTTTCATATCAAAGCTAGTCCGGAGGCTATCAAGCGCATCAGCGATGGACTCTGGAAGATCTTTACAGATGTAAAACTGCATGAAGTATATTATGGTAATTTCGTACGTGCCTACATGGATCGGTATCATGTCGGGGAAGAGGAAGTGAATAGGGTTCTGAGTTTGTACATCCAGGACGTTCTGATTGATCACATGTCGCGCCGCGTAGGTATTGTCAACTGGCCTGCTGAAGCCATATTGACTTGGATTAATTATTATTTTGCTGCCGACAAACTTCCTAGAGTGACCACACGGGCCCATGACAACATGATGAGGCGTCGGGGATTACCGAAGGTTGACATATAATCCGAGATATTCAAGCGGGAGAAACAATGTGTGTTGCGCCGCAGAACAGAGTGTTTCCTTAGTAGAAACAAAGTGTTTTCAACCGCAAAACAAAGTGTTTTGAATTTAGAAACAATCGTAAAACAAAATTAGAATAAATATGACAAAAGAAGAAAAACTCAAGGAAAAGGCAGGTGAATACCTACCCTGCCTTATCAACGAATGTCCCCATCACAAGACTTGTCTGCATTGGCTGGCAGGACAATATGGTGATCCTGATGCTACGATTATCAAATGTGTCAATCCCTATAATCCCAAATTTAAAGTTGGTGATTGCTGTCATTACCGGGAAAACAAAACGGTGACATACGCAATAGGGATGATGCACTTATTAGATGAAATTCCTTATCATCAGGCTCGTAGCATCAAGTATCGACTCATCAAGCTCTTCGGTCGTACTCGATTTTACGAATATCGGAACGGCAAACGCCCTATCCCACCCGAGCATCAACAACTGATAGAGCAAGTCTGCCGAGAAGAAGGCTGGATGGGCGAAATCCGCTACGATGGTTGGGAAGAGGACTATCTGTGGTAAATCAAGGAAAGCTACAGCAATTCTTCGCGATAGATATTGCCGACGGCATCAGATACACGCTGCGCATTAAATCGCTGAACCACCAAATCGCGTGCTTTCAGCCCACACTGCTTACATAGCTCGCTATCGCCATGCAGCCGATATATCGCTGCTGCTAATGCAACGGGATGGGAGAAGGAAATCAAGAGGCCATTATCTTCGTGGGTAATCACCTCCTTGGTTCCATCGGTGGGTGTAGCCACTATCGGCTTACCCATCGCCATCGCCTCCAACAAAGCAATAGAAAGACCTTCCCAAAGACTGGGCAGGCAATACACATCGATGCAATTCAGCAGGTCTGGCACATCGGTACGGAACTTCGTACGATAGATGTAGCTTCCCATCTTGCGTTTAGCTATCATGTCGTCCACCTCGGCATCCATATCGCCCTCGCCCACGAACAAGCCCTTAACCTTTGGATCACGTTCATGAGCCAGACGGACACCATTCAGGAAATCGAGTGGAGCCTTCTGCTTGGTGCAACGGGCAATGAAACCGGCTACGAAATCATCTTCTGCAAAGCCGAACTCCTTACGCAAATCGTTGAACTGATTGGCTGGATTGAAACGTACCAGATTGATTCCATTTTCAATGACGTAGGCATTCTTCAGTCCGAACGTATCGCGTCCCGTATCGGCATTGCTTCGTGAAACACAAATCACACGACTGGCCATCGCGCAAATCAGCTTCTCACTCCATGCTCTCAGTTTCTTGACAGGCCACGACTGGTCGTCATGAAAACTCCAGCCATGTACCGTATATATAAAAGGTACGCGTAGTCGTTTGGCAGGCCACACCATATTTGATGCCGCCCTACTGCCATGAGCATGTACCACTTGAATCCCCTCGTCGCGCATCAGTTTGACGACCTGCCGCATCACCCTAAGATCAAAGGGTCTCAGCGTATCAATCACGTAACACTTGACGCCCATCGCTTCCAATCGGGTTATCATCTCACCACTGGTAAACGACAGGCATACCGGTTCAAACCGCTCCTTATCCAGGAAGGTTATCAAGTCCAGGAGGTGAGATTCCATCCCTCCCATCTTACCTTGACGGATAACTTCTAATACCTTTATCCTTTTCATTTATTCTTTACCAAGTTATCCTCAGTATCTTTATAATGATCAGTAGAATGGAAAATACGCGTAATGCCCTTAATCTGAACCTTTACATGATCTATAAAACTTTTCCACATCGATTGATTGCCTATGGTGCCGTAACCCGTAATAGCTTTGCAACGACTGTCACGAACAAAGACGATCTTTCCATATTTCTTTAGATTGAAAGCCATAGAACCATCCTCACCTCGGATGATATCGACACGATAGGGTTCTTTTCTTCCATAATCAGCATTATAGGCAAACACCAAACCTCGAACAGACAATTCTGGACGCCGAAAATGCTGAATCCACAGAAACATATCGCGAGCCATCTCATAAAGTTTCAAACTCAACTTCGAATGATTCTCGTCAGGGAAATAGCTCCAAGTAGCAGAAACACAGGCAACTCCAGGCTTCAGCAGATGGTCAAGCATGATTTCATAATAATGAGGCGGATAGAGCGTATCGCTATCTACATCGAAATAGAAACGCCCTTTGGCATGTTGCAAGCCACAACGGCGCGCATAGCCACATGAATGCTGATACTCAGTATACCAGGGAATGCCCGACTTTTCGTAGATTTCAGCCGTCCGGTCCTTGGAATCATTATCCACACCGATAATCTCTACGGGATACTTGCACTGAATCTCACTGATAGCCCACAGACAAGCCTGAAGATGCGTTTCTTCATTGTAACCAATAACCACAATACTGGCCAAAGGTTCAGGACTCTGCAGCTTTGCCAATCTCTCCCGTGTTCCGTCTATGACATCTTGAGGAACCTCGCTAAAAGGCTTCCCATAGATAGTCATGTATTTATCATACCAATGTGACATAAATATATCTTGATTATTTTTTCGCAAATATAGTGAAAATATTTTGGAATTATCAACTTTTCTTCTTATTTTTGCAAAAAATAGCAAAATATGAAGCGACTAACGGTTTTTACTCCGACCTACAACCGGGCAGGCACACTACCTCGGACATACGAGAGTTTGTGTCAGCAGCAGAGTAAGGATTTTGCTTGGCTCATTGTTGATGACGGCAGCACCGACAACACCATGCAGCTAGTTCAAATGTGGCAGAAAGCCGGATTGATAGACATCAGCTATATACAGCAGCCCAACGGCGGTAAGATGCGTGCATATAACCATGGAGTAAGAATCTGTCAAACAGAACTGTTTATGTGTTTAGACAGCGATGACTGGCTTACGTCACCCTCCTCCATAACCGACCTACTAAACTTTTGGGATCAGCACAAAGATATTGCTGAACGTGATGATATCTGTGGCATAATTTCATTCAAACATATTCTAGGCAGAGAGGGGAGCTACTACATTAATGGTCCTACAATGATCATGGACGATATTGTGACAAACAGCTCTGAGTGCGAAAACACAACAACTTATAAGACTGAGGTTATACGCAAATACCCTTTTCCTGAGATAGAAGGTGAAAAGTTCATCACAGAAGGTGTTGTCTACGACCGAATAGACCAACAATACCAATACCTAATTTTCCAAGACTACACCCAAACTTGCGAATATCAGGCAGATGGTTACACTCGACGGGGAGTTAACTTAGTAATTAACAGCCCGCGTGGATATCAGATATACTACAACCAGCGAATGGTGGTAGCACGGAAGGGATTCATCTATAACGCCAAAATGTATGTAGCTACATCCTTATTGGCTAACGATTGGCATTTCCTACAAAAAGCCAGTCGCAAGCTATTGTGTTTGGTGGCTACACCTTTAGGTTACATAAAATATAGACGATTAAAGCAAGGACACTGGTGATATGAAGAAATTATTGAGCATCATCGTACCTTTCCACAACGTGGAAGATTATATTTCAGACTGTCTGCAAAGCATCCTTAACCAAGGGTTGATGGCTGATAATTATGAGGTCATTTTGGTAAATGATGGTTCGGAAGATAGAAGCATGGAAAGAATCAGCAATCTTCTGGCCGAGAATTCCAACTTCCACATCTACGAACAAAGTAGTCAAGGCCCTTCAATTGCTCGCAACACAGCATTAAGCCATGCTCAAGGGGATTATATACTTATGATGGATGCTGATGACATTCTCGTAGACAATAGTCTGCCTATCTTTCTACAACATGCTATGACTTCAAGGTGCGACATGGTTGTGGCCAATTTTATAAAACTGACCAGCGATTCCATTTCTGGATACCGCCCCAAGACCCACCAAATAGTAAATATAGAACAAATAAGTGGATATGACTATTTCATGAGATATTTGAATCCTAGAGAGTGTTATGTTTGGCGGACGCTCTATCGACGGGAGTTCCTTGATCAGAACAGTTTACGTTTCATTCCAAACATATACTTTGAAGACATTCCATTTACTATTGATTGTTATCTGCATGCAGAAAAATGCCTTAAGATTGATATGCCGTTATATATCTATCGGCAACATGAGGGATCTATCGTATCAACTGTCAACATGAAAAAACTAAAAGATCTTAATCAGGTAATGGCACGACTTCTGGAAATAAAGGAAAGTAAGCATTGGCCTGCAGATATCGAACAAGGAATTGATGACAATATCTTTGCTACTTTTTCTATCACCATCTGGTATCTAACACACGACAAAGGATTATTACAACTAAAAGATGATTATATTTCTGACTTTAAGAACAAAGTACTTAACTTGCCTACAGGCAAGGGAATTAAGCAAAAAGCCATATCACTTATATTTCATCATATGCCCAATACTTATATCCAATTGCGATCATTATTTGGGTAATTATAAACTATCAAATAACTGTAACCACTTTTGCATAATGGCATCCTCATGATAGCGTTGTGCGGAAATCAAAGCATTGCCTGCCATTTGTTGTCTCTCCTCCGGATGTTCAATCATATAACAAATGGCATCTGCCAATACTTCTATGTTGCTGTTTTCCACAAGTAACCCGTCTTTATGGTCTGTGATAATATCCTCTGGGCCACATGGACAACGAAATGACACAGCAGGCAAGCCTGTGGCCATTGCCTCGGCAATGACCAAACCGAAGCCTTCATAGCGTGAACTTAATACAAAGATACTATGCTCTGCATAGCGGGCATAAATATCAGGAGATGCTTCATTGCAGTGGATTACTTCCGACAGCTGTAATGCATCCACCATTTGCTGGTATTCTTCTCGGTTACCTGGTCCATAGATATTTAGTACCCAATCCGTATGACGAGCATTCACCATCTGCCAAGCCTTTATCAACAGGTCGAAACCTTTTTGCCTAGTATATCTACCAACTGCTATCACTTTCTTAGCTTGGCCTTCAGAAAGCGTTTTTGGAAAGAAGAATATAGGATTGGGGATGACAACCACATTATCAAATCCAACCCAATTACTGGCATCTTGCCGAGTAAGCACAACAAACTTATCCAGCCGACGAACTTCTTTTTCAAGACTCTTCTGCCAACGATATGTGATAAAACGATTGACACAACCGGGCAACCAATGTTTTTCGAATACTCTGTAGGTTTGTTTATTGAAATGGATTTCCCCTACCTTCTTGCTTCCATCAGGAATATCATTAATAAAATTAATCTCCCGACGTAGCACTGAGACGGTAATGTCTGGACGTATCTGCATCAGATAGTCTGTCAGAAGCTTTCGATACTGTTTCTGTTTTCGGTTGTAAGCTAACAGACGCTTAAGAAATGGCATCTGAAACATACTGTCGAAATCAAGACCAAAATTCACATGCTGTATCTTTGGCGACAACTGATAGTACCAAGGCTTATCGGCCTGCTCCGTCAGCACCACATAGAGCTCATAGTCAGTATGTTCGGCCAGATAATTTACTTTCTGACTCAACACCCGACTCATTCCATTCGGATAGGACAGGTCACCTACAATATATACTATACGCTTGCTCATGACATTGACGTTAAAGTATCCAATACTATCTTCATTTGCCGTTGCCATGACAAATGTTCCACTGTCTGACGAATCTCTGATGGTGACATAGTCTGATGGTCAAGAAAATCCAAAATTGCCTCAATATCTATAGGGCTCTCGTCAGCAGGTGCTTTCAGCACGTATGGCTGATGATCGAAGTCGGAATCTGATTCTGAATAAAGAAAAGGAATACCACGGCAAGCATACTCTCGGTTCTTCAATGTCTTAATAACAGTTATACCACTACGATGACGAGCCAGACTACCAATAGCGAACGAACAGCGGTTAAAAACTGCTGTCAGTTCGTCACCGAAAAGTTTACCATGAAAATCCACATACTTCTCAATACCATACTGCCTAATATAAGGGGCTATTCCTGGTGCTACACTCGAACCTTCCATTTCTGCTGGCCATACATAACCAACCAAATGAAAGTACACTTTTCTTTCTGGATTCCAATTGTATTTCTTATAATACTCTCCCAACCCATGTACCAAACGGTCAAACCCGTGCCACGAATGTACTTCGGCTACAGCAATGAGATGAACTTCTGAGGGGGGATGGATGATAGAAGAAGGCTGAAGTAGAGGGATACTATCAAAGTCGACACCATTGCTGATACGGATGGTACGTTGTCCAAAAATGCGCTCTTCATCGGAAAAAGTCACTATAGCATCCATCTGAGCTGCAAGTTTGTGACGACACAGCTGGTCGACACGAAGGCGCATGCGCTGATTCCAGTCATAACCATCAAATTCATGATCGTACGGATAAGTAGGAATCTCCATAACACTACGTACACCAGCCTTGCGCAGCCGTTTAAATAACCATACCAACGGAGGAGTGGCATTCATATAGCTACGAGAATAGACAAGGTCTATCTGATGGTCGATACAATATCTGTACACACACCTATAGTCAGCACGCTGAATAATAGCCGCCCAAGTGCCACAACCATAGTCAGCAATAACCTCCCCATCAACAAAACGGCAACGATGACCGTCGGCCCTGACATCATAGGAGCAGATATGCACCTCATTACCATTTTGGCGAAGTCCCTTTACCTGAGCTTGTATTTTCTTGGTAATACCGCTAGCCTCATCAAATCCATGATATGTCAAAAAAAGAATTTTCATTAACATTCAATATAAGAGAAAGGATTATTCTTCTATCTTCCACCCATCTATCCTTCTAGTTACTGTCGAGAAGTTTACACCAATTTGATAAAGTTTTCTTGGGTCGGACAAGAATGGTTTGGCATATTGTTTCTCTTCTATTTGCTTAAGAGCCGCTTCTGCACTATCGTTTATTTTGAATTCAAGGATATAGATATAGTCCTTGGTCTTCATCAACAGATCTATACGGCCATCGGCTGTGGCATATTCTACATTGACATAGAAGCCGAGCATCTTGAAGATGATATATACAGCATTATGGAAATACTTCTCTTCATTACCGACAATTTGATAATTGCCATCTGCGAAGAGGGAATCGAGACGTTTCATAAAGGCATCAGGCTGACCATTCTGAATCTCATTAACGAAATTGATGACAAAGAAAGCCTCGTGACCCTTAGGAACTGGAGTATAACAGGGCAACAGATATTTGGTAAATGCCTCACTTACTTCTTGATTAGGCAATCCTAAATGGTAAATCCCGAAGACGCTGTCATAGCTCTTGATAGTCATATAGCCACTTTGAAAAAGCAGAGGAATTGGGGTCTGCTTGATGGAATCCAAACTACCTAACAATTCTGGCTGTGCGACCTCTTTATTAAGATTCTCCAACTGGTAATTATTGGCTTTCATCACTTCGACAAGGAAGTTGGGAGTTCCAGTGTCAAACCAATAACTGCCAAAAGTCTTTCGCTTCAGAGCTGTCAAGAGGCTGAAAGGATTATAGACTCCTGGTGTATTAGGAGCAAAGTGATAACCATCATAATAACTTTTAAGTTTTGCGTAGCATTCTTCTTTGCTGCATTGCTGCTGCTCAGCCATCAGTCCAACTTCGGTATCCAACTTATTATGAATTTCCTCATCAGTGATGCCGCAAAGTGTTGAGAACTTATCCCACATAGAGATGTCGTCAAGATTGTTTAAGTCGCTAAAAACGCTGACCTTTGAAAACTTGGTAACACCTGTAATGAACGCAAACTTAATTTTACCGTCCATAGTCTTCATGACGGAATAGAATGCTTTTAATTTTGAGCGATAAGCCTCCTGCAACTCGGGACGGTTAATGGTCTGTAACAGCGGTTTGTCGTATTCGTCAATCAGGATAACAACTGGCTTACCTGTCTTTTCATAAGCATTCTCGATGACATGTAAAAAACGCTCTTCTGCAGCACGGTCTTTAAATTCATCTCCGTATTCTTTTTCCCAAGACTCCAAATGTCTGTTCAGTTCTGCAGTCAGCGAATCTTCATCCTTGTATTCTCTAGCATTAAAATCGACATACAAAATAGGATATTTTTCCCATTTCGATTCCAACTTGTTGATGGCCAATCCTTCAAAAAGATGTTGCTTTCCTTCAAAATAGGCCTTAAAAGTAGACAATAAAATGCTCTTTCCGAACCTACGGGGACGGCTGAGGAAATAATACCTTCCTTCTGAAGCCATCTGGTATATCAGAGCCGTTTTGTCTAAATACAAATAGTCCTCATTAATGAGACTTTCGAAGTTTTGTATGCCTATAGGATATTTCATTTTGCTATATTTTTTGCAAAGATACAAAATAATTGCAAATAAGCAATTGTTATTTAAAAATATTTTGTATTTTTGCGCTCGATGAAAGATAAAGAAGAAATAAGAGAAAGGATGAAAGGGAGTCCGAGATTGAAGCGGTTCTTGGACTGGATGATTATGAACCAGCGGGATGCCAGGCCACGATGGTATATCCGACTGTTAGCTCCATTATATCAGCATAGGGGACAGGGATCGAAGATCTATTGGAGTGTACGGATGGACACGCCACCCTACCGTCGATTCTGGCTAGGAAGGAAAAGTGTGGTGGAGTCGTACTGTTGCATTAACAATGCGGTGGGCGACGTAACAATCGGTGACCATACGCGTATCGGTATTCACTGTACGGTAATCGGTCCTGTGTGTATCGGCTCGAATGTCAATCTGGCGCAGGGCATCACGGTGACGGCGCTGAATCATAACTTTGAGGATACGACCAAGCGGATTGACGAGCAGGGAATCAGTACCAAGCCTGTGGTGATTGATGATGATGTGTGGATTGGTGCAAATGCCGTCATTCTGCCTGGTGTGACGATAGGACAGCATGCAGTCATAGCGGCAGGAGCGGTAGTGACAAAAGACGTACCGGATTACTCACTTGTTGCAGGCGTTCCGGCGAAGGAGATTAAGAAATTGAGAGAATGAGAGAATGATATATTAAGCAAATAAATCGAGGGAGAGGTCCTGCTGGGGCTTCTCTTCTTCTTTTTCTTCCTGTTCTTCGCGGAATTGGAGAAGCATTTGGAGAGCATCGGCACTACCTGTGGTATTCAAACGGTAATAGCCACGACGACCGGTGCTTTCGATTAGTGATTGTGCGGATTTACTATTGCGAAGCAGATATTGCTGAACATAGGCGCGGATCTCCTCGTAATCGGGTTGGAAAAAGAAGGTACAGTTCATGTTATAAACGTGCTTGGCAAGAGTCTGCACGCTTATACCACGTTCACCAGCCTCAGTGAGTATCTTTAATATCTGCTGATCGTAAGTCATTGGGATAAAAAAGGCTGGTAAGCCTTTAAAGCTACCAGCCCTTTTATGCTTTCTCTTTTGATTTGATTAAGCAAGTGTAATCTTCTCGTCAGCTGTAGCGAGCTTGCCCTCTTTGAAGAGCCAACCCAGACCGAGCAGAGTCTCCTCTTCGCTGATCTTAGCAGCCTTAGCAATCTCCTTAACAGAGAGAGCCTTCTCTGCAGCAGCCAGAGCCTGGTAAACATCACCAGCCTTGAAACCTGCGTTCTCAGCGTTAACAACAACAGCCTTCTTCTCTGCAGCCTTCTTAGGAGCAGCGGCCTTCTTTACGGTTGCCTTCTTGGGCTCCTCAGCCTTCACAGCAGCAGCCTTCTTTGTAGTTTTCTTTTCTGCCATAGTTCTTTAAATTAATACACTATTGAATGATATTTCTATCCTTTATCTTTTTATCGGGTGCAAAATTAAGAACTTTTCAGATAAGTTGTTATCGCAAACAGCCGATTTTTGTTTATTTCACACTTATTCTTGATAAATGTCAAGCGACTACTCTACTAAATGCACTTCTAACTGCAACTCTTCCAGCTGTTTAGGGTCTAATTCGCCTGGAGCATCCAGCATGACATCGCGACCGGAATTGTTCTTCGGGAAGGCAATGCAGTCGCGAATAGAATCGAGACCTGCCATAATGCTGACGAAGCGATCGAGACCGAAGGCGAGACCGGCATGAGGAGGTGCACCATACTTGAAGGCATTGATGAGGAAGCCGAACTGTGCCATTGCACGCTCGGGAGTGAAGCCTAGAATCTGGAACATCTTTTCCTGCAACTTGCCA
Source organism: uncultured Prevotella sp. (assembly GCA_947164965.1). Classification (GTDB taxonomy): domain Bacteria; phylum Bacteroidota; class Bacteroidia; order Bacteroidales; family Bacteroidaceae; genus Prevotella. The sequence goes on along the minus strand of CAMUYR010000003.1, from coordinate 174,497 downwards.
TCGTGGATACGCAGCGATCCACCACCAACCTCAATACCATTGCAGACGAAATCGTAAGCTACGGCACGTACCTTCTCAGGAGCGGTATCCAGCAAGGGGATATCGTCGGGATTGGGCAGGGTGAACGGATGGTGAGTAGCCATGAGACGCTGCTCTTCGTCGCTCCACTCGAACAAGGGGAAGTCGACAATCCACAGGCACTTGAACACATTCTTGTCGCGCAGTCCGAGACGGTCGCCCATCTCCAGACGCAGCGTGCAGAGCTGGGTGCGCGTCTTGTTAGCCTTGTCGCCAGAGAGAATCAGCACGAGGTCGCCATCCTTGGCACCCGTCTTCTCCTTCAGTTTCTGCCAAACCTCAGGCTGGTAGAACTTATCGATAGAGGTCTTCACCGTACCATCGGCATTAAACTTGACATATACCAAACCCTTGGCACCTACCTGCGGACGCTTCACAAAATCAGTCAGCTGGTCGAGCTGCTTGCGGGTGTACTCAGCACAACCGGGAACAACGATACCACCGATATACTCTGCCTCGTTGAATACGGGGAACTCGCCCGTACCTTTCAGCACATCCATCAGTTCGACGAACTCCATACCGAAACGCAGATCGGGCTTATCGCTACCGAAGCGACGCATAGCCTCATGCCACGTCATACGCTCTAACTTAGGCAGCTCGACGCCACGTACCTCCTTGAAGAGATGGCGCGCCAAGTCCTCGAAGATATTGAGCACGTCCTCCTGATCGGCAAACGACATCTCGCAGTCGATCTGGGTGAACTCAGGCTGGCGGTCGGCACGCAGGTCTTCGTCACGGAAACACTTGGCAATCTGGAAGTAACGGTCGAAACCACTGACCATCAGCAACTGCTTCAAGGTCTGAGGACTCTGGGGCAGCGCATAGAACTGACCAGGATTCATACGGCTGGGTACCACGAAGTCACGAGCACCCTCAGGGGTAGAACCAATCAGAATAGGTGTCTCAACCTCGATGAAGTTCAGGTTATCGAGGAAGTTACGAATCAGGATGGTCATGCGGTGGCGCAGCTCCAGATTCTTACGAACACAACTACGGCGCAGGTCCAGATAGCGATACTTCATACGGATATCGTCGCCGCCATCGGTATTATCCTCGATAGTGAAGGGAGGTGTCTGGCTCTCACTCAGCACGTTCAGCTTCGACACCAGAATCTCTATGTCGCCCGTATCCATCTTGGGGTTCTTGGCCTGACGCTCGCTGACAACACCAGTGGCCTGAATACACCACTCACGTCCCAACTTGTTAGCCTGTTCACAAAGGGCAGCATCCTTCGACTCGTCGAACACCAACTGCGTGATGCCATAGCGGTCGCGCAGGTCGACAAATGTCATACCACCCATCTTACGGGTTTTCTGTACCCAGCCAGCCAGCGTAACCTCGCTGCCAGCATCGGTGAGACGAAGCTCACCACAAGTCTTGCTTCTATACATTATTATATTATATTTATTCCGATTTGGAGTGCAAAATTACTAAATATTTATGAAACTCCTGCAAACAATTCAGAATAAATTTATTTTTTGCATAAAAAAGCAACGGAAATGTCTGCGTAACTATAGAAACGGGTGCTACGCGTCTTAATGACATCAGTATGAAAATGACGTTCGTACTGCATCTTCTGAAGACTATTCCATGAGGCTGTAAACGAACGGTTGTAGGCGGTTGCCAACAAGCGAACTTGTTCCTGTAATGACAGTTGTAATATTGGGGGATGACGCTGCTGCTGCAAGCGGATAAAGAGGGCCAGATAGCGGCATTGTCCCTGCATAGTGCTAAGACGGCGAACACGCGAACGACGTGCTTCATTATTATCCGCCAAATTAAACGAGAAACCATACTCCTTTGAAAGTGAAGAAGCGTTCCATGCCTTTTCCACCTCCTCGGCAAACGATGGTTTCATCTGGAAACGACCTATAGAGAAGTCGGCTCCTTCCCTACCCTTGCTGACATACAAGCCATTGACAGCAGTACGTTCAATCTCGTCCTGCCACATCGAGTAGCGAATCAGTTCAGGAAACACGATAGCCTCAGCCAACCGAGCATCAACGTTGAAAAGGTCAAACTCCTGTTTCCACTCATCATGATGCGCGCTGGCAAAGCGTTCAGCCTCAGTCCAATCGCTACCGAAGACTTTACGATAATCGATAGAAAATGCTGTGGTGCTGCCCAGCATGAACAGCACCAACAGCAACAAAATACGTTCTATTCTCTTACCTCTCACCTCTTACCTCTTACATCTTGTACGTGCATTTCAAGATTTCTTCGCCATCGAGGATAATCCACTCCAGAGCGTTGTCCTTGGCAGAAAAAGCAACGGGGTAAAATGTGGTCATGCCGTTGACGATTAACTCACCCGTCTTACTGTATTCAACCACACGTTGACCACTGCGGCTCTTATAGGTTCCGTAAGGCGGTTTGTTCTTGCTTGCAGTCTTCAGGCGCTGGTCTGCCTGTTTGTTGATACGCTTCAACTCGCTCTCGTCGATTTTACGGAACTTGCCATTCTCTACGACGGCATACTCCACCTGATCACCAGATCGGTTGTCAGCCAACAGAGGCCAACCGCCACCAATCTTAAAGCCATCGACAGAACCCATGAAGCCTCGACATTCCCACACGCCAAAGTTCCAGCCTTTGGGCAATGTGTAAAGCGTCTCTCTGCAGACAGGCAGATTATTTAACTCAGGCAGATCCTTATAGGCTTCATCCAACAAGTTGCCCACCATGATAACAGTATTCAGGTCGGTACGTCCAATGGCACACTCAGGCAGGTCACCACTGGCGACGACCTCTTTTGACAGACGGGCATACTCAGCGGCAAACTTCTTAGCCTCAGCAATCTGGCGCTGCAACGAAGCGCGATACTCCTTGGCTGCTTCCAAGCGATACTTATAAAGCAACTCGTCAGCCTCAGCATAGAGGGCATCAACCTTTGCAGCATCGTCTGTAGCGCAGATCTGGTCGTATAACTTCTTCAGTTTACTATCATACTTTTTGGCAATACCAGCATAACTATGGCTTTCCTCACGCATGATAGCTTTTGCATAGTCCTGCGCCAACTTACCCACTTTAGCTTCATAGCCACTGAGAGCTGCCGTCATCTGGTTCATCTGTTTGCTGAAGTTACCCGCATTCTGAGCCATCTTCTGCATCTTCTGTACGAACTCCGGATGTTGACGGATATAGGCCTCCTGCTCCTTCTCGCTCATCTTCTCGAAACGGGCCATTTCTGCCTGGTCAACATTGCCACCCATGATTTTCATCATGACCTTGTCCTGAATGGGTTTCTTCTTCGACTCAGGCGCATTTTCATCGTTCAAGATAGCCATCTCTTCCTTCGTCAGACCGAACATGTTCTGGATATTGTTCTCCCATTTCAGGCGCAATGCCTCCATTTCAGCATCCGAACATCCTTTCTCGCCTGCCTGTAACTGTTCGGCACGAGCCAACACAGCAGCAATCTTCTGCGTATAGGCATCACGTTCAGCCATCGTACTACGCGCCATTTTCTCAGCTGAAGGCAACTGAGGCAATTCAGCCATCAACGCTGATGCTGTCGATGCCGAACTGGGGGTGATAGTACCATCCCACGTAATGGTCACCGTCTTACGCTTGGGCACGATGTCACTACCTTGCGCTACAGCAAGATTCGACGGATCGGCAGGTTCATCATTATAACTCTGCTGTTCCTCACTACGCTCATTAGCTTCTTCACTCTCCACCTGATTGCCCATCACGGCTTGTTGAGCCTTCTGCTTCAGCTTCTTCAGGAATCCCTGAGCATTGGCATCTGCCATGCTAAGCATCAGCAGCGCTGCCATCATCATTACAATTTTCTTCATAATCGTATCTATTATTTCTTATTCAGTCGGATTGTCCAATATGTTGAGTTTAGTAACAGCAAATCCTTCATCACCATCGGTAACTCCCAAAATCAGGTTTTGCCAATAGATGATAGTACCCTCTGGGATAGAAACGGTCTTGCAGGGTAAGCCCAACATCTCAACATCGCCAAAAGTCATATTTTCTGTGTCTTGCCCTAATTCCTTCTTCAGATAGCGACACCAGTCCCATACGTATGGCGAATGCGTCATGGCGCGGTCGACGACTCCCATCTGTTCGGCTATCGGCGTTGCTCCACTACCATACGGGAACCACCCCATTGGCGTATTCACATACGCTTGTCCATTCTCGTATTTGAAATCAGCACTACCATCTTCACCAATCACATGCTCGTATATACTCTTTCCGCTATTGCGGTACTTAATGGTACTGCCACCATATCGGCCAATAGTAACGGTGGCGTCGAAATTCTTGATTTCATAAGGCAACTCCTCCTCTATCTCTTCTATCGTCTCGCCGCGACCGTTCAAAATGCGGGTTTTTATAACGGTACGATAGCCGAGTGGTATTTTGGATACGAATTCGGTATGGGCAATGCCGTTCTCATCGCAGACCGTTCCCCATTTCTTACCGATGGGATGGAGTTCAACAGGCGTAGCTGGTTGAAGAGAGCGGCGTAAAGGAGCCTGCGTCGTCTGCCCATAGATTTCACGCAATTGTTCATCAGGCAAATCAGAGAGGGCTTCCTGTTCCACACACATTTCCTGTCCGCTGGTCGGTATCTCGTACGTATCCGTGAGTTCGTCCTTAAAGTAGACCTGTACATCCGACTTTCTGGTTGCATCAAAACTATTGTACGTCACTTGGAGGGAATCAAGGTTTTTCAGATGGGCGGGTGAAGAGAATAACTTCGTGACAAACAAATCATCAGAGGTCCAGTTCATCAAGTCAATACTTTTATCGTTGTGGAGGGTGTTAAAGCGCAACCCGAGGCGCACATTGCCGCCAACGTCGACAAGCCACTGGCTGTAGTCGTCGATGCCATTCAGTTTGATACCCTCGTAGGTGGCTCTGATAAACGGCATGAGGTCGACATAGCCTGTAAAGAAGAGATCGACAGTCAGGGCTATCTCAAGATAGGGCGAAAGTTTGAGCGTTGCTTTCTGCGCTTTGGCCTCAAAGTCGGGTTTCTCTTGGAAGTGCTTGGGCGTGATGTCGAAAATCGGGGTGAGGTGATCCTCTTCACCGCGATATTCGAATCCGATAGTTGCAAACAGCTGGTCGGTCTGTGTATGTGCATAGCGGAAGTTCCGCTCGATGGCAGCTTCAATCTGTGCACCAAAATCTGCTGTCACAATCAGCCAAAAAGGAACCGCCCCGATGGTTACCATACCTTGTGTGAAGAACGGATGCTTGGTCAATATCTTGTTATGTGAGAGACTGTACTTCCCGTTGATATTCACCTTGACGGTCGACTTCTTTTCATAGTTTCCACGGAACACCAATCCGAAATATTTAACCTCCGACATGTACGAGCGGATGGACTCAGTACCAGGCACGGGATCTCCAAGGTTGCAGGTAAGCTCGCAACCAAACGTATTGCTGACTTGAGAGCCGAATTTTAACTCACTGCTCTTGAAGAAATCATAGGCTTGCGTCGCCAGTTTGATGGGCTTTAGTTCAGAATCCACATTGCCCCTTCTGTTAGTGCCAGCCCGCTGTGCCCTGATGGCTTGAGCGCTATTAGGGAAATACAAGTCGTCTGCATTATCGGTCAATACAAAATTGGTATTGTAGATGAGTTCACGGAGCAGGGCGTTACGATAACGAATGTCTACAACGCCATTGTTCTCATGGCTTGTGAGCACGTAGCAGTTGTAGGGGTGCTCCTCATAATCCAACGAAAGCACTTTGCCGACATAGAGGCTCGGCTTGTCTTTCAGGAATCGCACTCGGACGCGGCATAAGGTTGTATCCATCTCTACTATTTCGTAGCTGTCGGCAGCAGGGCGCACATAATTGGGATTCAACGTATCAGTAGACTTTGGAATGATGTACGGATCGTTGTCTGTCTCGCACTTGTCTGCGAAGTATATCTGCTTGATGCCCTTACCCTCAAAGGTCAGCGTTCGTTCACCTGATGTTAATGAATAACTATCAGTTGCGGCATCATAGGAGAAATTGCTCATATCGGCAACGGGATAGACCTGCAGGTCGCCGTCTGCCGTCACTACCACCATCTGGTCCTGGGCATTTGCCGTCAACGCGCACGTCATGGCTATCGCCACAAGTGCTGTCAATAATGCGGAATGTTTCATGGTCTGACGATTTTGAGGGTTTGCTGATGGTCTATCTTCACGAAGTAGGTGCCCGCAGGCTGCTTGGAGAGGTTGACGGTCACACGACCATTCGGCGCGATTTTCTGCTGATTGATCTGTCGGCCAGCAGCATCGTAAACTTTTATCGTGCTACCGGCTTTCAACCCTTCGGCATTCAGCAGTCCGTTAGCACCAATCGTAACGCGGCTTCCGACGTTCTTGACGTCCTCAATAGCCAAGGCATCACTCACATTCAGTCCCTTGAAGTTCTTACGCGGTACAGACATTTCTGTTGTCGCAGTACTGATAATGATGTTGTCGCCCTCCCACAACAGTTCGGGGCGCTCACTCAACTTAAACACGCGTTGCGTTCCATCTGTCAGCGTCACTGTCAGCGAATTCTGAGCCCTTAGCTCTGTCGCGCCGACAGCCAATAGCAAAAGGAGTAATAATCGTATTGTTTTCATTGTTATTTGTTATATCAAGTTTTACGTTACGGAAGAATGCCGTACAAACAGGGAAAGAAAGCCTTAGTAACAGGGATAAAATGCCGTTCTGGCAGGGAGAGAAAGGCCGAGTTGCCAAATTTGGGCGCCCGCCCTTACATATTCGGGCGGACGGCCTTATATTTGCGAGCGGGCGCCCATAAACATGCGAGCGCCCGCTCAAACCTGATTTTTACTTCTTGATGAACTCTACTCTACGATTCTTGGCTCGACCAGCTTCCGTCTTGTTGTCAGCAACGGGTTCGTGAGAGCCTTTACCAACAGCTTTCAGGTTGAAGTCGTCGACACCAAGACTGGCGAGAGCTTTTACAACAGCCTCAGCACGCTGCTGCGACAAGGGGTCGTTAATCTTGTCAGAGCCTTGATTGTCGGTATGGCCTTGAACTTCGAAACGAGCACGTGGGTTCTTCTTCATATAGGCTGCCACCTTCTCGATTTCAGTCATCGACTCGGCCTTAAGGGTTGCTTTACCTGTTTCAAATAAAATATTGTTAGTCACAAACTTACCAGTCTCAGCAATAGCCTTATCAATGTCGGATGCGTCGCGATCGTACAACTCTACGGCACCTTTGGCCAATACAACATTGCGGATAAAGGTCAGGTTATGATAATCGAAAGGTACCTGAAAGGCAAACCAAGTGGGTTGCTTGACGTTAGGCAGGTTGACCACACGATTGCCATTGAAATAAACCTTCAGCGCACGCTTGTTGAACGAGAAAGCCACATGGTTCCAGCCCTGTTTGAAGTTGTAGTTGAAGCCCGTAGGTCTGCCCATGTTATAGTAACTGTGATCGGCACATTCGCAAACGCCATGAACCAGTTCGAAAGAAACCATTCCTTCACCAGTATCTGGATTCGAACGGTCTGTTGTTGTATACAGCCTCAGCTTCATATCATTTAAGCCAATGCCGTCATTTCCCTTGACTTGACTGCCAGATTTCCAATAATAGAACTCATATTCAAGTGTAAACTCTTCAGGCAAATAGGCGCCCTGCTGTTTCAATAATGGTGTGATGACAGCATTGTTCGTAGGTTCGATAGCCTTCACACCACCTATCGTCTTCACCTCTGCAGCACCGTCTAACAAGTCCCACTTCGAGGGGAACTCCCCTACCCGCTCCTTCGTTACGTCGTCTTCAAACAGAATGACGGAGCCACGCTTGAAGTCTGTTGATGTAGCGATTTGAGGTTCAGAGGTATCTTCTGAAGTATCTACTGAGGTGTCTTCTGAAGTATCATCGTTATTCTTCTTGGACTTCTTGCTGGACTTTTCACTCTTCTTGCCATCGAGCACATCATCCATCGCATCGTCGGTCTCGCGCTCAGCCTTACTCTCCACCTTACGCTCTACCGAATTCTCAACTGCATTGATAGCTTTCTCCTTCAGGCGCTTCAGGAAACCCTGCGCATCGGCAGTAGTCGCAAAAGCTACCATTGCAACAATCACCAAAAATAGTTTTTTCATATTCACTGTCTTGTTATTAGTTATTAATTTCGTTTAATTCTCTTCTCCAAAGTTAAGCATATTATTACAAAACAACAGCAGATTTCAAGCGTAAAATTAAAGAAACAAGCAAAATATCCACCCATTTGGGTGGTAACAGACGGACAAAGACCTGCGTTTTTTGATACTAAAGAGGCGTTATTGAAATTATTTGTGTATCTTTGCAGTTGTTATGAGAATAAACGTTCTTATCATCTGCCTAGTTGTCTGTCTGACAGCGGAAGCCTACAATGACTATCGCAATGCACGTGTCGACTCCTTGGAGGCAGCATTGGAAAGCAATAACCCGCCTAAAGGGGAAGATTTGCTGAGAGCCTACGACGAACTGATGCGCGGCTACCTGCCTTACGACTCCGCTAAGGCCACAGGCTACGGCCACAAGGCTTTAGCGCTGAGCTACGAGCTGAATGGTTTAAGAATTCGTCAAGGTGTGCTACGCCGTTTCGCACAGATGTATTATGCACGTGAAGAGTACGACGAGGCCATCCGCATCTTCCAACAGGCACTGGCGGTAGTAGATAGCATGAAGCACGACAAGCGTTATGATCAGACGACTATTGATGATGCATACTCGGCGCTCTATGGTGCTATCGGCAATGTTTACAATATGCAGGACAAGGCTCATCTGGCCATCCACTACTATCAAATGGCATTGCCTATCTTCGAGAAATATAATTGGTTAGAGAGCCAGGTCATCCTCTACTACAACGTCGGTGAACTGTACGGGCAGATGGATAATCTGGACGAGGCGGAGCGCAACTACCTGAAAGCCATCAAGAAGGGCAAGGAAACTGGCGACACGCTGATGATGACGTTTCCCAAGAAAGGACTCGTAGGCGTATACTTCAACCAAGGCGATTACGATAAGGCGTTAAAGACGGTCAATGAGGTGTTGGCCTATTTCCAAGAGCACCGCACAGAAGAACCTGTGGACTATGCTATCATGACGGCTTTCAAGGCTCGAATCCTGCTGATGGAAGGTCACAAAGATGTAGCTGCTGCCAAACGCTGTGTCCAGAAGGCGCTGTCATACATTGATAACTCGCAAATGATGTTCGAAGACGTTAGCACCATCTATATGGCAGCCTGTGAGGTGGCTATGGCTGAGAAACGTTGGCACGAGGCGCTGGATTACGGCCTTCGCAGCATCCACCCCGACTCAACGGCGACCTATGCCGACAAGGGCGGCTATATGCTGCTGGCAGAGATTTACACGGAACTGGGGCAGAAAGACAAGGCTCGTATATACATCAATAAGGTGTACGACATCATGAGCCGCTATGCTACCGACCACTACCAGAGTGGACTGTCACAGATGGAAGTACTCTATGAGACACAGAAGAAGGAGGCACAGATTGCAACCCTCGACAAGGAACGCGGACTTTACCGCTGGTTATTTGTTGCAGCTATCATCGCTATTGCCGCCTTAGTAGCTGGCTGTATTCTGATAGTGGTGATTCAGCGTCGCAAAAAAGCCTTGTTGGTAGCAAAAGTGGCTCTAGAGACTGAAACTAAGGAGCGCCGCATACTGGCCCGCGACTTACATGACGGACTTGGCGGCATGTTATCTTTATTGCGGATGAGAAGCCTCACCCCCACCCCCTCTCCAAAGGACGAGGGGAGTGAATACATCCAATTGCTCGATAAGATTATTGTTGAACTGCGTCGTACTGCCCATCACCTGATGCCTGAGGAACTATTGAAAAACGGTCTCGTATCAGCACTTAATGACTTCGCCATATCAGTACCTCACGCACATTTCCAAGCCGTTGGCGATATACGATTAGACCGAGATAAGGAACTCGTTCTCTACCGCTGCGCCTACGAACTGGTGAACAACGCGCTGAAACACGCTGAGGCATCAAGCATCGATATCCAGTTGATGCAGGACGAGAAGGAGGTGACGCTGACCGTCAGCGATGACGGCAAAGGAATGCAGGAAGGAACAGAGGGTATGGGACTACAGAACATCAGAGAGCGCATAGCACCCTACAAAGGACAGACGAATATCGTTACAGCCAACGGAAAAGGAACAGACATTCATATTACTTTGCCATTATGAAAAAATATCTTATAGATGTATATATCGCAGACGATCACCAGATGGTGTGCGAGGGTCTTTCTGAGATGATTAACAAAAGCGGTAAGGCCCACGTCAGCCGTACCTTCAACACTTTGGAAGCCTGCAGGGTAGCCTTACAGGAACGGCGTCCAGACGTGCTGTTGCTCGACCTCTCCATGCCTGATGGCGATGGTGTGGCTTTCTGCCAGCAGATAGTCAGCACCTATCAGAACGTCAGAGTGGTTGCTGTCACTATACACGATGAGTATTCTATGATTCAACGGATGGTGGAGTGTGGTGCCCACGGCTATGTGCTGAAGAGTTCGCCCATTGAGGAACTGATACAAGCCATTGTCAGCGTGTGGCAAAAGCAACAGTATGTCTCGCCACAAGTAGAGAACATCCTGCGTGAGGGTAAAAGCCATAGCGTGGTCCTGACGGATGTGGAGAAGAAGATTCTTCGCCGCATCTGCGACGGACATACCAATCCGGAAATAGCCTTAGACCTAAATCTGAGCACAGAAACCGTTAACTGGTATCGCAAACGACTACTGGCCAAATTCAACGTGAGAAACACCGTTGGACTGGTAAGAAACGTTCTTGAACAGAAGTTGCTGTGAGTTAAATTAACTAAAAATAGCGGGCAGAATGATACAGGTATAAGGAAAATGCCTTACTTTTGCATCGATTTATTCACCCAAAAACAAGAATGGAAATGAAAAAAATGATAGTTATGGCACTGATGCTGGTAGGCTGTTTGACAACAGCTATGGCTCAGAAGCCCGCAGAAATCAAGTTTGATAAGACTTCGCACAACTTCGGAACCTTTTCTGAGAAGGAACCTAAGGTAACCTGTACTTTCACCTACACTAACGTAGGCGAACAGCCCCTGGTAGTCAATCAGGCTATTGCCTCTTGTGGCTGCACCGTGCCTGAATATACCAAGACTCCCGTTCAGCCAGGTGAGAAGGGCGAAATCAAGGTAACCTACAATGGTGCCGGTAAGTTTCCTGGTCACTTCAAGAAGTCAATCACCGTTCGCACTAACGGAGCTGTTGAAATGACTCGCCTCTATATAGAAGGCGATATGACGGAAGCTGAGAAATAGTGATTCTTGAAGAAGTTAGAGAAGTTAAAGAATAAAGCACTGCCGTTTGAGCAGTGCTTTTTATTTTAGAACGAATAGGTGAGTCCTATCGAACTGTACTCCTGGAACTGGAAGTAGCCCATCTTGTCGTCGCGGGCATTGGAATCGTCGAAACGTGGATAGAGGAACAGGTTGGCAGAGATATACTTCGTCACCTTCAGCTCTATCTGGTTTTCCCACTCTATCAAGGCTCGATCGTAAGAGGTGAAAGCATAGAAGCGCGTCTTCCAAGCTATCTGTTCTGCCAGCTGCCACTTCAGATCGGCTGTAAAATTGGAACCAAAGTTCTCGCGAGTATGGTGGTCGCCAGAGATACCATAACGCGAAGCCAGATTCTGACGTCCCACATAGATGAAATTGAACGAGAGTGGCAGGAAGTTAAGACTACCCGTTAGCTTCTTGTTCATCGCCTCAACCTTATACTCCATACCGACACCGATATTGAGGTTGAAGGGAGAGAAGAAGTCTGAGTAGACAAATTCGTCGTTGGCCTTCAGACCTTTGGTAAACTGCGTCCAAGCCAGTAGCTGTAAGGTATAGTACCAACGCTTATGTGCCTGAAGTCCCAACTTGCTGGTCAGACGGATCAGGTCGTTGTTAGTCTTAAACTTATGAACAGAGTCGGTACGAGATGTCTGGAAGCCAAGTTTCATCTCGAGCTTGTTGTCGAAAGTAATCTTGTCCTTATCGTTATAGTTCAGGTCGAGCGTCACAGCTCCTACTGCTGAATAGTTGCTCTCGCCACCCTTATACCAGTTGTTAGACACATAGTTCTGAAGGAACTGCAGATAGCCATCACCCTTGAACTTCCAGAAATTTGGTTTGACAACTACCAAACCAATGGGTACAGCCTCCGGCTCATCAGGAACAGGAGCAGCCTTCTCCGTCAACTCCACCTGTTGTTTTATTTCCTGGTTGACATCCGTACGAATAGAACCAACCTCACGCAGATGGCTCTCGTTATCCTTCACCAGGTCAGGACGACGCATATAAAGATCCATCAATGCCGCATCGATAGCATCGGTCACCTCGTCGCCCTTCTGAGGATTCAGGGCAAAGGTCTTGTTAGCACCAGAATGATAGAAGGTGGTAGGTGCAAACAGGCGGAAATAGCGACCATCGCTGACTTCTGAACGTAACGATTCATTGACACGCTGTAGCGAATCTAACTGCTGACGAAGGACCGTCAGCGAATCGATATAGTTCTTCACGACAAGAGCCGTATCATGTTTCATTACTGTATCGGCCACAGCAACGGCAGCTTTTGAGGCCTTTTTGCTCTTACGCTGGGCTGATACTGGTAAGGTCATCAGCACGGCTGACATTAGTATAAAAATGTATCTGTACTTCATAATCGCTGCAAAGATACGAAAAAATTCTTAATTCATAATTCATTATTCCTTATTTTTTTGTACCTTTGCACCTTGATTGAGCAAATAGAAATAAAAACATAAAGACGAAATGAATAAAGACACGCTTATCGGCTTTGCGCTTATTGCCCTTGTGCTCATTGGTTTCAGTTGGTGGAACCAGCCTTCGGCAGAGCAGATAGAAGCCGCCAGAATGCAAGACTCCATTGCTGCTGTTGCCAAAGAAAAGGCAGAGAAAGCAGCCAAAGAGGCTGCAGACAAGAAAATGGTCAGCGATTCCATTGCTGACGCAGCAACCCAAGCCGACACCACAGCCTTGTTCCATCAGGCTCTCAGCGGTACTTCCCAGAAGATCGTACTGAAGAACCAGAAGTTGGAACTGACCCTCGACACAAAGGGTGGCGTCATCCGCAAAGCAGTCATCAAGAACTTCAAGAGCATTGACGGACAGCAGGATGTGACGCTGTTTGACGAGAATGACCAGAACATGAACTTCATGTTGGCTGGCAAGCAGGACAACATCGTAACCAGCGACATGTTCTTTACCCCCAGTGAACAGACCGATTCGACTGTCACTATGACGGCACAGGCACAGAACGGTGGTGAGATAGCGTTGCACTATCGTTTGGGCAAGGACTATCTGTTGTCGCTCTCACTGGAAACCAAGGGACTGGCCAACATCTTTGCGCCTTCATATAAGGAAATGGAGATAGAATGGACCGACCACTGCCGTCAGCAGGAGAAGGGCTATTCATTCGAGAACCGCTATACCTCTATATATTATAAGGAGACAAAGGGCGGAACTGACAAGCTATCGGAAAGTAGCGACAAGCAGGAGCAGACAGAAGAGCCTACCGACTGGATTGCCTTCCGCAACCAGTTCTTCAGTGTAGCCTTCATCGCTAAGGAAAACTTTGCAGCCGGAGCGACACTGACCAGTACGATGGACGAGAAAGGTACGGGTTATCTGAAGATGTTCGATGCCAAATTGAAGACTGCCTTCGATCCAACTGGCAAGACACCTGCTGAGTTTGAGATGTATATCGGTCCCAACGACTTCCGTCTGATTCAGGATGTGGAGGAGCAGAGTGCTTTTGGCAAAGACCTCGATCTGGAGCAGTTAGTAGACCTTGGTTGGTGGCTGTTACGCTGGATTAACCGTTGGTTCACACTATATGTATTCGACTGGCTGACAGGCTTCGGATTCAATATGGGTATCGTCTTAATCCTGATTACCATCCTGCTGAAGTTCATCACCTTCCCAATGGTGAAGAAGAGCTATATGTCGAGTGCCAAGATGCGTGTGCTGAAACCCAAGTTCGAAGAGGCTACCAAACAATATGACAAGCCTGAGGACCAGATGAAGAAACAACAGGAGATGATGTCGCTCTACTCGAAGTACGGCGTCAGCCCATTGTCTGGTTGTCTGCCCATGCTCATCCAGATGCCTATCTGGCTGGCTATGTTCTTCTTCGTACCTAACGCCATCCAACTGAGAGGTCAGTCATTCCTGTGGATGAGCGACCTGTCAACCTACGACCCCATCATAGAATGGGGCACGAACATCTGGGGTATTGGCGACCACCTGTCACTAACGTGTATCCTGTTCTGTGCCGCACAGCTTATCTACACATGGTTCTCTATGCAACAGCAGAAAGACCAGATGGTTGGTCAGCAGGCTGAGCAGATGAAGATGATGCAATGGATGATGTACATCATGCCACTGATGTTCTTCTTTATCTTTAACGACTACTCTTCAGGTCTGAACTTCTACTATTTCGTATCGCTGTTCATGTCGGCAGCCATCATGTGGACACTGCGTAAGACAACGGACGATGCGAAGTTGTTGGCTATTCTGGAAGCTAACTATCAGGCCAACAAGAATAATCCCAAAAAGGCATCTGGTTTGGCTGCCCGTCTGGAAGCCATGCAGAAACAGGCAGAAGAAATGCAAAAACAGCGTAGAAAATGAAGATAGGTTTTGATAACGAGAAATATCTCAAGATTCAATCAGAGCATATTCGTGAACGAATAGCTCAATTTGACGGAAAACTGTATCTGGAACTGGGTGGCAAACTCTTTGACGACCATCATGCCTCACGCGTTCTTCCTGGCTTCAAACCCGATTCGAAGTTGCGCATGCTGGCACAGTTGCGCGACAGCATCGAGATACTGATTGTCATCAGTGCCGAGGACATCGAGAAGAACAAGATACGGGCAGATTTAGGTATCACCTACGACGAAGACGTGCTGAGATTGCGCGATGAGTTTATGCGTCGTGACTTCATGGTGGGATCAGTAGTGATTACCCACTATAATGGTCAGCATGCAGCAGATCAGTTCCGCCACCGTCTGCGCAGAGAGGGTATCAAGTCGTATATCCACTACCCCATCGACGGTTATCCCCACAATGTGGATCTCATTGCCAGTGACGAGGGTTTTGGCAAGAACGACTATGTGGAAACCACACGCCCATTGGTTATCGTCACCGCCCCTGGTCCTGGATCAGGCAAAATGGCAACCTGTCTCTCTCAACTCTACAACGAGAACAGGCGTGGTATCCGTGCTGGTTACGCCAAGTTTGAGACATTCCCCGTCTGGAACCTGCCCCTAAAACATCCTGTTAACATCGCCTACGAGGCTGCTACTGCCGACCTTAACGATGTGAACATGATTGACCCCTTCCATCTGGAGGCCTATGGGAAAACAGCTGTCAACTATAATCGCGACGTCGAGATATTTCCTGTGTTGAACGCACTCTTTGAGGGTATCTATGGCGAAAATCCATATAAGTCGCCAACGGATATGGGTGTCAACATGGTGGGCTTCTGTATCAGCGATGACGAGGTGTGCTGTCAGGCCAGCCTCGACGAGATTATCCGTAGATTCTATGATGCTACCAACAAGATGGCCAATGGGGCTGATAACGAGAGTGAGGTCAACAAGATCCGCATGCTCTTCAATCAGGCCAAGATATCAACAGCCACACGCAAGGTTACGGTAGCAGCCTACGAGAAGAAAATAGAGAGCGGACAGACAGCAGCAGCCATCGAACTGGAAGACGGAACTATCATCACCGCTAAATCATCACCTCTGTTAGGATGTAGTGCAGCATTGCTGCTGAATGCCACCAAGCATCTTGCAGGCATCGACCATGAGATCAAGCTGATTCCACAAAGTCTGATAGAGCCTGTACAAAAGACGAAGATTGAATACTTGGGAGGCAAGAATCCACGCCTGCATACTGATGAAGTGCTGGTAGCCCTCTCTGTGCTCTCGACCAACGATGACAACTGCCGCAAAGCTCTTGAACAGTTGCCACAACTACGTGATTGTCAGGTGCATACTACGGTGATGCTCAGCGAGGTAGATCGTAAAATCTTCAAGAAACTGGGCTGTGGCCTTACCTGCGATCCTGTCAAGAAGAAATAATGACTAAGCGGGTTAGCTAATCCGCAGACACATCATTGTAAGGTCGTCATTCGGTTCGGCCCCATCACGATGCTTTTCGACTTCGGCAGCCAGTGTATCAATCACTTGGCGGGCGGAGTCGAACTTTGATGTACTCAGGATATCGAGTAGTCGTTCGTCTCCGAATTGCTCCTGTTGGTTATTCTCGGCCTCATTCAGACCATCAGAATAGACAAAGAGTGAACATCCCTTGATGGTGTCCATTTCCTCACCAATATACTGCATGCCAGAAAGAATGCCAATGGGTGCATTAGGCTGCATCTCCATATATTGAGCATTGAGGATAGGCGGATTATGACCTGCATTACAAAACGAGAGACGACCTGTTTCAAGGTCTACTAATCCGAGGAAGAAGGTGACAAACATGCTATTCTTGTTGTCTTCACCAGACAGAGCATCATTCATCCGTGTACAGATCTCAGCAGGCGACATACCTTGAGCTGCCAGTGTACGGAACAGTCGTGTGGCCTGAGCCATGAATAGCGAGGCGGGAACACCTTTTCCAGAGACATCACCCAACGCAAAGTAGAGTTTGCGGTCCTGGAGTACATACCCATACAGATCGCCACCAACCTCCTTGGCAGGTTTCATCGAGGCATACATGTCAAGCCCTTCTTCGTCAGGAAACTTATTGGGCACCATTGACATCTGGATGTCGCGAGCAATACGAAGTTCACTCTCTATGCGTTCCTGACGTGCCTTCATTAAAGCCATGCGGCGAGCAGCCCTACGACGATGCAACGTATAGATGATAAAGAAAATGGTGATAAGCGTCAATGCTACGACAACACCGATAAAACGCTGCTGTGACAGTTCGGCCTGCTGATGTGCTATCTGTGCTTCCTTACCTTTCGTGTCGTAAATAGTAGCCAGCTCCGCAGTCTGATCGGTCAACTGCCGATGATATGCTGAGTCGAACGATTCAGCGATTTGTGAAGCCACATGCAAAGCGGCATCCCTGCGTCCACTGAGCAGATTGGCCTTCAGTTTGGGAATATAGAGCGTATTGATAAGGTCAAGGGAGAGTTCGTAGCCACTACTGCGAACAACACGATCTACCACCTCGTAGTTGTCAGCAGCTGCTGCATAGCGTTTATCCAACATCAGATAGTCGGAGGCATTGATGCGCCCATAGTCGGTAATAGAAAAACTGTTCTCCTTGAATTCTGCATAGGCCTCCGCAGCCTCCTTGGTACGTCCCAGACCGAGCATAGCCATTGCTCGATTCAGGATGGCTGAACCTCGCTGCATTTCCGAGAAGAAAGGATTCTCAGGAAAATCATAATGCTGGTAACGTGGCATCAGAGAGTCTAATCGGATAACCCAGTGCTCAGCATCCTCCCAGCGTTTGAGATTGATATAATCGTTGGTAATAGAATTAATGTTGACAAATGCCGTATGCACGGCATTCAGCGTGGTATCTTCAGTCATCAGCTGTTGCATAGCACCATAGGCCTTTTCGAAGTTCTCTGCGGCCTGCGTAGGCTGATTAGTCGACAACGTACAGTGACCTAACAGTGTGTAAAGGTCAATGTAGCTGCGCATTCCACTCATATTGAGTGTATCCATCATATGGATAAGTGGCAACACAGTACGGATAGTACCATCGAAATCACGCTTTTGAAAGCGGATGTTAGCGAGCATACGCCCTGCCAACAGATACCCCCATGGGTCGCGCTCTACAGCATCGGGTGCATCCAGCACACGACGGCAATAGTCCTCGGCCTCAACCTTCCGGCTGTTTTCATTGTAGTTGTTGGCACGGTAGAAGTCTGCACGTAATGGTTGTAGTTCGCCTTTCTCCTCCAGACTGTCTATCAGCGTCTGCATTTGCTCTAAGGAACCTGAACGCTGGGCCTTGGCCAATAGTGTGTCTACACGGGTCCACTCTACCTTCTGTTGCTGACGGGCTGTCTGGTTATCACAGCTTCCTGCAAGCCATACCATCATGGCCAGCAGAGTTATTGTGAAGAGGAAATAATATCGTCTCATGTAATCTCTAGATTGTTTCGAGTGCAAATATACTAATTTTTCGTGAAACTGCAATCATTTTCCTCACTTATTCGTAGCTTTGAGCTCTGCTCAAGGCACTCACGTTCTAAAAAGATAATAAAATTTCGTTTTCCTTTTGCAATTTCCCCACTTATTTGTACCTTTGCAGGCAAATTAAGATAAAACAATGAAAAGAATTGCAACTATCGTGCTTGCAGCAGTGCTCGGAATGTGCTGCAGCAATGCACAAGCAGAAGAAAACGTGAAGATTGGAAAACAGAATATCAAACTGGCGAGTCGCATGATGACTCCTGAGGCTCTTTGGGCTATGGGGCGCATTGGTGGCGTAGAGGCTTCACCTGATGGTAGCCAGGTGGTTTTCCAAGTAGGTTATTACAGTGTCAAGCAGAACAAAGGTCATCAGGTCATCTGCGTGATGAATGCAGACGGCAGCAATCGTCAGCAATTGACGACCAGTGCCAAGAGCGAGAGTGATCCTACATGGCTTGACGCACAAACCATCGCCTTCGTCAGCGATGGCGAAATATGGAGTATGAAGGCTGACGGCAGTGAGCGCAAGCAACTGTCAAAGACTGATGGTAAGGTGGAAGGCTTTAAGTTCTCACCAGACCGCAAGCACGTCATCATCCTCAAGAGTATCGACTTCAACGAGATTATCCAAAAGAATCCTGATGATCTGCCCAAGGCCACTGGTCGTCGTGTGACAGATTTGATGTATCGCCACTGGGACCACTATGTAGAGAGTATTCAGCATCCCTTTGTCTGTTCAGTAAGCGATGATGGTATCGCTACAAACATGACGGATATTCTGGAAGGTGAGCCCTACGAATGTCCTATGGAACCCTTTGGTGGCATCGAACAATTGGCATGGAGCCCTGATTCGAAGACCATTGCCTATACCTGTCGAAAGAAAACGGGACTGGAATACTCTATCTCCACTGATTCCGACATCTATTTATATAATATAGGTACGCGCGAAACCAAAAATCTCTGTAAGCCTGCCGATTATGTTGCTCCTAAGAATGACCCTACACGCACCTTGAAGATTCAGGCTGTCAATGCCCCTGAGAATCTGAAGAATAATGTTGGCTACGATCAGAATCCACAGTTCTCGCCTGATGGTGAGTATGTGGCTTGGCTATCAATGGAGCGCGATGGTTATGAGGCAGACCTCAACCGCTTGTGTATCTATCACTTAGCTACAGGTACCAAACGATACATCAATTGGAAGAGCGATGTGGATGCTTTCTGTTGGGCACCACAAGAAGTGAAAAGTAAACAGAGAAAAGTGAAAAGTACAGACCCACAACTGTATTTCATCAGCGTATGGAATGGTTGCTGTAATATGTACTGCGCCAGCCAGAAAGGTGAGGTAACACAGCTGACAGAGACTTGGGATGACTGGACCAGCATTCAGATGGCAAACAACGGACAGCGTATCCTGGCTACCCGTCAGAGCCTCTCAACACCTACTGACATCTATATGGTAACACCTCCTGTCAAGAAACAGGCTACTAAGATAGAACAGATTTCGTTTGAGAACAAGCATATCCTTGATCAGTTGACGCTTGGTAAGATGCAGCAATACTGGGTTCCCACGACTGATGGTAAGAAAGAACTGGTTTGGGTGATGCTGCCTGCCAATTATGAGGAAGGGAAGAAATATCCCACCCTACTCTTCTGCGAGGGTGGTCCACAGAGTCCTGTCAGCCAGTTCTGGAGCTATCGTTGGAATTTCCAGATTATGGCAGCTAACGGCTATGTGGTAGTAGCTCCCAACCGTCACGGTCTGCCTGGCTTCGGACAGGAATGGAAAGAAGAGATTAGTGGCGACTGGACTGGTCAGTGCATGAACGACTACCTGTCGGCTATCGACTTTGCCGCTGATTCACTGCCCTTCGTCGATAAGAACCGTCTGGGAGCTGTCGGAGCCTCATTCGGAGGTTTCTCAGTCTACTATCTGGCAGGCATCCACAACAAGCGCTTCAAGGCTTTCATTGCTCATGACGGAGCCTTCAATCTGGCTTCCATGTATCTGGAGACAGAAGAGAACTGGTTCTCTAACTGGGAATATGACGAGGCTTATTGGCACCGTCCACAGATGCCTAATGCCAAGAAGACCTATCATGACTCACCGCATAAAATGGTGGAGAAGTGGGATACGCCTATCCTCTGTATACATGGTGAAAAGGACTACCGCATCTGCTATACTCAGGGCATGCAGGCATTCAATGCTGCCCGCATGAAGGGAATCCCTGCAGAACTGCTCATCTTCCCCGATGAAAACCACTGGGTATTGAAACCCCAGAACGGTGTACTTTGGCAGCGCACCTTCTTCAACTGGTTAGACCGCTGGTTGAAGTAAAAATATTCCCAGCGTGGGAACAAATAATTCCCAGCGTGGGAACAAAACATTCCCACCGTGGGAATAAACAGTAATATAAAAGTAAAAAAAGACCAAATAATGACACAAGCAATTCAGAAAACACTTCGCGATTCTGCCGGTATGCGGTGGACCGCTCTGCTGCTCCTGGCTATGGCCATGTTCTGCAGCTACATCTTCATGGATATTCTATCACCAATCAAGGACCTGATGCAGGAAACCCGTGGTTGGGACTCCACTGCATTCGGAACCATGCAGGGTTCAGAAGTATTCCTTAACGTATTCGTATTCTTCCTCATCTTCGCAGGTATCATCCTCGACAAGATGGGTGTACGCTTTACCGCAGTGCTCTCTGCTTCAGTGATGCTGGTAGGTGCCTGCGTCAAATGGTATGCCGTCAGTGAGAGTTTCATGGGAAGTGGACTTGAAACATGGTTTAACAACAACCTTAATTATATCCCTGTCTTCGATGAATTGGGCGTATCTCCCTTCTATGCTGGCATGCCCGCCTCAGCCAAATTTGCAGCATGCGGCTTTATGATTTTCGGCTGCGGTTGTGAGATGGCAGGTATCACCGTTAGTCGTGGTATCGTAAAATGGTTCAAAGGTCGTGAGATGGCGTTGGCAATGGGTTCTGAGATGGCACTAGCCCGTCTGGGTGTTGCCACCTGTATGATTTTCTCGCCTTTCTTTGCTAAGTTAGGCGGACAGATCAGTGTCAGCCGCAGCGTTGCCTTTGGTGTGGTACTGATGTGTATTGCACTCATCATGACTATCGTCTATTTCTTCATGGATAAGAAGCTTGATGCACAGACTGGTGAGGCAGAAGAGAAAGACGATCCCTTCAAGATCAGCGACCTGGGGCAGATTCTCACCTCCAGCGGTTTCTGGTTGGTGGCATTGCTGTGTGTACTCTACTACAGTGCCATCTTCCCCTTCCAGAAGTATGCTGTCAACATGCTGCAGTGTAACCTGACATTGGTTGAACCTGCACAAGACACGTTCTGGGCCAGCAGTTCTGTCACCATCGTACAGTATATCATCATGCTTCTGGTTGCGGCTGCAGGTTTTGCTTCTAACTTCCAGAAGAAAGCTAATATGAAATATGGACTGTTAGGCGTCTCTATCCTCGCATTGATTACATATTGTTATATGGGTTACATGCGTCAGTCGGCAGAGAGCATTTTTGCAGTATTCCCATTGTTGGCTGTGCTGATTACCCCAATTTTGGGTTCTTACGTCGACCATAAGGGTAAGGCTGCCTCAATGCTGATTCTTGGTTCGCTGCTGCTTATTGCCTGCCACCTGACATTTGCCTTCATCCTGCCTCTGTTCAAGGACAGCACGGTGGGAGGCATCATTATTGCCTACGCTACTATTCTGGTATTGGGTTCCAGCTTCTCACTGGTACCAGCCTCTTTGTGGCCCTCAGTACCTAAGTTGGTAGATGCCAAGGTGATTGGTTCGGCCTATGCGCTTATCTTCTGGATTCAGAACATTGGTTTGTGGCTCTTCCCATTGCTAATTGGTAAGGTACTCGATGATACCAATCCTGGTGTGACCGACCCCACGAAATACGACTACACAGCTCCACTGATCATGTTGGCATCGCTGGGTGTTGCAGCCCTGTTGCTGGGCTTCATCCTAAAGGCTGTTGACAAGAAGAAGGGACTGGGACTTGAAGAACCTAATATTAAGTAATCATTCGGCCAAAGGACATGAATAAAAGTATCCAGCTGACCAATGCTTCTGCAGAGATCTGCAGCTTTGAGAGCACTGGCGAGGTCAAGGAATTACATGTTATGATACATGCTCAGGCAGGACACACCTTTCAACAGCAGTTGGAAGCTGTGCTTGACGGCTATGAGCAATTAAAAGCCAATGAACTGAAAGGCGCAACGGCTGTTCTTAAGCGCTATTTTCTAAGTGACGTAGCCAATCAGGCTGATGAAGTGCTGTTAGCTGACACCAGCGATTGTGCCAAGAGCATTATCGGACAGGCTCCGCTGGATGGTTCTAAGATTGGCTTATGGGTTTATATGATGACTCATGTGAATCCCAGTCTGCGAAAGAGTGGGCTCTACGAGGTTCAGCATGGTGAATTCCGTCATCTCTGGAACGCATCAGCCCATAATACCGCACAGAATTCTGAGTACCAGACACGTTTGCTCTTCAACGAGTATATCATGCAACTGGCTCAGGAAGACTGCACCTTAGCCAACAATTGTATTCGCACCTGGCTTTTCGTCAACGATGTTGATGTCAACTATGCTGGTGTGGTGACTGCCCGCAACAAAGTATTCTTTACGCAAGGACTGACGGACAACACCCATTATATTGCCTCGACAGGTATTGGCGGACGTCCACAGGATGTTCAGGCTATGGTACAAATGGATAACTATGCCATTGCTGGCATTCACCAGGAACAGATTCATTATCTGTATGCACCTACCCACCTGAATAGAACCAGCGACTATGGTGTCAGTTTCGAGCGTGGCACCTATATCGACTATGCAGATCGTCGACATGTCATCATCTCAGGAACTGCCAGCATCAACAATAAAGGACTGATTGAGCATCCCAAGAATATTACACTGCAAGCCCATCGCATGTGGGACAATGTAGAAGCACTCTTAAAGGAAGCTGACAGTTCTTACGATGACGTAACTGTTATGATTGTCTATCTGCGAGACATTGCTGACTATCAGGAGGTGAACCAACTCTATAAAGAGCGCTTCCCAGACAAGCCACGCATCATCGTTCAAGCACCCGTTTGCCGCTCAGGGTGGCTGATAGAAATGGAATGTATGGCTATCAAGCAACAGCAGCGCAACGACATGCCTGCTTTCTAAAAACTGAAACGGGTAACCAACGGAAGATGATCGCTAAAGCCATGCTGATAGCGATAACCGATATAAGTACGGAGGGGTTTGACTCCTCCGTATTGTTTATCCTCTTCTAAGAGGAAAGGAGCATCGTTGACACTAGTCTGCCGCACTTTGGGGACTAACGATTCACTGACCAACACATGATCGATACTCCGCCATTCACCATCATACCGATAGGTACCTTCTGCGCCATGCGTTCCTTTGGCCTCAGCAGTAATATTTCGCAATCCATGTTGAGTAAGGTTACTCAATGCCGGACTATCAGCATAGTCGTTAAAATCACCAACAATGATGATATTGGCATCAGAAGGTAAGTAATGTACTGCCTCTATCAGCCGATCGACGATGAGCTGTCTGTTGGGAATAGTAGCCTTCTCGCCACCATAACGGCTGGGGGAATGTACCACAAAGATATGCAGAGTGTCGCCTGATATAATCTCACCTTTTACATATAGTATGTCACGTGTGGGACGCATGTCTTCCAAGGGTTCAATAGAAAGGTTATCATAACAAAGAGGACGGAAAGAAAAAGGCTGATAGAGCAGAGCCACATCGATGCCACGCAAGTCGGGCGACTCAGTCATCAAGTATTCATAGCCCGCATTTTTCAACAACGAACGCTTAGTCAGACTATGCAACACGGAATCATTCTCTACTTCAACCAATGCTACCAAGTCGGGCACGCCATCCTCCTGACATGAAAGAATCTCCTGTCCGATATTGTTAATCTTACGCCAGTAACGGGTAGGAGTCCACTTACGAACTGAAGCAGGCAACCATTCGGTGTCCTGCTTCAGTGAATCATGATGGCAATCAAAGAGATTCTCGCAATTCAGTTCAACGAGCATCAGAGATTGAGAAAATGAAAAAATGAGAAAATGAGAAATGAAGACTAACGTCAAGAATAAACGTAGACCACAATTCCTCATTTTCTCAATCTCTCATTATCTCAATTTCAACAAACTTTCTCCAGTCGTTTCATCATAGCAAACATAAAGACTGCTGCGACGAGACAGACGCCCAGGAATACGCTCCAACATACCCAAAGGGGAACAGCACCCCAAAGCAGTCCACCAACAACAACGAGCTGGTTACCGATAGCTGTAGCCACAAACCAGCCACCCATCATCATACCCTTATATTTGGGAGGAGCGACCTTCGACACGAATGAGATACCCATAGGCGACAGCAACAACTCACCAAATGTCAGCACAAGATATACTGTAATCAACAGGTTTGGTGTCACATCAGCCACATGCACAGCTACAGGATTACCATCAGCACCCATCTCTGTCTGAGGCATAGGCAAGCCGAACGAAGCAAAAGCCATCAGTGCATAGGCAACAGCAGCTACTATCATACCATAGGCAATCTTACGTGGTGCAGAGGGTTCCTTGCCCTTGGCAGCCAACGAACCGAAGATAGCCATCGATACTGGTGTCAGAGCCACCACATAGAAGGGATTGAACTGCTGGAAGATAGGAGCCGAAACCGTGATGCTGCCATCAGCATCATACGACATACAGAGGAAAGCCAATGAAATAAGAATCACGGTAGCTGAAGCAGCCTTAGCCTTACCCGTCTTCGACTGGAACAGCGAGAACAGGGCATAGACGATGAAGATGACAGCTACGAGGTTCCACACATTGAAGCACATGGCCTGCAAGCCCTCGGCAGACTGAGCGGTAAACTCGTCAGCAAAGTAGGTCAGCGACAGACCATTCTGGTGGAACGCCATCCAGAAGAAGATAACCACGGCGAATACAAGACACAGAGCAACGATGCGCTGTTTGGTCTCCTCCTTTGAGAGTTCCTCAACAGGTACGGCATCAGCCGTCTTAGCATCCTTCTTCGTACCACCCTCCGTATGACGGAAAGTACTACGGAAGATATAATAGATAGCAATAGACAGGATGAGTGATGCGCAAGCCACAGCAAACGAGAAGTGGTAGGCATCGTTCGAACTATAGCCTAACGATGTCTCGGCATATTCCTTAATCTTAATGGCAGCAGTCGGAGCAAACAAAGCACCGATATTGATAGCCATATAGAAGATAGAGAAACCAGAGTCGCGTTTATCCTTGTACTGTGGATCATTATACAGGTCACCCACCATGACCTGCAGGTTGCCTTTAAAAAGTCCAGTACCGAAACCGATAAGCAGCAAAGCTCCCAACATCACGATCAATGCCAAACTGTCGCCACCCAATGGTACAGACAACAGCAGGTAGCCAGCAAACATAATGATGATACCCGTTGTCACCATCTTGCCGAAGCCAAACTTATCGGCCATCATACCACCGATGAGCGGGAAGAAATACACTAACATGAGGAACGCACTGTAGATGGTACCTGCCATAGCGGGCGACAATCCATAGTTAGCTCTCAAAAACAATGCAAAAACGGCCAGCATGGTGTAGTATCCAAAACGCTCGCCAGTGTTGGCCAATGCCAACGCAAATAGTCCTTTCGGTTGTCCTTCAAACATGTTTATTAAGTTTTTAAGTTATATATTCTTCTTATTTTATCTTGTCGTTCTTCGTACGAATAATATCGAAGAGCCACGTAGCCTTGATGACTATCTGACCCATGTTAGACTTTCCAAAGTAATCGCTTTTAGAATTTCCGTAAATATTACCTAATCCATAATAGTAGCGACCTTCCAGAATAAAGTGTCCCAACTTAGGATGCGAGAACTCCAGACCTGCACCACCCACAACACCATAATCGAACTTGTTTTCGACAGCCATCGTGTCTTGGGCTACTATGTTCGATACACGCTGGTTAGCAGTACCATAACCTGGAACTATGTTCGTGTTGATTTTATCACTCAAGAAACAGCCAAACTGTGGACCTAACTGAAAGAACGCCTGAAAACCCTTGCGCTCTCTACCCCATCCGAGTCGGGCCATAATAGGTACCTGCAGATAGGTCATCTTGCGTTCATACATCAGCGGATTGGTCTTTTCCTTGTCGTCAAAATAGTATACGGGCTGATTATCGACATCCAGAATATCTTCTTTCCAACCTGTTTGAGCAATGTTCACTTCAGCCACGATGGCACAAATGCTCTTGAAGTATTTCTCGCAAGTATATCTCAGCGACAAACCACCTGTAACACCACCTAACATACCCTGTGGCACTTCTGGCACGAAACCAACATTGCTCAGCATATAGCCAGCATTTGCGCCAATAGCAAAATCAGTACGGTATTCTCCCACCTGTGCCTTCACTAACAGGGGACATAGCATCAATAATATGATTAGTCTGCGTCTCATGTTTAGAAGTTGATAGTTTCTATTCTATGATCCTTCGTGTAATGTACAAAAAGCATCGCCTTGTTCAACATGCCACCATTACCGATACGTTCAAAGTGTAATGGGGTCTGAATGGGTGTATAGCCCACCATACCGGAAGCTCCTGTAAAGTTCTTGCCATACATATGAAGACCCTTGATAAAGAAATAGGCATGGTCGAAACCTGTTACACCATATCGACGATGATAATTCTGCATGTCCTGATGGAAATTCCAGCGATACTTCTGTGCAAATCGCGAAGCTTTCTGCGAAAGAGGATTCATATAATAGGTCGAGGGAATGCAGACATCGTACTTATAGAAATTATCCAAATGCGTACGGGTATACATCAGCCATTCAGGATAGCCAAAGACCGTCACTTGTAAGTCCGGCTTCGTCATCGTGAGACCATTAATCTTAGCAAATGCTACATTTAATTCCTGCGAACGGCTTGTATTCAACACCACCACATTAGGTTGGGTTGTAGAGAAGCATTTCTTGAACATCTCCTCACCTGATTTCAAATTGGTAATGCTGTAGACAATGCCCGACTGTTCCAGTCTTCTGCGCAATGCTGACGTAAAGCCACCCTTCGTACTTGTCGTGTCATTACAGTCAATGATAATAGTATGGTGGTCCTTATAGCGCTGGTAGAAGCGCGTCACATAAGCCTCGTTCAGCGTATTACCATTCTGATATACCTGGAAAATATTACCATTCTCATAGACATCAGTCGCATTGATGGAGAAAGGTATCAGCAGACGGATGTCATGGGACTCGACAAAATCGCTCAGGGGCTTCACCTGCTTGGTATAAAGCGGACCAAAGATGACATCACGGTCGGCAGCATGAGGATCTTTCAGTATCTCACGAATATCCGTACCCTCTGCGACGTTCCACGCCCTGATATCCGTAGAGATGCCATTCTTTCGCAGACTATCGCAAGCCATCAGCACACCACGGTAGTATTCTACCATGCGCTTTCCGTCACCATTAATTGAATGCAACGGCAACATAATACCTACACGGATTTCCCTTTGACGCATATCCGGTTCAACCACCTTTGGTTTCGTGGGCATATCAATTTCCACTGTAGCGTTAGGCTCAGCCTTCGGTTGCTGACCATTGGGATACGGAATCTTAATATAGTCGCCCTTCTTCAATTCATAGCCAGGCATATTCATCTCCGGATTGGCATTGATGAGTTCCTGCACTGTCAGACGATTGTCTCGGGCAATGCCGAAGATGGTCTCCTTACGCTTCACCTTATGCAGTTCCTTGAATGTCGAGAACTGTGCTGATGCACTTTCTGCGACAAAACAAAAGAGCGTCAAAAAGAGGAAATATTTCAATATCTGTTTCATAAAAACTGTTTATTTTCACTTTTGCGCTACAAAATTACAAAAAAAGATGCGGAAGTCCGACTTTTTTCGCTAATTTTGCACAAATAATTACGTATGAAGATGAAAATTAGCAAATTTATCCTCTATTTTGCCTTTATATGGCTCCCTATTTCGGGTTTTGCCACCATCGCACCCACTGCCACTTATGTGAATGAAGAGGGCAATGAAGTGACTGTTTCCGACAAAGTATCAGGCGATGCCCCTCTTTTGGTCCGTTTCACAGCCAATGCTAGTGACCTTGATGCTGGTTCTTCGTTGGAATGGCATATCGTGCATCAAGGCGAACGTCTGACTCGCTACGAAGAGAACCCTGAATACACGTTCACCGAAGCGGGTATTACTGATGTGACGCTTTATGTCCGTTTGGATAACGAATTGGTCGATTCTGCCACCATAGAAGTCACGGTAACGGAGAGCCATCTGGAGATGCCTAATGCTTTCTCGCCCAATGGCGACTATACCAATGAGATCTATGGTGCCAAGGGTGTTAACGACCCCAGCTCCAAGGGACGCTATCGCAGTATTGTCGAGTTTCACGCCTATATCTTTAACCGCTGGGGCCAGAAGCTCTTCGAATGGACAGATATCAGCAAGGGATGGGATGGCACCTACAAGGGTTCTCCTGTCAAGGAAGGTGTCTATTTCGTGTTTGTCAAAGCCCGTGGCTCCGATGGCAAGGTCTATGAAATCCGTAAGGACGTGAATCTGATACGCAGATTTAATCAGGAAACAACAGGAGGTAGTGATGAGTAACGACCAGAAGATTAACGTCTGGGGCGCTCGTGTGCACAACCTGAAGAATATCGACGTCGAGATACCCCGCAACTCCCTGACTGTCATTACCGGACTCAGTGGCTCTGGTAAGTCGTCATTAGCCTTCGACACCATCTTTGCCGAAGGTCAGCGTCGTTATATTGAGACTTTCTCTGCCTATGCCCGCAATTTCCTAGGAGGTATGGAACGTCCTGATGTCGACAAGATAACGGGACTGTCACCAGTCATCAGCATCGAGCAGAAGACGACTAATAAGAACCCGCGTTCTACCGTAGGCACCACTACCGAGATCTACGATTACATGCGTCTGCTCTTTGCCCGTGCAGGTCGTGCCTACAGCTATATGACTGGCGAGCCGATGGTGAAATATACTGAAGAGAAGGTTATCGACATGATTCTACACGACTATGCCGGTCGTAAGATTCTTATTCTGGCTCCATTGGTACGTAGTCGTAAGGGCCACTACCGCGAACTCTTTGAGAGCATGCGTCGTAAGGGTTATCTGCATGTCCGTATCGACGGAGAGGTGCAGGAAATCAAACAGGGCATGAAAGTGGATCGCTACAAGAATCATGATATCGAGGTGGTTATCGACAGGATGGCTGTTAAACCGGATACGCAGGTTCCTGACGATCGTCTGAAGAAGACCGTTCAGATAGCCATGAAACAAGGCGAAGGCCTCGTGATGGTTATGGACTATGAAACAGGTGCCGTCAAGCATTTTTCCAAACGTCTCATGTGTCCTACCTCAGGTATTTCCTACAGCGAACCTGCCCCCAATACCTTCTCGTTCAATTCTCCGCATGGAGCCTGCCCACGGTGTAAAGGACTGGGTTATATCAACGAGATTGATATGGACAAGGTCATTCCTAATCGTCAGCATTCCATCTACGAAGGTGGCATCGTCCCATTAGGGAAATACAAGAATCAGATGATCTTCTGGCAGATTGATGCTATTCTCCATAAATACGACTGCGACATCAAGACCGGCATTGCGGATATACCCGAAGAGGCACTCAACGAGATTCTTTACGGCTCCCTTGAGAGTGTGCGTATTGACAAGGAATTGGTACATACCTCCAGCGATTATTTCGTCGACTTCGATGGCGTCATCAAATACCTGCGTTCCGTTATGGATAGCGACGATTCGAGTAGCGGACAGAAATGGGCCGATCAGTTTCTGGCTGAATGCCCATGTCCTGAATGTCACGGACAGCGTCTGAACCGCGAAGCCCTTTCATACAGGATATGGGATAAGAATATCTCCGAACTCGCCAACATGGACCTGAACGATTTGCGCGAGTGGCTCGATATCTGTGAGGAGCATCTCGACCATCAGCAACAACAGATTGCGGCAGAGATATTAAAAGAGATACGCACCCGTCTTAATTTCCTGTTAGAGGTTGGTCTTGATTACCTGGCCCTCAACCGTCAGTCGGCATCGCTTTCGGGTGGTGAGAGCCAACGCATCCGTCTGGCCACACAAATCGGTTCTCAGCTGGTCAATGTGCTCTATATTCTCGACGAGCCCTCCATCGGACTGCACCAGCGCGATAATGAGCGACTCATCCACTCGCTCAAGGAACTGCGCGATTTGGGTAACACAGTTATTGTGGTGGAACACGACGAAGACATGATGCGCCACTCAGACTATATCGTGGATATAGGACCAAAGGCTGGTCGTAAGGGTGGCGATGTGGTCTTTCAGGGTACCATCGACGAGATGCTGAAGACGGATACCATTACAGCCCAATATCTGAACGGGCGAATGAAGATAGAACTTCCCCAGAAGCACCGTGAGGGTAATGGCAACACACTGGTATTGAAAGGATGCACCGGTAACAACCTGAAAAATGTCACGGTGACGTTTCCACTGGGTAAACTCATCCTTGTCACTGGTGTCTCAGGATCAGGCAAGTCGACACTCATCAACGAGACACTCTACCCCATCCTCTCCAAGCATTTCTACCGTTCGCTGCAACAACCCATGCCCTACGAAAGTATAGAGGGACTGCAATATATAGATAAGGTGGTGAATGTCGACCAGTCACCTATCGGCCGTACACCCCGTTCTAATCCTGCCACCTATACTGGTGTCTTCAGCGACATCCGCTCGCTCTTTGTCAATTTGCCCGAAGCACAGATTCGCGGTTACAAGCCTGGACGTTTCTCGTTCAATGTAAAAGGCGGCCGTTGCGAGACGTGTGGCGGAAACGGCTATAAGACAATTGAGATGAACTTCCTGCCCGATATCCAGGTGCCTTGCGAAGAGTGTCACGGTAAGCGTTATAACCGCGAGACACTGGAGGTACGCTTCAAGGGTAAGTCGATAGCCGACGTGCTGGATATGACCATCAATCAGGCGGTGGAATTTTTTGAGAATGTGCCTGACATCCTGCGTAAGATTAAGACCATTCAGGACGTAGGTCTGGGCTACATCAAACTCGGACAGCCCTCTACGACGCTCTCCGGTGGAGAGAGTCAGCGCATCAAGCTGGCTACGGAATTGTCGAAGAAAGATACGGGTAAGACACTCTATATCCTTGACGAGCCTACTACCGGACTGCATTTCGAGGATATCCGCATTCTGATGGATGTGCTGCAACGCCTGGTAGACAGAGGCAACACCGTCATCGTCATCGAGCACAACCTTGATGTCATCAAGTTGGCCGACCATATCATCGACATGGGACCGGAAGGTGGCCGAAATGGTGGTACCATTCTGACGGAGGGCACCCCCGAAGAGGTCATCAAATCAAAGAAAGGTTATACACCCAAGTTCCTGAAAGAAGCACTCAAGGCAGCCAAGAAATGACTGCCTTGAATCTTTAATGTTTAATTTTTGATGAGTCGCACCTCATAAATCTCGCCAATCTGCTTATGCTGTTTGGCCACGAACTTGATGCGTACCTGTTTCTTACCTTTCAGCAGTTCTGCGGGCACTGGATAGGTCTCATACTTAAATTCCGAGATGCGGTATTTACCCGTATTGTTCACCGATGTCACCAGCACATCATCGACAAGGATGTCAAACTCATGAGTCTTCCATTCACCCACACCCCAATACTTCAAACGAAGACTCAGGTCGGTCTGGCCACCCGTCTGCAACAGATAACTGAAGTAATGGCAGTCGCGGGCATCGCGGAAGAACACGTCGTTGGTATTGCCCACCCACGAGTCGTCAGTTTCCATAAAGTGGTCTGACTCGGGCTGTTGTTCACCAGTCTGCACCTTGTCAGTGGTACGTGCCTCCAATGCCTGACGCTCTTGTTCCTGCTTGGCCAGATTGTCCAGATAGCCCTTATAGTTATTCTCCGAGAGTGCCAGCCAGTACATCATGTAACGGGCATCATGAAGCTCGAAGAAAGGCATCAGCTCGTTGCGGATTTCATTCACCATCCTCGTGCTCAATGTGAAATGTAACGGCTTGCCGGCAATGGGTTGCAACTGATTGGCAATAGCCTCTATATCATTATTAATCAGGATAGGTGCCTGGTCGACAGGCAGTTTCTTACCCACCGCCAACTGTCCGAAGCGGCTGTCATCGGCAATGAGTCCGTGCAAGTCCTCCGTACCCGTCTTCATCGCCAGCATGATAGGGCCATGCATCAAGGCAATATACTGTGGCAGATTGGGCAGATAGCGCACGCTGTTATACATGGGGAAGGCCAGTTCCACGACATCTCCCTTCTTCCACTGACGACTGATGGCAACATACGACGACGGACCTGTTACGATATTGACGGGCTTGCCGTTCACCTTCACCTCGAAGGCACCAGGCTTCACCCAACCCGGATAGCGCACCTGCAGCGTAAACTGTCCCTTACCCTGGGCAATGGTTATCTTGCTATTTTCAGTATAGGGAAATCCCGTCTCCTGACGCAATACGATGCCGCGTTCCTTCCAGTTCAGCTCAGAGGCTACAAAGAGGTTTACAAACAGGTTGTCGGCCTTCTTGGTATACACAAACTGACCATACTTGCCGTGATTCTCCATTCCTGTTCCCACGCAGCACCACATAGCCTCGTTAGCTGCCGAATAGACGCGGTAGTGACGAGGACGGGCTGACGTGAAGTAGACATAACCACCATGTTCCGGATGCTGGCTCGACAAAATATGATTAAACGTTGCCAACTCATAGAAGTCAGCATAGCGGGCCTCAGGATTTCTGCGATGCAGTTCCTCGGACAGCTTCAGCATATTATTGGTATTACAGGTTTCAGGACCATCGATATCGGCCACGAAATCCTGGCAAGCCTCCTTGCTGGGGAAGTGTTCACGACGGCTATTGCCACCGAATGCCAACGAGCGTTCACCAGTCACGATATCCCAGAAATAAGCACTAGCGGTGTGAAAAGCCTCATCACCCGAGAGTTCTGAGATACGCTCAAAGCCCACCACCTTAGGCACTTGTGTGTTGGCATGCATATTATCCAGACAGTCCTGACGCTGAGACAGTGGCAACAGCAGCCGGCGGTGCGAGAAACGCTTGGCCACGTCGAGATACTTCTTGTCGCCAGTGATGGCGTAGGCATCGGCCAACACCTCGTTCATGCCACCATGTTCTGTATGGAGCGTCTGTTCCATCTGCTCATCTGTCAGTCCTGATGTCAGGTCGATAGCCCAGTCGCAAAAACCGAGGAAGAGCTGTTTGGCCTGTTCATTACCACAATATACCCAAGCATCACGCAGACCGGCATACATCTTATGAAGATTATAATAAGGTACCCACGAACCATAATAAGGACCGAAGTTACCCTTCTTATAGGCCGACCAGATACGGTCACTACCTGGCACACCGCCTACATAGCCCTTACCCCATTCCGGGTGGTTCTTGGCATTGGCATCGGCACAACGCTGCAACTCGCTGATCCAGTACTCCATACGTTCGCGACACTCCTTGCTACCTGTAGCTGCATTGATAGCCATCGCTGTCAGATAATGGCCACCCACGTGACCGTCGAGTCCATCCCAGTTAGGATACGACTTACCTTTCGGTGTCAGGCCGGCCTCCTTGAGATATGGTGCCAGCAGACGGTCGTTGTCGTACTTCAATAGATTTGTTATGTTCAAGTCACGGGCCTTCTTCAGCGGACCATCGAGCAGCGTCACATCACCTAACGGAAACTCATCGGCATAGAGTCGATCCTGTGCTTGTATGCCGCCTGCCGTGAGGAGCATCGCCATGATGAAAGATATTCTTCCAAAACGTATCAAATGTTTAGTCATACTTATGAATAGAAAATAATTAGTGTACAAAAGTACACATTCTTTCCTAGAATCTTGACGGCTAGGTCCTTAAAGATTGTTAAGAATCAAAGAATTTCAAAAATGTTTCGTATCTTTGCCCCAGTTATTAAACCATTAACTTATTAAAGAAATGATTACATTAGGAATTATTGTTGTACTGGCGATTATCGTCATTGGTTATTTCGTATCGACGCAGCGCTCGCTGGTCAGCCTCGATGAAATGTGTAAGAACGCCCTGAGTCAGATTGAGGTTCAGCTCAATTCCCGTTTCGATGCGCTCGTGGCTTTGGCCAAGACTGCTGCTAAGTATGCCGAACACGAGTCAGAGACCATTATCCAGACCATTCAGGCACGTGGCGGCAATGCCAATGGCACACAGCCTGGAGCAGCAGGTGCTTCATCTATCAATGAGCAGGCCGACCTGTTAGGACAGCTGACCAGCCGACTGAACGTTGTCTTCGAGCGCTATCCTGAGCTGAAGGCCAGCGAACTCTATGAGAATGCCCAGCGCGGTCAGCGTGAGTATGAGGAGAACGTCCGCATCTCCCGTATGGTCTACAATGATACAGCTACCAAGATGAACCGCATGGTACGCCAATGGCCATCAAGCATTGTTGCCTCCATGCTGCACTTCGACCTGAAGGACTACCTCAAGGTTGACGACGAGAAGAAGAAAGCTTATCCTGACCTCGACGAGGCTTTCAAGAAGAATTGATTTATCTTACAACCTGAGTAAATTCGGGCTTGGCACCTTTTTCTACAGTCACGTAGATAATGGAGGTTGCCTCCTCGCCATTCATACCACGACTCTTGACGGTATACTTATAATCAGTGCCGTCAGGAGTCTTTCTTTTACCCACAGTCTGAGGTGTACCTAAGGGGAACTGATAGCTTGAACAAGCAGCATCAAACAGCGCTCTTTCTGCTTCAGTTACCGGTTTCTGAGCTGAATAATCAGCCAGTTTCTTGACGCTGCCTTTCTTATAGCCGTTCTCTATGAGGAAACGGTTTAACTCCTTGCCAACCTTAGCAATACGTGCTGCGCGAACACCATACCCCTTCATAATCTTTGCCTTTGGTAAGGCTTTCTTCAGATTGTCTGTCGATGTATTCAGTCCACCGCTTCCGAAAGAGCAAAAGGGGACAATGGTCTTACCGGCAAAATCCTGCTGCTTTAGAAGTGTGACTATCGGCATAGCATATGTACCGGCCCAGATAGGATAGCCTAAGAAGATGATATCATAGTCTGAAATCTTCTTCTGAAGGGGTTTGATGGCAGGAGACTGGCCACTCTGTCTCTCCTTACCGCTACGCTGGATAGTAGCCTGAAAATCACCGGTATAGGGTTCCACAGCCTCGACAGCCTCAATGTCAGCCCCCAGCTGTTTCTGCAATTCCTCGGCAACGGTCTTGGTTGTTCCACTCTCTGAGTAGTAAAGCACTAATTTCTTTTGAGCATAGCTTGATGCAACGCATGCAATCATAGCCATTGATAATAATAGTTTTTTCATAAGTTGTTATTCATTACATATATCATTCTTTTACAAGTCACGGATAAAGAGAGCACGATATTCAGCGGGCGTCATACCGACAACATCCATGATACGGCGCTGCATAGTGCGCACATGGTTGAAACCTGAGTCCTCGGCAATGGAGGCAATACTATAGTTAGGTTTGGTGCGCAGCAGTCGCAGGGCGTTCAGCGTGCGCAGATTGTCGATATATCCTTCTGGTGTCCGATAGATGCTCTTGTTGCGGAACAATTTGTTCAGTCGTTCCTGACTGACACCCAGCAGTTCGGCCAATTGGTGACTGTCGAAGTCGGGATTCAGATGTGCCCTATTCTCTTCCAGTCGCAGGTCGATGAGTGCCATCAACTGCCCGTCGTCCTGCTTGTCGGCATTACGTTGTCGCTCAATATTGTGTTCGAAGATTTCACGGGCCACGTCTACACGACGACGCAACTCCACATCAGCCTCCAACCGTTCAGTAAGATCGAGATTACGGCTGACAAGGCGTATCATTTCAGCCTGCAGTCGCTCATTATCGGCTCTAAGCCGCTCGTTCTCAGCCTTTATCTGCTTGATTTCCTTCTCTGTCATATAGTGTTACTGTATGTCAAAAAGGTTTATAAATCCCACCTCCTCAAACACGTTGTAGATGTCATTATTGAGTCCTGTGATGGTAACCTTGCTACCCTTGCTCTTGGCAACCTTCAACAGTTCCAGAAAGAGGCGCATGCCACTACTGGTGATATATTCCAAAGCATTGCAATCAAGAATAATATCATGACCTTCACAGTCGTATAACTGGCGAATCTCGCGGCCAACCTGCACTGCCGATGGTGTATCAAGACGCCCTTCGAAGATCATCACATATTTGTTGTCTTCTTCTTTGAATGTAGTTTTCATAATACTTATTTCCTATTTTTAATGATTTTCATTATTACGACTGCAAATATACAACATTTTCTGTTCTCCTCCAAATAATACGCCATGAAAGTTGCTTTCTAGTCGTTAGTTCTCTTCTGTATCTTCCAACCAATAGCAGCTATGAAGATGCTCATCAGCGGACTGAGCAGATTAAAGAAACAATAAGGAAGATAGGTCAAAGTGGGAACACCTAGGACAGTCGACTGCGTCATTCCACATGTGTTCCAGGGAATCAGTACAGAGGTGACGGTAGCAGCATCCTCGGTGGTACGGCTCAAGAGTCGTGCCTCATAGCCCTGTTTGCGGAACACCTCTTTATACATATCGGCATTCAGCACGATGGAGATATACTGGTCACCCGTCGTTATATTGAGGAAGATACCTGTAGCCACAGAAGAGCTCACCAGACTGACCCTGTTTCTCACAAAGCGGATGATGACAGCCGTTATGCTGTCTATCATGCGACTGGCCACCAGAGCGGCTCCAAAGCACATGGCACAGAGAATAAGCCAGATGGTGTTAAGCATACCAGCCATACCACTGGTAGATATCAGCTCGTTGAGCGAGGCATTGCCCGTATCAACAGCTGTCGAGCCATAATAGGTGACAGCCAGACCACGTGTCAGCGACTCCGCCGAAATGGCCGTTTCGCCTGCTATCTGACTGAGAATATGCGGTTGTAGTATCAACGCTATGATGCCAGCCATCACCGACGACACAAACAGCACGATGAGTGACGGCACCTTGCGCGCTATCATAACAGCCGTCAGAACGGGTACCAACAATGTCCATAGCGAGATGTTAAACGTGTGCGCCAGTCCCTCGGTATACTCCTCCACATGGGCCACCGCATCCATGTCGCCATCCAGACCAGCCACCAGAAAGATGCAGATGGTAATCAGAAACGTAGGACCTGTGGTAAACATCATGTAGCGAATGTGGGAGAACAGCTCCACACCAGCGGCCGATGAGGCCAGAATGGTCGTATCGCTCAGTGGCGACATCTTATCACCGAAATAGGCTCCCGATATGATGGCGCCTGCCGTCCATGCCTCAGAAACACCCAACGCATGACCTATGCCCAGCAAAGCCACACCGATGGTAGCGATAGTGGTCCACGATGAGCCCGACAACAGCGAGATAAAAGCACAGATGATGCACGACGACACCAGGAAAAACTGGGGCGACATGATCTGTACACCGTAATAGATGAGCGTAGGCACGATGCCGCTAATCATCCACGAGCCCGACAGCATACCCACACAAAGCAGAATCAACAGCGTGACGGTGACACCGCCCAGTGTCTTGGTAATCTGTCGTTCGAATACTTCCCACGGCACTCTGTATATAGCCATCGACAGGCATACACACACTGCCATACCCATAAGCAATGCTATCTGGCTGCCGCCGTTCAGCGAGTCACTGCCAAAGAGGGCTATCACAACACCCAAAAAAGCTATCAGCACCACAACGGGGATGATAGCAATCAGGGGATGAGGCATCACGGGCTTATCGACTGACATAGTTGCTGATAACCAGTCCTATGCTTCGCCCTTGTTCAAGTCGAAAGGAGCAATGGTACGTGGTTCCTGACTAGGTATGCGGATTGGTCCGAATTCTTTTTCGTAACGCATGATGTTTTCCTGGAGCGCAGCCAACAGGCGTTTGGCATGCTCTGGTGCCAAGATAACACGACTCTTCACCTGTGCCTTAGGCAGTCCAGGCATCACACGTGCGAAATCAATAATAAAATCGCTGCTCGAATGGGTAATAATCGCAAAATTAGCATATTCACCCTGTGCCACATCCTGTGGCAATTCCAGTTGTAACCCCTTCTGTTCGTTGTTCTTATCGCTCATAACTTAAAGTTTAAATACATTATCCGAACCATTCTTCGTCTCTCGTCTGAATAGGCGAATTCAGCCGTCCTTTCAGGTCGGCATATTTATCAGCCATCATCTGGTTGCGCTTTATCAATCGGGCGTTCACCTCACGCAGTTTAGCCATCTGTTCTATCAGGTGTTCTTTCTCAGGGTCTACATTCTGCTCCTTGTAACGACGTGACGCTGAGACGGCACGCCAGATGATAAAGGCCATAAGAACGAAACTGATCAACTGGATAATCAGTGTTATGATACCACTCTTTTGGATGCCAGAGTTCATCTCGTTCAGCAGGATAGTGGCATCCGACATCGTGACATCTGCAAACAGCACACCTGCAATGCGTCCGCTGTTATCCTTGATAGGAATAGAGTATGTACACATCAGAACATTGATGCCACCCTCGCCAAGATAGGGTTCTGTCCACTGTTTCTTACCTGCCAACGCATTCTGATACCATTCACGCTGCGTATAGTCCATATCAGGTATACGAGTCATGATATGGGGCGGACCTACACGTTTGCCTCTTTTTTCAATACTGGGCTGGTCATCATAAGTATAGGGCATAAAGAGCCCGTTTCTACCTTTATCAGCATAATAGTTGGGCACAAACGCTATACCCACACCTATAATATGCGGATTCACCTTGATGATGCGCGAAGCGACAGAATAGCAGGTCTCAGGGCTGCCAAGCGTCAGGTGAATACTATGCTCAGCATTATTGATGGCTGTTTCCACCTCTGTTCTCACCAATGCTACGCGCTGGCTTTCCTGCATGTCGCGTCCTGCTTTGGCCAACACCTCTTGTTTGGCACCATACTGCACCATAAAATATTGCGCAGCACCTATCACCTCAATGATGATAGCGGCTGTAACAATAAGTGCAATAGAATGTTTTCTAATCTGTGTCATATAGTTTGTATTATTAATACGCGGCAAAATTACAAAACTTTTTGGAAAAACATACATTCTTATCGATAAAAAAAGAGGATATGCCACTTTTTTGACACATCTTCCCTTTCCTTTTCCAATAGCTATTGGCAAATAAAGTATTTCTGGCTAACCAATATAATCACACTTTTATTTGGTTTTTCGCTCACTTAATCGTACCTTTGTCCCCAGTATGAAGCTGGGAATCGTTTAAAGTTATGGCTTGGAAACTGAAATATCGTTGTAAGTCCTGTGGCTACGAAGCTGAGGTGTATGAGGGACGCGGTCTGTTCCGTCAGCAGATAACAGCCATGTCGTGCCCCGACTGCAAGACCATCCAGAATATCGTGGTGGGTGGTATCATAGCCGATGTGGCTCCGTCATACAGAAGCGAGGTAGGCAGGCTGTGCTTGCAATGCGGTAGCGATAATATTCGCATTTGGGACATGAAAACCTGTCCGAAGTGTCAGGGAGAGATGGAAGAGACAGGCGAGAAAGAGTTTTGGACATAATCAAGACCTGATAGTCGGGACGAGTGCGTCTTGACGTTCTGTTGATATTCATACCCTCCTTATTCATAAACAATCCTAAATTTATGGTGCAAATATCATAAATTTGTCGCAAAATCATTATTTTTGCAACATCGTTTAAGACAAAAGTAAAATGATTAGATAAATGAACCGCTCTGCCCAAATTATCCGCACCAGCATTATTGGTATTGCTGCCAATGTGCTGTTAGCCGCATTCAAGGCTGCTGTGGGCATCCTGGCCAGCTCAGTAGCTATCGTGATGGATGCCGTCAACAACCTGAGTGACGCTCTGTCGAGTGTTATCACCATTATCGGCACTAAGCTGTCGCAACGTCCTGCCGACCGTGAGCATCCCTTTGGATTCGGACGCGTGGAATATTTCAGTGCCATTATCATTGCCGTCATCGTGCTCTCAGCTGGTGTCACCTCGCTGATTGAGTCGGTCAAGAAGATATTCGACCCCACAGAGCCGGAATATACCACTGTGACACTCGTGGTCATCGTGGTGGCTATCGTGGTGAAACTCATTCTGGGGCGCTACGTGAAGCACAAGGGTGAACAGCTGAGCAGCGACGCACTGATAGCCTCAGGATCGGATGCGCTCTTCGATGCCGTCATCACGCTGTCGACGCTCATCTCAGCAGGTATCATGCTGATGTGGCACGTGTCGCTCGACGGCATACTAGGTGCACTCATCTCGCTGGTCATCATCAAGGCGGGTATCGAGATGCTGGCCTCGCCCGTGAACGAACTGCTGGGTAGCCGTATCTCACCAGAATTGCTGAAGGATATCAAGAAGGAGGTTCTCGACTTTGAGGGTGTACATGGTGTGTTCGACATCATCCTGCACAACTATGGTCCGGACGTGCTCATCGGATCGCTCCACGTTAACGTCTACGACACGATGGATGCCCACCAGATTCACGGACTGACGCGCCGCATATCAGAACGTATGTTCGAACTGCACGGCATCATCATGACCGTTGGTGTGTATGCTATTGCCACTGGTGCAAACAAACGCACGGAACTGCAAAATACTGTAATGCAGACGCTAGGTAAGCACAAGGATATTACCCAGGTGCATGGTTTCTACTTCTTTGAGCGCGAGAATCGGGTGTCAATCGATGTTGTGCCGGATATCTCCGTCCACGACGAGTCGGTCTTCAGCCATCAACTCGAAGAAGAGATAAAAGCCGTGCTGCCCGATATGAGTATCAGCATTGTGATTGACCACAACTATAGCGAATAGCCGAGACGACGAGAATGCCACAAACGACTCCCTTATGTCTCATCAGTTCTTGACAGCCTTAGGCGTCCAGTTCTTGAAGAATCCGAGCACTTTCTTCTGGTTATAGGTATCACCGCTTTCCAACAAACCTGAATCCTGAATATGAATAACCTTTCCTGACTCATCGAGCACGACGAACACAGGATAGCCGAAACGTCCGCACTTGTTCAGACGCTTCATCAGGGCCTCGTTCCGTTTCTGCTTTTCGGCATTGCTTGAACGGCGGGGATTATAGTTCACGTGGATATACTCGAAATTCTCGTTGATAAGCTGTTGGATAGCAGCATCCTTCGTGATGAAGTCGGCAAACTTCAGACACCAAGGGCACCAGTTGCCGCCTACCTGACAGATGACGAACTTACCGTTAGCCTTGGCTTTGGCAACGGCCTGGTCTATCTGCTCCAAGGGGTTGATACTCTCGTTATACACCTTCTTCAAACCTTGCTGAGCGTCTACTGTGACAGCCATCAACACTGCAAATAATGCTAAAACTATTCTCTTCATATTTTCTATTTTCAATTACAGATCCTTTGGCGCCGCAAAGGTAGCAAAAAGTTGTCATGTAACCGCACGACACTATGTTAATCTGCGTTAAGGCTACTTTTTTCGTTAATAAATGTCAAGTATCAGCGTTTCCGGACGATTATATCAATAAAATGATTATATTTGCTACCGAAATATGCTACGGCTACCTAAAATCATCCGTAAAACCCTGTCAGTACGCATCAGTCTGATGGTGGTTTCAGCCATGACCATTTTGCTTATGGCTTCGCTTGTAGTCATGTTTTATTATTCCCGCAAGGCTGTTAAGGAAGAGGCCGTACAGATGGCTCAACAGACATTGGACGGTATGGTGATTACCATCGATAACATCCTGCTGAGCGTCGAGCAGACAACGGGTAATATCTACTTCAATTTCTTACCCTTCATCAACAATCCCGACCAATACTACACCTACGCGCGCAGACTGGTGGAAAGCAATCCTTACGTGACGGGATGCGCTATTGCGATGAAGGAGAACTACTTCCCCGACCGCCAGTATTTCATGGCCTATGCCCATCGCGACGAGACAGACAGCACAGCCTATTCCGACGAGCCCATTGTTCAGTTGGATACCTTTGCCCATACTCACTACAGTAAACAGAAATGGTTTACAGAGACTATGACGTCTGGCAAGCTAGGATGGATGAAACCACTTGATGACAAGGATTCCATTGCCGATCCCATCATCACCTTCTGCCTGCCTCTTTTTGGAAGTGACAGAAAACCTATTGGTGTCTTGGGTGTCGACGTCTCGCTGAGTTTGCTTTCACGCATCTTGAGCAACTCGAAACCCTCCGCCAATTCCTACTGCACACTGTTGGATCGAGATGGTTCGTATATCGTTCATCCTGACGACGACAAGCTCTCACGTCAGACAGCCCTTGCCATATCTGAAGAATCAGTCAAGAAGGCAGCACAGGCGATGGTATCGGGTGAGACAGGATACATGCCCTTCCATATGGATGGCAAAGATTACTACGTTTTCTACAAACCGTTCAAGCGTGTTGCTCTAGCAGAGCGTATCCAGAACGATTTGGGTTGGAGTGCAGGTATCATCTATCCTGAGGACGACATCTTTGGCGATTACAACAGCTTATCATACTACGTTATCGCCATTGCCATCTGTGGGCTGCTACTCATTTATCTGCTCTGTCGTTCCCTTATTCATCACCAGCTGAAGCCTCTTCTGATGTTGGGCGATAAGGTACAGCGCATAGCTCAAGGCAACTACGACGAACCTATTCCACAGAGCTGGCGTAAGGACGAGGTAGGACGTCTGCAAGCTAATTTCCAGCAGATGCAGCAGTCGTTATCTACTACTATCAATGAGTTAGAACAGCTCAAGACCGATCTGCAGGAGCGTGGAGAGCATCTTCGCAAAGCCTATACCGATGCCGAGAAGGCCGATCGTATCAAGACAGCCTTCCTGCACAACATGACCAATCAGATGAATCCGCTTGCAGAAGCCATCGAACAGGATGTCAGTGTGCTCTGCAACAGCAGCAGCGAGACGGATACCGCCCAATTAGCCAACGACATCCAGCAGAAAGGTAACACCATTGCCGAGCTTCTGAAGAATCTTCTCAATATCTCGAACGATGAAGTGATGAGCAGCCATCAGACAACTGACGAGGCTGGACAAAGAAAGGAGGGTGCCGATGTTTAATCTGATGAACATACGCAAGTCGCTGTCCACTAAGCTCAGTCTCGCCATACTGGTCTTTGCCGTCCCCATCTTCTTTATCTCGCTGGGTATACTCTTTATGCAGTCGCGCCACATGATTCGACGAGAGGCTACCATCAGGG
Source organism: uncultured Prevotella sp. (assembly GCA_947164965.1). Classification (GTDB taxonomy): domain Bacteria; phylum Bacteroidota; class Bacteroidia; order Bacteroidales; family Bacteroidaceae; genus Prevotella. The sequence continues at coordinate 130,823 of CAMUYR010000003.1, read as the reverse complement.
CCAATAGCGTGCTGACTACCAAGATACAGCGCATCTCACGCCACATGATGACTATCGAGACTGCCACCAATGCCTATAGCCAGATTGTGGAAGAGTCGTTCCAACCCGATTCTCTGTTGGCTTTCACCCAACGTATCGTGTTTCTGAATTCTCATATCGATGGTTGCTCCATCAGTGCCGAACCCGACATGTTCCCCAAGTACGGGCTTCATTTCTCTGCCTATACTGTACGCAGGCCCGACAGTATCGAAACGGTCATTGAAAAGCCGTATGACTATTTCAATAAGATATGGTATAAGACACCCGCACAAAAGCATCATGCGTGCTGGGTGGTGTACTACGACGAGTCTGATTCGCTCGAACTCACACTCGATGGCATGATAGCCTCCTATGGTCGTCCGCTCCATCGACCTGACGGCCGTTTGGCAGGCATTATTTCCACCGACCTCTCGCTACTCCGCTTCTCGAAATACATGTCAGAGGAAAAGCCCTATCCCAACTCCTATTTCATGATGATCGACGAGGCTGGGCGCTTCTTGATCCATCCTGACTCTACGCGACTCTTCACACAGACCATCTACAGCGGAGCCGACCCCACGCACAATCCTGAGCTCTTTGCCTTAGGCCATGAGATGACGGAAGGCAATCAGGGCAACATGATGGTCGACATCGACGGGGTACGCTGTCTCGTCTGCTATCAACCCATACGGGGTACTGATTGGAGTATGGCCATCGTCTGTCCTGATAGCGACGTGCTGGACGACTACTATCAGCTCACCTATGTCCTCATACCGCTATTGTTCTTTGGCTTGCTGCTGATTATTCTCCTGTGTTATCATACTGTCGGACAAGCTATCCGTCCTCTGAACGAATTGCTGGACAAGTCGCAGATGATTGCCTCAGGCAATATGGAGGTACACATCCCCCGCAGTCCTCGCGAGGATGTGGTGGGACGTCTGCAGAACTCATTTGCCACGATGCTGCAGTCGCTCAATTTCCACATGGGTAGCGTGCGTTATACCAGTGGTCAGATGCGCGAACGCAACGAAGAACTGGCAAAGGCCACGCTGAAGGTGCAGGAGGCAGAGCGTCAGAAGACAGCCTTTATCCAGAACGTCTCTCACCAGATTCGTACACCGCTCAACATCATCATGGGCTTCTCACAGGTGCTCAGCGATAGCCAGACGCTCGGAGCAGGCATATCGGAAGAAGAGATGAAGAGCATCACTTCTACGATGGACCATAGCGCTAAGACGCTTTCCCGTATGGTGCTCATGCTCTACGACAGTTCCGATAGCGCACGTTCCTTAGAACGTTACAACAACAATCAGGAAGTGGTATCCGTCAACCAGGTTGCCGAAGAAGCCATCGATTTCACCCAGAAGCATTATCCCAGTCTCAGTATAGCTTTCATGAGTGAGCTGCCCGACAGCTTCACGCTGCAGACGAACAGTCTCTACCTGATGCGAGCACTTCGCGAGCTGCTTTATAATTCCGGCAAGTATTCTGATGGTCAGCACGTGACGTTCCGCATCACCAAGACCGACACCAACGTCCGCTTCATCGTTCAGGACACGGGTCCTGGCATCCCCGAGTCTCATCGTGATGGCATCTTCAAGTTCTTCGCTAAGGTCGACGACCTCTCCGAAGGTCTTGGTCTCGGACTCCCCTTGGCCAAGAGTCATGCCCAGCATCTGGGTGGCGACCTCACGTTGGACAGCAGTTATCACGATGGCTGCCGCTTCATTTTTGAGCTGCCTTTTTAAACAAACTTACAAATAACGTATAATGATGAAAATTGTGATTCTTGATGCCTATACGGCTAATCCTGGCGATCTTTCGTGGGACGGACTGCAGGCCATAGGCGATGTGACGGTATACGATCGTACCCGTCCGGAAGAGACCGTACAGCGTTGTGCTGGTGCGGAGATCGTGCTGACGAATAAGGTGATTATCGGCAAGGCCGAGATGGAGCAGTTGCCGCAACTGAAGTATGTGGGCGTGCTGGCTACAGGCTATAACGTCGTCGATATCGAGACGGCCCACCAGCGAGGCATCACAGTGACCAATGTGCCTGCCTACAGCACTGAAAGTGTGGCGCAGATGGTGTTCTCACACCTGCTGACAGTCACCAACCGTACGGAGCATTATGCCGTACAGAATCGTGAGGGCCGATGGACGGAGAATCCCGACTTCAGCTATCAGGATACCCCGCTGCACGAGCTCAGCGGCAAGACGTTCGGTATCGTCGGACTGGGTAATATCGGCAAGCGTGTGGCACAGATAGCCCTCGCCTTCGGCATGCAGGTCAAGGCGCTCACCAGCAAGTCTCAGAGTGAGCTGCCTGCTGGCATTCAGAAGGTCGACAAGGACGAGTTGCTGCGCACGTCGGACGTGCTCTCGATGCATTGTCCGCTGACGCCTGACACCAAGTATTTCATCAATGCCCAGACGCTGCAACTGATGAAGCGCAGCGCTATTCTCATCAATACCGGACGTGGCCCTCTGGTCGACGATCAAGCTGTAGCCGATGCCCTTGAGCAAGGCACCATCAGCGCCTATTGTGCCGATGTGCTGACGCAGGAGCCTCCGCAGGCCTCACAGCCCCTGTTGCGTCAGACTCATGCCTACATCACCCCGCATATCGCGTGGGCCAGCTACGAGGCACGTGTGCGACTCATAGAAATAGCCACCCAGAACGTTCAGCAGTTCGTGGATGGCTATCCTCAGAATGTCGTATGATGCGGTTTAGTCTCCTACCGGATCACCGTTAAAGTCGTACCAGGTCCACGCCTTGATCTCCTCACTGTCAGGCAGCTTGTCCAAATAGTCGGCTGCCTGATTCTTGTTGATGGTCTTATGGTTCAGGTTGGCATCGGTGATTTCGCCATATTCCTCCATCATGTTGAATTGCTCCATCACCTGACTGTTCTTCACACCAACAATCTCCGTGTAGATAGCAGGACCGCCAGCTGAGCCTGCAATATAGAGCCAGCCCTTATTGTTCTGGGCCTTCAGACGTGTGGGACGCAGCTTGGGCGTCTCGGCAGCCATAAACTCTATCTTGTCGCCCTTGCGGGTGAAGAAAGCGCCATAGGTGTCTGTCTTGTCGCGCAACCAGAACTCATAGTTGTAGTCGTCGTCGAAGTCTACGCGTGCAAACTTCACCAGCTCGCCACGATCGTCGGTATTCTTCTTATAGAGCTTCAGCATCTGGGCGATATCCTTCTTCCAGAGGGGCACTACCTCGTCTATCATACTGTGATAGATGGCATAGGGCATAATCGTCATCTTGCCGTCATAAACGGTCATCATACCAATCTGGGCACTCTCAGGGGCACCGCGATAGACAACCACCTCCAGACCCTTCGGACCTTCGAAGGCATTGAACACAACGCTGGAGATATATTCGCCCTCGTCGTCCACATTCCACGTCGACTGGTGTCCACTATCGTATTCAGCCTCGTTGGGCACTGAGTATACCTTGTCGCCATCGGTAATGACATCGAGAGCCACCACCTTCTTACCCTTGGGCTTGAACTGCAGCACACCATAGGTATAACGGTCACCCATGCTCCACGAAGCCTGCGAACGCTCGGCCTTCATGCCATATTCCTTCTCCAGCTGCTGCACCACCTGTGCGGGCAGTTTCTTGGGGTATCCGTAAGGCGACAGCTCCTTGAGTTTCAGCAACTGGCGCGACTTCAGATAGTCGTCGGTAGCTATGGTGTAGTATCCCGATAGCTTCTTCTGATGCTTCTTGGCATCACTCTCGTTGGCAAACACGTATTTCAGTCCTGCAGCAGGAATGCCTTCAATGCCGTGAGCCTCACCGTAGGTGGCAGCACCGCCGTCAGGGTTCTTCAACTCTTCACGCACAAACTTGATGTCCTTGGTGGTGTTGTCGTTGATGAACAGCTTGGTGTAGAGGGCTGCACAGCGACGCAGCTTATCCTGCATCTCCCATTCACGCAGATGCGACTCGTAGTATTGGGCCATATCGCCCTGATAGTCCTTCTTGTTGGGCTTCTCGCCGTCCGTCCAGTAGAGTATCGTGATGTCGTTGGGATTAAAGCAGTAAGCGATAATGGGCAGTGGTGTCGTGTCCACCTTCTCCTCAGTCACCGCAACGACGGTATCGAGCGTAGCGCTGTCCGAATCCTCTGCCGCCTTATTAGTTTTATTGCCGCAGGCCGCCATCATGATGGCAGCTGCGGCAATAATAAACAGTGATGATTTTTTCATAATCACCATAATATAATAATATTTAATGGTTTATTCTGCTGGTTGCTCTGCTGCAGGAGCGGCAGGTGCAGCCTGAGGCTGAGGTGCGGCTGGAGCAGCGTTCTTATTGCGAGCGTTCTGAGCCAGTTCCTTCAGCTTGTCCTTGCCCTTGAAAGCAAATACCCAGATGAGGAATGCAGCCAACACGAGCAGCGTGATACCCAGGATAGGACGATAGAACAGCCAAGCCAGAGCGATGACGATGAGCGACCATACCACACCAACAACGGTGCATACGATACCAACACCCCATCCGAAGATGCCAGCCAAGAAGGGCACCACCTTGAGAATCGTCTCGATAAATCCGAAGATACCCTTCAGACCGCCGATGACCATCATGATACCGATGATGCGCAGGGCCCATGTCCACATGTTGTTAGCCTCTTGCTCAGCCTCGATTATCTCATCGCCAGTCTTCTTACCCATCACGAGGGTCTGGAAGCGCTTGCCGTTCTTAGCCTTGAAGGGCTTGAAAGAGTCACCCTCAACAACAGCCATCACAGTCACCTTGGCAGGTACCACCTTCTCGAAGGTTACGCGCACGTCACCAACCTCAGGAGAACCGGGCACGCGACCGAAGTAGAGCACGTTGCCAGCCTGGTGTACATACTCCAGGTCCTTCTTGTTCTGTGCGTTGGCAATAGCGTTATTGATAGAATCGTTCACAGCCTTGGCAGAATCAGAAACGGCAGCAGTCTCAGCGGGCTGCTGTACAGGTGTCTGCTGCTTGGCACCGTAGAAGCGCTCGTAAGCCACCTGCGTGTTCTTGTCGAACTGCTTCAGCAGATCCTCAGCGATGCTCAGGTCGAGGGCCTCACGCGACGAGATGCTGTGAATCAGGCTCTCGCTCAGCTTATAGGCACCGAAAGTCACGTTCTCAGCATACTGCTCGGCATTCTCGATGGTGGTCAGCACCATGTTCTTGTTCTGATAGGCAGGATCCTTGAACTGGGCCGACTCCACAGGACGGCTCACCCAGGCCTTTGAGTATGTATAGGTTGTGGTGGTAACTTCCTTACCGCCCAACTTGTCTTCCTTCTTCTCTGACGACTGCTCAGTCCACTGGTAGTACTCAACAGTACGCTTGATGGCGATAGCCTTGGCACCTATGCCAAACTCAGCGTCAGCCAGCGAATCCTCGGTAGTAGCGAATGCAGTACCGCATACCAGCTCGCCTTCCAGCGATGCATCCTTCTTGTCGGGGTTGGGCATCTCCACATAAGCGCTGCCTGCCTCGTCCAGCATCTTCTCAGTCTTCACTGCGCGACCTTCGTTCCACCACAACAGGGCTGTACCTGCACAGAACAGCAGGATACCACTACCGATCGCCTTAAACGAATTACCTACTCGGGTACCATAACCCGTAGTTGTTACTTCTTGATAAGCCATAACTTTGATTTTTTAATAAATTAATTATTGTTGATATAATGTGATGTCACCAATGTGGTTTCGGGCTTACTTTATAGTTTTTTTACTAACGCGGGGGCAAAGTTACGAAGAATATTTTGATAAACAAAACATTTTCCCCGATAAATTCACTTTTTTACACTTATTTATCACTTCCCCACCCCTCTCACCGTCAGCTGATGCTTTCTATGCGCAGCTTCAGCAGACCTGCGGGCACCTTCACCTCCACCACGTCGCCAGCCTTCTTGTTCAGCAGCGCGTCGGCTATGGGCGACTTGATCGAAATCTTGCCCTCCCTCAGGTTCGCCTCGTGCGGGTTCACGATGGTGTACGTCATCCGTGCGTTGGTGTTCATATTGGTCATCTCCACCTTGCTCAGCAGCGCCACACAGTCGCTGGTCACACGCGTGTCGGGCATCACCCTCGCGTTCTCCAGTATGCGCTGCACATAGCTGATTCTGCCCAGCAGTCTCGACTGCTCGCGCTTGGCGGCATGATACTCGAAGTTCTCGCTCAGGTCACCCTTGTCGCGCGCCTCCGATATGGCATCCTTCACCTGCGGCAACTCCACGCTCACCATGTGTTGCAGCTCGGCTACGAGCTTGTCGTAGCCCTCTTTCGACATATATTCTATGCTCATTTTCTGTAATTTTTCTAAATTTCGGCTGCAAAGTTAACCATTATTCGGGAATTATCCGTATATTTGCACCGAATTTTTAATCCATTAAACCTATGATGAAGAAGAAATTACTGCTCCTTTTCGTGCTTTTCACCACGATGACAGCCGCTGTATGCGCCCAGTCTATCGGTGTTTTCACCGCCGACGAATCCGGTCCCTACACCAACGTCCGCGAAGCTCCTAAGGGCAAGGTCGTCGACCGCATCCCTACCGCCGATGCTGCGATGATTTCCGTTGCCAACCCCACCAATGGCTGGTGGCAGATTATCAGCGACGAATACGACGTGGGCGATTACCAGACCAAGTTCAAAGGCTCAACCACAGGCAGTTACTGGATCCACTATTCCGTGCTGGCTTGCCACACCCGCAACTACGGCGGTCAGACGCTCTACTTGCGCAAGAGCCCGTCAGACAAGGCTCCCGCTGTCTTTAAGTTTAACGACTATACCCTGCTGCGCCCCATGGAAATCAAGGGCGACTGGGTGAAGGTCAAGACCACCGACGGCAAGCATACCGGCTGGATAGAGTTCGACTGGCTCTGTGGCAACTCCCTCACCAACTGTTGTTAACATCACACCGCAAATAACAATGAAGAAGCTATTATCCTGTCTGGCCGTCGTGGCAGCAGCGCTGCTGATGGTCTCGTTCGCCAATGGCGTTCCCCAGCGTTCCGACTACACGTTCCGCACCGAGGTGCGTGCGCTGAACGATGATGGCGATGTCTACTGGGACACCATCGTCATCTATGTCACCGATGCCCAGGGACACACCCAGCAGCTCTATAGCAAGGCACAGCCCCTCGACACAACCGTGTGGAGCAAGGACAACATCGGTCAGATCAGCGAGGACGACTGGAATTTCGACGGCATCCCCGACCTCCAGGTATGTCTGGGTGCCATGAACGGCATGGGCAATTTCACCTACGACGTATGGCTTTGGGACGACAACGCCCACAAGTTCGTCTATGCGAAGACCCCTGCCGAGATTTTCGACCCCTACCTCGATGCCGACAACAAGACGATAGTCAGCACATGGCGCCTCGACGACGAAGTGGAAATCATCCGCTACAAATGGAAGAACGGACAGCTCGTCGAGAGCGAGCGTGAACAGCTGTCGAGAAGCGACCTCACTGACGATTAACCGCTATTGCGTTGCATCTACATACAAAGAAATCGGGCTCACCATTTGGTGGGTTCGATTTTTTGTTGTACCTTTGCAGCGTCTTATTCATCGGAATAAGGCGTTTTTGTTTGACACATGGGGGTGGTCTTTCGTGAGAAAGGCCATCTTTTTTGTTTGACAGCGACACTCAAAATGACGGGAAAATGAAAAATAAAGGGCGATATGTTTTGTAATTTATCCACTTATTCGTAATTTTGCAAGCGAAATGACACAGAATGGTAAGACAAACGTGATACTGACGCTGCTGGCACTGGTGCTGGCGGTGCTCTGTGTGATGAGCATATTAGGATAGAGAAAGGTATGGAGAGAAAGATGACTGACAGCAGACGACTGGTGATTCGCGTGAGCCCGACAACGCTCTCGTTTTCGACGAAGGGCGAGACGGGACAGGTGGAATACGTGCCCTACGACCTGAACAGCGGCATATCGCTGGCTGCTAACATGCGCGAGGCGCTGCAGACGCAGATGATATGTCAAGGGCAGTACGGACGGGTGATGGTGATGGTGAGCTCGCCAGTGCTGATGATTCCCATCGACCTGTTTGATGCCGACACGTTTGCCAACCTGTATCGCTACACCTTCACACCGCAGGAGGGACAGGTGGCGATGCACAGCGTGGTGCCCGACCTGAACGGGGTGGCGGTATTCAGCGTGAACAAAGACCTGAGGACGGTGCTGAGCGACAGATGGCAGCAGGTGGATTACATGCCTGTGGCGGCTCCCGTATGGCGACACTTGCACCAGCGCAGCTTTACGGGTCCGAGGAACAAGCTGTACGTTTACTTCCACGACGGACAGATGGAGGTGATGAACTTCACGCAGAACCGTTTTAAGTTCTGCAACTCGTTCGCCGTGAACCACCCAAACGATGCGCTATACTTCATGCTGAACGTATGGAAACAGCTGAACATGCAAGCGGAGCACGACGAGCTGCACATGGTGGGCGACACACCATTCATGAAAGAGCTGAACGAGAAGGCGCAGGAGTTTGTGAAGCGTGTGTTCGTGATAAACCCCTCGGGCGAATTCAACCGGGCACCGGTGACGCAGCTGAAAGGGGTGGCGTATGATCTGATGGTGCTATACATCAAGGGAAGATGAGGATTATTACAGGTAAATACAAGGGGAGGCACTTTGATATTCCCCGCTCGTTCAAGGCCCGCCCCACGACGGACTTTGCCAAGGAGAACATCTTCAACGTGCTGGTGCAGTATGTCGACTTCGATGGGGCGACGGCCCTCGACCTCTTCTCGGGGACGGGCAGCATATCGCTGGAGCTGCTGTCGCGCGGATGCAGCCAGGTGATTAGTGTGGAGATGGACAGAGACCATTTCAGATTTATCAGGGAGTGTATCAACAGCCTCACCCCCGACCCCTCTCCAAAGGGCGAGGGGAGTAATTGGAGAGGGGTTAGGGGTGAGGCTTTCCGATTCATGAAGTCGTGTAAGCAGCAGTTCGACCTCATCTTTGCCGACCCGCCATACGCGCTGAAGGAGCTGGCTACGATTCCCGACCTGATAGCGGAGAAAGGGCTGCTGAAGGAGGATGGTATCTTTGTGTTGGAACACGGCAAGGACTATGACTTCAGTCAGCATCCGAAGTTTGTGGAACACAGACAATACGGGAGTGTGAACTTCTCGCTTTTTAGAAGTTAGAGAAGGGGTGAGAACAGGCGGGTGAGACTTTCCCACAGGCGTGCCCAGAAACGGGGATGAAGGCGCGAGGGAAGGTCGGCAAGCGACACACTCTGCGACTCGTCGTCAGCAAACACTTTCTTAAATCGCAGGGCGGTGCCTTCGTCGAAGAGGAAGACATTGGCCTCGAAATTATTCTCGAACGAACGGAAGTCGACATTCGTAGAGCCGCACGTGGACAGCGAATCGTCGATGACCATGAGTTTGGAATGCAGGAATCCGGTCTGATAGAACAACACCCGGGCACCAGCCTCGTAGAGCTCGCGCAGATAGGAGCGCGACGCCCACTCGGTGAAGCGGGCATCGGAGCGCAACGGACACATAACGCGCACATCGATGCCAGCCATTGCTGCCGTCTTCAGGGCAAAGAGCACGGAGTCGGTAGGCAGGAAGTAGGGTGTCTGGATATAGATGTAGCGACGGGCAGCCAGAATGGCTCGCACGTAGCCCTGCATGATTTCAGGATAGGGCGACGTAGGTCCGCTGGTGACGATTTGAGCTATGAGCTGTTGGCTTTTGGCTGTCAGCGCTTCGCTTAAGGGGGGATAGTAGACACGATCGGTGATGAGCGTGCGGTCGACGAAATACCAGTCGACGAGGAAGGTGCGCTGCAGCGCATAGACTACCCCACCCTGCAGCCGCAGCATGGTGTCGCGCCAAGGGAGCGTGCGACGCTCGATGCCCTTGACATAGCGACGGGCGATATTCATGCCACCAATGTATCCCACACGTCCGTCGATGACGATAACCTTACGGTGGTTGCGGTAGTTGGCCTTGCTGGTGAACGAGGGGAAATGGACAGGCAGGAAGGGCTCGACCTCGACACCCTCCTCGCGCAGCTGTTCGAAGAAGCGGTGATGGACGCGCCAACAGCCCACATCGTCGTAGATAATGCGCACCTTGACACCCTCGCGGGCCTTGGCTATGAGGGCATCGGAGAGCAGCGAGCCCAGCTCGTCGTCCTCGAAGATATACATGACCATGTGGATATGATGGCGGGCATGGGCGATATCCTTGAGCAGTTCGGGGATGAAGGCATAGCCATCGGTGATGATGTCGACCTGATTGTCTCTGAAGGGCAGCGAGAGGTTCTGATTGATGAAGAGGTCGACCAGCTGCTTGTGGCGCTCAGGCACCCGCAGGTCGTGCTGTTCGACGAAGTTGAGCATCGAGCGCTTGGTCAGCTCGTCCATCTGCCGGCTGTTGACCAAACGGCGCTTGCGGTGGTTGACACCAAAAAACAGGTAGAGCACAACACCGATAAGGGGCACGAAGAGGATGACCAAGGCCCACGCCATCGTCTTGGCAGGCTGGCGGTTGTCCATCAGCACATGACCGACGGCAATGACTGCCAAGAGCACTGCCACAGCGTAGCCTATGTATATCAAGCCGTTCATACGCGCTATACGACGATATCGGTTCCACGCTGTTTGGCCAGCGCATTACGCAGTTCCTGAGCCTGCTTGTATTCCTCCATCAGAGGGCGCAGCTTCTGCATGTCGCTGCCCGCCTCCTTCATCTGACGGTTGAGATGCTTGAGCTGCTGATTGATGATATCCATGCGGAAATCGAGAATCAGATGCTCGACGTGTTGGCGCATGGCTCCTGCACGCTGTTTCACCTCGAAGCTGCGACTGAGCTGGTGGCGGTCGATAGCCAGCGTGGCTGCCAACTGGCTGATGGCAGGATCGGGATGCTGCATGAAGTATGGCTCGGCCTTGAAGTCGGGGTCTTGGGAATGGTCGACGGCCTCCTGCAGGATGCGCTGATAGCGGGCATCGCTGAACTGCAGATTGTCCAACCCCAGGTCGTAGTCGATATACTGAGCCACATTGAGGGTAATCAGCTGTCCGTCGTCGGCCTCAACGTTATCAAAGATAATCTCATCGCCATGACGGATGATAGCACGCACGAGGAGGCGTTCCACCTCAGTAGTCTGCTCCAGCGAGGTATGCAGACCGATGGCATCGGGGGCAGGTGCTTTCTCTTCTGTAGCACCAGTGGCGGCTGTACCCTCCTGCGGACGTTCACGCTCTTGGGCAATATACTTGTTGAGCTGATTGATGAGCGTCGACTCGTTGACCTCCAGGCGACGGGCACAATCGGAGAGATAGGTGTCGCGCACCACATTATCGGGGATGACGCTGATGCTGCGTACAATATTATTAATAGCCTCAGCACGCTTGATGGGATCGGTGACACCCTTCAGCAGCAAGTCGGTCTTAAACTGGATGAAGTCGGTCTGGTGCTGTTCGATATAGTCCTTGAACTGCTGGGCGGTATGCTTGCGGGCAAACGAGTCGGGGTCGTCGCCATCGGGCAACAGGAGCACCTTGATATTCATGCCCTCCTGCAACAGCATATCAGTACCACGCATGGCTGCATGGATGCCCGCCTCGTCGCCATCATACAGCAACACGATATTATTGGTGAAGCGATGGAGCAGGCGAATCTGATAATTGGAGAGCGCCGTACCCGAATTGGCCACCACATTCTCAAGGCCACACTGGTGCATGGCGATGACGTCGGTATAGCCCTCGACCATATAGACGCACTCCTCCTTGACGATAGCCTTCTTGGCCTGATAGATGCCGTAGAGCTCGCGTTCCTTATGATAGATCTCGGAGTCGGGCGAGTTGACGTATTTCTGCTGCACACCCTTCGTGGCGGCATCGAGCTTACGACCACCAAAGGCTACCACCTTGCCGCTGACGTTGAGCCAAGGGAAGATGGCGCGACCGGCAAAGCGGTCGTAAATACCTTTTTCGTTTTCATAACACAAGCCTGTTTTGATGAGGAATTCGTCCTTGAAGCCCTTACGACGGGCCTCGTTGGCCAAAGCATCGCGCTTGGTGAGGGCAAAGCCGAGCTGGAACTTCTCGATGATGTCGTCGCGAATGCCACGACTGCGGAAATACTGCTTGCCGATAGCGATGCCGTCGACATCGTTCTTCAGAATCTCGTGAAAGTACTGACAGGCCCACTCGTTGACCACAAACATCGACTCACGATCGCTCTGCTCGCGCTTCTCATCGTCGGTGAGCTCGCGCTCCTGTATCTCGATATTGTATTTCTTAGCCAACCAGCGCAGGGCCTCAGGATAGGTAATCTGCTCGTGCTTCATGAGGAAATTGACGGCATTGCCGCCCTCGCCACACGAGAAACACTTGCATATCTGACGGGCGGGCGACACCATGAACGACGGCGTCTTATCGTCGTGGAAAGGGCACAATCCCTTGTAGTTAACCCCCGATTTACGGAGGTTCACGAACTCGCTCACCACCTCGACAATATTGGTGGCTTCCATGATCTTATCTACCGTCGCTCTGTCAATCATGATGCAAAGATAAGCATTTTAGACAAATTTATCACTTTTCACTTTTCACTTTTCACTTTTTTTTGTATCTTTGCACCGAAATATGAATTATTGACAACAAGATATGAACGTTTTAGAATTAAGTGAACAAGAAATCGGCAGACGAGAAAGTCTGCAGCAGCTGCGCGAAATGGGCATCAACCCCTACCCTGCAGCTGAATTTCCAACCAACGCATTTTCTACGGAGATTGTAGAAAACTTCCAGGATGACGCTGAGCCTCGCCAGGTAAGCATCGCCGGCCGTATGATGAGCCGCCGTGTGATGGGTAAGGCTTCGTTTGTAGAATTACAGGACTCGAAGGGTCGTATTCAGGTGTACATCACGCGCGATGACCTGTGCCCGGGTGAGGACAAGGAGTTATATAATACGGTGTTCAAGAAGTTGCTGGATATTGGCGACTTCATCGGCATCAAGGGTTTTGTGTTCCGTACACAGACGGGCGAAATCAGTGTACACTGTCAGGAGCTGACGCTGTTGTCGAAGGCCCTGAAGCCATTACCTATTGTAAAATATAAGGACGGTGTGGCTTACGATAAGTTCGACGATCCAGAGCTCCGTTATCGCCAGCGTTATGTCGACCTGGTGGTGAACGAGGGTGTGAAAGACACATTCCTGAAGCGTGCAACCATTATCCGGACTCTCCGCAGCATTCTCGATAATGCTGGTTATACAGAGGTTGATACACCTATCCTGCAGAATATCGCAGGTGGTGCTTCAGCACGCCCATTCATCACCCACTTCAATGCGCTCAATCAGGATATGTACATGCGTATCGCTACTGAGCTCTACCTGAAGCGCCTCATCGTAGGTGGTTTCGAGGGTGTTTACGAGATGGGTAAGAACTTCCGCAACGAGGGTATGGACAAGACCCACAACCCCGAGTTTACCTGCATGGAGCTCTACGTGAGCTACAAGGACCTGCTTTGGGGTATGACCTTCACCGAGAATATGCTCGAGCAGATTTGTACCGCAGTAAACGGCAAGCCCGAGGTGGAGATCGATGGTAACATCATCTCGTTCAAGGCTCCATTCCGTCGTCTGCCAATCCTCGATGCTATCAAGGAGAAGACTGGTTTCGACTGCGATGGCAAGAGCGAAGACGAGATCCGTCAGTTCTGCCTCTCTAAGGGTATGGATGTAGACGAGACCATGGGAAAAGGGAAACTTATCGACGAGCTGTTTGGTGAGTTCTGCGAGGGTTCATTCATCCAGCCTACATTCATTACCGATTATCCCGTTGAGATGTCACCACTTACCAAGATGCATCGTTCTAAGCCCGGACTCACTGAGCGTTTCGAGTTGATGGTGAATGGTAAGGAGTTGGCTAATGCTTACTCTGAGCTGAACGACCCGATCGATCAGGAGGAGCGTTTCATCGAGCAGATGAAGTTGGCTGACAAGGGCGACGACGAGGCGATGATTATCGATCAGGACTTCCTGCGCGCTTTGCAGTACGGTATGCCGCCAACCTTTGGTATCGGTATTGGTATTGACCGTCTGGTGATGGTACTGACAGGCAAATTCGTCATTGGTGAGGTCATGCTGTTCCCACAGATGAAGCCTGAGAAGAAGATTCCTCAGTCTACTCCTGCTGAGTGGGCAGAGATTGGCGTCAGCGAAGAATGGGTTCCCGTTCTCCGCAAGGCCGGCTTCAACCTCATCCAGAACATCGCGACCGAGAAGCCCCAGGGTCTCCAGCAGAAGATTGGCGATATCGTCAAGAAATATAAATTGGAAATGACCAAGCCATCAGTCGACGAAGTCGCAAAGTGGATCAGCCTCACCCCCGCCCCCTCTCCAAAGGGCGAGGGGAGTAAATAGTTCCAAGAACAAATTCAGATTCAATTGTGGAATGGGCTACGACTACGAGACTGCTGCACCTGACAGGTATGATATACTTAAGGATTTTGCTCGACACAACAGACGGGAGATGACTGAGAGCGAGACGGTCTTGTGATTTGCCTACCAGTCAAGTTGGTAATAGAGGTCGATGGAGGTTACCATCAAGAGCCACTGCAACAGGAATCAGACGAACAAAGAACAAAGTTCTTAGAAAGTAAAGGCTATCATGTCATTCGTATAAAAAACGAAGAGATATCAAACGACTTAAATAAGGTTGTCATGAGAATAAAGAACGAAGTGTTTAATCAGAGTAATAACTCCCCTCGCCCTTTGGAGAGGGGTCGGGGGTGAGGCTTTATGTACGATTGTGGTAAGATAGCGATTATTGGCGGAGGATCGTGGGCTACGGCCATAGCCAAGATTGTGGTGGGAAAGACGCACCACATAGGTTGGTATATGCGTCGCGACGACCGTATTGACGACTTCCGCCGACTAGGCCACAATCCTGCTTATCTGCAGAGCGTGCGCTTTAATACCGATGAGATATTCTTCTCCAGCGACCTCAACAAGATAGCTGAGTTGTACAACACGCTGGTGTTCGTGACACCCTCACCCTACTTAAAGAGCCACCTGAAGAAATTAAAGGTACGCCTGCGCGATAAATATATCATAACGGCCATCAAGGGTATCGTACCTGATGAGAACCTCGTGTGTAGCGAGTATTTCCATCAGGTCTACGATGTGCCTTACGAGAATCTGGCGTGCATCGGAGGTCCCTCGCACGCTGAGGAGGTGGCATTGGAGCGCTTGAGCTATCTCACCATCGGATGTACCGATCGTGAGAAGGCACAGTCGTTTGCCGATATCCTGAGCAGCGACTATATCAAGACCAAGACCTCTACCGACGTCATCGGCATCGAGTATTCCAGCGTGCTGAAAAATGTCTACGCCATTGCCGCTGGTATCTGCAACGGCTTGAAGTTTGGCGACAACTTCCAGGCAGTGCTGATGGCCAATGCCGTACAGGAGATGGCGCGATTCCTGAAGGTCATCAACCCCATCGAGCGCAATATTGCCGACTCGGTATATATGGGCGACCTGCTGGTGACGGGCTACTCGAACTTCTCGCGTAACCGCACGTTTGGTACGATGATTGGCAAGGGATACAGCGTGAAGTCGGCACAGATAGAGATGGAGATGATAGCCGAGGGCTATTTCGGCACGAAGTGTATGAAGGAAATCAATCGTCACTGTCACGTCAACATGCCCATTCTCGATGCCGTCTACAATATCCTGTACGAACGTATCTCGCCACAGATTGAAATCAAACTGCTGACAGACAGTTTCAGATAAACAAAAAAAAGAGAGTACTAACCAAAACCAATTATGAATATGAAAAAGATTTACTTGTTACTCATCACCGTCATCGCCAGTGTGTGCGCGATGGCTAATCCTGTGACACCCGACGAGGCACGTCAGCGTATTGCGCAGTTTATGAATCCGCGTCGTGCACCATCACTGGCACAGCATATCGAATCATTACGACTGGTAGAAACCAGCTACTATCGTCAGAGCGACATGACGGTGGCTGCCAGCTACTATGTGTTTAATGCCGAAGGACAAGGCTTCGTGATAGCCAGTGCCGACGACCGTGTACCTGCTGTATTGGGCTATTCGGATAAGGGTACGTTCGTGCCTAACGAGATGCCTGCCAACATGATAGCTTGGCTGAAGAGCTACGACAAGCAGATGGAATATCTGCATAGTCACCCCGAGGCTGCTGCACGCAGAGCTGTGACTGGTGCTGCTATTGAGCCCTTAATCAAGACGCATTGGGACCAAAGGTCACCTTACAACAACCTCTGCCCGATGGATGGCGAGAATCGCTCGCTGACGGGCTGCGTAGCTACCGCAATGGCTCAGGTGATGTATTACTGGAAGTATCCTGCCCAGACTTCAACAGAGATTCCGAGCTATACGCTAACGAAAACGGTGAAAGGCGAAGAGGGAGATGAGGAAGTTAAGACTGAAATCCCAGCCATTCCTGCTGCGACACCTTTTGATTGGGACAACATGAAACTGAAGTATAATGGCACAGAGACGGAAGAAGAACAGAATGCCATTGCTAATCTGATGTTGACATGCGGTACTGCGTTGAAAATGGACTATTCGTCGGCAGTTAGTAACGCTTACACCCAAGACCTGGCAAGCTGTTTGATCAACTATATGGACTATGATCTTGGAACGAGATTCTTGAGTCGTGGAGACTACCGTTATGCTGAATGGTGTCAGATCATATACGATGAGTTGGCAGCCAAGCGTCCCGTTCTTTATGGCGGACAGTCGGCAGGTGGCGGTCACGCCTTTATCGTCGACGGCTACCGCAGCGACGACTATTTCCACATCAACTGGGGATGGGGAGGCAGTAGCGACAACTACTTCCTGCTCTCTATTCTCGATTCGAACAACACGACAGGTTCTGGTGCCAGCTCCAGCACAGACGGCTACAGCTTCGATCAGGATGCCACCATTGGCGTACAGCCCAATACGGGTGTGGCACCAAAATTGGCGGTGAAGACTACTTCTTCTATGTCAGAGCTTGCTGGAGGCACTTTGACACGCACCTCAGTGAATCAGAACTTCAAGCTCACAATCAAATTCGACTACATTAATAAATTAAACAAACCCTATAAGTTTGATTACGGCATTGGTCTGTTCGACGATAAGGGTGAATATGGGGGATTAATAGCAAAAGGAAATGCTGATGATGAGCTTCCTGTTGGTTACTCTTATACGTTTACATACAATCTGGAATTTGGTAGAGGAATTACGGAAGGAGTCGTCTATCTGGTACCAATGAGTAGTGAGAAAGGCGCAGATAAGTGGTATAAGAATGATGGTGCAGAACGATATATGATCCAGCTCGTCTTCAGTAAAAACACCTTAACGGTTAATATGCCTACTTTCGCACTGGCTGCAGACTTCGATATTCCAGGCAAGAAAGAGGCTGGTTCGGCTGCAAAGCTGAATGCGACCATCAAGAACGAGGGCACACTCTATATGGGTGAGGTGTTCTTGCTCGTCAACGACGAGATGGTTGGTGGACGCCATATTGACATGAATGGTGGAGAGAGTGCAACGTTGGACTTCACGTTCTATCCCAAGACAGCCGGCAATTGTAAAGTAGAACTTTGCACCCGAGCATACAACTACGAAGCTAAGAAGTGGGACTATAAGCCATTTGCCTCCAAGACCATCACCATTGCAGAGGCTCAAGCAGCCAATCTCGCGATTACACCAACCACCGCCAATGCGAATCCGTCGGGTGTGGTAGAAGAGAACAAGGTGGTTATCAAGCTCAAGATTACCAACAATGGCGACACAGAATATGACAACGTGGTACATGTCTACCTCTATAAGCTGATTCCAAATACCCAAAAGGGCACCTTTGCTGGTAGAGCAACGAAGGAAATCACGCTGCCTGCAGGCCAGACCATCGAGGAAGAAGTGCAGATAGAAGACTTGGAGTCGGGCGCCGAATACTTCTACTGGTGTTACTTCATGTCGAAAGGTAAAGCAACAGAAGGGCATCAACATTCGCCTTCATTCAAAGTCAACTACAATACTGGCATCAGTGAGACGCTGATGAGCGAGGTAAGCAACGAGATGGTGAAGGTTTACAACACCAAGGGTGTTCAGATGGCTGAAGTACCAGGTGCATCGCTCGCTGCTACGCTTAAGACCATGCCTAAGGGCGTTTACGTCGTACGCTCAGGCAAGAAGAGCTTTAAGATGGTACAACCCAATTAAACGATAAACAAATTTACTCAACAGTATAATATGAACAACATTAAACTTGACATCACAAAAGCCGCATGCTTCCTGGAAGCTGGCGCAGTAAAGGCTTTCGAGCCTAAGGTAAAGGCCGCACAAGAGGCCTTGGAGAATGGCACATGTCCCGGTAACGATTTCTTAGGATGGCTCCACTTGCCCAGCAGCATCACACCTGCGTTCCTCGACGAGGTACAGGCTGTAGCCAACACCCTGCGCGAGAAGTGCGAGGTGGTCGTAGTCGCTGGTATCGGTGGCTCTTATCTGGGTGCCCGTGCTGTGATTGAGGCCTTAGGCAATTCGTTTGCTTGGCTCATTCAGGACCAGAAGAACCCCATCATCCTCTTTGCTGGTAACAACATCGGCGAGGACTATCTCTCAGAGATGACGGAGTATTTGAAGGATAAGAAGTTTGGCGTCATCAACATCTCGAAGAGTGGTACCACCACCGAGACAGCCCTCACCTTCCGTCTGCTCAAGAAGCAGTGCGAGGCTCAGATGGGCAAAGAGGCTGCCAAGGACGTGATTGTAGCTGTTACTGACGCTAAGCGTGGTGCTGCCCGCACATGTGCTGACAAGGAAGGCTACAAGAGCTTTATCATCCCCGATAACGTAGGTGGTCGCTTCTCAGTGCTCACACCAGTAGGCTTGCTGCCTATCGCTTGTGCCGGCTTCGATATCAAGGCGCTCGTACAGGGTGCTACCGATATGGAGAAGGCTTGTGGCAAGGACGTGCCCTTTGAGGAGAATCTGGCTGCACAGTATGCTGCTGTGCGCAACGGACTCTATGGTGCTGGCAAGAAGATCGAGATCATGGTGAACTACCAGCCTAAGCTGCACTTCATCTCTGAATGGTGGAAACAGCTGTACGGAGAGAGCGAGGGTAAGGACAAGAAGGGTATCTTCCCTGCTTCTTGCGACTTCACCACCGACCTGCACTCTATGGGTCAGTGGATTCAGGACGGCGAGCGCACCATCTTCGAGACAGTTATCAGCATCGAGAAGCCTAATCGCAGCCTGCTGTTCCCCAGCGACGAGGAGAACCTGGACGGTCTGAACTTCCTGGCTGGCAAGCGTGTCGACGAGGTGAACAAGATGGCTGAGCTCGGCACTCGTCTGGCTCACGTCGACGGTGGTGTTCCCAACATCCGCGTCAGTGTTCCTGAACTGAACGAATACTACATCGGACAGCTCATCTACTTCTTCGAGATTGCTTGTGGCATCAGCGGCAATATACTGGGTGTCAACCCATTCAACCAGCCTGGTGTAGAGGCTTACAAGAAGAACATGTTTGCACTGCTCGACAAGCCCGGCTACGAGGAAGACAGCAAGGCTATCAAGGCTAGACTTGCTAATGAATAAAGCAATCAAGCAATACTTAGAAAGACACGGCTTTGGGCAATTCAGCCCAAAAGCCGTGCTTTTCGATATGGATGGCGTCATCTACGACTCGATGCCCAACCACTCTGTCAGCTGGCACGAATCAATGGCCCACTTCGGTTTAGACATGCCCTATGAAGGCGCTTACACCTACGAAGGTATGCGTGGCGTTGAGACCATCAAGACGCTGGCTCGCAACCAATGGCAGCGGGAACTGACTGACGAGGAGGCATCAGAGATGTATGCCCACAAGGCTACACTCTTTGCTGAACGCACCAAGACGCACCCTGCACAAATCATGCCTGGCATCAAGACACTGATGGCGCAAATCAAGGCACAGGGCAAGAATATCTGCGTCGTCACAGGTAGTGCTCAGCATGCCTTGTTGGATAAGCTGCTCATCGATTTTGACGGATTATTGCAGGAGGACCTCATCGTGACAGCCTTCGATGTGACTCACGGGAAGCCTCATCCCGAACCTTATCTGAAAGGCATGATGAAGTGCGGCGTAGAACCTTGGGAGACGGTTGTCGTGGAGAATGCCCCATTGGGTGTCCGAGCAGCAGTAGCTGCACGTTGCATGACGATTGCTGTCAACACCGGTCCCCTACCCGATAGTGCACTGACCGAAGAGGGGGCCAACATGGTGTTTCCCCGTATGACTGCCTTGAGCGATGCGTGGCAGTCGCTATTCTAAGCTTTTGGATTAAATATCCTCGTCTTCCGCTTCAGGCTTCGAATCGGAAGTGGTATCAAGACTGGTGTCGCGGGCAATGGCCACCTCTCCCATACGTGAGATACGAACCACCAGAGGGATATACTCATCAGTCTGCGGATGGCTGACGCTGGCCGCGAATTCTAGCCAGTCACCATTGGCCTTGTCGAATACCAGACCTTCCAGGATGCCTGTCTTGGTATAGTCGGCATCCAGATATTTCAGGAAATCTTTCTTGGTAAACCGACGCGTGAAAAAGATGCTGCCATCCTGACGCGTGATAGCCACCGAGATGGCGTTGTCAACGAAAGCCTGTCCCGTCTCGTCCTTCACCTTAGGCAGCGAGTCGCACGACTGGCGGTGAACGGCTACACGATACTGCTTACCTATCCAGGGTACATCACGGCTATCTGTATACTCCTGCATACTGATCGGTCCCTGGGGCGTCACCTTCTCCTGGCGTGGCGCTATGATATCCTCACTCTTTTTCTTACCACCACAAGCTGTCCACGAAAAGCCGACGACAGCTATCAGCAAAGCACATATCAGTTTCTTCATCATTCGATTAGTTACGTTTTGCGGTTACAAAGATACGAAAAAAAGTTGTAACTGATTACGAATTTTGAAAATTAATGCTGTTTGGGCCTTAAATTAAAGGTAAAACGGAGTAATGACAATCCTTGTCTACAGTCCGATGAGCTTGCTCAACCTTGGTGTGCGGCAACTCCCATTGCGGCATTGGGGCCATAAAGGGGTAGTAGGCTACCCCTGTTGTGGCATCATCCCGCATGGGTGGGATTAGGCTACCACAATTGTGGCATTCCCTGCAAGCAGGGGGTATTAGGCTACACCCTATAGTGGCATTTATCCGCAAAGACAATAAGCTATCACTATTGTAGCAACCAATGGTAAATGTTGAATTGGAAGATAAAATATAATTTCAAAATCGATAGTTTTTCAAACCTGTGCCTCAATAATTCACACCTTTTTTGTATCTTTGCACCATCAAACGATATAAAGTATGGCAAAGAATCTATTAAACAAGTATGTTTGGCTGGTAGAAACCATCTATAAAGCCAAGAAGATTACCTTTGAAGAAATCAACGAAAAATGGCTTGACAACGACCTGAGTGAGGGGAACCAGCTTCCGTTGAGGACATTTCATAAATGGCGCATTGCCATCGAAGAGATGTTTGGCCTCATCATCGAAAATGAGCAGTGTGGCAGATACCGCTATTATATCCAAAATGCAGACGAGCTGAAAAATGGCTCGATGCGCAGTTGGCTGTTTAATACGTTGACTGTGAGTAATCTGATGGTCGAGAATATCAGCATCAAAGACAAGGTGCTGTTTGAAGCTATTCCTGATGGCGAGCAATACCTGCCTGCTATTCTAGAGGCACTGAAGAAGAACTTGGTGCTTGGCATGACTTATCAGAGTTTTTGGCGAGACGAGGCAAATATTTTTGAGGTGGAGCCCCTTTGTCTGAAGGCTTTTAAACAACGGTGGTATTTGGTTGCCCGTAGCCCTTACTTTGACAAGATTATGATCTACGCCCTAGATCGTGTTCATTGGCTGGAACTAAAAGAAACTACATTCAAATATCCCAAGGACTTCGTTCCTGAGGAGTTTTTCCAGGACAGCTTTGGCATCATTGCCGACCAGAGCGTTAAGGTTGAGACCGTAAAGTTTAAGGTATCGGCAGGACAGGCTAATTATCTGCGTTCGCTGACTTTGCATCAGACTCAACAGGAGATAGAACGGACGGATGAATACAGCATTTTTACTGTTCGCCTGCGTCCAACGTTCGACTTCCGTCAGGAGATTCTATCACAAGGTTGTGACATAGAGGTTTTGGAGCCCAAATGGTTTCGTGATGTGATGGCAGACATTTCAAAACATATGTGGAATAATTATTGTAAAAAACATCCCTCAAAGATGTAACATTTTCGTTTTTTGCATACTATATATGTAGAAAAAGTAGTATCTTTGCAAAGAATCAAGTAGTATGGAGCAGAATCAGATTGTAATCTACCAGACAGAGGACGGACAGACTCAGATTGATGTCCGTCTGGAGAATGACACCGTGTGGTTGACACAGGCTCAGATGGTAAAGTTGTTCAAGTCATCGAGAACTAATATTCTTGAGCACGTTCAGCATATCTATGAGGATGATGAATTAGATAAGATTTCAACATGTCGGAAATTCCGACAAGTTCAAAAAGAAGGTAATCGTATGGTCAATCGTACGAAGACAATGTACAATTTGGACATGATTATCTCTGTTGGTTATCGAGTTAATACTAAACGTGGTATCAAGTTCCGTCAATGGGCTAATCGTATCTTGAAGGAGTATCTCATAAAGGGCTATGTCATCAACGAGCGCATTCGCAAGGAGCAGATTGGCGAACTGCGCCAGATGGTTCAGGTGATTGGGCGCACGTTACAGCACCAAGAATTATCTGATACAATAGAAACTCAGGATCTGCTGAACGTTGTGGTAGACTATACCTACGCCCTTGACACACTTGACAATTACGACTACGAGCGATTGACGATAGACAAAACAACTAAGCAGGAAGCCTTCCATGCTACCTATGAGAATGCAATGGAGGCCATTAATGGCTTACGTGAGAAATTTGGTGGCTCTGCTCTCTTTGGCAATGAGAAGGATGACTCCTTCAAAAGCAGCATAGGCCAGATCTATCAGACCTTTGGTGGTGAAGAGCTTTATCCAAGCGTAGAGGAGAAGGCTGCCATGTTACTCTATCTGGTTACAAAGAACCATTCATTCAGTGATGGCAACAAGCGCATTGCTGCCACGTTGTTTTTGTGGTTCCTGAATAATAATGGTATACTCTATCGCCCAGATGGTTCGAAGCGCCTGGCAGATAACACCCTCGTAGCACTAACTCTGATGATTGCTGAGAGCAAGACAGAAGAGAAAGACGTGATGGTGAAAGTCGTAGTCAATCTGATTAATCAGAAGAACTGAACTAGTTACTTCATTTATCAACTTATTCACGCCACATTATCATCTTAATAAAAGAAAGAAAAAATAAGAATAATGAAATGATTCTCATAGGGTGTGCCCTCCAACGGCACACCTTTCTTTTATCTTTGCATCGTGAACATTAAAATGTAAGAAGATGGAAGATAAGAAAACGAAATCAGCAAAGGAGATAGACCTGCTGTTAGCAGTAGAAAAGATAGTGGAACAAGCAAAGGATTCCCATCTGAATAAGGAGTTCTATCGTAAAGCGGGCAAATACATTAAGTATATGTCCGAGAAACTCGAATTAACAAAGGAAGAGTCTGTGATGATAGCCTTGTTCATTAATTGGAGCGATAATGGCACCATTCAGTTCAAAGATATTTGTGAATACGTGAATTGTCCATCTGTCTGTATCCTTCGCTATACAGACATTTTAGAAAATAGGGAGTTTATCCGTTGTCGCCGTGAAAAGCATGGAAGAGCCAGTTATCGGGTTCCTTTTGATGTAATTGAAGCATTCAAGCGTAATGAGAAATATGTTCCAAGAAAGTGTACGAACCTCACGTGCTTAGAACTCTTTGCGGAATTGGAGGATATCTTTGAACAGCGTAAGGACAATGAATTGACTTTTGAAACCATGGCATCCAAAATACAATCATTGTTTACGGACAATCCCCAAATAAAGTATGTTCAGAAAGTGAAAGATCAATACCTCGAAACAAATGACGAAATGCTTCTTGTACTATTCTCTCATCTATTCGTCAACAATGAGGATGATTATATCCGCTATTATGATTTGGATTGGTTGTATGATAACAAGAGAGATTGGAGTAAAATAAGAGGAAAGCTGAATCGTGGTCACCATCAGCTTTTCTGGTACAACCTTATAGAATATAACAATGATGACGGCATGGTGGATCGTGAAGTGTTTCGTATGACACAGAAAGCAAAAGACGATCTTTTCGATGAACTCAATATTTCTAACAGATGTATAAAAAGCAAGTATGAAGACTGGATTGGCTGTAATAGTATCACTACAAAGAAACTGTTCTATGGCAACAGTATTCAGTCCCAAATAACAGAACTAAGTCAGTTGTTGGATGACACCCACTACAAGGAGATTCATAGTCGCATGAAAGATTCCGGTTTCCGTTGTGGCTTTACCTGTTTGTTTTATGGCGCGCCTGGTACTGGAAAAACAGAAACTGTACTACAGCTTGCTCGCCAAACGGGGCGAGATATTGTTCAAGTGAATCTATCCCAACTCAAGAGTTGTTGGGTGGGAGAAAGCGAGAAAAATATAAAGAGACTATTCGACAATTACCGCAGCAAAGTCAAAAAGAGCAAAGTGACGCCCATCCTTCTCTTCAACGAGGCTGATGCTATTATCAATCAGCGTATGGAAGGGGCACAGACTGCTGCCAATAAAATGGAGAATTCCATACAGAACATCATCCTTCAGGAGATGGAAGACCTTGATGGTATCCTTATAGCCACCACCAATCTTGCAGGAAATATGGATAATGCATTCGAGCGCCGTTTCCTCTATAAGATTAAGTTTGACAAGCCTACTCTTGAAGCCAGAATGAACATCTGGCATGAGATGATTCCTGCTCTCGATGAGAGTGTTACACGTACTCTTGCCACAAAGTATGATTTCAGTGGTGGTCAGATAGAGAACGTCGCGCGCCATTATACCATTGGCAATATCCTTCATGGAAAGTCGGATAACGACATTGACAAAATCACTTCGTACTGCGACAATGAGCGCTTAGATACAAAAGAATGTAGGAAAATTGGTTTTTAATAGATAATAATTGAGATTATGAAACAAATAACAGTATCAGAATTATTTAAGAAGTATGACTTTGATAGCATACTGCCACATTTAAATCACCTCTTTGTGGTGAATAGCGGGCGGCATTTCTCTGAAGCTAGTATTCAGGTGTTCAGGGATCTTTATAAACATTGGACCGAATGTGAGACAAAACCTACGAATTGCCATATCCGGCTTGCCTCTCGTTGGGAACATACAAGCCCGTCCATTGATATGAATTGCCATGTTAAGGAGAAGAATGTTTTTTGCTACTCTGTTGCTGACCAGAAAGACATGATCGAGGTGCTGAGTATGAAGGTGAGAGTGGATAAAGATGTTGAAATCAGCGAGGTGGAACTGGCTGCTGGTTTATTCTGGGAAATGACCTATTATGGTCCTAAAGACAATAGATAGTTATACGAAATTATGTTAATCTGTAGCTTTATTCAAAATAATGTCGTATCTTTGTTGCACCTAAAATAGTAAATATGGCTTATGATTAATGGATTTAAAGTTATAACCCTCTGTGGCAGTACACGTTTCAAGGATGAATTCTTGGAAGCTCAAAAGCGTCTGACCCTCGAAGGCAATATCGTAATTTCTGTGGGTCTCTTTGGTCATTCTGGAGATGATGAGGTATGGACGGAGGGCGTGAAAGATATGTTGGATCGCCAGCATTTGGCAAAGATAGATTTGGCAGATGAGATTTTTGTTGTCAATGTGGGTGGCTATATTGGCGAAAGCACCAAACGTGAAATTGCCTATGCAGAATTCAAAGGTAAGTCGATAGTATATCTTGAAAACTGCAAGAAGCCTAGCATCTATGAGAACTATGCTGCATTGTGTGAACTCTATGATGCGAATAGAATCTCTGATGATGTTATTGATCTTGCAGAGCGTGATTATAAAGAAAAGCAAAAAAAAGCAATCGCAGAATACAATACTTGCAAAGGTCCCTGGCCCTATCAGTGGAAAAATATCGATGCTGTGGTATGTGGAATATTGCAAGTGAATGGTTTGCTTTCCATTGACTTCTATGATCTGCAATATCTTTATGATGCTGATAGCGTCTCTGAAATCCGCATCAAAGGAGAGGGCACCAACGAAGAAGAGCAGCTTCAATTCATCATAGAGGCCGTTCGTAATGAATATATGGATTTGCTTCAATCATCTAAGAAACTTGCTGTAACCCTCTGCGGCTCGTCAAATCCTGAAGCATATCTCGAAAAGATTGGAGATAGTTTGGATGGCTTTGATATTGTTTGGCAGACAAGAAAAGGAGGGGCAGAAATGGAATTATCAATAGTAACAATCAATCCTGAAGAAATGGGGAGCCAATCTGTAAAACAACGATACGACGAATGGGTGTCAAGAGTGTGCACTTTCCTTGTAGACGAGAGTTCTAGGTTAAATGTAACTTGCGGAACATTTCAATCAAAACCAGTTTTGGACAAAGAGGTAGATGTAGTGTTTCTTGGGTATAATCCTCATGAAATGGGACCTGTCTTACCCATCGAAAAAATACGAGAAAGATTTTATAATGGTAATCCATTTTTCTATACAGAAGAAAGAAATAAGTGGCCTATCTGGGCGCCATTGCGTTGGTCCTTTGAATGGGCAGATTATACAACGCCAATAGAGGATGGTCATTTTGTTTTCTTTAATGCGATCTATTTTGGGACTAACAATATAAATGAGTTTAAGAAATTATCAGGCAGTAATGAGGCCATAAGTAAATGTCTTCAATTTACAGGAGAGGTTATACAGGACATTTTTAAGCCCAAGTGTATTGTGTGTCTTTCTGTACCAGATTGTTTTAATAACCTGAATAGACAATTTAAGTTTAACCAAGTGGAGAGAATCAATACACTCCAAGAAACAGATGCGGATTTGATAGATTTTGCGATGAACAAAAAACTCCATGGATGGAAGACGCGTTATTCTTGTAAGAGTATTATTATGAAGGGGCTTTGGAATGATATTCCTGTCTATGGTATCCCTCATCCAAGTGGTAGGGTGTCTAATGATGATTTTGGAGCTATTGCATTATATTTAAGGAGTGAAATGCAAAAGTTGGGAATTTGATTCTTTGCCTTTTATCTTTTATCAACAAGAAAGTTTATTGAGCGATGAAATTAATACTTAGTAGAAAAGGGTTTGATTCTGGAAATGGAGGGCAACCAAGTCCAATATTGCCTGATGGTACTTTATTGTCAATGCCAATACCATCGAATGATCTGGATAATACATATTCAAACATAGCATGGAACGACATGTCTTATTATGAGATTATACGTTCTCTAAATCCTCGATCAAAGATTAATAATGAGAGCCATTGCCACCTTGATCCAGACCTTAGAGATAATGTGAGAAATAGAGAGAAAGGATGGAGACCGGCATTTGGACAAATGAGTTCTGCTCTTACCCTTCTTAGAAACAACAATGTTTCCATTGGGGACATTTTTCTCTTCTTTGGATGGTTTAAAGCGACAGAAATTGTTAATGGGAGACTTGTTTATAAAAAGCATGCACCAGATTTACATATAATTTATGGATATTTACAAGTCGGTGAGATTATAGATAAGAAATCTGATGTTCCCCAATGGCTGCTAACTCATCCTCATGTATCATATGATGATTCGTGGCGGAAGGGAAAGAATGCCATATTTCTTCCTTCTGACCATTTGTCATTCAATAATAGTCTTTATGGAAGTGGCGTACTTGATTATAGACTTGATAGAGTATTAACAAAAAGTGGTTATACTCGTGGATGCTGGGATTTGCCCTCATTCTTTAGGAATGTATATATTACATGTAATCCCAATCCATGGAAAGATGGATATTTCAAATCAGCTAGAATTGGGCAAGAATTTATTATGGAGGCAACACCAGATATTCTAAATTGGGCAAAACAAATAATAATATAAGTATTATGGCACAAATGATTAGATACGGAAATGAGCTGATTCGAATCAATGTTCAGCAAAACACTATCGAGTATTCTCGCGATGGTCGGAATTGGCTTACTCGTTGCAAGAATGTTTCATTGGGAACATTTATGGATCTTGTTGATTATGGTGGGCTGATTATGGCTTGTACTTCTAAGGGGGTATTTTCGTCCAAAGACAAAGGCCAGAATTGGAACATCTGTTGCAGAACTGGTTCATATGGAGATTTCCTGCAATTGGCTGTTGATGGCCCAAACTTATTAGCATCAACTTCAAAAGGTGTGTATTATTCAAAAGACGGAGGTCATAATTGGCATCGTAGATAATTTATAGACAAGATAAAATTATGGATAATAAAAGTAAGTTCCATTTGGTAAGGGAAAATTCGTTTCTCATTTTATGTGTATGCTTTTTTGCATTGTTCGTTATTATCGCAGCTGTTTCTGGAGCTTGGCCAGGTAAAGACATATCTGCACAGTTCTTTTCAGCAATTGCTGGTGCTTTAGTAGCAGCAATTATTACCCTTTTTCTTTTGCGAGGCCAAACAGCAGTTGAAGCAGATAGAAAAAAGAACTCCAAAGTCTTTGAAGAAAAGCTAGACATATACCAAGAATTCCTACATAAACTTTGTGATGTTGTTAAGGATATGAAAATTAGCGAAGAAGAGGAAAAAGAATTGGTGTTTCAGGCTGCATATATTACGATGCATACTGAACCCAAATCTATGCTTGCTGTCAGCAAAGATATAAAAGGCATTGTTGAAAACATTAAAAGAGATGATTAATTCGATGAAAAGGGCATGTTGGAGCAGTTGTTTGATATTGCTGACACCTTCCATCTGGAATTGTATGGTGAAAAATATGATATCCAAGACTTTAGAGAAAAGACCATTGAGAACTTCAGTACTATTTTAAAGACCAAAGAAGACATCAATCAAGGTGAAGATGAACAAAGACAGGAAGAGGTAAAGGCTTTGGAAGGCAAGAGTTTAGATTTAAAAGATAGAGCGAAGCTGCTTAAAGCCATGATAAAATCTAATGGTTCAAGGCAGTGGATCTACAAGGATACATTGGTTCATGAATATTTCACAGAGATTAGCGAGGAAACTGGCAAATATATTAAGAGTAACCGCATGCTTGCTATAGATCTTAAGCCCGAGGGTGATAGTTATAACATCCTATTATTTACACGTCAGTACGACGAAGATGGCGCAAAGAAGATTGCAGAGGGAATTGGACAAGAGTTCAAATGTTTTAATGTAAACAATGGTGTTCGACACCTTTACAAAGCAATTCCAATGAAAACTTCTAATGAAGAAATTGCCAATATCATGAAAGAATTGCTTGCTAAGGTAAAAACTTATCGCGATAAGAATTATCCTCGAAAATAATTCCACTCGTCAATAATTCCTATGAACCTCTGCCCTAAAACGGCAGGGGTTTCTTTTATCTTTGCAACGTGAACATAGATAAAAGAACGAATATGACTTTCAAAGAATTATTAAACAGCGTTTCCTTTGAGGAAGTTGCACCGGAGTTAGTACGAATGTACCCTAAGGCAGAACATGACCTAAGGTGGTATAAGATTCATTTTGATATGCTGCGCCTGATGGAACCAAAGCGTCATAACAATGCTAATGGCGATGTTTGCCATATCACGATGAGCGAATGGGAAGATGGCTGTGGACCACACCTTGATGCACATCCTATGGAGGGCGATTGGTGGGAACACTCGCTAACAAAGGAAATAGTTATAGAGCCTGAAGTAAATGCAACCAATGCAGAGATTGCTGCTTGCTGCCTTTGGCACACATCCTTTTATGGTTTTGTGAGAGAGCAACAGGAGGAGAGTCTCAGGTTTGACGAGAGTGACATGGAGATAGAGTACAGATGGGATGACTGTATATATTATAATGTACGTGCTGAAAGGTATTTCTCTATCATCCGTAGAAATGGTGGCTACATTCCGTCTGTCAGAGAATTGGCTCCTGCGAAGAAACAAGAAATGATACGCCTGTCAAAAGAGTATTTCTGGTGTATCAGTCAATCGATGAATAAGACAAAAAAGAAGATGATGTTTCGTAGGGAGTTCATGGGCCACTACTATGAGCGCATGATGAACATTAGTCGCTTCATCGTTCAGGCTATTCCGGCATTGAGCGACGAAAGATGCGCAATGAATATCAAGCAACTGTGTGGGCTATTTCATTCTGACCTGTTCGCTTCAGAAACATTCATGTCGTATGCTGATAAAAAGACGAATGGGGCTAGATATCTTTACGAACTATTCGAAAAGTATGGTGTAGAGCCAAGATTAGACAGAATGGTAATAGTGCTAACAACAGGAGAATACCACCAAGAATTAACAGAAGATGAAAAGAACTTGTGCGAGATTCTCATTGGAGATAGTAAATCGAGTGATATCCTCTTGGCTACAGATCCTTCTTTGGGCAGACAAGTACGTATCAATTATGCTACATTCAATTCAAAATATCCACTCGTATAATAAGTAATATGGGAACAAAGAAAGAGAGAGATTACGACTATATTAATAGTTATCCAATAAGTGAGGTCTGGGGCACTTATCACTATCTGGCGCGAGAGATTGCACCAAGATTAAAGGCATTTAAGGCTCTTAAAAAGCATGGATGGCCTGAGGATTTTGAGACTCAGGAGGATTGGGATCAGGCTATTCAGAAGATGATCGATGCATTTGAATTGGTGAAGGATTATTCTCCGTCTTATGATGAAGATATCCAGATTATGAACGAAGGTGTGAAATTGTTTTGTAAGTATTATCGTGATTTGTCAGATTAACTTGATTATTGTATGAAGAGGAAAAAGAGAAACGACTCAACTGAAAATTGGAGTTATAAGAATGACTACCCAATAGAGGAGGTCTGGAACACAGATACCTATTTAGCAAAGTTGATTGTGCCAAGATTGAAAGCATTCAAAGCGCTTGATAAGCATGGTTATTGTCCTGGCTATAGTGGAATAGCAACCTGGAATAAGGCTATTCAGAAGATGATAGACGCATTCGAGTTGCTGGAGCATATTACATCTTACACAGATGAAGAAGAGCAGACGATTGAAGAAGGTCTGGAATTGTTCTGCAAACATTTTAGAAACTTATGGGATTAGTATATGAATATGGTAGAATTTGTAAATCATGGTCTATATGACTATAGTATAGAAGCTATTGAGAGGGAAATCATTTACAGGTATAAGAGTACTCGTTGTTATGAGACCAACTATGATTACCTGTTGTCTTTGCGTAGGAGTATCATCAATAAGATGGTTCTCGCTCATCAGAAGGATATTCTGCCTGATATTATTGCTTTCAATGATGCTCTGCGAGAGGCTCTTTGTGAGATGTATGATCGTGCTCATCGTGTATGGAAGAAAGTGATTGAGGTCATGGATGAGACGGATGGGGAAGAAATGGAGTTGACTACCAAACTCTATTTCGACTACACCTATCCAGAACTGCATCCCTTGCAGGGCGAGGACCGGCAGGACTTATGGGATGCGCTTTGCGATGGTGACTTGAATCCTATGTATGCTGATGGTGTATCTGTGTTGACGCTAACACTCCCAAGAGATGAAGATGACTCCTTTGATTCTTTTATTGGTATGGACTGCCCTCCTCCTAATTGGAACGAAGGCCTAGACCAGGAACTGACAAAGGATTTGCATCTGATCAATCAGTTTCACACGCTCTTTCAGCACATGAACTTCGCCCTTTCAGATTTTATCTATGTGAGGAAGTTCAAGACGGAGATTAATATTGAAATTATACAGTAAATAAACAATAAATGTTTTTGGTAATTTAAAAGAAATGATTACCTTTGCACACGAAGTTGAGTCATGAAATGGCTGGTGACCCATCTTCGGGTGCTCATTGAAAGCAATTTATAGCAGAACGTGGAATTGAGAACGGTCTCCAATCCGTAACCCAGAAAATCCTCAAATCCCCAGACTGCCTCTATTTAAAGAAATCCTGCAAATTCTTGCAAAGTTACGAAAAGTTGATGACTGGAACAAAAAAAATGGCAGTTTCTTGTCATTTTGCTGTTTTTTTAGCTATCTTTGCAACATGATATCGCATAAAACATCCATTTTTCCCACGTATTGGGCGCTGCTGTTACTCCTGCTGCTGACAGTCGGATGTGGTCAGAAAGCAGAGACGACGGCTGTCGACGATGACATCGTCCAGGATTCTGTGCCCTCACTCGTCATGCAGATTCAGAAATGCTCGAAGCTCTACACCACAGAAATCAAGGTCCACAAGATTGTGACGCACGACGATGTGGTGCGTCTGAAGGGTAATCTCATGCGTAAAAACTTTAATATTGCACTGCCCTTGGGCGAGCGTAAGATAGCCATCCCGATGGACGCTACCCTGAAGGCATACATCGACTTTGCCGACTTCAGCGAAGAGAATATCGAGCGCGATGGCGACAAGATCACCATCCTGCTGCCCGATCCCAAGGTGGTGCTGACCAGTTCGAAGATCGACCAGAAAGAGGTGAAGTCGTTTGTGGGCCTCACCCGTTCGCACTTTACCGATAAGGAGATGTCGGACTACGAGCAGCAGGGACGTCAGGCTATTCTCGACCGCATCAAGGATCTGGGCGTGGTAGAGACAGCCCAAGAGAATGCTGCCCGTGTTCTCGTTCCCATGGTGGCACAGATGGGCTACAAGGAAGAGAATATCACCATTGCCTTCCGCAAGAATCTGGACTACAGGAAACTGATTGACGCTAACATCGAAAAGAAATGAAACGAACGACACAACTGAAAATAGGAGCTGCTATCGTGGCGTGCATCGTGGTAGTCATCTGTTCACTATGGACCTGCAAAGCCGTAGAGGAGACAGAGGTAGGCATCGACGTAGACAACCGCATCAATATCACCCCCGAACAGATAGAGAGCATCAAGGCCATCGGTGAGTGGGAATTCCTCTCCATTGCCAACGAGGAACTCGTCGACACCATCCGTAAGGGTATCTTCACCGACGACCACCTGGTACGCATCTATTATGGTACCGTCCGTCTGGGCATCAACATGCATCAGGTAGAGCCAGGGTGGATCAAGACCTCGGGCGACAGTATCAGCGTCACCCTACCCCCCATCGTCCTGCTGAGTCGCGATTTCATCGACGAAGCCCGCACCAAGAGCTTCCACGAGAGTGGTCGTTGGAAGCCCGCCGATCGCGAAGCCCTCTACCAGAAAGCCTACCGCCAGATGCTCAAGCACTGCATGACGAAGGAAAACATCACCCTGGCCCGACAGAATGGCGAAGCCCAATTCCAGCGAATGATGAAGGTCATGGGCTTCGAGCACGTCACCATCCGCTGGAAATAAAAAATAATGGAGACATATTCAGCCGATTATTGTAAATTCTTTCTGAAAAATTTGTTTTTGTCGGAAAAATCCCCTAAATTTGCGACAAGAAATTGAAATGACTTATGA
Organism: uncultured Prevotella sp.; assembly: GCA_947164965.1. Taxonomy (GTDB): domain Bacteria; phylum Bacteroidota; class Bacteroidia; order Bacteroidales; family Bacteroidaceae; genus Prevotella. Next base: position 97,195 of record CAMUYR010000003.1, on the reverse strand, counting down.
GCAAGACCGATTACATAGACATTCTGCAAGGCTGTAGCAGTACACTTCGAAACGACTATGGCATTAAGTCGCTTCGCCTTTTTGGTTCTGTTGCCCGTGGTGAAGATTACGAGGGCAGTGATGTCGATGTGTTTGTTGATACAGAGACACCAAACCCCTTCTTGCTGATGGATGCCAAAGACTTTCTAGAACGGCTTGTTGGACGGCCTGTCGACATCATTCGTAATCACAAGAATCTTAATCCCCGCCTGCGCAGCAGGATAGAACGAGATGGAGTTGCTGTCTTCTGAGGATAAAGCACTGGCCTTGGATATTCTCTATGACATACTGTCTGCCATAGAACGAATCCGAGAAGGGACTCCGTGACATTATCGCTCATCATTATTTCGATGTTGATGCCGGCCAGATTTACTGGATTCTAAGTAATGAGTTAATCCCCTTGCAGACAGCCCTTCAACATTTCGTAGAGGAACTCTCGGACTAACAGCCACAAAAACCGTCATTTTTGACGGAAAATGTTTTTCCCTTCAATTATACTTCAATGCTATGCACCCCTTGATCAAGGTGTATAGCATTTTTTTCTTTTATCAGATGTTAAAAACGCGGTTAAATAGTTAAAATATTTTTACATTCTGACTAATATAATGAATCATTGCGGTTTTTCCGGAAAGTTGTAACTTTGTAGGCATAAACGCAGGAATTCTGCGAAAAAAAATTAAAAACAAAATTATGAACTACAATCAAAAAAAGACCCCGCTGATGGCGGGGCTAGAACGAGAGTTGATGAAGTGTTTCCTGAAACAGGTAAAACGAGTCAGAGGGCTAACATCAACTCTCGACAAAAAAGCCGGTATTAACGGTAAGTGGACAAAACCCTATGAGCCCTATGACATTTCTGTAACAAAAGCATTAAAAATTCTTGCTTACAAAGCATTCGTACAAGATGAGGACGAATTCCTGGAGGATGCCCGACTTTTCAGAGCTTACGTCATCGAGGTATACATGAAGAACGACAAAACGACTGGAGATAATCGCAAACATCGGCCTCCCTGTCGTAGGCGTCTATTGAGGCGCCGTTATCCGGTCGTCGTCTTAACAGGACTATATTTCTAACAATACAAAAATAACAACAATTATGAACGAATTTGATCCTATTGAGGAGGAGCTTGGCCCAGTTGGCGAGGCTTCTTCAGTATCACCTTTGGTTGTAAAATTAGACAAGCACCGCATCACGTCGGACACGAATGTTCCCGACGAGGAGTTCCTGCTGCGCATGTTCGGCAAACCTTGTTTCCCACGTCGCGACCTCTCGGCCATCACTGGTACGGAGAAGTGCGGTAAGACGTTCTTTACGACGATGCTCATGGCCTGTGCTGCCGCTCAGGAGAAGGTATTGGAAATGGAGCGTATCCCCGAGGAGCCGCTCAAGATTCTATGGTATGACACCGAGCAGAGCCTGGCATCCACCAAGAACATCATCACCGAGCGTATCTACAAGCTCGCCAAGGGCGATGCCAAGGAGCTCGACAGCCACTTCTTCGTGTTCAACGTCCGTGCCTGCACCTACCAGGAGCGTATGGACTATCTGGTGGCTGCCATCGAGACCTATAAGCCCGACCTGGTCATCATCGACAACGTCTGCGACCTGATTCCCAACATCAACGTGTCGGAAGACTGTATCCAACTGATTGACCAACTGATGCAACTGTCGGCCCTACACAACTGCAACATCTCCGTTGTCATCCACCTGAACCGCTCTGGCGAGAAGCGTGGTCTGCGTGGCTGGCTGGGAACGGAGATCCTGCATAAGGCTTTCGAGGTGTATATCTGCGATCAGATTGAGAAGACCGACGTACTCTCTGTAGAACAGAATCTGACGCGCAAATACAAGATTCCGGAGACGCTCTATTACGAGATTGACGACAATGGATTGCCTGTGGTCACCGCAAAGCCCAACTTCCAGCCGCGCGACCAGAATGGCCATTATAAGACCAACAAGCCTGAGCCCTATCTGATTAAGAGCGAGCAGGTTGACTCGTTTAATCAGGAGTATATCATTCGCAATGCGAGCAGCGCCAAACTGCCTTGGGAGTGGGACATGAAGAAGCTGTTCAACAATGCCATGGGCAACTGCGCCGAGATGGGTCTGGAAATGCTGCAGAAACATGTGATGGAGCTCAGCGGCATCAAGCAGCCGAAATACTACGACAAAGTGTTCAAGCTGGCCCTCGACCAACGGGTGGTACAGACGACGATGGACAAGTGCGGTCGTGTAGTTGCCATCCCTGTCGTACCTTAACCCCCTCTTACTATATCCCCACCTCTCTGTTAAGAGAGGAGGTGGGGTATATATAGAGAGGGGTGTAAGTATACAGGGGATAGAGAGACAAAAGAAACAAAAGAAGCGATGAAGCTAAACGAGATATTCAAACATACGTTCAAGGCGCTCAGCCCGAAGACATCCGACATCAGCCGCATGGTCGACTTCATACTGCCGTCCATGCCGATGGTCCAGGCCTGCCGTGCCGACGACTTCGACTTCTTCCAGCCCTGGATCGACATGGGGAAGCTGACAGTCGAGCAGATGCACCATGCAGCAGCGCGCTACTATCTGGGCAAGTCGAAGAGCGGTCACCCTATCTTCTGGCTCATCGACGACATGCTCACCCCGCAGGATGCGCTCATCAGTCCCAACACTTGGCTCTCTACGCTTCTGAAACAGCGCGAACCCATCCTCCAGTCCTGCCACGTCCGCCACTGCCTCTTCGGTCTCCATCTCCTGAATGAATCTTATTTGGCAGATTCTGGTAGGATTTCTCGCGTTGCGACTCCCAAATCTATCGGACTCGTCGAATCCCCGGAATCCGCCGTCATTCTCAGCGAGCTATACCCCTACCAGCTGTGGCTCTCGCTCATGCCCCACACCTGTTTCACCATCGACCAGCTGAAGCCCCTGCTGGGTTGCAAGGTCACCGTGTATCCTCATACCGACGAGACGGGCTCCAACTTCATCGCCTGGTTGGAACTCCGGGACATGGTCCGTCGCACCTTCGGCCTCGACATCGCGGTCTCCAATGCATTGGAAGACGCGGCATCTGCCGACCAGAAGCATCGCGAGATAGACATGCTGCAATATCTACTGGAGCGATGGTCCCAGAATAGTGCCACTAAACCCATCGAATAGTGCCACTAAACCCATCGAATAGTGCCACTTTTCTCCTTCAAACGAATCACCCAAATGTTATGATCAACTTATACGACAGACACCGATTCATCAGCAAGAGCACGCTGGCCAAGCTCGCCGACGTCTCACCCAGTACCTTCCGCCGCTATCTGAATACCCGCCGTCCCGTCCTTGAGGCGATGGGTGTGACACCCAAGATGCAAAAGCTGCCGCCACAGGCCGTCCGCTACATCTGCGAGGACTACTGCATCGACCTGCCCGAGGAGCTGCAGGACCAGGAGCTACTCACCCGATCGCCCCTCTATCAGCAGTTCATCCGCCACCTGCAGGATGCAGAAATGTATGCCATTTATATGCACGATCCCACCAAAAAGTAGCCGATATCCTAAAATATGTTTATTTCAGCCCCACTGTCCGCCAAAGACCATCAATTGCCTCCGCCCAAGTCGTACCTTTGCACTGTCAGAGAAAATCTCTGTAGTGGCCACAATATTTAATTTTTAATCTTTAATCTTTAATTTTCACCATGCCTGTATTCATCAAAGTATCCCAAAACAAGATCAAGGACTCAAAGTCCTACGGCAAGTGGTACGGCCGAGTAGCAACCACCAAGACCATGAGCTACCAGCAGCTCTGCAAGCACATGTCCGAACACAACTCCGTCTATGGCGAGGACGTCTGTCTGGGTGTAGCCAACAAGCTGCAGTACTGTATGCTCGAACAGCTGCTCGAAGGCAAGAAGGTCCAGTTCGGCGAACTCGGCGTCTTCTACCTCTCAGTGAAGAGCACCGGTGCCGACAAGGAAGAGGACTTCAACCTCGGTGTCAACATCAACGGCCTCTTCCTCTGCTTCGCCCCCAGCCGCACCGACGTCAACAACCTCTCGTCGAAAATGCTGAAGAAGAAGGCCTCGTTCGTCAATGTCAAGGACATGTACGAGACCAAGCCGAAGGCCTCCCCTAGCCCATCCGAAGGAGGGGGTGTAAACCCAAGTTCTGGGTCTACCAACAACGGTGACGAGCCCGGTGAAGGCGATTAATTAATTATTAACATCTTACATCTTACTTCTAACATCTTACATCTATCATGATCAAAGTAAACTGGACCACCATCGCTAAAATCCTGCAATTCATTGCAACAGTCATTACCTCAGTAGCCGGTGCCGTAGCCGTACAGAGCTGCTGCTAAACACACAAATGCCATGAAAGAAACGAACAACATGAGACCAATGAAAGAGGTACTGTACCTCGTCGTGCACTGCAGCTGCACGAAGCCCAACCAGGCATGGACCGTCAACGACATCGACCGGTGCCACCGCGCCAAGAACTGGGCCATGATCGGCTACCACTGGGTCATCTACCAGGACGGCAGCATCCACAAAGGACGTGACGAGAAATATGCCGGAGCCCACGTCAGACACTACAACGACCATGCCATCGGCATCTGCTACATCGGCGGAATGGACGCCAAAGGCCGCTATGCCGACACCCGCACGCCCGAGCAAAAAGCCGCCCTGTGGTATCTACTTAAAGACCTCAAGCAGTCGTACCCCAACGCCAAAATCGTCGGTCACCGCGACTTCCCCAACGTCGCGAAAAAGTGCCCCTGCTACTCCCCGCAAGCCGAGTATGCCTCCCTCAATCGTTAACCTTAATCTCTAATTTAATCTCTAACAACAAAACCCCTTATCCGAGGGGTTTTGTTATATCCTTTTTCTTCTTGATTTTGGTGCACATTAATTATAATGTCTTGGATTGTAGTTTTGCAAGCTCCAAAAGTTCCCAACGAACATCTTGGAGAATTGCATCTGCAGAAACGACCTTAGATGCTAATTCCTCAGGAACCTGACGATTTGGTATTAAATTCTTTGATTCTGATCGTACAAAGATTCCTGCATGAGACTTGACTAATTGTTGTTGAGTCATTTTACAATCTCTCGCATAATAGAAAGGAAACGGTCTGCATCAAAGGCAACGTGACTTTCTCCCATTCGTTTTTCATCAACCTTGGTATAATACGAAAATTCATCCGATCCAACACTAATGCTTGAACGACGCATTTTCGACTGCAGCCCAATAGCACCATTACCTTCTGGACTAATCATCCAATATTCCCAATCCTCATCACTGGAAATAAGCAATACTTTCTTTAGATTATTGATAGCAATACGTGATACCGGAAGTGTACCTTCACCTGCCCAACCAGCAACCAATGTTGACATTTGTTCCAAACGGTCGAAGGCTTTCGAGAGGTTTTTCTCTGTCGTTTCCTGTACAAGCCTCCGGCCCACACGTTCCTTATCCTCACGGGTAAGATGCATGGTGTGAATCATCGCCATGGCATCAGCGTAAGATGTCACAGGATAAGCCACAACAGGCTCCGCAGCCCTCATTATATCTTGATCTTCCATTGTATCCTTGTCTTTTCGCTTGCAAATATACGCTATTTATTTGAATCCACCAAGCATTCCTCCAAAAATTCTCAAATTGAGCCTACCCGATCGTCGGGTCTCTCTGATTTTTAACTAAAAATATTTGGAGGAATCAAACTTAATGCGTACTTTTGCAGCCGGAAAACAAATCTATCACAAAAATAATTGTAGAAAAAAAGAATGAAAGGAATGACAAAGATTACGATCAGATGCCGAGCGGTTCTAAGACTAAGTTGATACTGTGTCTGTGAATCGGCGGGTGTAATGTGTCTTGTCATTTTTTCAAGCGTTCTTTGACTTATTGCTACAATTGTCTGTTTTGTGATAGAGAAATCTGAAAGGAAAACTCTATGATACTAAGGGCGGATGCTTCGGCATTTGCCTGATAACTCTTGCGCCCCTAAAAACGGGGTATACCTTAATATTTTTTTGATTTGGTTTTTTATGTCTTTTGATTATGCAGAAAGAACAAAGTTTGTTTAACGAAGAGGATGATTTTGAAAAACTGCTGAGTGATTTTATTAATGGTGAATTTGCAATGGAGGTGGTGGAGGAGAAACCAACGGAAAACGAGGATGAGACACTACCTGAAGATGATGAAGAAGAACTGCCGCAGGATGATGACGACAGTATGATGGATGACGATGCGATACCGAGTGGGTATATTGAACAGAATGCCTCATTCAGCGTGAATGTGGAGATTCTGCGACCGATAGCAAATCCGCGCGAGGAACTGGATAAGCTGGTGGGATGTGAGGAGATTAAGCGGCGCATGGATGAACTGGTGGCACTGACCAACTATAACAAGCTGAGGTTGCAGGCATTTCCTAACAGCAAGCAGCATGTGGTGTCGCTGCACAGTGTGTTCTTCGGACGCCCTGGAACGGGGAAGACAACCGTCTGCAAGATATATGGCTCGCTGTTGCGACAGGCAGGTGCTTTGTCGAAAGGACATGTGGTGGTTTGCGACCGAGGTACGTTTATCGGGACGCTGTGGGGTGACGAGGAACGTGCCATGCGGCAGGTGCTGGAGAAGGCGAAAGGCGGGGTGCTGATGATAGACGAGGCCTATCTGCTGAACGGCAAGAATGACAACGACCCAGGGAAGATAGTCATTCAGCTACTGATGAATGTGCTGGCCGACGAGACACAGCGCGACATTGCGGTGGTGCTCTGTGGCTATAAGGACCAGATGCAGAAGTTGCTGGATATGAATCCGGGACTATATTCGCGTTTTCCCAATAAGTTTGAGTTTCAGGACTTTACGGTGGACGAGCTTCTGGAAATCACCAAAAGCAGGGTGAAGGACTATGAGTATGAATTCACCGACGGAGCTTGGGAGAAGTATAGTAGAATGCTGGCTAATGCCTATCAGGTGCGCGATCCGCAGACATGGGGTAATGCGCGATTCGTTGCCAACCAGTTGGAACGTATCTATATCCAGCATGCAACACGATGTGTAAGGCAGCGAAGCTTAGAAAAGCAGGACCTGTGTATGCTGACGCCAGAGGATATCGTGCCTATCGAGATACCGAGGCAGAAGACTAGAATTGGGTTCTAAAGACTGGAAATTTGATGAGAAGAAGAATTCCTTATCGGGTGTGCAGCTGCACACCCGATGGTGTTGTCACACATCTGGAAGCTCGACTGCTGAGGAATCTGGTAAACAGGGCGATTCATCCGATACGATGTGCGGCCAGCTGCAAATGGAAATTCATGAGGGGTTCGCGAATCGGTGACCTCTGTGCTGAGACAGGCCATTTCCTATGGGCTTTGAAGGTGTGGGGATATACGGCTAACCTGATTGAGAACCAGGACATTGACGAATGGATGGATGTGTGGTTCGACAACAAGAGGGTGCGTCTGACGGACGTTATCTCTGAGACGGAATACGAGCTGCTGATCAGACGTTGCTGCGACTTGTATCAGGCACTTGGATTTCCAGAAGACTACTGGTGGACAGCATCTATGGAGCGACTAGCCAGTGAGACGTTTGGTACTTCGTATCACTACCTGTTTGGTGAGAAGTATGACAGCAACTATTATCCCGACCTGTTGCAAATGGAATGGGATGCGGAGATGGATGAATGGATGAAGGAGCAGGAAACTGCCACGATATTCCAAGAAGGACAAGTGGAATAACAATCTATTTCGTTGCAAACGATAATAACTATTTCTGATACAATCGCAATTTCTATGCCACTTTATTAATTTCTAAGGTGCAGCCCATCAAATAATCCATCGCGTCGTTCCGCGATACTTTTAAATATAATAATGTGTAAATTAGCATTCCGCAAGGCTTGTGAAATACTTTTTTTTGAAATTAATATGGATAAAATTTGGAATGTTGAAAAATAATTGCTACATTTGCAATATCAGAATTCATTGATTATGGCATATACCTATAAATATCCAAGACCGGCAGTAACGGCAGACTGCGTGGTGATGACTAAGGAAGCGGTACCACAGGTGCTGCTGATTGAGAGAGGTGCAGACCCTTATAAAGGATGTTGGGCGTTCCCTGGTGGTTTCATGAATATGGACGAGACTACAGAACAATGTGCTATCCGTGAACTGGAGGAAGAAACAGGCTTAAAGGTGTTCGACCTCCATCAGATTGGTGCCTATTCCAAAGTTAATCGTGACCCAAGAGGCCGCACCATCACCGTTGCTTATCTCGCTATCGTTGATAACCCTCTCGCTGTAACTGGCCAGGATGATGCCGCCAAGGCTCAATGGTTCCCCATCGACACCCTTCCTTCTTTGGCATTCGACCATGAGGAGATTATGCAGGATGCGATAAGCCTTTATGGGAAAATCGGATAGACGGGAGAACGCAACTGGCGTATGATTTCCAATAGGCGCTCTGCGCTGCCACTACGGAATTTGAGAGGTAGTGTTTTGAGCTGTGCTTCTGTGATGAAAAACGAAAATCTTGCAGACGAGTGAATAGGTTTTCGTAGTTGACTTTTACTTGTGCTTCCATCTTCGCATACAACTCTTCATTGTCCTCGTCTACCAGATGCATATACAGAGCATCACCTCGCATAGGCGAATGTGGTGCGAAAGCGGTTCCCTTTGGGACCAAGCACTTATCACCACCTGTAAATGGAGCCGCAAAATGAACCAGGTACTCCAGTTCTGTGTCCTCTGCCAGTTCAAAGACGTTCTCGTCAATCTTCAATGCTTCAATCTGTTCACGTGTTGCCATATCTTTCTTCATTTTGTGGCAAAAGTAAGCATTTTCACACAAAAATCCAAATAAAACAACGTTCACAAGGCTTGTGATGATAACTTTTTCAGTTTTTTATGCTTATCATTGGGAAATAATTCGTATCTTTGTGGTCAGAATTTGGCCAATCAGAATTGAGACACCTAAAACGGAGAGGGTAACCCTATATGCTCCAAGCTATATCGTAGATAAGGCTGCGATTAAGCGAGAGTAATAACAAACTCGTTTGATTATTGCCGAGCGAAAGCAGACTCGACCAGCAAGGTCAAGGGAGTAGCAAGGGAGAAGGAAGGACGTAGCATAGGCAGAGCGTTGAGTAAGCTCATACCCTCGGAGATGGCTCGGAGATGACTCTAAGAAGATACGTTAAGGGTAAATAGAGATAGAATACTGAGATTCGATTTGATATTTAACAGAAACAATATGAAAGGAATTGCAATTTGGTTGTTTAAGAAAGTCTACGGCATAGACGTTGATTCTCTTCTAAGCGACAACAAAGGTCTAAGAGAAGAGAATGGCAGGCATGTCTCTAGAAATAATTCCCTGAAAAAGGATAAAGAATCCTTGTCAGAGAAAGTCATGCGCATGGAAGATGACAATACCGCCATTCAAAATAAAAACCAAGAGCTTAATAACCAAATTGTCCTTTTGAAGAGCCAGATTGCAGAGCAAAAAGACAAGTTTAAGAAGGTTGAAGAGGATTATAATAGCAACATTAGTCAATTAAAAGGAACGTTAGACAAAGCCCAACAGGATAATGAAGGTTTAAAAACATCACTGGATAAAGCGAAAAATGAAATAGAGTCTCTGAAGAAACAGTCACAGACATCACCTACACCACTAGAAAGTGCTGATGATGACGAAGCCCTTGATGAAATAGAGAACTTGAAACGTCAATATTCTAGACTCCAAGAACTTTATGAACAAGCAAAAGAGGAAAACAAGAAGCAGAATGCGAGAATTAGTAAGCAAGAATCCACTATTGATAATCTGAAAAAAGTAAATAGAGAGCAAGAAGAGACGATAGAAGCACAGTCTATAGAAATAGCGAAAATAAAGAAGGAGCAGCAATCACCTGGCACAGATATTATTCCTAATGAGCCTGTGGAAAATGATAATGTAGACGAATTGCCACCTATTTCGGCGACTACTGATTCTACGATAATAATAGAGAATCCTATCACAAGCAATGATTCCGAGACATCAAAAGATTCGACAAAACGGACTATTGACACTGTAATTGACTTAGAAAGCGACATGGAAATCTATGCTAAGCAATTCTTTTCACAGCCAGAAGGCATTATCTTTAAGAAGAGAACGGAATTGGAGAAAGCCATTTATCTACAAAGGCCTATGTATGTATGTAAATACTGTGGCCAAATGGTTAAAATTTCAGGAAGAAAGACAGAAAGAGGTGTGGCCCGTTTCTTTTCGCATTTGAGAGATAGCGATGATTGTGACTATAAGACTACAACAGGAAGGACAAGGCGTGAGATAAATCGAGAAAAATATGCCAGATGCAATGAGGGTGAACGTCATAAGTTTCTAAAAACGGAAATAGCGAAATATTTGGAATTGACGAATGGAGTTACCGATGTCAGGACAGAAAATACCGTAAAAGGTAATCACCCAATTCTAAGGTGGAGACGTCCTGATGTCATTGCAAATTATCGTGGCCAAGAAGTTGTCTTCGAACTGCAGCTAAGTACCACTTTTGTAAGTGTCATTGCAGAACGTGACTTGTTCTATAGGTTAAACAAAAAGCATATTATCTGGGTTTCTAACTTTGATGAACAAGGAGAACATGTAGACTTGACTAATATGATGGTCAAGGATATCTACTATAATAATCGAATGAATCTTTTTATCTTCGACCTTGATGCTCAAAGGAAAAGCGAAGAATTGGGAGAATTGGTTTTGAAATGTAACTGGATAACTCCTGATGGAAGTTGGCAATATCCTAACGGGAACACATCTGACAAATTGGGTGGTAAATACATCCGACTTTCCGACCTTACATTCGATAATACATATAAGCCATACTATGTAGATGCTGAGCAGGCATATTATGCATCACATCCTGAGTATAAAATAAAAGTAGTTAGTATCGAGGAGGAAAACAAAGAGATATTGGCTGAGTTGGATAAACTATGGGAAGAAGAATTAATTCATGAACAAACAGAACAGCTAAAAACAGAAGAAAAGATTCAAGAGATAATAGAGAACAACGAGATAGATGGGGAAGTTAAGCCCACAAAGAAATACATAATTGCACAACGATTAGGGCAATATGGATTGATTACATACGACGGATTAATACGCTTGCCATTTATCTATGATGAAATAAAGGCACATAGAGGTTGGTATGAGGGAAAAAGAAATGGTACAATAGAAGTGTTTGCTTCCAACTATGAACTGATAGACACAGACATCAAACGTATTGAAAAGTTGGGAGACAATTTCAAAAAGTACGTTAAAGAGAATGATGGAGACTGGTTATGGGGCATTATGGACAATAATGTAAAGAGAATAACTCAGCCAGTATTTTCTAAAATTGACGTATGGTCTTCAGATAAGTTCATAGCTGTTCAAGATGGTCAATATTGTATTTTGAATCAAAATGGCCACATCATAATTTCTGGATATGACTACATTAGCGAACTCGATAATGAAGGTATGGCTACCATATCAAAGGATGGTCGAGAGGGGCGTATCGATTCAGAGTGCCAAACTATAAAGTCAAATACGGAAAGAATTTCTGATAGTATTTCTAAAATTAACAAGTTGGGGCAGTGGGGACTGGAAAACAACGATGGTACTATCTTGGTTCCTTGCGAATATAACGATCTGGGTTCATTCAACAATGGTATTATTGGGTTGAATGGTATCCGTTTTTCACAACTAAACGTCAATATTAATGCAGATTGTCCTGTCCGAGTGAAATACGTTTCTCGAAATGAAAGAAAGATGCTCATATTCAAGGTTGGGAACAGAGAAGCATTTATGAATCTCCGACAGCAACAGAAGGCTGTAAAGAATGGATTAAAACCAATGGAGTTGACACAGATGTATTTTTCTCATGCCAATGAGGATAAGAATTTGCTATACCTTAGTGCAACTCCCGTCAAAACTGTAGCAGCCAAACAGCAAATAGAAGTTAAAGATTCAGAAATTTCGATTGGTAGTATTATTGAAGGTAGCGTTGTTCATGTTGATCAAAATTCACTTATCATAAAATCTATGGATGGCCAAACCGTCTACTTACATCGTTCCATGTGGGGCGAATACTCAATGGAAAAATTCAATAAAGGCCAAATGGTAAAGGTGGAGAAGATGGGATTTGATCGCTCCTATAACAAACATGTATGGAAGATTCTTTCTGTATACTTGCCAATGGCATCCAATGTAGATATAACAATATGATCAAGGAACTTAATTGCTGGAAAATATGCAGAACAGCGTAACTATACCACAGTGGTTAGACCATCTGATTTTTGAGGATCTTGGGGCAAAGTATTGCCGCTCAAACTCTGATATGACTGTTATTGATTGGGACAAGAACGATGTGCTCAATTACTTAGGTACATACTTTCCACGCAGCTATGTAGAGTCATATTGTATCTTCTCAGAGTTTTTTAGGTTATATCCTGTTAGGTTTGCAGGTAAAGACGAATTATCTGTTTTTGATTTTGGATGTGGAACCGGCGGTGAAATTATCGGACTGTTGGATGCAATTTCAGAGTCCTTGCCGCAAATCAATATCGTTCACGTTGTCGCAATGGATGGCAATCACCACTCATTGAGGTTATTTGAAAATGTAATTGCTGAATATACGACAAAAACACGGATATTTCTTACTTATAGAATAGTGCCACTGACTATTGATGACTTCTATGATTTGCATGTAATGAACTCTGTATTGTCGGGTAACTATGATATATTCATGTCTTTCAAGGCAATATGCGAATTTGTAACAAAAGAACGATTTGAACAGCAGAACGCTTATGCTCACATTACTAAAACATTCCTTTCTCGAATCAAAGATGATGGTATTATGGTATTGGCAGACGTATCTACATATAATAACGTATCGCAAGAGTGGCTACCAAAGATGATGGACGAGGGTATTGCACAGAGCCCCAGTCATGTATTACTTAAAAACGAAGGGTACAATCAAATCTTCACAGTCTCGCACCAGAAACGCCAAAACGATAGTAGTAAAATAGCATGGAGAATCATAGAAAAAAATGAGATGAAGAAAAAATGGATTATTAAGGACACTTGTTTAGATTCAGCCTGTCCAAATCCACTTTGGTGTTTAAAAAAATCAAATTCTAAAATATGAGAAAAGAATGGTTTGTTGACGAAGGCTTAATGGATAAGATTGAGAGAGAAGTTTTATATGCTACTCTTGAGAACAAATCTATTGTTGTCTCGGGGAGTGCTGGAAGTGGGAAATCACTTATCGCAGTAACTATAGCCAAACGTATAGAAGAAAAAGGACTTGGTGAACGTAGAATAGTTGTTTATACCAAGGCTTTAGAAGAGTATATAAGAGAGGGTATAAGGACATTGAACTTTAATTGTAACTTAACACATCATGATCCATGGAAATGGAGAAGTGTTGAGAAATGGGATAGTAATGGAAATAGTTGTTTTGAAAAAGAATTATATTGTCCCCATGCAGATTATTTTGTGGTTGATGAAATACAAGATTTTTCTATGGAAGATATTCAACTTTTTATTAAGTCCACAGATAAGTACTGTTGCTTTTTTGGCGATATGGCTCAGTCTGTGTATCAAAAAGGCAAGATAACTATGGAACAAGTCTTAAATTCTATTCCTGTTTCAATGAATCCGAAAGATTATACTTTATATTACAACTATCGATTGCCTATAGGCATAGCCAAAGTAGCGCAATATGTTGGTATAAATCTCGAGTCTTTTGAAGAAGGAAAATATAAAAGCAAAGAAACAACCATACCGAGAATAATAAAGGAAGATAATTATGATAATCAAATTAAGATAATTGCCGATTATTGTAAGGAACACATAAACTCAGAAACGGCAATTCTGGTTCCATATAAATTGGATGTAATTAAAGTCTGTACAAAACTCAAAGAATTTGGAGTTAATTGTGAAATGAAATATGATGTTCCTGATCCATTTAAAGAGGCTGCAAAAAATGGGAAGAAGATTAGTGGTATTCCTGATGAACAATATAGGAGTGTCGATACTCTTGATTTCTCTACAAATAATGTAAAGGTATTAACTTACCATAGTTCCAAGGGATTGCAGTTTCAAACTGTCTTCTTACCTTGGATAAATCAAAACCCACAATTTGCTGGTGAAATGCGGACGCCATTATATGTTGCAATGACGCGTACATACAGAGATCTTTTCATTCTTCATCAGGGCTATTTGCCTTATCCTCTCTCATCAATTCCTATGGAATTATACAGAACAACAATGACAGACATCGTTAAAGATAAATAATTATGAGATATTATATTCCAACAACTATACTGAATATAGGGAACATTCTTTCATCGGATTCTATCTCGCCAGAATCTTTCTATTATAAGCGGGGCTTTGGAAATCCCCATTGGTATAATGTTGAAGAGAATTGTATTCCCAATGTTTTACTCTTATATAAGTATCCATTCAAGTTCATACGTCCAGCTAGCGAGTTAGAGGATCGCCCCGTACTTATTGCTGTAGATTCTTCTGAAGAGTTTATCTTTGTAAGTGACGAGGTGGTTGCATGTGACCACACTATCTATTTTGATTGGAATACTGAGTTCATATTTTTCTGTCAAGAAGATAAAATATCCGCACTTTCATTATCAAATATTGGGATTACTACAAAAATGACAATTCTATATAAGGAGAAAAGAATGAAGGTCGAAGATTCTCTTCCTATCAAGAAATTCCATTGGGATGTAAACCAAATTGAATATGCAATAAATGAAAAAGCATTAAGCATAGAATATAAAAAGAATAAATTGCAAGGTCTTCTGTATGGATATTATATAGGCGCATTTTTAACAACAACTCCTTATAATGTCGGATGCCTTTGCTCTCTGAAGAATGCATACGATGCATTGGCATCTGATTTATCCTCATTCTTAGGCAAGACACAAAAGAAGGAGGTGTTAGAATGTATAAAAATAGTAAAAGAATGTATTGCTAATGAAATTGGCAAGGTTGAAAGCACGATTGACAAATCTCATCATGCGTTGTCAATTGCTTCAAATGAAATAGAAATCGAAAAAGAAAGGGCTGCACGAATATCAAACAAGTATGTCAATCAGGTAAGAGAACAAAAGCTTTTATTAAATTGGATAAACATAGTACTTTTAAAAAACAACTGGGGGAAACATATAAACTCCATAAAATCTACTTTAGCTGACGAATTGACAGACGAAGCTATTAAAGTATGGGAAGATGACTGGGAAACTTCGGAAATTAGAGCTTTCCTTAACGACCTGCGGCACCATCTCGCAGGTGAGGCGTTTCATCAGAAATGGGATAACGGCTTACTATCGTCATTAGCGGCTTTTCTAGTCAATGGTGATGATTGGGAAGAAATGCTTCTGTTTATGCAAAAGAAGGGTATATACGACTATCGTCTTGCCTTTGCTCTGTGGGGAACATTTGTAGGATTTGCCGATATGCCACGAACATTTACAGATTATCTATTTGATCAAGAGCGTAAATATATAGGTGATTTTTACGATTCAATATATAAACAGATTCATGGCAGACCTATTCAACGTATTATCACAGAACAACCAAAGCCCCAAAAGTCTATGCAGGAAATAATTTGGGAAATATGGAATAGTATGCCTTCAAAATTTAAGAAAGAGAAGAATTTGGAGGAAGGGCTTACAAAGTCATTACCTGCAATTGACTCAAGCTCTTTCTTAAATAAACTAAGTAAGCAACCTAAATGGGGTAAAAACTCAAATAGATGGAAGTATTTTAACGAGAAATTAAAACAACCAGATATGTTTAGCAATGGATAAGGAAATAATAATATCAGACCAAGGAATACGTGTAGAGGCAATTGCTCCAGTCATTATCTCTGCCAGTCGCTCTACAGATATACCGGCCTTTTATGCCAAGTGGTTTTTCAACCGCTTGGCTAAAGGCTATTGTGTATGGTACAATCCCTTCAACCAGCAGCCGATGTATGTGTCGTTCAAGAACTGTAAGGTTATTGTGTTTTGGACTAAGAACCCAGCTCCAATCATTCCTTATCTGCCAGAACTTGATAAGAGAGGAATACATTATTACTTTCAGGTAACGTTGAACGACTATGTAAAAGAGGGATTTGAACCGATTGTTCCTTCTGTGGAAGAACGAGTGGAAACATTCAAAACTTTATCGAATTTTATTGGTAAAGAAAAAGTGATTTGGCGATTTGACCCTCTCATTATTACACCAAACATAGGACCGAGAGAGTTACTTACAAGGATATGGAATGTGGGTAATAAACTGAAAGGATATACTGACAAGTTAGTGTTTAGCTTTGTGGATGTAAAGGCATATCGTAAAGTTCAGAATAACCTTGTAAAGGAGACTATGCTTTTTACCAAGGAGGATGTTGAAAATGCTGAGGCCAATTTTGCACAGCGGATTGAAATAGTAGAAGGCTTAAAGAAGATTCGAGAAGTATGGTATAAAGACGGATGGACCGTCGAAATGGCTACATGTGCTGAGGATATTGATTTGGAAGCGTATGGCATTGAGCATAATCGCTGCATTGATGGCGAATTGATGAAACGCATATTTTCAGATGACAAGGAATTGGTGTACTATCTTCATACCTTGAAATGGCCTGAAAGGGATATGTTTGGTGAGATTCCCCCTATTCCACAAAAGCCTAAGAACGTAAAAGATACGGGACAACGAAAGATTTGTGGCTGTATGGTCAGCAAGGATATAGGAATGTATAACACCTGTCGTCATTTCTGTGTGTATTGTTATGCCAATACAAGTAAGGAGGCTGTGCTAAGGAATAAGGACAAGCATAATGATGAGAGTGAGAGTATTATTGGATAATTAATATGACGAGAAAGCAATTAGAACTTTTTTCTGTTGACGACATGTATGGCTGTATTGGCGTTAAAGATGCCCCTTATAAATACGCAAGATTACCTTACCCTGAACATGTATGGAACGATGGAGAATTATGATTATATTTTGACGCAAAGTCGAAAGACGGATGTCAATGCATGGAATGATGAAATGGTTGGAGAAGCCATTAAACATTTAGGATGTTTGTCTGATCAGGACCTCTGCGACTTGCTATTTGAAAAGGAAATACAGGTGTTAGGAACAATAGCCCCTTTATATCCAGAAGAAAATAGTGAGGCAATTAAGATAAACGAAATGCAAAACAAATTGAAATCTGCTATCATTAATGCCGTACCAACTAACAAACTGGTAGAGATTATGCATAGTAGTCCCAAGGACTATATTGGCAAGAATGGTAAAAAACGCTCGATGGATTTCCTAAATACATTCCGACAAACTATTGATCTAGTCAGAGATGAATTAATTGGACGGTATATAAGTGATATCGACGAAGAAATTGAAGGGAACTTGTTCAGCAAGATTCAAGAAAATCTAAGATGGGAGAAGTGGAAACAGGAAGCTGCTTCACTTCGTTATCAAGATCCGTATTTCAAGAGATTTGAAAAAGATGAAATACTTTTTACCGATGAAGATCTAGAACGTGGACTGATATGGTATGATGACGTGATTAGTATAAAAAGTTCTCACCATTTTTGGGATGATAATGGTAAAAGGCTTTGTGCTATACATTATATCTTGAGTGACTTATGTAAAGTAGTACCACAATATATCGGATTAGGAGATGAAGTCGTTTTTGCTGTAGCGCCAGATGACTATAATCTTCATGCTGACTTTGATAATACCCCTCTACATGATAAGCTCTACGAGATTATCGATGAAGAGTATCAGAGGAATCTGGTGCTGGGCTGTATGCTGATAGAGAAGTTCATCCACTTGATAGACCCCAAAACATCTGTAGAAGTAAGGTGCTATGACAGAGATTATTTGGTAGGTCGTTTTGTCATTGAGGGATGGTATCCAGAAAAAATATTTGGCGAACACTCTTTTTTATCTGTTATAGAAAAAATGGCCATAGATGAAAAGAAGACGATAACTTCTTTCCTTGAATTAGCAAAGAATCTATTGAAACCTCCTGCAAAAGTTCCGTTTTAATTACAAGAAACAGGGAAAAGGTTTGATGTAATAATATTGCTACGAATAAAAACGTTATAACGATATGGACAAAGAGAATAAACTAATACTGTATAAGGATGAGGAAGGCAGGGTGAGTGTTAACACTCGCTTTGCAGATGAGGATGTGTGGTTGACACAGGAACAACTGGCAACGATATACCAGACGACTCAGGAGAATGTTTCAATGCATATCTCCAATATTTATGAGGACAATGAACTCGACAAAGAGGGAACTTATAAGAAATTCTTATTAGTTCGCCAGGAGGGTAAACGCCAAGTGCGTCGAAACATTGACCATTACAATCTAGACGTAATAATCGCTCTGGGCTATCGTGTGCAGTCGCCCATAGCAGTGAGATTCCGCAGATGGGCTACACAGCGACTGCATGAATACATCCAAAAGGGGTTTACGATGGACGATGAGCGACTGAAACAGGGAGGTAATCGCTACTTCCGTGAATTGCTGCAACGCATTCGTGACATCCGTAGCAGTGAGCGGAACTTCTATCAGCAGGTGACGGACATCTATGCAACATCGACAGACTATGATCCACGTGCCAAGATGACCAAGCTGTTCTTCGCCACCGTTCAGAACAAGATGCATTATGCCGTGCATGAACATACCGCTGCGGAGTTGATCTATGAACGTGTGGACAACGAGAAACCCTTCGTAGGAATGACGAACTTTAAGGGAAACTACGTAACGCGCGATGACGTGAAGATAGCCAAGAACTACCTGACGGAATTGGAATTGCAGCGGCTGAACTTGTTGACCTCCCAATTCCTCGACTACGCAGAATTTCAGGCATTGGAGCAGAATCCGATGACAATGGCTGATTGGATTGCAGCCTTAGATGATCAGATATTGCGACTAAGGAAGAATATCCTTGAAGGGAGCGGTACCGTATCACACCAAGAGGCCATTGAAAAGGCAGAACGGGAGTTCGAAATCTATCGTGAACGCGAGATGCGACTACTGGAGAGTGACTTCGATAAGGCCATTAAGCGGTTGAAGAATCTGAATGATGATGTCGACTTGAACAAAGATGACACTAATAATCAGTAAAGATTGAGAATGACGGGTTTCCTCGTGACTTGGTGGTTTGGGAATAAAAATCTTAGCAAATTATTTGGAATGTTGGAATATTCTTCCTACCTTTCACCTTGGTGAACTTACTTCCGCTCGAGAAAATTCAAAAAATATTTTGGTTTTCTCCTCGCTTATTCGTAACTTTGCAGTTGAAAAGAAAGAGATTATGCGAAGACCAGAAATAGTAGAGGAAATCAAACGGGCTATTCAGAAAACGGAACCTACTGCAACGGCAATTCTGTATGGCTCAGAAGCACGAGGCGATGCTCGTGCCGATAGCGATATTGATGTGCTGATACTATTAGATGGTGATAAAAGGGATTTCCGTAGAGAAGATAAAATATCTGGCGAATTATACAATTTGGAGCTCAATACCGGAGTACTTATCAGCCCGATGATTATGCTTCGCAAACAATGGGAAAACCGTCCTTTTAAAACACCTTTCTATATCAATGTTGTAAACGAAGGAATTACATTATGAAAGAAGCTCTTAAGAGCCTTTTGCATCATGGATAATATTCTCGGATCACGGGGACGGTTTTCCTGATCACAGTCGCCTTGCGACGACGGATCAGGAAAACCGTCCCCATGATCCTTGGAGCAAGTGGTTACCTGCGGAAGGCATTCTTGGTTGGATGCAGATTATTGCTTTGGACACATTGTTACTTTTTATATGGTGGATAGAAGGAATTGAGAGTCCTAGGAATCCTATTACCAAATATTTGAAGCATGTTATTTTGGAAGAATAGAATTAGGTTTTATCAGAAATAAAATGAAAATAATCGAGAAAATATTTGTTTTTTTCGAAATTGCTTCGTATCTTTGCAGTGTCAAAGTTCCGCTTTTGACTACGCCGCTGAGTGCGGGGAGTAAGACCTTATCGCCCCTGCTCCATTTAAAAACCACCTTCTTGGGTGGTTTTTATTTTTCATATTGTTTTCGGAATATGCGGTTGAAGGCTTTATTCTGAACCAAGCCACGTTTTATAGAAAACACTTTATTACCTTTGAAGATTAAGACTTCTATAGCATCAGGATTCTTTTCAAAATACTCTTTTATGTCTGAGGCTAGCAAACGGGCATTATAATCAGTCGCCATATTGAGCAACACACGATTTGTTTGTCCGATTGACTCTTTCATTCTAGTTCCAGCCGATCCTTTTCCTCGTATGGTTTTCAAATCATACAATCTGTAAACGCCCTTACGCTCGAAGATAAAATCGGCTGTACGGATGCCTTTGGGATTAGGCAATACAAAAACACGATAGCCTTGATCTACAGCTTTGCGCGCTGCATTAAGCAGATTATCGAAGTCACCATCTTGTTTACCACTAGCGACGAAGATATTCGTTTCGTTAGGTAATGGTCTGAATTCACCATGCAAAGTAATCTCTTTCAGCGTCCAAACAAACCCTGCGCCTTTTGTTATATGCAAATCCTCCAGCAAGGCATCGAGGCTTCTGGTGGTAGGTTCGGATGCCACCAAGCATAAGGAGCCAATCTCTTCGTCGTCAATAAATGATTCTGCTGTTATATCGTCATTCATATGATCTTCATTCTTTCTTAATGAATGCAAAGGTACAAATTATTTTGGGATTTCATGGTCGCGGCGCTCAAAATTATAAAAAAATGAAATTGGAAATCATCAGTCACCGCGAATTATCCAACGTCCACAAGAAATTCTCCGCAAGCCTTGCGGAGATTTGTTTTTTTCATGGAAAATGAGTAATTTTGCAGTCAGAATGGAAAAAGTTGGGAATATGGCAGAAGAGATATTAGACATTTTTGGTCCCGTCGAGGATAAGATGCAAGGCATCATCAAGGTGATTGGCGTGGGTGGTGGCGGATGTAACGCTGTCAGGAACATGTATAACGAGGAGATTTCTGGAGTAAGTCTGGCTGTATGTAATACGGATAGTAAATCGCTGGCGCCATCGCCTGTGCCTGTCAAGATACTTTTAGGAGAAGGACTTGGGGCTGGAGGAAAGCCTGAAATCGGACGCTCTGAGGCTGAAAAGAACATTGACGATATAGAGAAGCTGCTGAGTGATGGTACGAAGATGGTATTCATCACGGCTAGCATGGGGGGCGGTACAGGTACTGGTTCGGCTCCAGTCGTTGCTGGTGTTGCCAAGCGAATGGGTATGTTGACGATTGGCATTGTGACGATACCATTCTATTTTGAGAAGAAGCAGAAAATTATCCGAGCCCTGAAGGGTGTCGACGAGATGCGTAAGAATGTGGATGCCATACTGATTATCAACAACGAACGCCTGTGCGACGTGTATGCTGATACGCCTATTTCCGTGAAAGATTCGTTTGCCAGAGCTGACAATATACTGAAAGATGCGGTGATTGGCATCTCGGAGTTGATAACAGTGAACAGCAACGGGGGTATAGACCTTGACTTCCGTGATGTGGAGACGACCATGCGTGATGGCGGTGGCGCTATCATGGCAATGGGAAGGGCTAATGGTGAGAAACGTGTGGAACGGGCTATTCAGAACGCACTGCACTCTCCCCTGCTCTATGGCAGTGACATTACTCATGCCAAGCGTATTCTGTTTAACATCTATTCGAGCGAGGAAGCGCCTATCATGGTGCCTGAGATGCAGGAAATAGACGATTTCTTTGACAGTCTGAATCCTGATATTGAGGTGATATGGGGTATTTCGACAGACAACACGATTGGTGAAGATGCCAAGGTGACGATTCTAGCCACAGGTATGGAGGAACATGAAGAAAGGGATGAAGCGAAAAAAGACGATGCTTACTACGAAGGGCTGATAAAACAGCTATACAGACCCATCGAGAATCCTCTGCCTGAACCTGGGCAAGAACCTGATTTCGTGGTTGAGCCTGCCCCTGAGCCAGAGCCTTCTGTCAAGGAGGAAGAAGCAACGAAGCATCATACGACGATTGGAGAAAGATTAGGACAATGGCTTAAAAGTATCATCCAAGACTCCGAAGAATAATGCCATCAACAGAAAGAACACCAGAAATAATAGCTGAAGAACTCTCGGCGATGGTGAGAGAACTTGCGGATGCTGGGCGCAACGACCTGTTGTTGCGAGCTATTGGTGTGCCTGTGCTTGAAGCGTTGCGAATAGAAGCGGCTAAGAGAAGACTGAGCAGACTGCTGATTACAAAGGATTACAGATTCATTCTCTTAGACTATCATCAGAAAGAGGTGGAGTTGCAACCTGTACATAAGGCGGTCTACTTGCTGTTTCTGGCTCATCCTGAGGGTATTGAGTTTAAACGGCTGAGCAACTATCGGGAGGAGTTGACACAATACTATATGGCAACGGCAAAGCTGATGGACAAGGAGAAAATAACGGATGGCATTGAACATCTGGTGAATCCATTGGACAACGCCATCAACGAAAAGTGTTCGCGAATCAAAAAGGTGTTCCTCGATATGATGGACGAATACACTGCCAACTACTACATTATCAGTGGACATACGCAGAAGCACGTGGCTGGTTCGACTCGCATCTGGTATGAACGACTAAAGGTGATTACGCTACCGAGGGAACTGGTGATCAACGAAACATAATCTTCTTGTTATTAAATTTTTTTTCTTTAAAATTTGGAATCTTCAGATAAACTTTCTATCTTTGCAAAATAAAAAGAAAAAGGAAATGGAACAAGAAACAGATGTAAGGTGGATTCAGCGATATGCAAACTTCCATAAGGCATGCCAAAGACTACTTGAGGTAACAGAGGCGGATCGATTCATGGATGATTTATCAGAATTAGAACTTGAAGGGTTGGTACAACGCTTCGAATACACTTTTGAGTTATCCTGGAAAGTGCTGCAAGATCTTCTTCTGTTTAAAGGCTATGAGTTTATGATGGGGCCCAACGGCACTATGAAGACGGCATTTGAAGATGGATTGATCTCGGACCACGATGGATGGAGAAAGATGGCAAAATCCAGAAATACTCTGAGCCATGTTTACGACGAACAAGAGGTTCTACCCATTATCAAGCTAATCTATAGTGATTATGCTCCACTATTAAAGAAATTAGATGAGGATTTAAAGTTATTATCACAACAATCTGACTATCATCAAACATGAAATTCGGTCTTAGCGATACAGTGATACAGGAACTGCAAGATGTTTTTCGACGTTATTCGAACATCCAAAAGGTTCTGATTTTCGGCTCCAGGTCGAAAGGGAACTTTCGTCCTGGATCGGATATTGATCTTGCTATTATTGGCAAAGACATTGACTATCGCTTGTTGTTGGATGTTCAATGCGACATAGAAGACCTAGAGCTGCTTTACTCTATTGACCTTTTGGATTATCAGAAGAAAAAGGGAACCCCAATCGGAGATCATATCGATAGAGTCGGACAAGTGTTTTATGAAGCAGCATAAGAACTCCCTGCTCAAGTGCACTGGTCTCTGCGATTTCCACTGGGATCATGGGGACGGTTCTCCTGATCACAGTCGCCTTGCGACGACGGATCAGGAGAACCGTCCCCATGATCTTTTATTCTGCCTCTTTGTTCTTCAGCTGCTCCAAGGCTCTGCATAGCTGGTCAGGACAGGAGGTACCCTTCGTGCCGCAACGGATACCATTGAGGCGGGGAAGGACATCGTCAATATGCTGCCCACGCACTAGTTGGCTGATACCCTGCAGGTTGCCGTTGCATCCACCAAGGAAGAACACTTGCTGGATGATGTTATTCTCGTCGGCTGTCACGTCGATCATCTGGGAACACATGCCAGTGGTTTTGTACATGATGTGTTTTGTCTTCATATCTTATCTGAGTTTATGGTTGCAAAGATACGAATAATTTTGGAATTTCATGGTCGCAGAGCTCATAATTATAGAAAAAACAATGCGTTATTATGCAATGGACAGGACACGAAGGACGGTGTCGGAAACGATGAAATGGACTTCGTAGTCCCGGAAAGGCATGACGTACTCGCGCTGAGGGTCGGCATGATAGTGAGGACGAGGATCGAGGGACAGCACGGACTTGAGACTTTGAATATCTGATTCTGACCATGAGGCAGGCAGGTCGCTAGGTAATTCGACCTGCAACTGCTGCCATTGCTTATCATCGGTAAAGCCACCACGTGCATCGGCATGGCTGTCGACATAGGGCAGATAGGGTTTGATGTCGTAGATGGGTGTGCCATCCATCAGGTCGGCACCAGCCACCTCAATATAAGGCACAGTGGCATCGATGCGGACAATGCGGACTGACGACAGACCCAGATTGTTAGGACGGAAGGGTGAACGCGTGGCCCACACCCCTACCCGTTCGTTGCCTCCCAACAAGGGTGGACGGACGGTGGGATGTTTTTCGGCATCCACATTCTCAGAGAATCCCCAGATGAGCCAAAGGTAGTCATAACCCTCCATGCCACGCAGTGCTTCAGGCTGGCGATAATCGGGTGTAAACTCGATGCGTCCAACCAGTTCGTCGACAAGTCCACTCTGACGAGGAATGCCAAACTTCGACGTGAAAGGCGAACGAAAATAGGCTATAGGATGTATATTCATGCAGCAAAGGTACAAATAACTATAGAAATATCCAAATTATTTTCATTTCTCGTTGCCTTTTATCAATTATTTCGTACCTTTGCAACCGTTATGGAACAAAAAAAGATCACTTTCGACAGTTTTATCCGTAGTCTGATGGGCGTCATCATTGTGGTGGGTATCGTCATGTTGCTCAACCGACTGAGCAGTGTGCTGTTACCATTCTTTCTGGCATGGCTCATTGCATACCTGCTGTTTCCATTGGTTAAATTCTTCCAGTATCGTTGCCACCTAAAGTATCGCATTGCGGGCATCCTCTGCTCGTTTCTGGTGGTTGGCATCGTATTGACAGGGCTGGGCTGGCTCATGATACCGCCTATGGTGGAAGAAAGCATCCGTGTCAAGGACTTGCTGGTGAACTACGTCAGCAACGACGAGATGATGAGCAACATCCCTAATCTGGTGGAAGACTTCATACATCGCCATCTGACGACTGAGGAAGTGAAGGCCATTGTGACGCAGGAAGGATTCCTGGACACCATCAAACAGACAGTTCCTAAGGTGTGGGACATTATCACCCAGAGTTTCGATATCGTATTCAGCGTCTTCTCAGTGACGATGGTCGTGCTCTACACCTTATTTATCTTGCTAGATTACGAAGAAATCAGCAATGGATGGGTAGGCCTGTTGCCAGAGCGCTATCGGAAATTTGCCGTACAACTGGTAGGTGACGTAGAATCGGGCATGAACAAGTATTTCCGTGGACAGGGTTTGGTAGCCTTATGCGTGGGTATCCTGTTCAGCATTGGTTTCCTCATTATCGACTTCCCGATGGCTATTGGTCTGGGTATGTTCATAGGACTGCTCAACATGGTGCCTTATCTGCAATTAGTGGGATTCATACCAACCATTCTGCTGGCTGTGGTCAAAGCGGCTGATACAGGACAGAGTTTCTGGATTATCATGCTGATGGCCATTGCCGTATTCGCCATCGTGCAGCTCATTCAGGACACCATCCTGACTCCACGTATCATGGGTCACGTGACAGGACTGAACTCGGCCATCATCCTGTTGTCGCTGTCGATCTGGGGATCGCTGTTGGGCATTCTGGGTATGATTATCGCACTGCCCATGACCACCCTGCTGCTCACATACTATCAGAAATATGTAGTCAAAAATAACAAGCAACAATGAAAGTAAAATTATTCAACCTTGCCACCATCATAGCCCTGGCACTCAGCATGCTTTGCAGTACCACCGCTATGGCACAAGAAAAGAAAGAGGAGAAGATTGACTGGATGAAGGAGATTACGGATCGCGTCACCTTCAACGGTTATGCACAGGGCGGCTATTCGTACAGCAACGCCAACGATAAGACGACAACCGACTTTAATCTGAAGCGTACGCTGTTGTGGGCAAAGGCTCGCATCACTGACCGATGGTCGTTTCTCTTCATGTACGATTTCTCCAGTGTCGTTCAGGAATTTTATACGGACTACCGCGTGACTGACGACGATATGGTTACCGTCCGTGTAGGACAGTTTAAGCACTCCTACTCGATGGAGAATCCACTGTCGCCCACACAGCTCGAACTGATTGATGTCTACTCGCAAGCCGTGCTCTATCTGGCTGGTGAAGGTCCTGACCCGCTGAATGGTGTCAACTACGGACGTGACATGGGACTGATGGTCTATGGTAACCTGCTCAATAAACAGATACACTACGAACTGGCCATCATGAACGGCCAGGGTATTAACCGCAGGGATGGCAATAGCGACAAAGACTATATTGCCAAGGTGGAATACAAGCCTGAGATGGTACCAGGCCTGCGCGTTGTAGCCAGTGGACAGCTGGGACGCGGACATGCGGTAGGAAAAGCGGCATGGAACCCAGAGATCAACGTAGGCGACAACTATCGTCGCAACCGCTTCAGCATTGGTGCCGAATATAAGTATGGCATGTTTGCACCAGGCAAGTATAAGGAAGCACGCCCCATCAGCGTTCGTGCGGAATGGCTGGAAGGTAAGGATGGCAACGTAGGATCGAATGGTGGCTATATCACCGCAGCTGTTCCTGTGATGGAGGGTGTAGATGCCGTAGCCAGCTTGGAAACCTTTAATCGCAACACGACGAAGAGCGGATGGCGCCAGAGCAATCTGACTATTGGTGCGCAGTATTGGTTCTACAAGAAGTGTCGTGTGCAGTTGCAGTACACCCGTTGCTTCTGTGGTGACTATATCAGCAATGATTATAACTGGTTGCAGGGACAGATTCAGGTAGCGTTTTGATACATTAAACATTAAACGTTAAAGATTAAACGTTAAAGATTAAACATTAAACATTAAAAAATAAGATGATTATAAAAGTTCTATTAACCGTTATATTCCTGGCTGTGATGATTGGCGTGGGTCTTTACACCCGCAAGCAGGCCAGCAGTGTAGATGGATTTGTATTGGGCGGACGCTCCGTAGGTCCTTGGCTTACAGCGTTCGCATTTGGTACCAGTTATTTCTCAGCAGTGGTCTTCGTAGGCTATGCAGGTCAGTTCGGCTGGAAATATGGTTTGTCCAGTGCATGGATTGGTATTGGTAATGCCATCATCGGTTCGTTGCTGGCGTGGATTATCCTTGGCAAGCGCACGAAGTTGATGACGCAGCATATTGAGAGTCGCACCATGCCCGATTTCTTCGGTACCCGTTTTCAGGACCAGGGTTTGCGTGTGGCAGCATCAATCATTGCCTTTGTATTCCTGATTCCCTATACCGCAGGTGTCTATAGTGGCATCTCGCGTCTCTTCGAGATGGGCTTTAATATTCCCTATGAGTATTGCGTGGTCATCATGTCGATACTGACTGCAGTGTATGTCATTCTGGGTGGTTACAAGGCCACAGCGATGAACGACTTCATTCAGGGTATCATCATGCTCTTCGGCATTGTGGCTGTCATTGCTGCTGTGCTCTCTGCACAAGGAGGATTGACAGAGGCTGTCAACAAACTGGCTCAGATGCCTGCCGATGGTGCTACAGAGCCAGGTAGTGGTATGTTTGCCACATGGCTGGGACCTGATCCCTGGGGATTGCTTGGTGTTATCATTCTGACCTCGCTGGGTACTATGGGACTGCCACAGATGGTGGGTAAGTTCTACTCTATCACTGACGAGTCGGCTATCAAGCGCGGCACAGTCATCTCTACCCTTTTTGCCTTCGTCGTAGCTGGTGGCTGCTACTTCCTTGGTGGTTTCGGACGTCTGTACGACCCCGTCATCAATGAAGCGACAGGCAAGATAGCCTACGACTCTATCGTGCCAGCCATGCTGATTACCCTGCCTGATGTGCTGATAGCCCTCGTGGTACTGTTGGTATTGTCGGCCTCTATGTCGACACTGGCATCACTCGTGCTCACATCGTCGAGCACCATGACTCTCGACCTGATTTACCGCGACAAGAAGTCGTTGCCAGGTGAGGTAGAGGATGGTTCTATCGATGACATCGTGGCAGAGAAGATAGAGCGTCGTAAGGTTGTGGTGATGCGTGTGCTCATCATGTTCTTTATCGCCATCTCCCTGCTCATCGCCCTCAATCCTCCCACGTTTATCGCTCAGCTTATGGGTATCTCGTGGGGTGCATTGGCAGGTGCCTTCCTGGCTCCCTTCATGCTGGGTCTCTATTGGCGTGGTGTCACGACAGCCAGTGTATGGGCATGCTTCATCTGGGGTGTAGGTCTTACCGTCATCAACATGCTGGCAGGCAATCCCATCAACCCCATCAACTGCGGAGCCATCGCTATGATAGGCGGCTTCCCAGTCGTTTGGATTGTGAGTCTGCTCAGTAAGAAGATGCAGAAGGAGGTTGTGAATAAAATATTTGAGTGCTACAATTGAGCACTCAAATATTTTTTATAGACTAATCTTAATCGTTGCACTCTCAAGCATAGGCGACTGTGCTTTCAGCATGCCATCGCCTCGAACCACCACCATACACTTGCCAAAGAAGGCTTTGCGCTGAGGAGCTACGAAGCTCTCCATGGAGGTCTGACAACCATTATCGGTTCCCACAATGGCTGCATGGCCTTCGGTGGTGAAGTATAGCTGGTCTTCAGCCAGAGGACAGAGATTGCCCTGGGCATCTACCACTTCGACTGTGACAAAGCAGAGGTTGCGGCCCTGATAGTCCTTAGAGAGACGAATCTTAGCAGGGGCGCCAGCAGTCTTGATGGTCTGTTGGCAAACGACCTTGCCATCCTTACGTGAAATGGCTTTCACCTCGCCTGGTTCATACTTGACACGCCAGCCAACATGATACTCAGTACAGAGCCCGGCTTTCCAATTACCTTGAGTAGGAATCTTCTTGCGCACACCCTGACTCTTACCATTGATAAAGAGCTCAACCTCATCGGCATTGTTGTAATAGCACCACATATCAATCTCCTGTCCTGGCAACCAGTTCCAGTGTGGGAAGAGATGGAGCATCGGCTTGTTGGTCCACTCGCTCTGATACATATAATATGAGTCCTTGGGGAAACCAGCCAGGTCGATGATGCCAAAGTATGAGCTACGAGCGGGGAAGCCATAGGGGGTAGGTTCACCGATATAGTCGAAGCCCGTCCAGATAAACTGTCCACCAACGAAGTCATTATGCTTCACGACATCCCACGTCTGCTCATGCGTGCTCGACCATGAGGCATGCATGTTATCGTAGGCTGAGCACATATACGAAGGATCAGTATACGGCAACCACCACTCCTTAGGAGCTTTATAGATGCTGTCGCTAGGCATCATGTAGAAGCCACGCGTCTGCAAAGCAGAAACACTCTCGGAGAAGATGAAGGGCTTGCCAGGGAAATTCTGAGGCACATCCTTAACCCACTCATGGTGATAGTTGAAGCCAATGATATCGATGGCACCACTCTTGAAGAGATGGTTATTCGGTGAGGGCTCGTTACAGCCAGCTGTGATCGGTCGACTGGTGTCATAACGCTTAACAATCTCTGCCAAGTGTTGAGTGAGAAGAGCCTCCCCCGACCCCTCCGAAGGAGGGGAGAGCTGCTCATGGTTCTTATTGAGGATAATATTCACATTGTCGATACCCACAGCATCGTTCTCCCCTCCTTCGGAGGAGTCGGGGGAGGCTGACCACTGTTCCAACACCTCGTTACCGATAGACCACATGAGAATACTGGGATGGTTACGATCGCGCAGGATAAGGTCGGTCAAGTCGCGCTCATGCCACTCATCGAAGAAGCGGGCATAGTCGTTCTGAGTCTTACGGCGACGCCACATATCAAAGCTCTCGTCCATCACTATCAAACCCATTGAGTCGCACATATTCAGGAGTTCTGGGGCAGGCGGGTTATGAGAGCTACGAATGGCATTGACACCCATGGCTTTCAGTTTAGTTAGCTTGCGATGCAGCGCATCTTCGTGAAGAGCAGCACCCAAGCAACCAAAGTCGTGATGTTCGCAGACACCATTGAGTTTGAAGTTCTTGCCATTAAGCCAGAAGCCGGTCTTGGCATCGAACTTGAAATCACGAAAGCCAGTGGTGGTTTCAACCTCATCGACCACCTTACCACCAACCATCAATTGCGTGCGAACCTTATATAAATAAGGATCTTCGCAGCTCCACTTCCTTGGCTTTTTGATGCTGGTTGGCTTGCCATCAGCATCAAGCCAAGTGTTCTTCACTTTAACTTTCTGCTTGGTGGGGTTTTCATAATCAACCTCTACCTTGCCATCGTGCACAAAGACGCCCCAATGTTTAATGTGGATAGGGTTGGTCTTGGTGAGCCACACATGGCGATAGATGCCACAGCCCGAATACCATCGGGAGTTAGGCTGATCGCTGTTGTCGACACGCACTGCCACCACATTCTGTCCCTCATGGACGTATGGGGTGATATCGTACTCAAAACTGGAATAGCCATAAGGACGGAAGCCGACCTTCTGACCATTGATATAAACGGTAGAGTTCATATAGACGCCATCGAACTCCAAGAAGTATTTTTCATTGCCAGCCGGCAAAGAAAAACACTTACGATACCAGCCTACTCCACCAGGCAAAGCACCACCACCGGCACCACTGGGATTACCAGCATAGAAGTCGCCCTCGATGGCCCAATCATGCGGCAGATTAAGCTTACGCCAGAAACCATCCTGATAGTCGGGTGACGACATAGAAGCAGTGTCGGCCAGGATAAAACGCCAATCGCTATCAAAACAAACTCGCTCTCTGGCTTGACCTGCCAGAGAGCTGAGTATTGCTATTACTACCAATAGATGCTTTTTCATATCTATATTTTGATGTTTACTGCCTTACCTTTGTATTCTACCATCTTACCCTCGGGATTCTCGAGGTTCAGAGGTTTGGCATTGTCCTTGGTGACGAGCACCACATTGAAACGACGGTTCTTCAGCATGCCATTGAACTGACCCTTACGAGCACCAAAGGAAACGGTCTTCGAAGCATCGTCGTAAGTAATATCGATCGTGGCAAACTTACCCTTCTCGTAATTATAGTTGGTGCCTTCGTCCTCATAGAGTTGGAATGAGCCGTTCTGACCTTCGTAAACATAGAGATTGATGAGCTCTGCGGGTTTCTCATCGCTCCACTGCATCTCAGGACCGAATGGGATGATGGCACCCTCGCGAACGAATACAGGAATCTGCTCGTATGGAGCTTCTACGACGAGGTTCTGTCCACCCTCGATATACTCGTTGGTATAGAGGTTGTACCAACCACACTGCTCGGGGAAGTAAACTGAGCGGTTACGAGCCTTGTAATAGCCTACAGGACAAGCCATCAGGGCAGGACCGAACATCCACTGGTTGCCAATATTCTCTACTTCCTTGTCACCATTGAAGTCCATCACCAATGGGCGCATCAGGGTGTAATCCTTGAAATGAGCCCAACCAGCCATAGAATAGAGATATGGCATCAGACGATAGCGGAGCTTGTCATAGTAAACGAATGACTTATAAGCAGGATGCTCATCGGGAGCGATGTTCCAGATCTCACGCAATGGCCACTGACCATGACTGCGGAAGAGAGGAATAAAGGTACCGAACTGGTTCCAACGAGTCTGCAGCTCACGCCACTCCTTCAGATCCTCGTTCTCTACCCCACTCTTGTCGAACAACTGCTGGGCAGCTACGTAACGGTTCTCCACACAGAATCCACCCTGGTCCATACCCCAGAAAGGAACACCAGAGATAGAATAGTTCAAACCAGCCGTCATCTGAGCGCGCATATCCTCCCAACGGGTACCTATATCACCACTCCACGTAGCTGTAGAGAAACGTTGCTCACCAGCAAAGCCACTACGAGTCAACAGGAACACACGAGGCTCATCCTTCTTACCCTTCCAAACTGAGCGCTGACCATTGTAGATAGCATCAGCATTAACAGTAGAATAGGCATTGAAATACTCAGTAGAAGTACCTAAGGCTGTAGGACCACTGAGAGCCTTGCGATACCACATTGGGGTACAATCGCGAACATTAGGCTCTGAGGCATCCATCCACCATGCATCGACACCTGCGATACCATCGTGATTATACTTGGTATAAAGGTTCTCGTCCATCTGGCGCCAGAACATTTTTCTTGCTCCAGCATCATAAGCATCATAGAAACCATTCTTATAACCAGGACCTACCCAGTCGTGAATATCATCAGTTGGACTCTGCACATACATCCAACCCTTGGCATCGAGCTCCTTGTAATTATCCGTATTGCAATAGAACTTAGGCCATACAGAGATCATAAAGCGGCCATGCATCTTGTGCACATTGTCGAGCATCTGCTGTGGGTTAGCATAACGAGAAGCCTCAAACTGATGGCTACCCCACTGATCCTCTGGCCAGTAGTTCCAGTCCTGAACGATATTATCAATAGGAATCTGACGCTTGCGGAACTCAGCGAGTGTACCCTCAATCTCATCCTGAGTCTTATAACGCTCGCGACTCTGCCAGAAGCCCAGCACCCACTTAGGATAGAGCGATGCCTTACCTGTCAATGTACGATAGCCAGAGACCACCTGATCGAGATTCTCGCCAGCGATGAAGTAATAGTCCATATCCTTGGCCATCTCACTCCAAACACTCAGTTTACCACGCTCCTCAGCACTACGGGGCTCAGACACACGCAGGCCGCAATAAGCCTCACCACCATCAGGACGCCACTCTATGCGCAACTGCACACGCTTGCCTTTCTGTAACTCGGTAGAGAACTTATAAGTATTAGGATTCCAGGCAGTACGCCAACGCTCAGGCACTACCTCCTTGCCATCGATATATACTTTTACATAACCTGAATAATAGAGCACGAACTGGTAAAGCTGCATGTGCTTCTTACCCTTCTTGCCCTTGGCCTTACAGCAGCACTCAGGCTCGATAAAGCCCTCGTAAGTTACATTGGCACCCATCAGATTAAAGCCCTGAGGGAAGTTCTTGATACCGCCATTATCAGTCTTAAGTGCAATCTCAGACTTCGCGGGCGTACCATATTCATAATAGATACTATCCTCATCGCGCACCAGTTTCTTGCCCTGAGCATCGATATAGGTACCCGTCAGATGACCCTCCTTACCATTACGATCGTAAAGTTTAAAGGCGCGATTCAACTGCAGATAATCGTTAGGATTACCAAAGCGACAATAGCTATACGAATCCCACAGGATACCATAATTTTTATTTGAGAGAACAAATGGAATGCTCACCTTGGTGTTATACTGGAACAGATCCTCGTTCTTGCCCTTCATATTGAACTCCTCGCTCTGATGCTGACCAAGACCATAGAAAGCCTCATCAGCAGGGCTGTCGAACTTCATCTGCCAGGAGAGTCCATGCTTATGCTCCTCAGGCACAGTATATCCGTTCCTCATACCCAGCTCGCGTTCAGGAACAGTGAAGTCCCAGAACTTCTTTCCGTCCTTGGCCTCCTTCAACAGCTGATTGCCAGCAGCATCGAAGAATGTTACCTCGCCAGTAACCTTAGCTACCACAGCCTTGACATTTCTGGCCTTGACAACCACATTATCGCCATCTTCGCTAATGGTAAAGTCCTTGGTTGGAGCCACCTGTGGCACTATCATCAGCGATGCAGGCTTCTGGGGCAATGCATCCTTGCTGGTAGCACGGACGCGGATAATGTTGTCGTTCATCACCTCAAGTCTGATGACCTTTGCCTGACTACTGTCAGGACAGATGGTTACCACGTTTCCACTTGTCTGCACCTCAGCAGCCATCACCATGTGGCTCATCAGCAGGGCAGACATTAAAAATCCAATTTTTCTCATTTCTTTATTTATCGCTATAATTTGTTTGTTATTTAATCTTCTTCTATGATGACAGCCTCTACTATCTGATCAACAGCAGGCAGATTGATGACGAAGATAGTACCTCCGCCCGGATTGTCCTCGATATGAATATCGCCGTCGTGAGCCACGACGATAGCCTTCACCTTATCGAGTCCGATACCATCGGCATTCACCATGGGCTCAAAGGCGTGTTCCTTGAATTCATCCTTGATGCCAATACCGTTGTCGGCTATCTGGATATGCGCATTACCCTTGTCGTTGCGAACGATACCCACACTGACGTTACATTCGTCGTGAGTAAAGTGCAGCGAGTTGTTCAGCAGAATGGTCAGCAGTTCGTGCCACTTATCTGCATCTAGCTCTACATCGAGATCGGTCAGCGGCGAGAAAAAATTCAACTTCAGGTCTCTGTCTTTATGCGCCTGACGGAATTCATCGCAGAACTCACGCGTCATAACAACGATATCGGTGATGCTCTTGTTGAGTTCAATAGTCGGATGCTCGTCTTCCTGTATCACGTTGCCCTCAGCCATCATAGCAGCCTGTTCCTGTCTCAGTTGCATGCGCATCTCGTTCATCCACTGTTGCTTCTCCAGCTCTCTGCGGCGGTTTTGCACTTCCATCATTCGTGTCTGGCGACGCATGTACCACTTACGCCAATAGAGGGCAAGGGCGGCTATGATAATCATGTAGAGGAGTATCATCCATCGCGTGCGATACAGGGGTGGACGGATGGTGATGTCAAGTGTCGACTCTTCCTCTCCGTATGTGCCATCGTCGTTCAACATGCGCACATGCAACGTGTAGTCGCCAGCTCTCAGCGAGTTATACATCACATAAGGACGGTTTCTGGATATCTTCACCCAGTTATTGTTCATGCCCTCCATCATGTAGACAAAACCCTTACCATTGTCGATAGAGCAGTCGTTGCTGGCCAGCATGATGGTGAATTGGTCGTCGTACTTCAGCGACAGCTTGCGCGACTCGTTCAACGACTCTTCCAGCACGACGCGTCCATGCAGTTCCTGACCCACCATGACGTCCTCGTCAAAAATCTTCAGTCCGCTGAAGATGGGTGCTTCTTTTCTGTTTTCTACGCTCAGATGGCGTGTATCGATAATGTCCAGACCGTCCTGTCCGCCTATCAACAGCAAGCCCTTGCGTGTCAGACACATAGAACGCTGGTTGAACGGACCAGGCTGTAATCCATCGCGGTCGTTGAAGCTGCGCACGTTATAAGTCCACTGGCCGTCCTCATCTTTTCTGGCTGTCACCTTCGAGACACCATGATCCGTAGCAGCCCAGATGGATCCCTTGCTATCTTCTATAATGGCCGACACGTTAGACCCATGGAATCCTGAGCGCATATCGAGCAGATGGAATTGTCCCGACTTGCGATCGTATGCCGACAGTCCTGATGCCGACGCCTGCCAGATGATGCCCTGCTTACTCCAGATAACCTGTGTCGATGCGGCTGACACGGTGAAGGTGCTCTCGTCGTGAGGCATCTCCATATTGATGACCTTCATGGTCTTCGGATTGATCAGCGAGCAGTACTCCGAATTACCCAACAGTATCCAGCCGTTAGGGGCACGCTGAATACTGTTCGTCCATACGGTCTTGATGTTCGTGTTCTTATCAGTAAAGGCCCGCTGAGCCCCTGTACGCTTGTCTATGCGCACGGCACCGCCACCAAGCACACCCAGCCAGATGTTGCCCCAGTAGTCTTCCGTTATCGACCACACGTTATTCGTGGTCAGCGCACATCCTGGCATGCCTACGCGATAGTTGGTCCACTGGCCATTCTTAAATCTCAGCAGACCACCCTCCCAGGTGCCGAACCATAGTGTACCCGTGCGGTCCTTGTATCCACACACCACGACATCGCTCGTAGTGCCCATTTCGCCTTTCCGGTATTCAGCCAACACCTCGTAGGTATCAGGATCAACCTTCTTCACACCACCGCTGTTCATGCTCAGCCAAATGTAGCCCTCGTCGTCTTCCATCACGCTGTTGATGTCGCCTAACGGCAGACTCGAGAAGCTGGTCATGGCATCGGCATTCATGGCCAGTCCGTTCTTATACGTGGCTATCCACATGCGGCCCAGCTGGTCCAGATAGAGGTGCTTGGTAGTGATGTCGGGCAACGACGTATCATCGCCCTTCACATTGGTAAACTGACGCCACTCCTTATTCTTGAAGTCGATGACCAGCACACCCATGTGGTCGGTAGCTACCCATAGATAGCCCTTCGTATCGTAACACACCTCCCATACCACGACGTCCTCAGGTGCATTCTCAATACCCTTGGCCTTCATCAGTTCTGTCAGCGAACGATACCAGTGCTTGTTCTGCGGGTCGTAGATATAGGTCTTTGGCGAGTGTGTGATCACCCATCGCAAGCCCTCGGGGTCGACATATACCCAATAGTCGTTATACTGCCCCAACTCGTCCTTGACGGTATGGTCGGAATACACCACGATACCCGTTTCGCCGTCAATACACATCAGGTCGCCCTGGTTCGACGACATCAGCATGCCCTCCTTTGTCTCGCAGAACGACGTGATGCCGAACTCCTTCGGAAAGTCGGCCATGCCATAGCCGAAATTCAGCTTCTGCATCTTCTTTCCCTTGGGGTTATAGATGTAGAAACCATCGTTGTAGGTCTTGATCCAGAAGGTCTTCTTCGAGTCGATATGC
Organism: uncultured Prevotella sp.; assembly: GCA_947164965.1. Taxonomy (GTDB): domain Bacteria; phylum Bacteroidota; class Bacteroidia; order Bacteroidales; family Bacteroidaceae; genus Prevotella. Next base: position 60,467 of record CAMUYR010000003.1, on the reverse strand, counting down.
AACTTTTCAATACCGCCCTTGATGCCCTGCTTAGCCAACCAGATGGATGGTGTACGGTCTACCTTCTCCGTGACGGGATCGTAGACCGAGTAGGTCATGCCGTGATCCAACCACAGCTTGCCGTCGTAGGCCTCGAACATGCGGTCTACGCGATTGCTGCGCAGTGTCATGGTGTCACGCTCGTAGGAATAATAGTTACGGAATCGGTAACCGTCGTAGCGGCCCAGTCCGAAGGGCGTGCATATCCATATCAGTCCGTGCGAGTCGCGCAACACACAGTTCACCTGGGCATTCGACATACCGTTTCGTGTGTCCAAATGACGGAATTTCATATTGGGGATGCCCGCCCAAAGCATGGCAGGCATCGCGATAACCAGTAGTAGGATATATAAGGTCTTTCTCATATTGTTTCGGCTATAGTCGTGCAAATATAGCAACTTTCCGGCATTCCACCAAATAAATCCAAATATATTTGGTTTTTTGCGCACAAAATAGTTCAAAAATCAGAAAAATCTACTCAAGAGTAGAGACCACTCTCGTTGATGAGCAACCAACACAAAACTGGGTGTAATTCTGGGTGTAAATGAGGCATAAAAAAAGTAACCCTCTGATAATCAGGAGGGTTACATTTTGCTTGCGGAGAGAGAGGGATTCGAACCCCCGGTACCTCTCGGTACGGTAGTTTTCAAGACTACTGTAATCGACCACTCTACCATCTCTCCAGTGCCCGATGTTCTCGAAAGCGGGTGCAAAGGTACAAAAAAAAATTAAAGATTAAACATTAAACATTAAAAATTTTTGTGATTTTAACTATTATTTGTAATTTTGCAGCATGATTTATCCAAACAACTACGAACAGAAGATAGGTTTCGACGAGATACGGCGCATGCTGAAAGGACACTGCCAGAGCACGCTGGGACAGGAGAAGGTGGACGAGATTGCCTTCTCGGACGATGCTGCGACAGTGAACGAGGAGATGGAACAAATTAGGGAATTCCGCAGGCTAATGCAGGCAACGGAGAAGCCCGAGATGAACTATTTCTTCGATGTAAGGGAGTCGGTAGCCCGCATGCGACTGGAGAACACTCACCTGGAGGAGAACGAGCTCTGGGACCTGCGTCGGTCGCTGGAAACAATCGGCATCATCGTGACATTTCTAAATCGTGCGGATGATGCGGAGAGAGAGGGATTCGAACCCCGATACCTCTACCCTGCCCTGCACCGTATGGCCGAAGACGTCATGACATTCCCTGCCATGATACGCCGCATAGACTCGATACTGGACAAGTTCGGACGCATCAAGGACTCGGCATCGATGACGCTGGCGGGCATCCGTCACGACATGGAACAAACGGCGGGCTCTATCTCGCGTACCTTATATACTATATTGCATGCAGCTCAGCGTGACGGACTGGTGAATCAGGATGTAGCTCCAACGCTGCGTGACGGCCGACTGATGATACCTGTGGCACCAGGACTGAAGCGCAAAATCAACGGTATCGTACACGACGAGTCGGCAACGGGTAAAACGGTATTCATAGAACCTGCAGAGGTGGTAGAAGCCAACAATAAGGTGCGTGAGCTGGAGGCTGCTGAGCGACGTGAGATTATCCGCATTCTGACGGTATTCAGCGACGAATTGCGCCCTCATGTGCAGGAAGTGTTGGACTCGTATCAGTTTCTGGCACGGATAGACCTGGTGCATGCGAAGGCTGAGATGGCTGAGCAGATGCAGGCTTTTGAACCGCAGGTAAAAGGCGAGCCCTACATGGACTGGATTCGTGCCATTCATCCGTTGCTGCAACGCTCGTTGGCAAAGCAGGATAAGAAGGTGGTGCCACTGGACATCATGCTGACCAAAGACAAACGTTTGCTGATTATCTCGGGTCCCAATGCTGGCGGCAAATCGGTTTGTCTGAAGACGGTGGGACTGCTGCAATACATGGTGCAATGCGGCCTCTCGATACCCATTGGTGACCGCAGTACGGTGGGACTGTTTCAGAACATCATGATAGACATTGGTGACGAACAGTCGATAGCCGACGATCTGTCGACCTATTCAAGCCATCTGCTGAACATGAAGCAGATGATGAAGCAGGCCAATGCGCGCACCTTATTATTAATAGACGAGTTTGGAGGCGGTACAGAGCCAACGATAGGCGGTGCCATAGCCGAAGCCGTGCTGAAGCAGTTCTGGAAGAAGGAAGCCTTCGGCGTGATTACCACCCACTATCAGAACCTGAAGCACTTTGCCGAGGATCATCCTGGTGTGGTGAACGGCGCCATGCTCTATGACCGCCATCAGATGCAGGCACTGTTCCAACTATCAATCGGTCAGCCCGGTTCCTCGTTTGCCATCGAGATAGCCCGAAAGACGGGCATCCCCGAGGAAGTGATCAGCGATGCATCGGAGATAGTAGGTTCGGAGTATATACAGAGCGACAAATACCTGCAGGACATCGTGCGCGACAAGCGGTATTGGGAGGGTAAGCGTCAGACTATCCACCAGCACGAGAAGTCGTTGGAGGGACATATTCAGCGCTATGAGACCAATCTGGAAGAGATAGAACGCGAGCGCAAAGCCATTCTGAACCGTGCCAAGCAACAGGCAGAAGAGCTGTTGGCAGAGGCGAATCGTAAGATAGAAAATGCTATCCGTGAGATTAAGGAAGCACAGGCCGAGAAGGAGCAGACACGACTGATTCGTGAGGAGCTGCAGGAATTCCGTGAGCAGGTACAGAACGACGACACGCGTGGACTGATGAGCGAAGAGGACTTTGCCCGCAAGCTGCGGCAGATGGAAGAGCGCAAGGCCCGCAAAGCCCAGCGGAAGGAGGAGAAATTGAGAAATGGAGAAAATGAAAAAATGAGAAAAGAGCGCGCAGCCAATCTCTCATTATCTCATTCTCTCAACACCCCAATTTCAGTGGGTGACAGCGTGCGCATCAAGGGCACCACCAGCATTGGCGAGATAGAGTCCATACAAGGCAAGCAGGTGACGGTCATCTTCGGCGGTCTGCGTTCGAAGGTGAAGCTGGAGCAGCTAGAGAGAACGACCTCCCCCAACCCCTCCCAAGGAGGGGAGTCTGTAAACAAGCACGCTCATCTGGCTATTCAGACCAGTCATGTGACGCGAGCCACAATGGAAGACCGCAAACATAATTTCCATCAGGACTTGGACGTCAGGGGCATGCGTGGTGACGAGGCTATCGACACGGTGATGCACTTCATCGACGACGCCATCCTAATAGGTATGAGCCGTGTGCGCATCCTACACGGAACGGGAACGGGCATTCTGCGCCAATTGATTCGCCAATATCTGAACACGGTGCCCAACGTGAAGAAAGCCAAAGACGAGCATGTGCAGTTTGGCGGAGCGGGCATCACGGTCGTAGATTTGGAATAAAATAAATATAGGCAGCGGTTGCTGCCTATATTTATTTTGAGCCTCTTGTCGGATTCGAACCAACGACCCCGAGATTACAAATCACGTGCTCTGGCCAACTGAGCTAAAGAGGCGGGTGGGCAGCGATCTATATCGCGCCGCTACAACCAAGTACCTTTGCTATGTTCCCATCCTGGAGGATTCCGAGGGAGCTGGCCGTACAGGACTGCCCATGTTTTCATCAAAAGCGGGTGCAAAGGTAATACTTTTTTTGTTAACGTGCAAATATTTTTGGGAAAATTTGGCTATTCGCCTAAATTATCGTACTTTTGCAGTCGAAAATATGAAACCAATAGAATTTTATCAACTCAAGGCATTTGCCAAACAAGATGGTGCATTGCTGGCGCTGTTGTGGTTAGCAGCACTTTATTGCTATATACAAGGGCTTACCAATCCTCTGCTGGGACTGGTAGCACTCGTTCTGATAGTCATCTCGCCGTTCTATGCCGCCAGCCGTCTGCGTCATTTTCGTGACTATGGCCGCGAGGGCAGCATATCGTTCGGCAGAGGCTATGTCTACATGGTGCTCACCTTCTTCTATGCCGGTCTGCTGATGGCTGCTGTGCTCTATGCCTATTTTGCCTTCATCGACAAGGGCTATCTGGCAGGTAAGTTTACAGAGATGATGAACTCGACGGAAGGTCAACAGGCTCTGCAGGCTTACGGAATGGCCGACCAGATGAAAGAAGCGCTGCGAGAGATGTCAGAACTGCGCCCCATCGACTATGCGCTGAACATGCTGACGTTCAACATTATGACGGGCATGCTGCTGGGACTGCCCATTGCAGCCTTCATGCAACGTCAGGTGGCTAACAGCAATATCGAGGAAGAAGAACAAGAATAACAGAAGCAAAACAAACAACAAGATATGGACATATCAGTAGTAATACCTCTTTATAATGAAGACGAATCGCTGCCCGAGCTCTACGACTGGATAGAGCGCGTGATGGCTCAGAACAATTTCTCGTTTGAGGTCATCTTCGTCAACGATGGTTCTACCGACCGCTCATGGGATGTCATCAACGAGTTAGCAGGTCGTTCAGAACACGTCAAGGGCATTAAGTTCCGCAGAAACTATGGTAAGAGCCCTGCGCTTTATTGTGGTTTCAAGGAGGCTCAAGGCGACGTGGTTATCACGATGGATGCCGATCTGCAGGACTCGCCCGACGAGATACCCGAGCTCTATAGGATGATCATGGACGAGAAGTACGACCTGGTCAGCGGCTATAAGCAGAACCGCAGCCAGGGCGACCCGTTGTCGAAGACCATCCCCACCAAGCTGTTCAACGCCACGACCCGCAAGGTCAGCGGCATCAAGAACCTCCACGACTTCAACTGTGGTCTGAAGGCCTATCGTCGTGATGTGGTGAAGAATATCGAGGTGTTTGGTGAGATGCACCGCTTCATCCCCTATCTGGCCAAGAATGCCGGTTTCGACAAGATTGGCGAGAAGCCTGTACACCATCAGGCCAGAAAGTTCGGCAAGTCGAAGTTTATGGGTTGGAACCGCTTTGTAAACGGCTATCTCGACCTGATGACGCTGTGGTTCCTTGGCACGTTTGGAAAGAAGCCCATGCACGTGTTCGGATTCCTGGGCACCATCGTCTTCATCATCGGCTTCTTCTCAGCTCTCTGGCTAGGTATTGAGAAGGCGTGGGCGCTGTATCAGGGTGTTCCCATGCGACTGGTGACCAACTCGCCCTTCTTCTATATCGCACTCACGATGATGATGATTGGTACACAGCTGTTCCTAGCCGGATTCCTTGGCGACCTGATCAGTCGCAATAGTGCAGGACGTAATGAATATCAGATAGAAGAGAAGGTAAGATGCGAAAACTAGTCGTTGTCTTTTGGGTAATAGTACTGGCGGCATGTACCAGTATAGACTGTCCTGTTCAGAACACGGTCTACACCATCTATGACCTGAAAAAAGCCGATGGCACGACTGACACGCTAACCAAGGACACGCTATGGGTATGGACAGAGCGGGCTGATGGTAGCGACACAATAATCAGCAGAAAAGACGACGGCAGTCTCGTTCTGAACTATTTTCACGGCTCGACGGCAACCACCTTCGATCTGCCCATCAGCTATACACAACCTGAAGACGTGCTGTGCATGATGTTGAAGAACACCAATGGCAACATCTATATCGACACGGTGCGCATCAAGAAAGAAAACCAGGCCCACTTCGAATCCGTTGACTGCCAGGCATCCTATTTCCATACGATTACGGCTGTATCTACCACTCATAACGTGATCGACTCTATTGTTATCAAGAACCCCAATGTGAACTATGACGCAACGAAAGCACATTTCTACCTTTATTTCAAGGCTCAGCGTTAGTCTGCTGTTGCTGTTTTGCGTCACCACGACTCAGGCACAGCTGAAGATATTCAAGATGGAGAAGGACTCCATCCCCCTGTTTCGTGGCTTCTCTGTATCGTTCGACTTGGTAGGACCTGCCAAGCTACTGCTCAGCGATCACGGTGAGTATGAGGGTGCTCTGCGTATCAATCTGCACGACCAGTGGTTCCCCGTCCTCGAATTGGGTATCGGACGTGCCAATCATAAAAAAGACGAGGTGACTGAACTGACCTACAAGACTACAGCACCTTTCTTCCGCTTGGGTATGGACTGGAACATCCTGAAGAAGAAGCATGGTCCCAATAGGCTTTATGCGGGTTTCCGTTATGCCTTCACCAGCTATAAGGTAGACATTATACGTGAAAATCTGCCCGACCCGGTATGGAAATCAGAGTCTGGTTTTGGTGTGAAGGATATGCAATGCTCCATGCATTGGCTTGAAGCCGTGCTGGGCATCGATGCTAAGATATACGGTCCGTTCCACATGGGTTGGAGCGTGCGTTACAAGAGGCGCCTGACGCAGAAGATTGGCGAAGAAATAGGCACCACATGGTATGTGCCTGGTTTTGGCATCAACGACAGCAATAACCTGGATGCTAACTTCAACATAATCATCGACATCTGATGGAGAACAAACGAAATAAGCGACTGCTGTGGCAAGTGCCATTCCTCCTGCTGCTCATAGTGGGTACTATCTTCATTATCCGGCAGCAGCACGTCACGCCCTATCAAAAGAATACAGGACTTATTTTCGGAACGGTCTATCACGTCACCTATCAACACGACGACGACCTGCAAAAGGAGATAGAAGCAGAACTGAAGAAGGTAGACGCTGAATTCTCGATGTTCAACGATACGTCGACGGTAGCCCGCTTGAACCGTGGTGAGCAACCAGAGCTGAGCCCCATGTTCTGCGAGATATTCCAATTGGCAGAGCGCATATCAGAGAAGACCAACGGTGCCTTCGACATCACCGTAGCCCCACTGGTGAATGCCTGGGGATTCGGTTTCAAGAACGAGCAGATGCCAACGGCTCATCAGGTAGACAGTCTGATGGCTTCTATCGGCTACCAGCATGTTCACTTGAAGGGCAAGCAGCTCATCAAGGAACGCCCTAACATCATGCTCGACTTCTCGGCTATTGCCAAAGGTTGGGGTGTCGATGTCATCACACGGCTGCTGGAGCGCCACGACATTAAGAACTTCATGGTTGAGATTGGTGGCGAGATAACCACCCGAGGCATCAATCCACAGCGTGTTCCCTGGAAGATTGGCGTCAACAAACCCACTGACGATGCTCTGAACGAAAGCCACGAGCTGCAGACTATTCTCAACGTGACGGACAAGTCGATGGCTACCAGTGGCAACTATCGCCGCTTCTACGAGAAAGACGGCAAACGCTATGCCCACACCATCGATCCCAAGACGGGTTATCCCGTTCAGCACTCGCTGCTCTCAGCCACCGTTATTGCCGACAATTGTGCCATTGCCGATGCTTTTGCCACTTCGTTTATGGTGATGGGACTGGAGCGTGCCAAGCAACTGGTGGAGAAGGAGAACGGACTCATGGCTTACCTCATCTACAGCAACGAGAAGGGTAAGCTGGAGGTATGGTTCTCGCCTGCCATGAAGAGTAAGATTGTGAAATAAAGACACTATGGCTGCCCTGCAACTATACGACAAACTACTGCAGTTTACGCTCTTTCAGGGTATGAGTCATGCTGACCTGATGGAGGTGGTCACCCACACGAAGTTTGACTTCTCGAAACAGTCTGCGGGCAAACGGCTGGTGAAGGAGGGCGACGACTGCACTCATCTCATCTTTCTCATCAATGGTTCGCTGCATGTCGAGACACAGAGCGACGACCACTCCTGTCGTGTCTGTGAAACGCTGAACGCACCTTATTGCCTGCAACCAGAGCGACTCTTCGGACTATCCCAACGCTATACGGCTACGTTTAAGACGCTGACCGACTGCAACCTGATTACCATCGACAAGCAAGAAGTGCTGCTGTTGCTGGAGACGCAGTTTGTATTCCGTCTGAACTGGCTCAACACTCTTGCTGCTGAGACACAACGTCTGCGTCATCACGTCTGGCGCTCAGCACCCCACTCCTTACGCGACCGTCTGGTCCGCTTCTTCTTTTCCCGTTGTCTCTACCCTGCTGGTCCCAAGACGTTCTATGTGCTTATGAATCAGTTGGCGCTCGAACTCAACGACAGCCGTCTGGACATCAGCCATGCGCTGAACGCCATGCAGGACGATGGACTGCTGACGCTCCATCGAGGACGCATAGAAATACCCATGATCGAACGACTATTGATGTGATATGAAAAAGGTATTTGGTCTTTCCCTATTGTTTAGTGTGCTGTTCATAGCCTGTGGCAACCGTCAACAGCTCAAGTCGTTCAACAACGTCATAACAGGCGACGACAGTATTGCCATCGAGTTAGGCAATTCTGACACCATTCATTATCACAGCGAAGCTCTGGGACTGGACATCAGCTATCCCAGCTATCTGCGCCATCAGTATCTGGACGACGACCAGATGGAGGTGTTTATGACTGACGATGTCTCACTATCGTTCATGGTGCAGTATTTGGATCGGGGTGAAGACATCTTCCGCACACCAGGACAACAGCTGATGGGTATGGGTGCCGAACTGATTGAGGCCACTGACGACTACAGCATCCATCAGGGTACAGAGGGCGACTTGGAATACTACGGCAAGGTGATTGACGACTCTGCGCGCTTCATCACCGTTATTCTGCGCTACAATCCTGACCATGCGGAGGGGGTAGAACCGCTCAAGGAACTGGTGCGCACCTATATGCCTTAATCAGAAAGCCGCACGGAACACCTTCAGCAGCTTCTTGGCCTTAGCCCGTTGTGAATCGCAGAAGAAGTCGAAATCGTTGATATCTGTATTATGCTTTGATTCTATGCATCTGCCGTTGGTATCGTAATACAAGCGTACCTCAAAGTGCATGTCTTCCTCATCGCTGTTGTCGTAGAAGAAGATGAGGTCGTCCGTCTTAGGATCAAACAGAAACTCCTCGTAGCTCTCCAGATACATGCTCTTATACTTCTCTGAGAAGAAGTAGCAATGATAGTCCATATCACCGTCCTTCTTAGGCACCATATCGAAGTAGAACTTATACTCTTTGTTATATGGAGGGCCTTCCAGGTCGTTCTGATCGTGAATGGTGATGTTCACACCTGTGGCATACTCCGACTTCTCCAGCTTGGCAATCTCGTTTTTCGCCTTTGCATAGTTGCTGCGAATCATCTTCAACCGATCAGCCTTCGTAGTCATCAGCACTTTGTTGCCTTTCGTCATGCCGTTCCCGTCTTCACGCTCCATCAGATCCCTGAACTGCTGTATCATGGTCTTGCCCATCTGCAAGTCAGTATCCCAGGCACTCCACGAGTGGGCATCAGCAGTGGCATCGGAGCCTCCCACCTTATGTTTCTGGTCTACCAAACGACCATTAGCATCGTAATAGTAACGTGTCTCTACCACAAATCCTGCATGCGTCTCACCTTTCATGTAGCTGAACAGCAAGTGACCCTTCTGCGGATCGTAAAGAAATTCGCGATACATCGTATGGCCATTGGCTTCACCACTACAGCTGACGAAGTATGGCACGTTCTCGAAATAGCCGTCGTCAGTAGGCACCTTGCTGAAAAACGTCTGCTGTCGATAGTTGTCTTCAATGATGAAGTCCTCGCTCACCATCGTGGTGTCTTTACGAGTGATGGTGACATCGAGTCCAGGGGTTTTCTTACCGTTTTCAGCGATACGCTTCTTGGCATCCGCATATATCTTACGGATCTGCTTCAATTGCTCGGCTTTGTTCTGGGCTTGCACAGCATGACTGCCCATCAGGGTCAGCAGCAGGCAGAGGATGATAGATTTTTTCATGTCGCTCTATTTGTGATTGTTTAGTTCTTTACGGGGGCAAAGTTACGAAAATAATTTGAATATTCTATCATTTTCCATAGAAAATGGCCGTTCGAACCGTTAAAGATTATTATAAGATAACAGACTGTGTAGTGTAATTAAAGCAGAATGACTAACTTTGCAGGTTAAAAGAGAGAAAGCGTTAGTATGAGCGAACATAAAAATCCGTTTCTGGAACCCTATGGGACACCACACGACACGGTGCCCTTCGACCGTATCCGTCTGGAAGACTTCGAGGAAGCCTTCACAGAGGGTATTCGTCGAGACAATGAACAGATAGAGAAAACGATCAATAATCCTGAGAAGCCTACCTTCGACAACACGATTATCAATACGGAGGAGGACGAAGGGTATTACGACCTGCTATCACGTGTGTCGACCGTCTTTTTCAATCTGCTGAGTGCTGAGACCAATGACGACATGGATGCATTGGCACAGAAGATACAACCCATGCTGACGCAGCACTCCAACGATGTCCGTCTGAACCCCAAACTCTTCGAGCGCATCCGTTATGTACATCTGCACCATCGTAAGCTGACGGCAGAAGAAAAACGATTGTTGGATAATTGCTATGAGGGATTTGTGCGCTCTGGTGCTTTGCTCGATGAAGCCGGCAAGGAACGTCTGCGCCAACTCACTGAGGAAGCCTCGATGCTCTCGTTGCAGTTCTCGCAGAATCTGCTGAAAGAACAAAAGGCCTTCACGCTGGATATCACGGACGAAGCACAGCTCGACGGACTGCCTGAGACGGCTCGTGAAGCAGCAGCCCTGGCAGCTAAGGAACAGGGCAAGCAGGGTTGGCTCTTTACGTTGGACTATCCCAGCTATTTACCCTTCATGACCTATTCTACGCAACGCGAATTACGCAAGCAGCTCTTCATGGCTCGCAACACCGTTTGCACGCATCAGAACACGGAGAATAATCTCGACATCTGTAAGCGTATTGTCAATCTGCGTCGTGAGATTGCCCAGTTGCTTGGTTACAAGACTTATGCCGACTATGTGCTGAAGCATCGCATGGCCACTAATACACGTCGTGTCTATCGCTTGTTGGACGACCTCATCGATGCCTATAAACCCACTGCCATTCAGGAGCGTGACGAAGTTCGTAAATTGGCTCATAAGGACGTCGAAAAGATGCGCCCCTGGGACTCTGGCTTCTATTCGCACAAGCTGCAGATGAAGAAATACAATCTCGATGCAGAGATGCTGCGCCCTTACTTCGAACTGAAGAATGTCATCAGTGGTGTCTTCGGACTGGCTAACCGTCTCTACGGCATCACGTTTAAGGAGAATAAGGACATCCCCGTCTATCATCCTGATGTTAAGGCCTACGAGGTATTCGATAAGGATGGTTCCTACCTTGCCGTCTTCTATGCCGACTTCCATCCACGCAAGGGCAAGCAGGGAGGTGCATGGATGACGCAATACCAAGGGCAGTATATCGATAAGGATGGTGAGAATGTCCGTCCACATGTGTCAGTGGTTATGAATCTGACGAAGCCTACTGAGGACAAGCCTGCCCTGCTGACACTTGGCGAGGTAGAGACTTTTCTGCATGAGTTCGGCCATTCGCTGCACGGCATGTTTGCCAATACGCGTTTCGAGAGTCTTTCAGGCACCAATGTCTGGTGGGACTTCGTGGAGCTGCCTTCGCAGTTTATGGAGAACTACGCCATCGAGAAGGAGTTTCTGCGCACTTTCGCCTTCCATTACAAGACGGGCGAACCATTGCCTGACGAACTCATCCGCCGCATCGTCAAGAGCCGTAACTTCATGGCTGCTACAGCTTGTCTGCGCCAGGTCAGCTTAGGACTGCTCGATATGGCTTATTACACCAAGAAGGATGCGTTTACTGACGACATCATCCCCTTCGAGAAGAAAGCATGGAAGAAAGCCATTCTTGGCGAGCAGCTGCCTGACACCTGTATGACAGTACAGTTCTCGCATATCATGGCGGGTGGCTATGCTGCCGGCTATTACAGCTATAAATGGGCTGAGGTGCTCGATGCCGATGCCTTCAGTGTCTTTAAGCGACACGGTATCTTCGACCAGCAGACAGCCCAACGCTTCCGTGACGAGATATTGAGCAAGGGAGGCACAGAGCACCCCATGACACTATACAAGAACTTCAAGGGTAGTGAACCCACTATCGACGCATTATTAAAGAGAAATGGAATCAAGAGAAAAACAAATTAAGTTTGACCAGCGATATCTGGAGATGGCTCGCATCTGGGCCCAGAACTCCTACTGCCAGCGCCGTCAGGTTGGTGCATTGGTGGTGAAGAACGGCATGATAATCAGCGATGGCTACAATGGTACACCCAGCGGCTTCGAGAACATCTGCGAAGACGACAACAACGTCACCAAGCCCTACGTGTTACATGCCGAAGCCAATGCCATCACTAAGCTGGCACGTAGCTCCAACAATTCTGAGGGAGCCACCATTTACATCACCGCATCACCTTGCATCGAGTGCGCCAAGCTCATCATCCAGGCAGGTATTCGTCGTGTGGTCTATGGTGAAAAATACCGCCTCACTGACGGCATCGACCTGTTGGAGCGTGCAGGTATCGAAGTGGTTTACCTCGGAGAATAAAGAAAAACGGAAACCGGAATAACGAATTATCGGAATATCGAAATATAAATGAGCAACAAAAGAAATAACCGTTTCATGCCTCTTATCATGGCAGTATGTGTGGTGGTAGGCATCCTGATTGGCACCTTCTATGCCAACCATTTCTCAGGCAACCGTCTCAGCATCATCAATTCGAGCAGCAATAAGCTGAACAACTTGTTGCACATCATCGACGACCAGTATGTAGATACCGTCAATGTCAACGACCTGGTAGAGAAGGCCGTGCCTCAGATTCTGGCTGAACTGGACCCCCACTCCACCTACATCTCCGCCAAGGACGTACAGATAGCCAACGACGATCTGAAGGGTTCGTTCTCAGGTGTGGGCATCGAGTTCACCATCCGTCACGACACGCTACATGTGCAGCAGGTCATCAGCAATGGTCCCTCTGAACGTGCTGGCGTCATTGCCGGCGACAAGATTGTAAAGGTCGACGACGAGAACTTCACAGGCAAGACGCTGACCAACGAGGTGGCCATGCACAAGCTGAAAGGCCCCAAGGACACTAAGGTGAAACTGGGTATCATGCGCTATGGTGAAAAGAAGATTCGCGACATTGTGGTGACACGTGGCGAGATACCCACCAAGAGCATCACAGCCGCTTATATGCTCGACGACAAGACGGGGTATATCCGCATCAAGAACTTCGGCGAGAACACCTATCCTGAACTGCTCATCGCACTGGCTAAGCTCTCGCAGCAACGCTTCGAGAACCTCACCATCGACCTGCGAGGCAATACGGGTGGTTATCTGCAGTCGGCTGTTCAGATTGCCAACGAATTCCTGCCTAAGAACCGTCTGATTGTCTACACCCAGGGGCGTCGTTCTGCCCGTCAGGAGTATCGCAGCGACGGTCGTGGCTCTTATCAGCAGATACCGCTTGTGGTACTCATCGATGAGGGTTCTGCCTCCGCATCTGAGATTCTGGCTGGTGCCATTCAGGACAACGATCGGGGCACCATCATCGGACGTCGTTCGTTTGGTAAGGGACTGGTCCAGCAACCTATTGCCTTCAACGACCAGTCGATGATACGTCTCACCATTGCACGCTACTATTCACCCTCAGGACGCTGCATCCAGAAGCCCTACACCAGTGGCGACAACAAGAACTACGAGGAAGACATCCTTGCACGCTACGAACATGGTGAGTTCTTCTCGCAGGACAGCATCAAGCACGAGGGAAAGGAATATCACACCAGCATCGGACGTCCCGTCTTTGGCGGTGGTGGTATCACGCCTGATATCTTCGTAGCTGAGGATACGACCGACGTCACCTCTTATTATAAGCAGGCCTCTATGAGCGGACTCATCATCCAGTATGCGTTCGAATATACCGACCAGAACCGCCAGCGCCTCAACGACTTTTCGTCGCCTCGCGAATTGGCCAAGTATCTGGTTAAGCAGAACATTGTCGACAAGTTTGCCTCCTATGCCGAACAGAACGGTCTGAAGCGTCGCAACCTGATGATTCAGCGCTCTCACAAGCTGCTGGAGCGATACATCTGCAGCCGCATCATCTATAATATGATGAAGGAAGAGGCGTGGATGCAGTATCTCAACGAGGACGATCCTGCCATCACTGAGACGCTCAAGCTGTTCCGCGAGAACAAAGCATTCCCTCAGTTGACGGAAAAGAAGACAGCATGACCAAGCAAGAACTGCGACGCCATATCCGTGCTTTGAAGCATCAACACCTCACAGAGGGACAGCCCTCATGTGAGGTGCCTCTTTTCGACAGGCTCTCTGACTGCCGTGTTGTCATGCTCTACAGTGCCCTGCCCGACGAGGTTCCCACGCAGTCGCTCATCGATGGCTTGGTGGCTCAAGGCAAGACGGTGCTGCTGCCTCGTGTCGTCAGCGATACGGATATGGAACTGCGCCACTATACTGGTCCGCACGACCTGCAAACAGGTGCTTTCGGCATTCTGGAACCCACTGGTCAGTTGTTTACCGACTACGCAACCATCGACGTAGCCATCATACCAGGTATGGCATTCGATGCCGCAGGCCATCGTTTAGGTCGTGGCAAGGGCTATTACGACCGCTTCCTGTCACGCATTCCTCACGCTTATAAGATAGGTTTGTGTTTCTCCTGGCAGATGGTCGACAGCGTACCCAGCAATCAGCACGATGTCGTCATGGATGCCGTCGTCAGTCTCTAGCAGAACCTGATGTCTGTTATCACCTGCTCGCCTACTACCGCATTCAATTTCTGTGTCAGTTCCTGCCGCCGCATGCTCAGGTCGGAGCGCAAGGCGGGATTCGACAGCCGCACGAATAGCGTCTGGTTGTAGATATACGTGTTCAGCGTATAGCGGGCTATTACCGGTCCTGCCACCTTAGGCCACGACTCCACCAGCCGTTTCTGCTGTAGTGGCGTCTCCAGTCCCTGTTCGCGCAGTGCTTGCAGTATCAGGTCCCTTACCGATTGTACGTTTCTTCTAAACATCCCTCTTCAACATGAAAAATCTTATAGTCCAGCGCCGTGTTGCTCAGTATCTGATCCAGATGGTCGCGATTGGTATCCGTGATGAATATTTGTCCGAAATTATCGGCCGACACCAGCCTAACTATCTGCTCCACGCGTTGTGCATCCAGCTTGTCGAAGATGTCGTCAAGCAGCAATAGCGGCACAGTCTGCGATGACGTACGCTTCAAAAACTCAAACTGAGCCAGCTTCAGGGCTATCACATACGTCTTGTTCTGTCCCTGCGACCCCTCACGCTTCATCGGATGGTCACCCAGCGTAAACACCAGGTCGTCGCGATGTACGCCATGCAACGAATAGCCGACGGCACGGTCTTTCATCCTGTCACGCTGTATCACCTCCAGCAGCGGTCCTCGCTGGCAGTGAGACACGTATTGCAGCCCCACCTGCTCCTGACCGCCCGAAATGCGCTGATAGTAGTCCTGAAACATCGGCACCAGCTCGTCAACAAACAGGCGACGCTTCTCGTACAGCTGTTCACCAGCCTCTGCCATCTGCTCTTCCCAGAGTTGCATCAGCAGCGGGTCGGGCTCCTGGTCTTCCATCTTCAACAGCGTGTTACGTTGCTGGTGGGCATTGTTATAGCGGCTCAGCGCGTCGATATACGAGCGGTCGTATTGGGATATCACCATATCCATCAGTCTGCGGCGCTCCTCGCCTCCTCCCTCTATCAGTAGTGTGTCAGCCGGAGCCACCACCACCAGCGGTATCAGTCCTATGTGCTCGCTCAGCCGCTTATACTCCTTCTTATTACGCTTAAAGTGCTTCTTTACGCCCCGTTTCATACCACACGATATGACTTCGGTCACCTCGTCGTTCTCCGCATATTCCCCCTCTATCATGCAGAATGCCTCGTCGTGCTTGATAACCTGCGAATCCACAGGATTGTTAGCCGATCGGCAGAACGACAGATAATAGATAGCGTCCAGCACATTCGTCTTGCCCATACCGTTGTGCCCTATCAGACAGTTGATCTTGGGCGAGAACTCCAACGTAGCCTCGCGTATGTTCTTATAATTCAGTATCGTCAGCCTCCTAAGTATCATTGCGATTGCAAAGGTACAAAATATATTCATGAAAAACAAGCTTTTTCTCAATTTATTTTTCTATTTGTTTTAATGTTAAAATGTAAAATAACAAGAAAACTAACACCACGGTATCACCCCTCATGACGCTATAACGCTATAACACTATAACGCTATAACATTTGCTCCCAGCGTTATAGCCGAAATCTACACATGTTACTTATATTATATTATATATTATAATATATAATATAATATAAAATAGAAATCCATTTTTCTTATCCTATTTACAAACACCAAATGTTATAGTGTTATAGCGTTATAGTGTTATACCCACATGTCTTGGAGAACGGTTCAATCTAGGGGATTGAATTATTGAATCTGGTAGATTGAACTATTCTCTTCGTGGGGGCGCAAATCAACTCAAGCCGAACTGCTTTGCTGTTAACATTTCGAACTTTTCGAAAACAAATTGAAAAAAGGCTTGCTTTTCATGAATACTTTTCGTACCTTTGCAACGTAATCAGCCTCCCCCACCCGACGCGATGTCGTATACAGTGAAAAACGCCTAAGAATCACGTGCTCGCTTCTTTTTAAGTAAGGTAAGTCTGAAAAAATCCAAATAAATTTGGTTATTTGCCCGCTTATTTGTACCTTTGCACCCGTTTTGATATAAAAACAATAAAAAATAACTTAAAATAATGGCAAACAAAAATGTAAAAGCAGCTCCTGAGATGGAGCAACAGGTCAGCAAGACCGAGGCTTTCTTCGAGAAGAACAAGAAGGCTATCATCATCGCCGTGGTTGCAGTGATCGCAATCGTTGTAGGCGCTATTCTCTTCAACAACTATTATCTGGAGCCCCGTTCGAACGAGGCCAGCACAGAACTGGGTAAGAGCCAGGAGCTCTTCGACGCTCAGCAGTACGACAAGGCTCTGGCTGGATTCCAGAAGGTGGCCAGCGACTACAGCTCGACCAACGCAGGCAATCTGGCTCAGCTCTACATCGGTCTGTGTCAGGCTAATCTGGGCAAATGGCAGGAGGCTGTCAACGCTCTGGAGCAGTTCAGTGGCAAGGGTGACCAGATGATCAGCCCCGCAGCTGAGGGTGCACTGGGTAACGCCTACGCTAACCTGAAGCAGCTGGATAAGGCTGTTGAGCACCTGAAGAAGGCTGCCAAGATGGCTGACAACAACTCGCTATCGCCCACATTCCTGATTCAGGCTGGCGAGATTCTGGAGAGCCAGGGTAAGAAGGAAGAGGCTCTGAAGCTGTATCAGGAGGTGAAGGACAAGTACTTCAACTCAATGCAGTATCAGACCATCGATAAGTATATCGAACGCGTGAAGTAAAGCGGTATGGCAACTAGAAACCTATCGGAATACAACGTCGACAAGGTGCCCGATGCATCGAACATGATATTCGGCATCGTAGTGGCCGAGTGGAACCCCGAAGTGACGGGTGCTCTGCTGGAGGGTTGTACTTCGACACTGGAGAAGCACGGCGCACTGCCTGAGAACATCCACGTGAAGACCGTGCCCGGATCGTTTGAATTGATTTACGGTGCACACCAGATGACGCTGAACGACGGCTACGACGCTGTCATCATTCTGGGATCGGTGATTCGTGGCGAGACGCCCCACTTCGACTACATCTGTCAGGGTGTGACTGCAGGCATAGCAAGACTGAATGCTACGAGCAGCATTCCCGTGGTGTTCGGACTGCTGACAACGGAGAACATGCAGCAAGCGATGGACCGTGCAGGAGGCCGTTTGGGCAACAAGGGTGACGAATGTGCTGTGGTGGCCATCAAGATGGCTAAATTCTAGGCCTATGAAGCTTATTTCATGGAACGTTAACGGGCTACGTGCCTGTGAAGGAAAGGGATTCAGCGACATCTTCAAGGAGATGGACGCTGATTTCTTTTGTCTGCAAGAAACCAAGATGCAGGCAGGCCAGTTGGACCTGCAGTTTGAAGGTTATCGCTCGTACTGGAACTATGCCGAGAAGAAGGGATACTCAGGTACGGCCATCTTCACCAGGCACGAGCCGCTAAGTGTCACCTACGGCATCGGCAAGGACGAGCACGACCACGAGGGCCGTGTCATCACGCTGGAGATGGCGGATTTCTATCTGGTTACATGCTACACGCCAAACTCACAGGACGGGCTGAAACGTCTGGACTACCGCATGACGTGGGAAGACGACTTCCGCGAGTATCTGATGGCGTTGGACAAGAAGAAGCCCGTCATACTGTGTGGCGACCTGAACGTTGCCCACGAAGAGATAGACCTGAAGAATCCTAAGACGAACCGCATGAATGCCGGCTTCACCGACCAGGAGCGCGAGAAATTCACCTTATTATTAAATAGTGGATTTATCGACTCGTTCCGCACGCTGTATCCTGAGCAGGTGACCTATTCGTGGTGGTCGTACCGGTTCCAGGCCCGCCAGAAGAATGCCGGATGGCGCATTGACTATTTCGTCACATCAGAGCGCCTGAGGCCGCAGATAGCCGATGCCAAGATACACACGGAGGTGCTGGGATCTGACCACTGCCCTGTGGAACTACTGCTGAAGTGAATGTTTAAAAATTCACAAAAAACGAGGGGCAAAAGAACAACGAATGAAGAAAAGGTGTAAATTTGCCACCGGTTTTGAGAGAACCACTAAACATTCATTTTTAATAAAAGGAGAAAGAAAAATTATGAAGAAGATCGTTTTAGTAGTGATGGCTGTAGCTGCCATCGGATTTACCGCATCGTGTGGAAACAAGACTCAGCAGGCTGAAGCCGTTGACTCTGTGGCTATCGTTGACTCGCTGGCTGGCGAGGCTGCAAATGCTACCATCAGCGCACTGACCGAGCAGTTGGAGGCTAAGGATGCCAACAAGCTGCAGGAGACGCTGGCTACCATCAAGGAGAAGATTGCTTCGCTGATTAAGGAGAACCCAGAGGTGGCTAAGGAGTATGTGGCAAAGGTGCAGAACTTCCTGAAGGAGAACGCCGACAAGATTAAGGAAGTAGCTGGTGAGAACGGTGCCATTGCAGCTGCTGTAAGCGCTGTGACCTCTATCGAGCCTGCTAACATCGTCAGCGGATTCCTGAATGCTGTAGACAGCACTGCTACCAGTGCTAAGGATGCTGCTGTAGACGCTGCCGTGAACGCTAAGGACGCTGCCGTAAATGCTGCTACTGATGCTGCCAACAACGCCAAGGATGCTGCCAAGCAGAAGGCTAACGAGGCTGTTGACAATGCTGCCGACCAGGTCAAGAAGGGCTTAGGACTGTAAAGTCTTTCTGATTCACTGAATAAACAAGCCGGTTCGCTGAAAAATTTTCACGAGCCGGCTTTTTCTGTGTACCTTTGCACCAGTTATGAACGGACTTAGCAAGAAGAACGGCAACACAATAAAAACAAAGAAACTGCGTTTTATGTATTGGATGCAGAATCAGTCGAAGTACGAAAATACGGCTTACGCTGTGCTGTGGGGAATACTCTTCGCAGCACCCGTCATGAGTCTGTATGTACGCACCATCAGCAATCAGGACATTGAATTCAACTGGGCAGAAGTGCTGATGGTATGGCGCCATTTTGCCATCTATCTGCTCATCTTCCTTGTTCATAACTTCATCCTGGCACCACTGCTGGTACATAGGAACAAGCGATGGATGTATGGGTTGCTGACACTCTGCATGATAGGACTGTTTACCGTATTCCAATGCAACAATCATCCTGACCACATGCGCAGACACAGGCCACACGAAATGGAGCAGAGAGAGCCCAGACCTATGGACAGAGATTTTGACCACCAGCCGCCACCTGAGTTCAGGGAGAAGATGATGGAAAAGAAACCACCCGTATTCTTTGGCGAACGGGATATTGTGGCCATCGTCGTCGTCGTCCTCATGTGCGGCATGAATCTGGGCATCAAGTTCTACTTCAGAAGCCGTAACGACCAGAAGCGACTGTTGAAACTGGAGAAGGAGAACCTGGAGCAGCAGTTGGAGTATCTGAGATATCAGATCAACCCACATTTCTTCATGAACACGCTGAACAACATCCATGCACTGGTGGACATAGACCCTGAGAAGGCTAAAGACACGATACTGGAACTGTCGAAGATGATGCGATTTGTGCTGTACGAAGGCGACAAGAAGGGAGTACCTCTATCACGCGAGTTCGACTTCATACGCCACTATATCACACTGATGAAACTACGCTATACTGACAAGGTAAGGATTAGCGTAGAGCTGCCTCAGGAGGTGCCTGACAAGCTGATACCGCCACTGATGCTCATCACCTTTATCGAAAACGCCTTCAAGCACGGCATATCATACCAGCACGACTCGTTTATCGACGTCAGAGTGACTGTCAACAATCAAAAGCTGGATTTCACATGTCGCAACTCAAAGGCCGACAAGCCCAACGAGGAGAAAGGCGGCGTAGGACTAAAGAATGTCAAACAACGTTTAAATTTACTCTATGACAACAACTATACGCTAAATATACAGGACGAAGCAGACGTCTACAATGTTGAATTAACAATACCCCTCACATGATACGTTGCATAGCCATTGACGATGAGCCCCTGGCTCTTCAGCAGATTACAGCATATATAGGTAAGGTGCCTTTTCTGGAACTGGCAGCCCAGTGTCAGAGTGCCATCGAGGCCCGTGAGTTTTTACAGCAGGAAACGGTAGATGCCATCTTCTGCGACATCAACATGCCCGACCTGAACGGTATGGACTTCATCAAATCGCTCAGCGTGCCACCACTCGTGGTGTTTACCACAGCCTATGCGGAATATGCGGTCGAGGGATTCAAGGTGAACGCAGTAGATTATCTGCTAAAACCCTTTGGACTACAGGATTTCCAGCGCGCTGCCAACAGATTGAAGGAACGCCTGGAGAACAATGTAGCCAGCAGTCCCGTAGTCAGTGGCAGTACCGCTGACGCACCAGCAGACGACACCATCTTCCTGAAAACGGAATACCGCATTGTCAAGGTGAGCATCAGCGATATACGCTACGTAGAAGCTATGAGCGAATATCTGAAGGTACATCTGGAGAGCGAGCCAAAACCCATTGTCACCTTGCTGTCGATGAAGAAGATGGAGGAACGGCTGCCCGACTATTTTATGCGCATACACCGTTCATACATCATCAATCTGACAAAGATTCAGGAGGTGAACAAGAACAGAGTCATCATGGATAAGGACACCTATCTGCCTATAGGTGACCTATATAAAGAGACGTTCCAAAACTATCTGGAGTCGAAATATCTGGGTAAGTAAGGGGTGTATGATTACAAAGTAGCAATCATATGCCCCAGATATGCCAGATAAAGGATAACGAGTAACGCTCCTTCCCAGCGTTCCACTGTGTAACGGGTGAAGGAGAACAGCCAAACCAGCGATACAGAGATGAGCATCACGGCGATATCGAGCGTGGAGACGCCTTCTATCTGCAGAGGACTGATGGTGGCCGTAAGTCCCAGAATCAGCAGAATATTAAAGACGTTGGAACCAATGACGTTGCCAATGGCAATAGCCGATTGTCCCTTGCGCGCTGCTACCACACTGGTAGCCAGTTCTGGCAGCGATGTGCCTCCTGCGACGACCGTCAGTCCTACGACACCCTCGCTGATACCCAAAGCCATTGCCACATGAGAGGCAGAGCTGACAAACAGATTACTGCCAACAACGAGCAAGCCCAGTCCCAGCAATACAAAGAAGCCACTGAGCCAGGGATTCTCCAACTTTACCTCTACGTTGCTCTCCTGTTTGCCGTTCTTGGCCTGTCGGAGGGTATAGATCATGAAGATGGCAAAGCCCAAAAGCAAGATGATGCCATCGATGCGTCCCAGAAAGCTGTCAACAGCTATCAGGATAAGCAATACAGAAGCTGCTACAGAGAAAGGAATATCTTTCTTGACTGTCGACTTGCTGATGGTCATAGGAGCCACCAGAGCAGCACATCCAACAATGAGCATCGCATTCATGGTGTTGGAACCCACCACATTACCAACAGCCAGATCGGGCGTTCCCTTCAGGGCCGACACCAGGCTGACAAACAGTTCTGGAGCCGATGTGCCAGCTGCCACAATGGTCAGTCCGATAATGATTTCAGGCACATTCATACGTCTGGCCAGTGCTGAAGCACCCTCCGTCAAACGGTCGGCACCATAGAGCACCATCGCCACACCAAACACAATCAAGAAAATATCAAGTAACATACGCCTATCACTTATCCTTATTCCTCATCGTCGTCATCATCGTCCCAATCGAAGCCATCATCGAAACCTTCGAGTGAAGGACCTACGAAATCGTCCAAAGCACGACGGTCTTTCTTGGTAGGTCGACCTGTGCCACGCTGACGATTCACAAATCCGCTGATGCGATTCATCTCCAGCAGTTCATATTGGTCGGCAGGTGTCACATTCTCATAAATCTCAGGCAGAAGCTTGGCCCCTACCCTCTGTTCGATGGTTTTCAGAATCTTAAACGAATAGGTTACAGGCGGCTTACGCACACTGACCACTTCGCCCTCCTTTACCATACGCGAGGGTTTGACGTTCATGCCTTGAATGGTGACACGTCCATTCTTGATGGCATCGACAGCAATGCTTCGCGTCTTGAAGATACGAGCAGCCCACAGCCATTTGTCAATACGAGCTTCGTTCATTTTCCCTTACCCAACTTGTTATACTGATTCATCGTGATGTCGATACCCGCCAAGACAAAACTCTTGATAATATCGACGCCCAGGTTGATGGCTGGCTGCAACTTCTCCAGTTCCTCAGCAGGGAAACGGCCCAGCACGTGGTCTATCTGAGAACCAACGGGATAGTCGTTGCCAATGCCCATGCGCAGACGAGCATATTGCTGACCTATGAGTTGCTGGATATGTCCCAAGCCATTATGCCCGCCATTCGAGCCATTGGCCTTCAGGCGGAACTGGCCGACGGGGATAGCCACATCGTCACTGATCACCAGCAGACGGCTTTGTTCGATATTCTCCTTGTTCATCCAATAACGTACAGCATTACCACTCAGGTTCATATACGTCGTAGGCTTGAGCAGGAAGACCTTTCTGCCCTTCAGCGAGGTTTCGGCTACATAGCCGTAGCGCTTATCCTCAAAAACGATATTGGACGCCTTAGCAAAAGCGTCCAATACCATCCATCCTGTATTGTGGCGGGTCTCGGCGTATTCGTCGCCAGGATTTCCCAAACCAACAATTAAGTACTTGTCCAAAGTTAATTCTTAACTCTTAATTCTTAACTCTTAACTTATTCAGCGGCAGCCTCAGCAGCGGCAGAACGAGAAGCACGAGTAGCCTTCACAGAGCATACGATAACTTCCTTAGAAGTAGCAATCTCCAGACCCTCGAAGCTCAGTGAGCCAACCTTGATAGCCTTACCCAGCTGCAGATCGGTAACGTCGATGTCCAGCTTCTCAGGAATATTCTTGTAAGGAGCTGTTACGTTGATCTTACGGATAGACAGAGCCAGACGACCACCATCGCGAACACCCTGAGCGTGACCAGTGAGGTTGACAGGAATACCAACAGTGATAGCTTTGGTCTCGTTAATCTCGAAGAAGTCAGCGTGCAACAGAGCATCGGTAGTTGGGTGGAACTGAAGCTCCTTGATGATAGCCTTGTGCTCAGTGCCGTCGATGTTCAGATTGACAACATATACATGGGGAGTGTAGACAGCCTTGCGGAGCTCAGCCATAGAAGCTGCAAATGCAAAAGCCTCGGGCAGACCGTTCTCACCCTTCTTCTCACCATACAGATTGCAGGGAATCATACCCTCTTTACGAAGCAGCTTAGAGGCTTTCTTGCCTGTGTCGGTGCGCTTCTGACCGGTTACGTTAATCTCTTTCATAATTAATAAATGTGTTACTCTAAAATTAAGTACTTTTTGCTTAATTCACCATCACACGATGCGAAAAGCGGGTGCAAAGGTACTAAAAAAACTTTAAAGCAACAAGAAAATATCAAAAATAATGATAGAGGCAGCAATTTTTTCACTTTTCACTTTTCACTTTTCACTTTTTTTCGTACCTTTGCACCTCGATAAGAGTATCAAAAACGAATAAGAAAGTAGAATATGATTAACAGAGAACTCATCAGGATTAAGACTGTACAGTTAACCTATGCGTACTATCAAAACGGTAGTAAGAACATTGACACGGCCGAAAAAGAACTGCTCTTCAGCCTGTCAAAAGCCTACGATTTATATAATTATCTGCTCGCACTCATCGTAGGTATTACCCACGAGTCGCGCCGTCATTTGGAAGTGGCTCAGGCCAAAGCCGAGAGAGAGGGCACTGCACAACCATCGCAGAAGTTTGCCTACAACCGCTTTGCTATGCAGCTGGAGGAAAACCACATGCTCAACGATTTTCTGGAGACTCAAAAGAAGAATTGGGATGAGGAGCATCCTGAATTTCTGAAGAAGCTATACCAGCAGATTACAGAGAGTGAGATATACAAAGACTATATGGCATCTGGCGAAGACAGCTACGAAGCCGACCGTGAGTTGTGGCGCAAGATTTATCGTACGCTCATTCAGAACAATAACGACCTGGATGCCCTTTTGGAAGACCAAAGTCTTTATTGGAACGACGACAAGGAGGTGGTCGACACCTTCGTGCTGAAGACCATCAAGCGTTTTGAGGAGAAGAATGAGGCTCGCCAAGAACTGTTGCCCGAATACGACAACGAAGAGGATAAGGAGTATGCCCGCAAGCTGTTCCGTTCGACCATTATGAATGCCGACGAATATCAGCACTACATGAGCGAGGCTTCTCACAACTGGGATTTTTCACGTCTGGCCTATATGGATATTGTTATCATGCAGATAGCTATTGCCGAGATGATGTCGTTCCCCAGCATTCCTGTCAATGTCACTATCAATGAGTATGTAGAGATTTCCAAGCTCTACTCTACCCCTCGCAGTGCCGGCTATATTAACGGCATGCTCGATGCCATAGCTCGTCATCTCATTCGTACAGGCAGACTTCTGAAGCACATGGACGACAGACAATAACAACGAAATAAAGTAATAACGAAACAATACAATTTATGACACAGATTATTTTAGCCGCACAAGCCGCTCAGGGCGGTGGTGGCATGACCAGTTTCCTGATTATGATGGTAGCAATCTTTGCCATCATGTATTTCTTCATGATCAAGCCTCAGCAGAAACGTCAGAAGGAGATTCAGAATTTCCAGAACTCGCTGACGGAGGGTATGCAGGTGTTTACCAGTGGTGGCATCTATGGCACCGTGAAGAAAATCGACCTGGCCAATGGCATGATCGATGTGAAGATTGCCGATGGTGTGATCGTTAAGGTCGACAAGGGCTGCGTCTTTAAGGACAATACCAGCACTCCTGCTCAGAAGTAAGATGTCAGAGGGCTGATGTAAGATGTAAGAAGGAAGAGGTGAATTTTAAGAGCATATATAAGACTATCAAGATTTTCTTGTTCAGTAACTTGAACAAGCAATTTCTGGTGTTCTTGTTCTTTCTCCTGCTTTCAGGCATCTTCTGGCTGTTCATGACACTTAACGAGACCTATGAGAAAGAGCTGAAAGTACCTGTCCGTATCACTAATGTTCCAAAGAACGTGGTGCTCACATCGTCGGAGACGGATACCATCCGTATCACCGTCAAGGATAAAGGCTGGGTGCTGATGGGCTATCTCTATGGCAGCAAGTTGCCCACTATCAAACTCAATTTCAAGAACTACGACCGAGGCAACGGTGGCGGCATCGTATCTGCCAACGACGTGAAGCGTATGGCTGAACAACTGCTGGTGACATCAAGCAAGGTGTCTACCATCAAGCCTGAGCGCTTGGAGTTTTTCTATAATAATGGTGAGCGCAAGCGTGTACCCGTGCGTTGGGCAGGTCGCGTCATTCCTGAACAGCTTTATTTCCTCTCGCATGTCGACTATCAGCCAGATAGTGTCGACATCTATGCATCACGCGAAAAACTGGACAGTATCCGAGTAATTTACACGGAACCACTGAATTGTGTAGGTTTCCGTGACACATTACACATCGACTGCCGTCTGTCGCACCCTAACGATGTCAAGGTGGTGCCAGAGCATGTTCGTATTGGATTCCAGACCGATGTGCTGACGGAGGAAGTGATTGAGGGTGTACCCATCCAGTGCCTGAACCTGCCTGAGGGCAAGACGCTGCGAACGTTCCCTGCTAAGGTGAAGGTACATTTCGTGGCAGGCGTCAGTCAGATTCGCTTCTTGCGCCCTGAACAGTTTGTCGTAGTGGCTGATTATCTGGAAATTCAGCAACGTTCGTCCGACAAGTGCAACATCTATCTCCGCACCGTTCCTCATGGTATCAGCCGTGCTACTCTCGATACCAAACAGGTTGACTATCTCATCGAAGAAGAATGAAAATAGGCATCACGGGGGGCATCGGATCGGGCAAGAGCTACGTGTGCCGACGGCTTAACGCCTTCGGCATCGAGGTATATGATTGCGATCGAGCTGCCAAGCGACTGATTCGCACATCGCCCATCATCCGCCAACAGCTTACGGCACTCATAGGTCCACATACGTATATTGACGACCAGCTGAACAAGGCGGCTGTAGCTCAGTATCTGCTACAGAGTGAGGCTCATGCCCAAGCCATAGACCGCATCGTGCATCCTGCTGTGTTTCGCGACTTCGAGGAGAGCGGACAGCAGTGGATGGAGAGTGCCATTCTCTTCGAGTCGGGCATTGTCCAATTAGTAGACCGTGTGGTTGTAGTCACAGCCCCTGAGGAGATACGCATCCAGCGTGTCATGCAGCGCGACGGCATTAGCCGTGAGAAGGTGCTTGAGTGGATGCAGCGCCAGTGGCCCCAAGAGGAAGTCCGCAAGCGGGCCCACTACGAAATCATCAACGACGGTGTGGAAGACATCGATTCCCAAATAGAACGACTCTTAACAGAGTTAAACCAGGCATCGAAATAACGACATATCGAAATAACGACATAACAAAAAAAGAAAAGAAACAATGAAACAGACTATTTTAGCCATCTCGGGCAAACCGGGACTCTACAAATTAGTATCGCGTGCAGCCAACAGTCTTATTGTCGAGGCTCTCGACGACACCCACAAGCGCCTGCCAGCTTTTGGCACCGACCGTATCACATCACTGGCAGATATCGCTATGTTTACTGAGACAGAGGATGTCCCTCTGATGACGGTACTCGCTGCTATGCGCGATCTTGAAGGCGGCAAGCCCTCAAGCGTCGACTTCAAGAAAGCTACTCCCAAGGAGCTTCACGACTATTTCTCAAAGGTGCTTCCCGAGTGGGATCAGGACCGTGTACAGAACAGTCATATCAAGAAGCTCATCCAGTGGTATAACATCCTCGTGAAGGCTGGTATTACCGACTTCGAAGAGGAAATGGCGCCTACTGAGGGTAATCATATCGACGACCGCCAGGAAGACTAAAATCTTCCTGGGCGTCCGCCGCCAAATCCACCACCACGTCCGCCGCGGCCTCCACCAAAGCCACCACCAGGGCCTCCGAAGCCGCCTCCACGACCTCCACGACCTCCGAAACCACCACGGCCTCCGCCAAAGCCACCTCCAAAGAGGTTCAAACGATAGATGACGTGGAGCATTGCATAGTTGTTGATAGCGTTATAGTGTGTTTCGCTGCTCTGAATAGCACTGATAACACGGCTGACGTTTGACTGCTGCTTCAGGAGATCATAGAACTGCAGCGAGAGTGTCAGAGCATTACCACGCAGGAAACTCTGCGAAATCTGTGCATTCCATATCAGCTCGTTGGTATTCATCGACTCATCTCTGTATCCACGACGGCTCTGCATATTCATGTTTGTGGTCAGCTGTGTACCCCAAGGAGCCGTCACGCCAATCATTCCACCATAAGAGAACTGCCATGTATCGAGGTTGTTGTTAGGCTGCAGCTCCGAGCGTGAACGGGTGTAGTTGACCGAACCGTTCAGTTCGAATTCTATCCACTCGTTACGATAGCTACCGGCAATACGCTCGCCAATACCCAGCGACTTGGTAACACTCTTCTCCGAATCAGCATTCATATCCACGCTGACGTAACCCACGTTGTGGTTATAGCTCAGGTTGGTGAACGTATTGACATTGAAATAGGCTGCTGAGTCGATAGCCGTGTTAAACATAAATCCTGCATTGGCATTCCAGTTACCGTTGATATTCTCCGGACGTGTGATGGTTCCACCCGTCTCAGCCACGTAGGTCGTCTTGTTTGATACTGAATTGCTGGTAGTACTGAAGTTGACAAACGTCATGACAGCACGCTGGTGCTTAGTGAAATAGTCGTTATAGAACAATTGGAAGTTCTGTGTGAACGAAGGCTTCAGTCCTGGGTTACCACGTGTAATACGCAGAGGGTTGCTGTCATCGACGATATCAAGCAGATCGCTCATTGATGGCTGGCTGGTATTACCACGATAGGTAAAGCGCAGCTGTCCTGTCTGCGACTTCTTCCAACGGAAATCAAGCGTTGGGGTAAAGTTGGTCACATTACGCTTCGTAATGGTGTCAGTTCCCATATATTTATAGGAGAACTCCGACGATTGCGGAATAACCTGGAATCCAACATTGAAATTATACGACTTACGCACAATGCGCAGCATCACCTCAGCAGTGTGAGTGAAGTTCTTATACTCCGACTTCTTACTCAGCATCTGGTCCATATAGTTGTCGAGCGGTTGGGCAAGCCTTGAGAGGTATGTGTCAAAATTACGATAAACAGGTATGATGTCCGAATAGTCAACATCCAGGAGGCTATAGGTCTTGCGGTCACTCTTGGTGAAGCTGTACTGATAACGATAGCCAAACTGCAGATATACGCGATTGGCAATAGGTTCACTATAGTTCACACGCAGCGAGTAGCCCCAATTGTCCTGCGGAGTTAGGTTGTAGCGATTTGTCTGATAGGTAGAGTCAATAGGCTGAAGGGTGATAGGATCGACCAGCTGGAAATAGTGTACCGTGTTGTTAGATATCGATTTGCTGGTACCCTTACCCCAGTTACCGTTCACCTGCAGGGTAATGTTACGTCCGTTGTTGCTCAGACGGCGGTTAAACTGCAACATACCACGCAGACTCTTCGAATCGCTATAGTTGACACCATTATTATAACTGTAGTTCTTAACGATGCCATACTTTTTAGCTATCTCGAAAACATCATCCAGCGGATTTTTGCTGTACTGGTAGGGATCGCTGTCGAATGTGGCGCTATAGCTCAGACTCTCTCCGTCGTTTGAGCTATACGAGAAGTTTGGACGGAACATAATGTTGGTCATCGAGTCGGGTTGCCACTCCAGTCGCATCTGACCGTTCCATGAGTTCGAACGCGAGAAATTCTGGTTTCTGCTGTTGCCAAACGACGATGTCGTGCCACTGAAGAATGTCTCGCTGTTGCCTCTCGAGAATGTGTCGCCATCACCATGATTCCAACGCACGCTACCGTCAACCTTCAACTTATCCGTCTTTTCGTAGTTGAAGTTCACACCCGCCATCTTGTTAGCGTTCAGGCCCTGACGTCCTGCCCCAAAACGACCACCGCCGCCTCCACCAGGGAATCCCATATCGTTGGTGTTGTTGGCATTGGTCATCAGGAACATCTTCATGTCGTCCTTCATCACACCGCCGAATATACGTCCTGCATAGCGATGCTCAGTACCAGCGGCTACGTCGGCATTCAGCATAACACCTTTGTTCATACCTGCCTTGATGCCAAAGTCGAGCACGGTTTCTTCTTCACCGTCCTCAATACCCGAGACGCGAGCCATATCGCTCTGTTTATCATACGCCTTGATGCGATCGATGATATTGGTGGGCAGATTCTTCATGGCGGTCTTCGTGTCACCCGTCATAAACTCCTTTCCGTCTACCAATATCTTCTTCACCTGCTTACCGTTAATCTTGATTGTACCATCGTCGCTCACTTCAGCACCCGGCAGTCGTTTCACCAGTTCCTCAACCACCGAACCTTCTGGCGTACGGAATGCGGCAGCATTATATACGAAGGTGTCGGCCTTCAGCGTCACCTTGGCGGCATGACCTGTCACCACCGTGTTCTTCAGCATAATGGCATCAGGCTCCAACTTGATGGTACCCAAAGCCAGGTCCTTGTCGTTGCCTACAGTGATAGGCTTGGTGTAGGTTTTGAATCCCACACAGGTAATCTGCAGGATATACTTACCTGCTGCTGGAGCTTTAGCACGGAAATGTCCGTCTAAATCCGTCAAACAACCAGCTACATAAGTACTGTCTGTCTTTAAGAGCTTCACTGTGGTAGATGCCACTGCGTCTTGAGTTTCGCTCTCAATCACTGTTCCTGTCACTTGGCGCTGTGCCCATGTGACCAGCGTTGATAATAAGAAAAATAGAAATAAAATACTAACGCGTCTCATCTTTTTTTGAGGTTTATTAATTTTTGCTATTTACATTTTTGCTTATTTTGACGCACAAAGTTACAGAAAGTTTAAAGGAAATAGCACAAAATGTTCACTTTTTCTTCATTTATCTTTATTTTCTATACGTTTTTCATAAATTTTACTTAATTTTGCAGCTGTTTTTATGGAGCAACAGAAGGTCATCATATCCCGTAACCTGCAGCAATCACTCTCTGATGCTATTGCAGAATGTCCGCACGACAAGTTGTTTGTGCTGACTGACGACACCACTGCCCAGCTCTGTCTGCCCGTCATCAGCGGCTTCCAGTGCATGCTGGGAGCTGAGGTCATCACCATTGGCAGCACCGATGCCAACAAGACGCTGGAATCGTTGAGCCATGTGTGGAGTAATCTGCAGCGTATGGGTGCCACGCGCCATTCGCTGATGGTCAATCTGGGCGGAGGCATGGTGACTGATCTGGGCGGTTTTGCTGCCAGCACCTTCAAGCGGGGCATCACCTATATTAATATACCTACCACGCTGCTCTCTATGGTCGATGCCTCAGTGGGTGGCAAGACGGGTATCAACTTCGGCGGTCTGAAAAACGAGATCGGCGTGTTCAACAATGCCCATTCCGTCATTCTCGACACCACTTTCCTACGTACCCTCGATCGCGAAAACCTGCTGTCGGGCTATGCCGAGATGCTCAAGCATAGTCTCATCAGCAACGAGGCGATGTGGGCGGAGCATCTGAATTATGAACCAGACAATCAGCAGTCTCTCGATACGCTGGGCCGGATGGTTGCCGACAGTGTTGCTGTCAAGCAGCGCATCGTCACCGAGGACCCTCACGAACAGGGGCTGCGCAAGGCGCTGAACTTAGGTCATACTGCCGGACACGCCTTCGAGTCGCTGGCTCTTCAGCGCCGTCCCATCCTGCATGGCTATGCTGTGGCTTACGGTTTGGTGGTCGAACTCTACCTGAGTATTGTCAAGACGGGATTCCCACAGGACAAGATGCGTCAGACCGTCAATATGATCAAGGAGAACTACGGACGTATGGCCATCACCTGCGACGACTATCCGCAACTGCTGGAACTGATGCATCACGACAAGAAGAATACCGGTCAGACTATTAATTTCACGCTGCTGGGTGCGATCGGTGACATCCGCATCAACCAGACGGCGACGGAAGAAGAAATAAAGGAAGCTCTGGATTTTTACAGGGAATTCTAAGAGCTACTACTACCTATTTTTAATTACTAACAACCGTGGTGGGGTCTATTCGTGAGGATGGACCCCGCCTTTATTCTGTCAGCAATTGTGCGGCCTTCAGCTCTGCTTCCCGACGGGCGGGTTTTCCCGTTTCAGTCATCGGCAGACGGTCTATTGTGACGTAAGCCCGTGGTTGCCAATAGCGGGGCAACACCTGTCGGCATACGCTCTCCATCTGTGCCTTGTCGCCTCCTTCCGTCATCATGACCACACGCTCACCCAGCCGTTCGTCCTTCGCTCGCGTAAAAATAAAAGGTACGTGCACGTGAGGCTTCAGCAACCGCTCCACCTCCTCCACCTGTATCTTGATGCCGCCCGAGCATATCACGTTGTCCTTGCGCCCCAGGACACGAAACCTGCGACCGTCCATCTCCACGATGTCGTTGGTCACCAACACCCCGTCGCTGACGGCTGGCGCATTGATGACCAAACAACCGTCGTCATTCTGCCTCACCTCTACCCCATCGAATGGCGTATACCACAGGCTGCGCGCCTCGCCGTTCAGTCGGCGTAGGGCTATGTGCGACAGTGTCTCCGTCATGCCATACGTGCTCCATACGGCATTCGAGAAGTGCTGCAATGCCTGTTCCAAGGCTTCATCGATAGCTCCGCCTCCTATGATCAGGTGGTGTATCTTCATCAATCGTTGGCACCCTTCTTCCGTCTGTAGAAGATTATAGACCTGCAAAGGCACCATCGCTGCAAAAACGATGTCGTCATCCCATGAAGGGTGTCCGCTGGGCTCTTCGGCTATCAGCTTCAAGCCTCGCTCCAGCGCCCTCACCACCATCATCTTGCCAGCTATATAGTCCAGCGACATGCAGAGCAGCGCCGTGTCGCCAGCCTTCAGTCCCAAAAAGTCGCATGTGATGCGGGCCGAGTTCAGCATGCGCCGCTTCTCCACCATCATCGCCTTGGGCGTCCCCGTGCTGCCGCTTGTCTGCACATGCACGAAGGGTGAGTCGTTATTCCACTCCTCCAGGAATTCTTCCAGTGTCACACCATCCACAGTTTATCACCGCGTATCTCCAGCGGCATCTCAATATTGTCGGTAAACAGCTGACCCGTGCCCAGTCCTTGCGGCATCTTGATATGCGGGCCGTACACCTCTGCCGCAAACTGCGCAATGGCGTTCAGTCCAATGTTGCTCTCCAGTGCCGACGTAATCCACGTTCCTATCTGCATGCTGCGGGCTATGTCTATCCATTCCCTGCATCCCGCCATACCGCCGTGCAGCGATGGTTTCAGGATGATGTATCGAGGACGGATAATGTTCAGCATCTGGCGCTTCTGGTCTGGATCGTTCACGCCTATCAGCTCTTCGTCCAGCGCTATGGGCAGTGGCGACTCGCGGCATAGTTCAGACATCCATGCCCACTGTCTGGCCTTGATGGGTTGCTCTATGCTGTGCAGTGCATATTGCGACAGCAGTTCCAGCTTATAGAGCGCCTCTTCGTAACTGAAGGCACCATTGGCGTCCACTCTCAGCTCTACGTCGTTGCGTCCGAACCTGCTGCGTATCTGCTTGACCAGCTCCAGCTCGGCGTCGAAGTCGATAGCGCCTATCTTCAGCTTCACGCATCTGAAACCCTGTTCCAGTTTCTGTTCTATGCGCCGGCTCATCTCGTCGAATGAGCCCATCCATACCAGTCCGTTGATGGGGATACCCTCCTCGCCACGGCTGAATGGCGTATCGAACAAGAGGTGAGAGGTGAGAGGTGAGAGGTGAGAGAATTGTAAAGAACGTAGCGCTGTCTCGAGCCCAAAGAGCATCGAGGGATAGTCGCGCAGCGCCTCGTAGGGTATCTCGCCCGTCCGCTCCACCTCGTCGCAGAATCTGCGCAGCAAGTCGATATAGTCAGCCCTGTCGTCACAACTCAATTGGGGCAGCGGGGCACACTCCCCCACACCCGTCCTGCCGTCTTCCGTCATGTGCAGCAGCCATATCCTGCGCTCCGTATACACCCCACGGCTGGTTCCTGCAGGCTGTTTAAAATGCAGCACCCGCTCCTCTATCGTTATCTTCATGGAATCTTCGGATATTGTTCGAAGTCGGGTTTACGCTTCTCCAGAAAAGCCTTGCCGCCTTCCTGCGCCTCGTCCAAGAAATAGTAGAGCATCGTGGCATCGCCCGCCAGCTGCTGAATACCGGCCTGACCGTCCAGCTCTGCATTCAGACCGGCTTTTATCATGCGCAGGGCTATAGGCGACCGTTCCATCATCACCTCGGCCCATGCCACACACTCGTCCTCCAACTGGTCTATGGGCACCACCTTGTTCACCATACCCATCTCCTCAGCCTCCTTGGCGGTATACTGACGGCACAGGAACCATATCTCGCGGGCCTTCTTCTGACCAACGATGCGGGCCAGATAACTAGATCCAAAGCCGGCATCAAACGAGCCTACCTTGGGTCCCGTCTGTCCGAAGATGGCATTCTCCGAGGCTATCGTCAGGTCACACACCAGGTGCAGCACGTGGCCACCACCTATGGCATAGCCGTTCACCATCGCTATCACGGGTTTCGGCAGTCGGCGTATCTGCATCTGCACGTCGAGCACGCTCAGTCGGGGCACCCCCTCGTCATCTATATATCCGCCGCGTCCCTTCACGTGCATGTCGCCACCCGAGCAGAAGGCATGCTTCACGTCGGCCAGCGTCTTGCCCTCGGGCACTTCCGACATGGCACCCGTCAGCAGCACCACTCTGATCTGCTGCATCTCGCGACACATGGCAAACGCCTGACTCAGCTCCAGCGTCGTCCTAGGTGTAAACGCGTTACGATAGCGGGCCCTATCGATAGTGATCTTCGCGATACACTGATACTCTTCGAAGCGTATCTCTTCGAATTTCCTAATCTCTTTCCATTCTCTTTTTTCCATATTCTTCATCATCTATAGTTTCTGCCGTCAAAGGTACAACAAAAAAACGAGCCCACCAAATGGTGAACCCGAATATTAGATAAATTGTAATGTTGTCATGTTCTTAGAGATCTCAGAGATCAGTTTTTAAAACATCGAACCACGGACTTCAGAATTGGAAATTCAGGGTCGTAGCGCTTATAATTATAGAAAAACGCATACTCTGGACAGGAATCGTGGGTGTTTTCGCCGATTTGTCCATGATGGGGATTTCTGTCCATACAAACTGAGGAGAAAGATAAAAAAAAAGTTGGAAGGAGAGAAAAAACGTCTTACCTTTGCATTGTCGAAAGGAACAAACGGGTTCTGAACGACAAACAAAAAAATAGTATTAAAAATAAAATAAGGTATAACATTAAAAATTTAAGAAAGGAAAAAATTATGGCAAAGACTCCAGTATCGATGACAATCGACGGTTACAAAGAGAGAGAAGTTCTGATGGTGACTTACGAGTTTAATCAGGCAACAGACGTAGAAGGACAGATGGCAGGCATCCCACGCGGTGGCAAGATTACAGTTCGCGTAAAAGCTCTGAACGACGGAACACCTGATCTGCTGGCATGGATGACGGAACGCAGTCTTC
Source organism: uncultured Prevotella sp. (assembly GCA_947164965.1). GTDB lineage: Bacteria > Bacteroidota > Bacteroidia > Bacteroidales > Bacteroidaceae > Prevotella. The sequence continues at coordinate 25,320 of CAMUYR010000003.1, read as the reverse complement.
CGAAGAACGGCGAGATCAAGTTCCTTGAGACCAAGACGAACAAGGAGATGAAGAGCATCAAGTTCACCAACGGCTACTGCGTTGACTTCGAAGAGAAGTGGGAGGACAAGATGGGACACTTTGAAGAGATCACTATCACCTGCAAGAAGATTGAGTTCGGCAATGTGGTTTACGAGAACGACTGGGCATGATGAAAAATGAAAGATGAGAAGTGAGAATTAGGAGTTAAGAATTAAAATATAGAAAGGAAAGATATTATGGCAGAGAATGTAACACCAGTAACCCTGGAAATAAAAGATTTCGCACCACGTGAGGTAATGATGGTTGACTATAAGTTTGAACAGGCTACCGATAAGGAGGGACAGATTTCAGGTATTCCCCGTGGTGGCAAGGTGACAATACGCGTGAAGGCCATGAACGATGGCAACAACGAACTGATAGCATGGATGCTCGATCCTACGAGCCCCCGCGACTTCTCAGTGAAGTTTGTGAATACCGTAGACGGCGCAGCCATGAAGGAGCTGAAGGGTACCAACTGCTACTGTGTGAACTACGTGGAGAAGTGGGAAGACGGACAGCAGCACTACGAGGAGATTGAAATCGTGTGCCAGAAACTCGAGAACGGTCCTGTGGCTTACGACAATCCCTGGAAGTAAGAATGAGGCACCTACTCAATTAAAACACAACAAGTGCACACGGGGTCCCCGTGTGCACTTAACAGACAAAAAAAAACGGACTCGCTATGAGCCCGAATTCTATTTCGTATCTTAAACTAATCACTTTAAACTGAACTTACTTCCGTCCCAGACTAACGTTTGCTGGCGTTTCTTGCCTGTATTGCGCCAGTATGAAGTCTTGACGATGTTCTTGCCCGTGCGTGGCAGCTCGTAGGAGACATCTCCGCCATCGCCGGTTCCGAATTGTACTTCGAATCCTGGCGATTCCACAAATGTCATCTTCTTGGTGGCATTGTTGTAGCGATAGAATATCAGGCCGTCGAATTGTCCGTGATCGGGGTTGCCGTTTCTGTAGCATTGCACGTTATAGGCTAACAGCTTGTGCTTCTGGTCGGCCTCGTTCCAGTAGCATAGCTCGACTCTGACCAGATCCACCGTCTGCTCGTACTCCGACCTATACTCATAGCAAGCATAGCCGTTTTTGGTGTCGATGGTCAATGATTTCCCTTCTTCAAGCTTACGGCCTTTGTGATGCTGTTTCCACGCATATGCAAGACCGTTAAACGATTCGTCGGCGCAGTCTTCCTCCGCTTCTTTGTCGTGTGCGTTGATAAGTGCCCATACAAAATCGCTGATGGTTGGTTTCGCTCCCTGGAACTTTACGTTTACGGTGTTCTGTGCCGCCATTGCCATAGCGCAGCAGGCAAAGATGATTGATAATGCGGTTCTTTTCATAATCCTGACTGTTTATTAGTTGTTTTGGGTTGAATTTTGCCTGCAAAGATAATACATTTCTTTAATAAAACAAAAGAAATTTTGTTTTTCTGCTCGTTTATTCGTATCTTTGCACAAAAGTTTTTTTCTATGCTACAAATCCGCTGTAAGAACAACAACGTCACGAAGAGCTTTCCCGAGGGATGCTCGCTGCTCGACGTGTATCAAGAGTTTGCTGACGACATCAAGCTGCCCTACCCCGTCATTTCGGCAAAAGTGAATAACGCATCGCAGGGACTGAAGTTCAGATTGTTTCAAAACCGCGACGTGGAATTTCTGGACGCCCGTGCCGGCAGTGGCCACAGGGTGTACGTGAGGAGTCTGAGCTTCGTGCTCTACAAGGCTACGCAGGACATATTCCCCGGCTCGAAGCTGTTTGTGGAGCACTCGCTGTGTCGTGGCTACTACTGCAACTTCAAGAAAAAAAATAACGAGACGCTGACGGACGACGATGTAGCGAAAATCAAACAGCGCATGCAGGAAATAGTGGATCTGGACATGCCGTTCCGTAGGACTGAGGCCACTACCGAGGAGGCTATCCGCGTATTCCAAGAGCGTGGATTCTCGGACAAGGTGAAGTTGCTGGAAACGAGCGGACAGGTGTATAGCGACTACTACACGCTGGGCGACACGGTAGACTACTACTACGGTCCGCTGGTGCCATCGGCAGGCTATCTGAAGGTGTGGGAACTGGAACGATATGAAGATGGTCTGCTGCTGAGGGTGCCCGACTGGAACAACCCGAACCAGGTGGCTGAGAAGGTGGACCAACCCAAGACCTTCGAGATGTTTGCGGAAAAGACGAAATGGGACATCATTATGCGACTGTCGAATGCGGGTGACGTGAACAAGGCCATCATGCGCGGTCATGCATCGGAACTGATACAGGTAAGCGAGGCGCTGCAAGAGAAGAAGATTGTGGAGATAGCGGAAGAGATAGACAGACGGTTCCACCGTGAAAAAGACCCCGTCAGACTGGTGCTGATAACAGGACCTTCGAGTTCGGGCAAGACGACATTCTGCAAGCGTCTGTCGGTACAGCTGCTGGCCTGCGGATTGCGCCCGCTGTCGTTCTCGACGGACGACTACTTCGTGAACCGTGTGGACACGCCGAAGCTGCCCAATGGCGACTACGACTTCGACAATATCGAGACGGTGGAATACTCGCTGCTGGAGGACCATCTGCTGCGACTGATGAATGGCGAACGCGTGGAGATACCGGAATACAACTTCACAACAGGACAGCGTGAATGGAACGGCAAAAAGCTGAAGCTGGCGGGAGACTCGGTGCTCATCATTGAGGGTATCCACGCCCTGAACCCGCTGCTGACCAAGAACATTCCCGACAGCATGAAGTATAAGATATACATTTCGGCACTGACCAGCATATCGTTGGATGACCACAATTGGATTCCAGTACGCGACAACCGACTGCTGCGCCGCATCATACGCGACTACAACAAGGGTGCATTTACGGCCCGCGAGACAATAGCCCAATGGAAGAACGTGCTGGATGCCGAAGACCAGTGGATATTCCCCTATCAGGAGACAGCCGACGTGATGTTTAACTCGGCACTCAACATCGAGTTTGCCGTACTGCGCACGCATGCGGAAATCATCCTGTCGTCGGTACCCAAGAACTGTCCGGAATACTCAGAGGCCCACCGCCTGCTGAAGTTCATCCATTTCTTCCTCCCCGTGAGCGACAAGGAGATACCGCCAACGTCGATTATGCGTGAGTTTGTGGGTGGCTCGTCATTCAAATACTAAGCGAACGGTAATAGTCGCGATAGACACGCTCGTCCTCTGCTGCATCGGTAAACACCTCGAGTAGCAGGGGACGACTACTTTCTGTAGTAAGCAACCAGTCGATGCCTTGCTGCATAGACGGCATGTCGACGGCCTTCTGATAACCCACACGGTTCTGCTGACAGATGCCTTCCGCTGTTGTCTGATGCTGGCCTGCCACAAAAGTATCGCGAACGGGACTCTGCTCCAAACCCTTCAGCATGTTGAAGATGCCGCCCTTGCCGTTGTTCAGCAGCAGGATGCGGAAGTTGCCTCGCAGATTCTGGTTCCAGAGCGCATTCTGATCGTAGAAGAAGCTCAGGTCGCCAATGACACAAAATACCTGATAGTCAGTCATGCAAGAGAAACCTGCCGCTGTGGAGAGCGAGCCATCAATGCCGTTTACGCCTCGATTGCAGAAAACATAACTGGTGGAATAGATACATGCCAGACGGACTGCCGTGGAATTGGCATAATGCATAATAGCCTGTATGTCAGACTGATTCATTTGCTGTTCAAAATGCTTGATGACAGCCATCTGGGAATAGGGAGGCTCCATCGTCTCTGCAACCTGTGACACCTTGTCAAGTTCTTTTTGCCATCGATTGACGAATTCAGACGTATCTGGCAGTTCGCCAAATTCCTTGTCAAGATAGTCCTCCCACGTTTTTGTGTCAGAAACAGCAGCATCCAGCCACATCAACACATTAGAGAAACCACTCTCCAATACGCCTTTGGTGCGCATGAATGTATCGTGGAGTTGACCATCAAGTGATAATTCCCAAAAATCAGCATGAGTGGCTTTACGCAGGAACTGTTTCAGCCGCTTGCTGACCACCTGTCCGCCATAGAGCACGAAATCAGGTAGCAGACCTTCATCGTCACCCATCGCATAGAGGACTTCATCGAAGTGCGTCGTGCCGATATCACTACCTAATGGTTCATAGAGCACCACAGCATGCTTCATCAGATGTTGTATCTGGCCATCCTTCAATATGGTCTCCCTGTTCTGCCCTATCACAATCATCGGACGCTTGGCATCCCAGAAGTCAGCTCGCAAGCCACTATTATCTATATCCCAAAGATCTATGATGCCACAACGGCGAATGGTAGTACCTTCATCGGGAAGCTCTTCAACATCGAACTGGAACAGAGGCTCTGACAGTGGCACATTAATATGCACAGGTCGCTCACATCTGCCTGTGGCTTCAAGCAGTGCCTCATTAATCAGGCGATTGCAATACCAATGGCTTTCCAAATCAGATACTTCAGGGAGACTTACACTACGAGCCACAAAACGCCCTAAGGCATCAGGCTGGGGCAGCGTCTGTCCATCCAACTGGCCTATCCAATGTGGCGGGCGGTCTGCAGAAATCACCACCAAGGGCACGTGCTGATAGTAGGCTTCAGCCACAGCAGGAGCGAGATTCAGCAAGGCTGTACCGCTGGTGACACAGACGGCGACAGGCTCTGCCTCACACAATGCCATACCCAAAGCATAGAAGCCTGCAGAGCGCTCATCGGTTACAGGATAGCACGTGATGTCAGGACACTCGTTCAGGTTATGCACAATGGGTGAGTTCCTGCTTCCAGGACACACCACAGCATGTCGGACACCATACTCAACCAACAGGGCTGTTAATATATTGACGTTTTCTTTATTGCTATACATGATGAATGATATTTCGCATTGTGTCAAGTTTCGTCTCCGTCTCCTGCCATTCCAGCTCCTCCTGACTATCTTTCAGCAGACCGCCACCAGCATAGAGTCGGAAGGCATGGTGGAAGAGTTGCATGCAACGAAGCGTGACGAAGAGGTTGGTATGGCCCTCAACAAACAAAGGACCCATAAAGCCGCTGTAATAGCTGCGCTGATGGTGCTCGTAGCGCTGAATAAACTGGAAAGCCTCCTGTTTGGGCAATCCACAGACGGCAGGAGTGGGATGCAAGGCTTGCAGCAACTCGCCTACCCGACGGGTGTCCGTAAGGCAGAAATGGAAATCGCTGCGCAGATGAGCCAGATGGCCTGCACGTGCGGTATAGGGTCCCTGCTCAGTGAAATCGGTCGTAAACTGTTCAAGTTGGCGTGTGATATAGGTGGCCACATAGCGCTGTTCCTGAATATTCTTGTCGCCCCACCGCACCTGTTCAGAAAAAGGCACGGTGCCTGCCAGCGCCATAGTTCGCCACTGGGAGTCTTCGCCAGCCAACAGGATTTCGGGTGTAGACGTCAGCCACAAGCCACTCTGCTCAGTATAGACCAATGAGATGAACATACGCGGATACTGGGCACAGGCTCGCTGAAACAGCACATAGGGCGAAGCAGCGTTGTCATGACTGATCAAGAGGCTTCTGGAGAGCACCAGCTTCTGGAAGTCGCCATTTTCCAAATGGGTATGGAAATTCAGGAAGTCGATGTGATAGTCGTCGCGCAGATGACAAGTTTGTTCCGAAATCTGAGTGGTGACACCCTGCATAAAGGGAAGCGGCAGCATCGGTTCTGCCCAAGTCCCGTCAGCACTTCTGTTGACACAATCGGCCTGAATAACAAGTATCGGTTGCTTTGGAGAGACGGCAAAAGGGGCTACGACGAAGCCCTGACAATGGCCCAGCTCAGCACACGACATTACAGTAGCCACAGAGCCCCTGATGAGTATCTGCTCCTGAGCGTAAGGAAGCCGGAACAGTGCGTAACCTGCGTTTATGTCTGCCTTCTGCTCTGTCACCTCTTTTTATTTCTTCTGTTTTATCACGTAGTTCGTCACACGGACATTGGATATCAGTTCGCCCGACGTGTCCTTGATATCAACATTCCACACATGCAGCGTAGTACCCTGATGTAACAGGCGGGCATAAGCCGTCACCGTATCGCCTTCAACCACAGCCTTCACATGACTGCCACTCACCTCAATGCCCACACAGGCACAGCCAGGACAGAGGGCTGACGAGCCTACACCTGCCACATTCTCGGCTAATGCCAATGAGGCACCACCGCTCAGGAATCCGAAGGGCTGACGGTTGCGCTCGTCAACACGCATACGGGCCATACAAGTATCGTCCTCGGGAGTGGATATAAACTCCATCCCGAGGGCGGTACTCAAGTTCGGCTTAGCATTGATGAGCTTTTTTATCTTTTCTACATTCATTCCTAATTACTTAAACAACGAATATTCAGGCTGTTCCCAAGCCAGCACGCTGGCACCAAGCACGTCGCGTTCGCGATCGTTGAGCTTCGACACCATCAGCTGCACATGCCCGCGCATGTTCTGGAAGATGTTCTCGTTGAACGATTCCTCAGCAGAATCGGTAAGCCAATGGCCTGCATGCGAGATACCACCCGTCAGGATGATAGCCTGTGGATTGATGATAGAGGCATAATTGGCCAATCCGATACCCAGCATCTCACCTGTACGGCGATAGGTCTCAATGGCCAGCTTGTCGCCCTGCTCACACATCTCGTAAATGGCGAGAGGTGTCAGATTGGCTTCCTGGCGCATCAACGATGGCTCATTGCTTTCCTGCATCAATTCCTGAGCAGTGAGCACTACACCCTTGGCACCCACATAGGCCTCCAGACAACCGCGCTTTCCGCAGCCGCACTGACGTCCGTTTGACAATACCAAACAGTGACCAATCTCGCCCGCATAGCCCTCATACCCATGATGCTCCTTACCATCTGAGAAGAAACAACTGCCCACACCAACACCCAGACTGATAACGATGAAATCCTTCATACCGTGAGCCACACCATAAACATACTCTCCAAGCGCTGAGATATGGGCATCGTTAGCAAGACCGACAGCCAATCCCAAACGGTCGCGTAGCATAGCGGCAAGGGGAATGACGCCCTTCCAAGGCAGATTGGCTGCATTAACAATACAACCCGTCTTACCATTGGCACTAGGTGAGCTGATACCCACCGAACGGATGGACTCGTAACCACCATTGGCCTCCACCATTTCGTATATCGACTCGCACAGACGCGCCATAAAATTGTTGACATCAGGATAATCCGATGTGTTAAAGTAATCCTCTGCCAAGATATTTCCTCTGATATCCACAATGGCATAGGTAGTGCGATGGATACTGATATCCACACCAACCACCTTGGATTTAATAATACTTTTAATCATATCAAAATCCCTAAATAATAACAGTTGATAACAATTATAAAAACTTCAATTCTTACTTGAATAATGAATACTCCGGCACATCCCATGCCAGAACTGCTGCACCCAGCACATTGCGGTAGTCGTCATCAATGACGGAAGGTACAAAGTCTACCTTGCCAGCCGCATTCTGGAACACATATTTCTCAAATACCTCGTAGGCCGGCTTCAACAACCAGTCGCCAGCTCGGCTGACTCCACCAGTAAAAATAATGGCCTGCGGATTCAGGACTGAAGCGTAGTTAGCCAATCCTAATCCCAGGATCTCACCCGTGCGGCGATAGGTCTCAATAGCCAACTCGTCGCCTTTATCACAGAACTCGGTGATAATCCTTGGCGTCAGAATTTCCACCTGTCTCATCAGCGAAGGAACGTCTGGACGTTCGTCCATCACTTCGTGGGCTGTCATCACGATACCTTTTGCTGCGGTATAAGTCTCCAAACAGCCTTTCTTGCCACATCCACACTGACGTCCGTCGCGTCGCACGCAGGTATGTCCCACTTCGCCGGCAAATCCGTCAACGCCCAAGTGAGGGCGTCCATTGCTGAAAATACAACTGCCAAGACCTGAGCCTATCGTCACTATGATAAAATCAGTCAGTCCGTGAGCCGAGCCATAGGCATGTTCACCCAGTGCCATCACATGGGCATTATTTCCCAAAGCCACAGCCAATCCCAAGCGGTCGCGTAACATGGCTGCCATAGGCACCACACCCTTCCAAGGCATATTGGGGGAATTGACGATACTCGCCAACTTGAAATTGCCACTAGGCACACTAATGCCCACCGAGCGGATATTCTCATAGCCACCATTGGCCTCAACCAGCGTTACTATCTGGTCGCTCAGAACAGAGACGTAGTTGTTGACATCAGGATAGTCTAAAGTATTGAAATTAGCCGATCCGATAATATTACCACGAATATCAACAACTGCGAGCTTGGTAACCTCGGAACGGATATCAACGCCCACCACCTTAGTCTTGAATGTAGTCAGCATAACAGTTTCTCCTTATTTGCCTTTATAATTCTGCATCGGAACACTGGAAGGTTGTACCCTTCGATATGTCGCCAGTTTGTAATCCAAGCTTAAACCACTTCATGCGCTGCTTCGACGTTCCGTGGTTGAACGATTCAGGAACGGCATAACCACGGGCTTTCTTCTGCAGATAGTCGTCGCCGATAACCTGTGCACAATTGATAGCCTCCTCTATATCACCATCTTCCAGTGACTGGAACATCTTATTATCATGGTGTGCCCATACGCCGGCATAGAAGTCTGCCAGCAGTTCCAGACGCACACTGAGCTTGTTAGCCTCTGTCTGCGAGAGACGAGCCATCTGCTCATGTACCTTCTGAAGGGTTCCGGTCAGATATTCCACATGGTGTCCAACCTCGTGGGCTATCACGTAGGCATAGGCAAAGTCGCCATCAGCACCCAGCTGTCTTTTCATCGTGGTGAAGAACGAGAGGTCGATATACAACTTCTGGTCGCCAGAGCAATAGAACGGTCCCATTTGTGCTGAGCCCTGTCCACAAGCGGTCTGCGTACCATCGGTATACAGCACCATCGTAGGCACCTGATAAGTAGCACCGTTCTCCTTGAAAATCTTCGTCCATACATCCTCGGTACCAGCCAGAATCTGTGTCGAGAACTTAGCCAGCTCCTGCTCTTCAGCGGTAAACTCACGCTGTCCTTCAGTCACTTCCGTATTCTGACCCATCGACTGTTGGGCTGCCTGCATGCCAGCCTCCAAGGGATTGCCACCCGTGAAATAAGCTATTGCCATAGCGATAATAATACCGCCAATACCCATTCCGGCCTTGGCACCGCCACTCATACCACGCCTGTCTTCAACGTTTGAACTTTCTCTTCGTCCGTCTAATCTCATAATATCAGTTTTTTAAGTTTATTTCTATATTTTGCCTACAAAGATAATAACTTTTTATTGAACCACGCTAAAAATGTAACTTTTTTTTTCATTTATAACCGTTTTAAATGTTTTTCCACCTTTCAATACGTCTTTCAACTGGTTGGTTATACCCTCGCCCGAAAGTTTCTGCAGCGCCTCTTTCATCGTCCACAGACGGGTGAATTCAACATCGCGGTTCTCTGCCTTTAATATTCTTTCCACCTCTTGGTCGTTCATCGTATATCTAACCAGTGAGTCCTGATAGGGACGGATGCTCTCCACGTCGACACCTACGGGGTGGTCGCTGATGACGCAGATAGCCGCCTGTTTGCAATGACTCATATTGAAGTGGATATCCGGACGCCCTGCAATGTAAGGTTTTCCGTGTTCACCATACTCAAAGACAGGAGGCTCGGTAATACCATACTCCTTCAGTAGGCCCTCGCGCAACAGCAGATAGACGGCAGCACACGTCTTGCGTCCCAGTTCATGCTTGAATTTCAGGCACTGCTCGCGGCGTTGCTCTGAGAGTTGTGGCAGGGCTGCCTGCCAATCGAATCCTGCTATGTCGTCATTCAAGTAGATCATCTTCCGCCTTCGGTATTCTACGATTGGGATTCTCCTTCGTCCCCATATCCACCAGTTCACGTCCCTTCTGTACGACGCTCTGACGTCCCACAAACAACTTGTTGCCTGCGGAATCGAAGTCTTTTCGCAACAATTCAAGGTGTTCACCCATCTTATTGTAGCGTTGGATAAAATCGCCCAAGCGGTCCAGTAGCTGTTCGGCAATGCCAAACACTTTCTCCTGATTCTCGGCTTGCTGGTTCTGCACCCAGGCTATATGTATCATGTGCAGAATACCCAGCAGGTTCTGCTCACCCGTAATAAACACCTTGCGTTCGAAAGCCTCGCGCCACAACGACGGGTCGTTAGCCAGTGCCAACTGCAACGAGCTTTCAAAGGGTACAAACATGATAACGAAGTCAACGGCTTCGCGGGGTTTCTTGATGTATTTCGAATAGTCCTTTCGTGCCAGTTCTGTGACGTGCTGGCGTAAAGAACGGATATGCTCCTGCAATGCACGTTCCTTCAGTTCGGGCGTCTCGGCATTTACATAGCGTTGATAGGCCACAAGCGACACCTTAGAGTCGATAATAGCATCCTGCCCCTGCGGATAGTGCAGGATGACGTCGGGTTGCATCTCACGTCCTGTGTCGTCGTTTTTCATAGGACGTCCCTGCTCGTCGCGCAGACGTGCTTGCACTTCATAGTGTATTCCTTCCGTCAGGCCCTGCGATGCCAGCAAATCGCCAAGGATAATTTCACCCATATTACCGCTCACCTTATTATCTCTGCGTAGCACGTTAGCCAGTTCTTCGGCTTTGGTACCTATCTCCTTTCCCGCCTCCATCATCATGCGTAGCTGCTCACGAATGGACGACGACTGTGCCGTATGGTCCTTGGTATTCTCGTTGATAGCCTTGCGTACCTCACTGATGGCATCCTTCAAGGGTTGGGTGATAGAGTCCATGCTCTCCTTGTTTTCCTTGTTCAGATGCTTAGCCTGCGCTTCAGCCATCAGCACACCCATGTCGTGCAACTGCTTCTGCGTGGTCTTCATCATCTCTTTCTCTGTCTCTGCTTTGGCCAGTTCCACCTTCAGAGCCCCCACCCGCTGCATCATGAGCAGATAGAGCAAGGCAGCGCCAATAGCTATACCTATTATTATATATACTACAATCATCATACCTGCAAAGGTAGTAATAATTGCGAGAATAAACAAGAAAACAGGAAATATTTTTAATCTTTATACGTTTGCGTCTCTGGCCAATTAACCAGATACAACTGCTCCGTAGCACGTGTAAACGCCGTATAAAGCCAATGCAGATAGTCAGATGTCAGCATCTCGTCAGTCATATATCCCTGATCAACATACACGTGTGCCCATTGCCCACCCTGCGCCTTATGACATGTAGCAGCATAGGCAAACTTCACCTGCAGGGCATTATAATACTTATCCTCTTTCAGTTTCTTTAAACGGTCTTGTTTTAGGGGGATATCCGCATAGTCTTCCAGTACCTGCTGGTACAGCGACTCCTGCTGTTCACGTGTCAATGCGGGTGCCTCCGATGTCAGCGTGTCTAAGAGCACCATCGCCTGCAGCTCGTAGTTATCGTAGTCAGGAAACTGCATCGTCACCTCGGCAAAGTGGAACCCATACAACTCGTGGACGTTTCTCACCCTGCGAACCACCGCTCTGTCACCATTGGCAATAAACTCCTCTTTTCGCCAATAGTAGTTATTCTTCACCACCATAATCTGATCACCTGTAGAAAGCTCTTCCTCCCTGTCCAACACCATGTTTCGGATGCCCTGATTATAGATGTTTGCCCGTTTGTTTGAACGCGTCACCACAATAGTCTCATCTAATCCCACACGGCTGTAGCTCGTAGCCAGCGTTTCTATCAGTTCGTTTCCGGGAACGTTTCTGATGTCCGCAAAGCCCTCAAACCGTATCTTTGGCAAAGCACATCTTCCATCAAACATCAAACTTCTAACCTCTGTTGCATTCCACAGGATTCCCGATTCCACGCTCTGTCGCAGCACCTCGTTTAAGACGCACTCGTAGACATGCAAACCATAGCCTCGCAACACACTAGCCATCAGAGCCGGACTTTCCGTCTCGCCGACAGGTGGCAACTGCGCATGGTCGCCAATCAGCAGCAGCCTGCAGTTACGCTCGTTATACACAAAACGTATCAGGTCGTCCATCAGCTGTCCACCGGCAAAAATCCCTTCACCGTAGTTGCTGGCATTGGCAATCATCGATGCCTCGTCGACTAGAAACAGCGTGTCGTGTGCCGAGTTATAGTTCAAGTCGAAGGCACTCTCCATTGATTTCTGACGGTATATCTTACGATGAATGGTATAGGCCGGCTGACCGGAATAAATCGAAAACACCTTTGCAGCACGTCCTGTAGGTGCCATCAGAACCATCTTCTGATCCAATTCTGCCAATACTCGCACGATGGCTGCTGCCAACGATGTCTTACCCGTACCGGCACATCCACGCAGCACCATCACAGTCTGTTCGTTGCGGTCGGTCATAAAACGTGCAAAACAGTCGATAGCCTCCTCCTGCTCCACTGTTGGTGTATAGCCAAAGGAGCTCCGTATGCGATATTTCAGTTCGTCGGTAATCATGTTTGCAAAGGTACGAATAAGTACGAGAAAAGCCAAAGGAAAACAAGTTTTTCTTGCTATTTCTGTACGTAGACGCCTTCATTATTCCTTTTTTCTGTCATTTGACAAGCCCGGCAAACTTTTTGTTACATAAGGGAAAGTCCGTTTTGGAAATATATAGTACCTTTGTACCCAAGTTTCATTAACTTACCATTACTAGTAAATATATCATTAACATATTATTAATTTAAAACATGTTTAGTATGAAAAAAAGTATTCTTTCTTTCGCCGCACTAATGATGCTGGCCATTACAGGTCTGACATCTTGTGGCAACATCGACGACAGTGTTTATCCTGAGCGTCAGCCAGTTATCGAACCTATCAGTTTTATCGATTACACCCAGCAGGATAACTATCCTTATTATCGTATGGGCGCACCCGAAGGTTCTTCTTACGATGTCATTGACCATGCTTTGGTCATCAAGAACGATGTAGAGCAGGCCAACAACTGGGACCTCCAACCGTTCATTCTTGACTTTATCTCTGTAAAAGAGGGTCTTGATTACACTGTTCGCATCACTTACAAGTCGACTGTTGAAGGAGCTGCCTGGTTGAACTTTGGTACATGGAGTGGCAATATGCCTTGCTATTATCTTCCTTTGGAGAAAACTGACGTATACAAGACTGTTGAGCATAAGTTTGAGAAGGCTACATTTGCTGCTGAGGGCAATGCTCACATTCTCTTCCAGATGGGTAAGCTGATTGGAACCGTTACCATCCAGAAGGTTGAAGTTTTCGAGCAGGAGCCTGCACAATAACGAACCCCAAAAAACAGTTATAGAATAAGGTACACACGGGAAGAATAAAGTGAACCCACGTGTAATTAAATAGAACAGGCCGGAAGACAAGCGCTTCCGGCCTGTTTCTATTTGTTTCTAAATGCAGGTTTAACGAACAAAAACAAATAATCATGTATCATCATTGACAATTTCGGGATTTTTTTGTATCTTTGCACCTGAATAATCGAAAACAGAACAAATATACCTTAACAAAAGAGCAGAAATGAAACGAGTATTGACACTATTGGTTTGCATCATGGCAATGGTGACCACTTATGGCCGCCCACAACTGCACAATCTGGAGATAAAGGTAAGCCTATTGCATAATGGTGATGCTCACATCACGGAAACACGACACATGACTATAGACGACGAGGGTACGGAATGCTACATCGGACTGGCTAACCTGGACGGAAGCACTGTCGGAGAGCTTAAGGTGATCGACGAGCGCGGTAACAACTTTAGGCTGATGGACTCATGGGACGTGCACGAGAGTCGTAGCTGGAAAGAAGGCAAGTGTGGTATTGTGGAAACCAGTAAGGGCTATGAATTGTGCTGGGGACTAGGCGAGAGCGGTGACCGCACATATACGACCAGCTATACGGTGACAGGCATGGTACGCTCGCATCCTGATGCCGACGCCATCCGCTTCGTATTCCTCGACCAGGCAGTTTCGCCCAAACCAGAGCACGCCAAGGTGATCATATCGTCGGAAGACGGACTAACATTCGATCCCGACAGTTGTGGAATATGGGGATTCCGCTTCGTAGGTGAACTGCGCTTTGAGGATGGTCAGATGATAGCCGAGACCACCGAACCCATGAGCGCCGAAGCCGGCTTGTACATTATGGCAAGCTTTAACAAGGGATTGTTTGAGCCCACCATGGCTGACGAGGGTACTTTTGAACAGAAGAAAGCGGAAGCCTTTGAGGGCAGTGACTACAACTCAAACGGAGGTGGCGGTGGCAACAGTGCAGGCGACACCATATTTGGAATCATTGGTGTATTATTTGCCGCCGTTATGGGAGGTCTACCCATCCTGGCTATCCTGGTGGCTATCTGGGAAACCATCAAGACCTTCATGGCACGCAGGAAGAGAGACAGAGAGTTGACATGGTACCGCGACATTCCACTGGACGGCAATCTGAATGTGGCAAACAGCATCATGAATGACTATAAGTATCTGGGAGGTGACTACAAAAACCTGCTCTCTGCCAGTATTCTGAAACTCATTGACATGGGTGCCATCTCGGTAGAATGGCACACGAACGCCAAAGGCAAGACTGAACAGCGATTTGCCGTACACGACTATACGTTCAGCGAGAAAGACCCCACCCTACTCCTTACACTACACGACATATTCAAGACAGCGGCAGGTAGTGACCATGTGCTGGAACCGCACGAACTGAAGGAGTACATGAAAGAAGGGACGGGTCATAATACGACGATTAACAAGTTTATTGACAACCTGCACGAGAGAGCGAAGAAATATAAAGCCAAAGACTTTAAGGCCATGCACGAGGACGCGATGAAGGTGTTCGGACTAAAGAAGTATTTGAAAGAGTTTACGCTGATGGACGAGCGCCATCTGCAGGAGGTGAAGCTTTGGAAGGAATACATGGTATGGGCTACGCTCTTCGGCATTTCCGACCAGGTGATTAAAGACATGAAGAAGATAAACCCCGAATACTTCAAGATGGATCAAGTAGCAGGTCAAATGGCCGACAACATGACACTGCCTATGATATACTCGACGCTGAATTCGAGCACCAGCAGATATCTTGCTCAAAGAGATGGCTCAAGCCGCTCTTCAGGCGGAGGCGGACACTCGTCGTGGGGCGGCGGTGGAGGCGGATTCCACGGCGGAGGCGGCGGAGGCGGCGTCAGATAAAAAAGAGAGAATAAGTGAGGAAAAATTTGGTTGTTTCCTCACTTATTTGTACCTTTGCGTCATCAAAACAAAACCCGAAGAAAGAAACATGGATATTATTGAGAGATTTCTAAACTACACTAAGTTCGATACACAGTCGGCAGAAGACAGCCAGACAGTGCCAAGCACAAGTAAACAACTGATATTTGCAGAGTACCTGAAGAAGGAACTGGAACGCGAAGGTCTGGACGATGTAGAGCTGGACGACAAGGGATACATCTACGCTACACTGAAGGCTAACACCAAGGATGACGTTCCTACCATCGGATTCATATCACACTACGACACCAGCCCAGACTGCAGCGGTGCAGACATCAAGCCCCAGATCGTACGCAACTACGACGGCTCAGACATCCTGCTGAGCGAGGGCATCACAATGAGTCCCAAGAAGTTTCCAGAACTTTTGCAACACGTGGGCGAAGACCTGATTGTGACGGATGGTACCACACTGCTGGGCGCTGACGACAAGGCGGGCATCGCTGAAATCGTGCAGGCTATGGTGTATCTGCAGGAACATAAGGAAATCAAGCATGGCAAGATACGCGTGGCCTTTAACCCCGACGAGGAGATTGGTATGGGTGCCCACCACTTCGACGTAGAGAAATTCGGATGCGAATGGGCTTACACGATGGACGGAGGCGACGTGGGAGAATTGGAATTCGAGAACTTCAACGCTGCATCGGCCAAAATCAGCATCAAGGGCGTGAGCGTGCATCCTGGCTATGCGAAGGGTAAAATGATTAATGCCAATGCCTTGGCCGCTGAGTTTGCCAAGATGCTACCCGAGAATGAGACACCTGAGACCACAGAGGGCTATCAGGGATTCTACCATCTGCTGGGTATCACATCGAACATTGAACAGGCCAAGTTATCATATATTATCCGCGACCACGACCGCGAGACATTTGAAGACCGCAAACGCTTTGTGCAACGCTGTGCTGAGCAGATGAACGAAAAATACGGCGAAGGTACTGTTGAAGCTGTTGTTAACGACCAGTACTACAACATGAAAGAGAAGATAGAACCAGATAACATGCACGTCATTGACCTCGTGCTGAAAGCCATGCAGGAGGTTGGCGTCAGTCCGAAGGTGAGACCCATTCGTGGTGGTACGGACGGTGCTCAGCTGTCGTTTAAAGGTCTGCCCTGCCCTAACATTTTTGCAGGAGGTATCAACTTCCACGGTCCCTACGAATTTGTGCCCATCCAGTCAATGGAGAAAGCCATGAAGGTTGTTGTAAAGATCTGCGAATTAGTGGGAGCATACAATGGCTGAACTACCTACCATGATTAAGGACCTTGCCCTGATACTCATCTCGGCAGGTATTGTGACCCTGATATTCAAACGACTGAAGCAGCCACTGGTGTTAGGATACATTGTGGCAGGTTTTCTCGTGTCGCCACACATGCCCTATACGGCATCGGTAGCCGACGTGGAGAACGTGCACCTATGGGCTGACATCGGCGTGATGTTCCTACTGTTCTCGCTGGGTTTGGACTTCTCGTTCAAGAAGATTCTGAAGATGGGCGCATCACCCGTGATATCTACTATCACCATCATCTTCTCGATGTCGATGCTGGGCGTTTGCATGGGACAGCTCTTCGGATGGAGCAAAATGGACTGTATCTTCCTGGGAGGTATGTTGGCCATGTCATCAACTACCATTATTTATAAGGCCTTCGACGACTTGGGACTGCGCCAACAGCAGTTTGCAGGACTGGTGATGAGTGTGCTGATACTGGAAGATATTCTAGCCATTGTCATGATGGTGATGCTGAGCGCCATAGCCAGTGGCAACAATCCCGACGGCGGACAGATGCTGGGTTCAGTTGTCAAGATAGGTTTCTTCCTGGTACTTTGGCTCGTAGTGGGAATCTTTGCCATTCCCCTCTTCCTACGCTCCGTGCGTAAACTAATCAATAGCGAGGTGCTGCTTATCGTGTCGCTAGGGCTATGCTGTGCGATGGCTGTCATATCAACCAAGGTAGGTTTCTCATCTGCGTTTGGTGCTTTCATCATGGGTAGTATTCTGGCAGAGACGATAGAGGCGGAAAAGATAGAGAAGTTGGTGGAACCCGTCAAGAACCTGTTTGGTGCCATCTTCTTCGTATCGGTAGGTATGCTGGTAGATCCACAAATCCTGTTCAGCTATGCTGTGCCCATCATTGCGTTGGTGCTGACAATTCTGATTGGTCAAGCGCTGTTTGGCTCGTTTTCGTTCATGTTAGGTGGCGAGAGTCTGAAGAGTGCCATGCGATGCGGTTTCTCAATGGCACAGATTGGTGAGTTCTCATTTATCATTGCCTCACTGGGTCTGTCATTAGGTGTCATCAGTGACTTTCTATATCCGGTAGTGGTGGCTGTATCCGTTATCACAACTTTCCTCACACCTTACATGATACGGCTTGCCACACCGGCTTACAGCGTCATTGAAAACAAGCTGCCCTCAAGACTTATCCGGACTCTGAACCAGTTGTCGATGAGTCATCCCAACTCGCAAAAGAACAGCCTGTGGAAACGCCTGCTGACGCAGATGGCTATGAACACCATGGTATACAGTATTCTGTCGGCGGCCACTATTGCCCTCATGTTTACGTTTATACTACCCTTTACACGAAAGTTGCTGCCTGGATGGGAACTGCACTGGTATGCTAACGCCATCACAGGACTGCTGACGGTTGTGCTGATATCGCCTTTCCTGAGAGCTATGGTGATGAAGAAGAACCACTCGGAGGAATGGAAAGCACTATGGGCAGAGAGTAACCGTAACCGTCTGCCACTACTCTTCACAGTACTGGTAAGAGCCGTCATCGCCGTGGCATTCATCTTCTACATCTGCAACTATCTGAGCCGGTTCAGCAATGCTATTATGATAACGTTGGGAGTCACTATATTGGCACTCATCGTCGTGTCGCGCTCTATCAAGCGACGCAGCATCCTCCTGGAGCGTCTTTTCGTCAACAACCTGCGTTCAAGAGATATTGAGGCACAGGTGCACGGCAAGAAACGTCCGTTGTACGAAGGAAAACTGCTAGACCGAGATATTCATATCGCAGAATTTACCGTCCCACAGGACTCCATCTGGATGGGTAATACGCTGAAGCAGTTGAACCTGGGACGGAAATATGGGGTACACGTGAGCAGTATTATGCGTGGAAACCACCGTCTGAATATCCCGGATGGTGACTATCTGATCTATCCTGGCGACAAGCTGCAGGTGATTGGTAGTGACGACCAGCTGAGCAAATTCCACCATGCACTGGAAACGGAAGTGCTGGGCGAAGACATGGACTTTGAAAAGCGCGAAATGAAACTACGCCAACTGATTATTGGCGAGAGCAGTCCGTTTATTGGCAAAACCTTGGAAGAAAGCGGTATACGCAACATCTACAGCTGTATGGTGGTAGGACTGGAGGAAGGAAAAGAGAACCTGTCGCCAGTACACCCCAAGCGCCGCTTTGAGGAAGGAGACATCATCTGGGTAGTGGGAGAAGAAGAAGCACTGGCTGCACTGCTTAGCTAACTGTTAGGCAACGGAGGTTTAGTACCACTGCACAGCATTGGAATAACTGCTGCGCTTATCGTATTTCAAAGCATCGGTAAGCGTGGCAGCATTGCATCGGAAAGAGAAGTTATAACTGGTATAGGGCGCCAACACCACAGAACATGACATGCTGAAACAGTGGAGGTCGCGACCCAACGACACCTGCGTCGTAGTAATCTTCTTGTAGTCGAAATCATAACCACTGGAGAA
Source organism: uncultured Prevotella sp. (assembly GCA_947164965.1). Classification (GTDB taxonomy): domain Bacteria; phylum Bacteroidota; class Bacteroidia; order Bacteroidales; family Bacteroidaceae; genus Prevotella. The sequence goes on along the minus strand of CAMUYR010000003.1, from coordinate 6,292 downwards.
GTCGATATTCCAACCATCACTGATACGGATATTACCACCGAAGTTAAGGTTTTGAGTAAACTTATAGGGATAGCGCATCTTATCGTAGTTGAACGTGCCACCCGTATTCTCACTCATCGAGATACCATAACTGAAACGCAACGACCAGGGAATCTTAAACAGCATGAAGCCATCGTCGTCAGTCTCGGCCAAGCCGGCATCCTCCTTCTTGGCACCATGCTTTGCGGCCTCCATCTCGTTGTCGACGTTGGTTTCAACACCCGTATCGTAATCTTTGGTATTGGTTTTCTTATCGTCGTCTTTCTTGACACGCTCACCACGCAGCCACTTGAAGAAGTTGGCAACCTTCTTGTTATCAAGATTATACGAGAGATTTTGCGACATACCCTGGAAACGGCCGAATCGTCCCTTACTCCACTCTGTACGGGTGCCAATATAAGGACGGGCACCTACGGAGTCAGCCTCCCAGGCATAAGTGGCAAAGCGGGCTGTCATACTGAAGGTATAGCTCTTGGACAGCTTCAAGCGAATAGGCACAGAAAGATCACTCCACGGACGTTCCTTAGCCGCAAAGTCGTAAGAGATGCTGGCACCTAATTCATCAATGAGGCTGACCTTCACCAAGGAGTCATCACGATTGCGGATCTTCATCTCTATATTATTAGACATGGTGAAGGTGACACTTCCACGCATATTCTTGCTAGGTGGTGAGTAGAGTGTTCCTGTGAAAGGCGAATACTCAACAGTGCTCACATTACCTTGAGCATCAGTCTTCTCGTAAGTGTCGTAATAGCCGTAGCGCGATGCGCCGAAACCTGGCGCATAGTTAAAGGAAATAGTTGGCGTGAAGACGTGACGGATGCGGTCGATCTTATTACCAAACAGTTTACGGCTAGGAACATAGAAACCATAGAGTTTGGTGGTAGCAGACAGACCTGTGTTCCAATCGTACATATTATAGAAACCCTGTATGGTATCAACCTCCTCGCGTTGCTTTTCCACATTCCAATAACGACGATACTTACGGGTAAGCATCTTATCGTTGAAGTTGGCACTGGCTGTCAGGGTGATATACTTCATCAGGGTGAACGAAGCATCCGTCTTAATGACATGGTCGAAACCATTATTCCAGTCCTTGGTCAAACTCGAACTCATGAGTTTGTTTTCCTTTGTGGAAATGCGGTTCTGCAGGTTACCAGTATACATCAGCGAAATCTTTTCGTACCAACGGTCCTCGCCTACCTTCTTCTTGCGACGGAACGGATAAAATTTGGACAACGATAACGTGACGTTAGGCAATGTCATAGTCACCATCGAGTCGCGCATATTCTGAGTAGCATCGATAGTCGTAGAAACAGTCAAACCTATGCTGCTGAACGTATTGGTCATAGAAACAGAAGAGGTACGCGTGGTCTGAGCCCTCAACTGTGGATTATAGAGCGACGTCAGATTATTTTGCTCGAAATTAGAGCTTGAATAGTTGACGCTGGCACGGATCGACCTGTAAGGATTGGCCTTAGAATCCTGGCTATGGCTCCACTGGAGCTTAAAACTGGTCTCCTTGACATAGTCGGGCATATTCTTCTCGCCTGTTATCGTGTTCTGGTATTGGAAATATACCGAACCATTATAGCGATAACGCTTCCTATAATTGGAAGCAGCACTGATACCCCATGTACCCTTAGTATATATTTCGCCTAATAGCTTCAAATCCATCTTATCGCTGATGGCAAAATAATAGCCACCATCTCGCAGATAGAATCCTCGAGAGGTCTCGTCACCATAGGTAGGCATGATGAAACCTGAGGAATAGCTCTTGGTGAATGGGAAGAAGCCATAAGGAATGGCAAAGGGTAAGGGCACATCGGCCACAACCAGATAGGTCGGACCAAACACCACATCCTTTCCCGGACGTACCTTTGCACGAGACATGGCGAAATAAAAGTCAGGATGGGGTTCGTCGCAAGTGGTATATCGTCCATGATAGAGAAACATATCGCCATTAGCACCTCGCTTCGATATTTCCGAGGTCATAAAACCTTCATCCTGTTGGGTATAGGCATTCTGAATCAGTCCCTTCTTGGTCTTGAAGTTGAAAGCCATCGTATCAGTCTCATATGTATCGTTGCCCATTTTGAATACGGGGGTGCCATACTTCTTACCTGTCGAGTCCTGAGAACCTGTAGCATGCACAAGACTGGAGTCCATCGACATGAAGATCTGATCGCTCTGCAAGTCCATATTCTCATACTTGACATGCGAATTACCATACAAATAGGCCAACTTGGTATCTCCCATATAGACCATCGAGTCGGCAGCGGTATATTCTACAGGTGCATCAATACCATTCTTGCGCTGTCGATTCAGGGAGTCAGCGTAAAGGGAGTCGTCAATCTGCTTATTATGCTTCCAGATGGCCAATTGCAAAGAGTCCATTCCTGCCGTATCAGGTTTCTGAACCGTATCAGCAGTAGACTTAGCCAGCAAGGAATCAGCAGAAGGCTTAGCCAGCAGGGAATCGACAGAAGGCTTAGCCTGCAAAGAGCCTACAGAAACAGTATCGACAGCCAGAGAATCATCGCTTGTCTGCACTTCAGGAAAATGCAAACGAGGTACTTCTGCCACCATGAAAACGATGACAAAAAGCAGCACAAATATGAGCGTTTTTCTTCTCACGGCTGCAAAATTACAAATAATTTGCCGAATATCGCCAGCCTTTTGTGCATTTAACGTAAATTATTACGATAAATCAATCGAAACGTTCAGACCAGGAAAGAAACTTCTTGACGCCCTCATGCCCGAATTTCTCGAGCGACTGAGCAGTTTCCACCACGCTGCGTACATGATCGGGAGACGACTTGGAATAGAATTTATCAGCATAGCACACTATCTGCTCCTCTAACGTTTCTGGTTCGTAGCCCGGCAATCCCGTCCCAGTATGGCGTTCAGCCACACGTGCATGACGGGGAAAGCCCTCAGCACGCAACAGCTCGCCGCCAATCGGCCCGTGCTTGATGTATGGCTCTGTCCCGTTACAGTGGATGCTGGGGGCATTGCATTGGTAAATACCAATATCGTGCAGCATCGCTGCCTCTTCCAAGAATTGTGTATCAACAGGTAATTCCTTGTGTTTACGAACTATCTGCAAACAACGATCTGCCACCTGACGGCTGTGCTTTAACAGTAAACGTCGTAATTCGTCATCGACAGGATAATACTTATATATAATAGATAAATAATCCATAATCTGCGTTCTATTGTCTCAGATGTGCAAAGATACAAATAGTTTTCCAATCCACAAAACTATTCGCTAAAAAAAGCAGAAGAACCGTCACATAATGTGACTTGATAGACGAAAAAATGGGTTGAATTCGGGTATAGGCGCACGATCGTTTGCGTATAGCCGTACAATCGTTTGGGTATAGGAAAACGATAGTTAGAAGGCGGTTCTCTCCCTGTCACCTCAGGCCTTTATCCCTGCAAGCCTAGGCATCTCCCCTAGAGAGCTCCCCATCCGACAACCGACAAATAAGAATCATGGGGACAGATTCTGCTTGAACCGGAGCCATCCCAATCAGGAGAGCTCCGGTTCTTTATTATTTGATAACGATCTTACGACCATTCATGATATATATGCCACTTCTTGTAGGATGGGCGACTTTGCGTCCTTGCAGGTCGTATATGACAGCTCTGCCATCAGCTTTTAGCCATCTGACATCGTCAATGTCCGACGTATTGCCAGGAGAAACGATAAAGCTGACGGTTCCCGTCTCCGTATTCTCTGAGATACTATTAAGCATAAAACTCGTGGTCTTGGCTGTAGTACTATTCCAGAAACAGTAGTTGGGCAACTGCATCTCATCAGTGAGCGATGTCACCAGTTTTGTGCCAGGGAAGGTGGCAGCAGCCAGAGACTCCATCCATTCATCTCTTGTATGGGGCTTCCCGTCACCACGCAGATAGCTGCTGATTAACAGTCCCCCTGCAGGAACGACCGCCACGGCTGGATGACCTGGATTGTTGTTGGGCGAATCGTTCATGTTTACTGTAGAGTATGGATAGTCAACATGATAGACCAACAGTCCATGACCGCAAGACTTATTGTTGAGTCCACGCTGTTGTATATTCTCCATGACGATGAAGTCACAGTCATTATCAGCATTCACCAACTTATAAGCTTTGCCGCCTTCAATCAACGGAAGCAGATCGCTGACCTGCCAACTGCCATCAGACATCAGACTGTTGACTTCTTCCATCTCCGTCCATCCCATCACCTCCTGTTCCCATGCATTATAGGGACAAGGGGCAAAACCGTTGTAGTTATAGAGTCCGTAGTCCATAATGCTGTACATTTCCATCCCCTGATTATTAACATAGCCGCTCTTATCGGTAGCATAGAGGTCTGGCAATCCCATACAATGCGAAAATTCGTGAATAAAGACACCTGTTCCATTGATGTACTCTGGAAGCTGAGGATGGAATAGTTCCGGGCTACAATTGAAACGCGAAATACGCAGCGATTCATTCAGTTTGATGTTCTGATAACTGGCCTTGGCCCAGATGGTACTATCGGCACCACCCTGATTCTGTCCGTATCCAGCAAAGATAACACATACGAGCTCAACGCGACCGTCCTTGTCGTTGTCGTAGATACTCCAGTCGCTGACAACATCATTTGCCAACTCCATAGCATCGCGACAGAAGTCTGAGAATTTGTCATCAGAACCTGTTTTATTATTACCACCGTAGTAAGCCATCTTCTGAGGGAGGGTAATTGGTCCCACGACGTCGAACTGTGGCGAGAACTTCTTATGACTACAGGTCTCGAAATACTGACGCACACTGGCAATATTTAACTGATTCATGTTGCCAAGGTCTTCCTGTTTGTCACCATTCAGGTATTGGTCGAAAGCCTTAACGGGGTCGTTGACTATAAAGCCTAAATCCTGAAAGGCTGCTAGAATGGTCAGTACGCGCGGACTTCCGGAATGCTGCAGATAATTACCCGAACCAATAAGCGCTGGCGATGAACAGTAGTCTTCATCTGCCAATGGTGCTACACGATTGCCACCTTGTACTATCAAGGTACCATCTGCCAACCTCATAGGCATAAGCACACGCAAGGGCGGCGCAGCCATTGTCTCCATGCAAAATGCCAGTTGCAAACAACTAATAGCAATCAAAAAAAGTCTCTTCATCGTCTTCAGTTATTATGATTCGGTTGCAAAGATACGATATAATTTATAATTCATAATGGATAATTCATAATTAATTTGTATTTTTGCAGCCACAAAGCAACTTATTTATGAAAAAAGTATACTTCCCGTTCTGTTTTGCATTCTTACCTTGCAAACTTTGGCGCAGCAGGCTGTGCTCAACAAGCAACATAGTTTTCCTGAAGAAGTACCAGCAGGTAACTATAGTGGCATTACGTGGCTGGGTGACGACCGGTATGCCGTCGTTAACGACAAGTCGCAAACAGCTGGCTTCCACCTGATGACGATCCGTCTTGACGATACCACCGGCGACATCAAAGAGGTGCGTGCCGATTCGTTCGTGACATGCCTGCTGCCCAACCGCGACGAAGAGGGTATCTGCTATGTGCCGCAAACGAACACCATATTTGTCAGTGGCGAGGCAGACGGAAGAATCCTGGAATATCAGCTTAACGGACAGCTGACGGGTCGACAGATGAATGTTCCTATGTGGTCAACCCATCCACACAGCGTGCCAACGACCTGCTGCAGAAACAGCTCATCACCGAGTTCTACACCAAGATCAATGTCACCAACCGGAGCTTTGCCAATTACGAAGGCATCTGTGTCGGTCCGCAACTGAAAGACGGACGTATCCTGTTACTGCTCGTTGCCGACTCGCAAAACCAGTATAAGGGCTATCTGAAAGACTGGTTCAGGACTGTAGCCATAACAAATCCGAACTTCAGACCGCAACCCAACACGACAGACGACCTGCTAGTTCTGCTCAAAGCCATAGATACCAAGGAGTCGAAGCCCAAAATAAAAGCATTCCTCTCCAAAGAGGAAGTGTCCAACGCAAACCGATACATTGCCGAGCCGCCACAACCTGGTAGCGGAGCTTTCGAGGACGACCGCTTTTATTATAATTGGGGCAAGGAACAACGACAGACGCCACAGGGAACTCTGGCTGCCATTGACGAGATTCAGAAGACATCGAGTGTGTTCAGCCCTTCAGTCGGTTTCCTGATCAGGAATCACAGGGTCGGTTCTAGTGATCATTTTGTCAATTTCTGAACAACTCCATATGAAACGCC